>NZ_JBQQBT010000069.1:0-513 GCF_052245835.1 Streptomyces sp. 8N114 | reverse complement strand
TGCGGTACATCCGCGCACCAGCCGGACCCAACGGATCCGCGACAAACCGCTCAGCCGTCAGCGCGGGCCGGCCATGGTAGCCCCGGCCGATCCCCGCACCCGCCACATACAACTCCCCCGCCACACCTGGCGGAACCGGCACCAACCCCGGACCAAGAACATAGGTACGCACGCCGCCCAGCGGGCGGCCCAGGGGAGCTGCCGGGGAGGAGGGCAGATCACCCTCCTGGACAGCGGTCCAGGTGGTGGCGTAGTACGACTCGCTCTGGCCGTAGGCGTTGACGACGCGTACGCCGGGGAAGGCCGCGCGTACCCGGCGCACCAGGGTGTCGGGCAGCGGCTCCCCGGCGAACACCAGACTGCTCGGGGTGACCCGCTGGTCCACTTGGTCGAGGAGTTCGGCGAAGGCTGAGGGCACCGTGCTGATGACGTCCACATCCCAGCGCTCCCGCTCGGCCAACGCCAGCACATCCCGCACCACCTCGACCGAACCCCCGGTCGACCACGTGGCGA
>NZ_JBQQBT010000068.1:0-629 GCF_052245835.1 Streptomyces sp. 8N114 | reverse complement strand
CCTGGGGCGGATCTGTCGCGGACGGTGGGCTGGTTCACCAGCATGTATCCGGTGCGGCTGGATCTTGCCGGGGTGGATGTCGGTGAGGCGTTCGCCGGGGGAGTGGCTGCTGGGCGTGCGGTGAAGGTGGTCAAGGAGCAGTTGTTGGCGGTCCCGGACAAGGGGATCGGTTTTGGTTTGCTGCGGTATTTGAACGACGGGACGGGGGCGGTGCTTTCGGGTCGTTCGACTGGGCAGATCGGTTTCAATTATCTGGGCCGTTTCTCCGGCACCGACATGCCCGAGCATCTGCGCGGCCTCGGCTTCCACCCCGCACCCGAAGCCGGCGAACTCACCGCCGTGCCCTCCCCCGAAATGCCCGCGATGGTGGCGCTCGACGTCAACTCCGTCGTCACCGACAACGGCCACGGCGAACAGCTGACAACCCTCTTCTCCTTCCCGTCCGGGCTGTTGGCTGCGGGTGAGGTGGAGGAGTTGGCGGGGTTGTGGGTGGAGGCGTTGGCGGGTCTTGCCCGGCACGTCGCCGAGGTTCCGGGGGCGGGTGGTCTGACGCCTTCGGATGTGCCGTTGGTGGGTGTGTCGCAGGGTGAGATCGAGGCGTGGGAGTCCCGGTATCAGGGGCTGGTGGA
>NZ_JBQQBT010000067.1:0-648 GCF_052245835.1 Streptomyces sp. 8N114 | reverse complement strand
GCACCCGCGCAAAACGGTTCGCCCGCGCATTCACCTCCCCGAACGACAACCGCGAACCCCCACACACCACAGCCACCGCACCCGGCGACCGCCCAACCCACTCCTCGAACAACCCCACCAACGACACGCCAGACTCACCGTCAGTCGACGGCACATGACGCTCAGCCAGCCACGCACGCTCCTCCACCGACAACACATCCACCACACCCACCCGCAACAACGGATCCGCCACCAGGGCCCGCAGCACCTGCACCAAACGGGCGGCGAGCGACTCCACGGCGGCCTGGTCGAAGAGGTGCTGCTGGTACTGGAACGTCAGGCGCAGGTGGGGGTCGGCCGTGGCCAGGAGGGTGAGCGGGTAATGGGTGGTCGTCATCGGGCGGATGCCGCTGATCGAGATGCCGGCTTCCGTGTTGGCGTCGTCCAGTCCGGCGCGGTCGATTGGGTAGGACTCGAAGACGACGAGAGTGTCGAAGAGGCTCGACAAGCCTGTGCTCTGCTGGATCTCGGCCAGGCCCAGATAGTGGTGGTCGAGGAGTCCGGCTTGGTGTTCCTGGGTGCGCTGGAGTACGTCGGCGAGGGTGTCGCCCGCGTCATACCGCACCCGGACCGGCAGGGTGTTGATGAACAGGCCCACCATCGAGTCCA
>NZ_JBQQBT010000066.1:0-761 GCF_052245835.1 Streptomyces sp. 8N114 | reverse complement strand
CAGCTTGCGCTGGATAGCGTCCTCGGCGCGTCGTTCGGAGTTCTTCAGCAGGGCCAGCATGAGCAGGTTGACGGAAGTCAGTACGTCACCCGCGAAGACCAGCCAGGGCACTGGCAGATGCACCATGCAACGGTCTCGCAACGTCTGTCTTTGCGGACCAGATTGAAGCCCGAGCAACAGGCCGCTGTAGAGACCGGGCAGATGAAGATCAAAGAGGCTCGGCTGCTCGCCTCTACCCGACGCAGACGGTCGCCTTTGTGAGGTCGGGTTCGCTGTGCGCAGAACCTCTTGGCAGTCGAAGCCCGCTTCGACAACAGGCGGCGTGACCGCACAGCGCAGTGGCTCGGGCGCCGCTCAGAGCCCCGGCTCACATGAGGGAGCTGGGTTCGGGCCAGGGGCGGTCGGCGTGATTTCCCTGGTTCTCCATTCGGGGGAGGGCATGAATTTCGACGGGGACGAACGGCACACGAGCCGGGGTTGTGGCCGAGGAAGGCGAGGGCGGGCGCCGGAGGGCCTGAGCGAGAAGGAGTGCGCGGGTGCAGATGGCGGATCACAGCTCCTCCTCCAGCCGGATTGCCTCACGCAGTGAGTCCCGTGCCTGGTGCGACTCGCCCTCCTGCGACTCCAGCATGGCCGCCGCGATCGCGTCCAGCTTGCGCTGGATAGCGTCCTCGGCGCGTCGTTCGGAGTTCTTCAGCAGGGCCAGCATGAGCAGGTTGACGGAAGTCAGTACGTCACCCGCGAAGACCAGCCAGGGCACT
>NZ_JBQQBT010000065.1:0-943 GCF_052245835.1 Streptomyces sp. 8N114 | reverse complement strand
TGCCGTTGTCGTTTGCGCAGCTTCGGTTGTGGTTTTTGTATCGGTTGGAGGGGCCGTCGGCGACGTACAACATTCCGTTGGTGGTGGGGTTGGAGGGTGAGGTGGATGAGGACGCGCTGGCGTCGGCTTTGGGTGATGTGGTGGCTCGGCATGAGAGTTTGCGGACTGTTTTTGCCGAGGTTGATGGGGTGCCGTGCCAGAGGGTGGTGCCGTGCGAGGAGTTGGGGGGTGTGTGGCCGGGTCTGACGGTCTCCCGTGTTGAGGCTGGGCGGGTGGATGAGACGGTGGCCGGGTTGGTGCGGTACCGGTTCGAGCTGGGTGGTGAGTTGCCGGTTCGGGCGGGGTTGTTGGTGGTTTCGCCGACGGAGCGGGTGTTGGTGTTGGTGGTGCACCATATTGCTGCTGATGGTTGGTCTTTGCGGCCGTTGTGGCGGGATCTTTGTGACGCCTACCGGGCGCGTTGTGAGGGTGTGGGGCCGGATTGGGTGCCGTTGCCGGTGCAGTATGCGGATTACGCGTTGTGGCAGCGCGCATTTCTTGGCAGTGAGGAGGATCCGGACAGTCTGATTTCCCGGCAGCTTGCTTATTGGCGGCGGGAATTGGAGGGGGCGCCTGAGCAGTTGTCGTTGCCGGTGGATCGGGTGCGTCCGCGGGCGGCGAGTTATCGCGGTGGTGTGGTGTCGTTCGCGGTTGACGCGGAGGTGCATGAGGGGTTGGCCGGCGTCGCGGCTGCCGGTGGGGCAAGCGTGTTCATGGTGCTTCACGCCGGTTTGGTGGCGTTGTTGTCCCGATTGAATGCGGGAGAGGACGTTGTGGTCGGGTCTCCGATTGCGGGGCGGACCGACAGCGCGTTGGAGGACTTGGCGGGGTTTTTCGTCAACACTCTTGTCTTGCGGGTGGATTCCTCGGGTGATCCCACGTTCCGTGAGCTGGTCGGTCGGGT
>NZ_JBQQBT010000064.1:0-1044 GCF_052245835.1 Streptomyces sp. 8N114 | reverse complement strand
GGAGTCCGGCTTGGTGTTCCTGGGTGCGCTGGAGTACGTCGGCGAGGGTGTCGCCCGCGTCATACCGCACCCGGACCGGCAGGGTGTTGATGAACAGGCCCACCATCGAGTCCACGTCCGGCAGCGACGGCGGACGCCCGGAGACCGTGGCACCGAACACCACATCCTGCCGACCGGTGAGCTGACCCAGCAGCACCGCCCAGGCGCCCTGCACCAGCGTGTTGACCGTGACACCCAACTCCGCCGCACGACGCGTCAGCGCCCGCGCCTCCTGCGGCGACAGCGGAACATCGGCCTGCCCGATGCCCACCGCTACACCCGCACTCTCACTCTCACTCCCCGCGTTCTCCGGCGCGAGAAGGGTGGGTTCTTCGACGCCGTCGAGTTCGGCAGCCCACGCCCGGAGGGTCTCCTCCCGGTCCTGCCGCTCCAGCCAGGCCAGAAAGTCCCGATAACCCCGCACCCGCGGCAGACCAGACGAGTCACCGTGCGCGGCGTACAGCCGCAGCAGATCCTTGAACAGCACCGGAAGCGACCAGCCATCGAACAGCGCATGATGCGCCGTCAACACCAACTCGAAACGCTCCGCCTCCAACGCCACCAACGACATCCGCACCATCGGCGGACACCCCGGATCGAAATGCCGACCATGATCCGCTACCAGGAACCGCTCGAACTGCTCACTACGTTCCTGGTCCGGAACCATCGTGAGGTCCACGAACTCCCACGGCAGCTCAACACCCTCGACGACCAACTGCACCGGATTCCCCCGCGCATCCTCCACAAAAGCCGTGCGCAGATTCGCATACCGCTCCAGCAGCGCCTGACCCGCAACCCGCATCCGCTCCGCATCCACACAGCCGGCCAGATGGAAGACCAACTGCATCTGATACGCATCGAAACCCCCACCGCCGCTACCGGAGTCCACCAGCTTGCTGTGGAACAACAACCCGGCCTGCAACGTCGACTGCGGCCAGACATCCACCAGCCCCTGATACCGGGACTCCCACGCCTCGATCTCACCCTGCGACACACCCACCAACG
>NZ_JBQQBT010000063.1:0-1080 GCF_052245835.1 Streptomyces sp. 8N114 | reverse complement strand
TTACTGATCTTTTCGTAAGTTCGGTGGGTGTGGTGGGCGGATGGTCAGGCCGGTATGGGCGAGGAATGACCATGGAAGTCGGGGGTTGGTATTGATGCGGTGGATGCCTTGCTCGGTGGCGTCGGCGACATCGGCGAGGTGGTCGCCGGCGAGGTTGGCAAGTTCACGCTTCTTGAGCGAGGACCACAGCAGTTCCACCGGGTTCAGCTCGGGAGCGTAGGCGGGTAATCGTTCCAGGGTGAGCCAGTCCTGTTCGGCGGCCCAGGCCCGCATCGCCCGGCTCCGGTGGGCGGACAGGCCGTCCCAGACCAGGACCACTCGCTCGCCGCGGTAGTACACCTTCATCTGCTCCAGGACCTCGATGAGTCCGGCGGTGTCGTAGCTGCCGGGCTTGAGGTGGAAGCACAGGCGGGCCCCGCGGCCGGGGTCGGTGGAGTGGTAGCCCAAGGCCCCGGCCATCGACGCGCGCTTCCAGTTCAGGCGGTGCCGCAGGAGCGGAGTCCGCCCTCGGGGTGAGTAGGTGCGGCGGATCTGAGGGAGCAGGGAGACGCCTGATTCGTCGAGGAAGACGATCCAGGCACGTGTGTTCACGGCCCTTTTTTGATGCGCGGCCACTCGTGCGCGACCCAGCGGGCGATCTCCGACTCGTCCCGCTCGACCGCCCGCCGCTCGGGCCGTTGCAGGCTCCATCCGAGCCGGCCGGTCAGCAGCCGCCACACCGACGCCCTTGACAACACCACCCCCGTTGCCCGGGTGACGACCGCGCCGACTCGTTCCAGGGTCCACAGGTCGGCCTCGAAACCATGAGCCTGGGCACCTTGCTCCAACGCGGCCCGGACCATCTCGACCTGAGCGTCGTCCAGCTTGGGCGGGCGCCCGGTTGCTGCCCGTCGCCGCAGGGCCGAAGCACCGCCTTGCTCCCACACCCGCCGCCAACGCCGCACACTCTCGGCACACACCCCCACCGCCCTCGCGATCTCCGCATTCGCGACGCCGTCCTCGAACAACTCGACCGCCCGAACACGACGCGCCTCCGCCAACTGAGGCCGCGACAAAGGAGGAAGGGAGGAGCCGGCAACC
>NZ_JBQQBT010000062.1:0-1138 GCF_052245835.1 Streptomyces sp. 8N114 | reverse complement strand
GACCAGGTCACCACTGCGATACATCCGCGCCCCGGGCGGCCCGAACGGATCAGCCACGAACCGCTCAGCCGTCAGACCATGCCGCCCCAGATAACCCCGCGCCAACTGCACACCAGCCAGATACAACTCACCCGGCACACCAGCCGGCACCGGACGCAACGCCGAATCCAGCACATACAACCGCGTATTCCACACCGGCCTGCCGATCGGCACACCACTGGCACCCGGCTCCTCCCGATGCCGCCAATGCGACACCTCCACCGCCGCCTCCGTCGGACCGTACAAATTGTGCAACTCAACGCCCGGCAACACCCGCAGGAACTGATTGGCGAGTTCGACGGGGATGGCTTCTCCGGCTGCCTCGACACGGCGCAGACTCGTGCAATCCGCCGCGGCCGGTTCAGCGAGGAACGCGGCCAGCATGGAGGGGGCGAAGTTGATCTCGGTGACCTGCTGTTCCTGGATCAGCCGGGCCAGATACGCCGGATCACGATGACCATCCGGCCGCGCGATCACCAACGTCGCACCCACCAACAACGGCCAGAAAATCTCCGGAACCGACACATCAAAACCAACAGACGTCTTCAACACCATCCGATGCGAAGCATCCAGCCCATACTCACCATGCCCCCACTCCAACCGATTCATAATCGACCGATTGGACACCACCACACCCTTCGGCCCACCAGTAGAACCCGACGTATAAATCGCATACGCCGCATGATCCGGCAACACCTCCACACCCGGATCCACCTCCGAATACCCCGCCGTATCCGGCAACTCCTCAAGCACCAACACCGGACGAGCATCAGCAACGATGTACTCCACCCGCTCCACCGGCTGATTCACCTCGATCGGCACATACGCCGACCCCGACTTCAACACCCCCAACAACGCCACCAACAAATCAACCGAACGCGGCAACCGCACCCCCACAAACGACTCCGCCCCAGCACCCCGCTCCAACAACCAATGCGCCAACCGATTCGCCCGCGCATTCAACTCCCCGTACGACACCCCCACACCCTCGAACACCAACGCCGTCCCACCCGGCGACCGCCCCACCTGCTCCTCAAAACCACCCGCCAACGAACCATCCCGCAACACCCGACACTCACCACCACCAAACTCCAGCAGG
>NZ_JBQQBT010000061.1:0-1449 GCF_052245835.1 Streptomyces sp. 8N114 | reverse complement strand
CGTGCCCGTCAGACGGCGTTTCTGGTGCCTGGGCTGACGATTGTCGTGCGGGACGAGCGCGGGCTGGAGGGGGAGGGTGTCGCGGAGGAGACGTTCCGTTTCGACGGTGGTATCAGCGAGTTCTGTGAGTACCTTGCGCAGGACAAGGCGGTCTGTGACGTGCTGCGGCTCCAGGGGCAGGGGACCTTCAAGGAGACTGTGCCGGTGCTGGATGAGCGGGGGCACATGATTCCCACCGAGGTGCAGCGGGAGCTGGGGGTGGATATCGCGCTGCGCTGGGGGACGGGGTACGACTCGTTGCTGAGGTCGTTCGTGAACATCATCGCCACGCCGAAGGGCGGTACCCATGTCGCGGGTTTTGAGCGGTCGGTCACCAAGACGGTCAACGAGGCGCTGCGTACGCACCGGTTGCTGAAGGTCGCCGACGACGATGTCGTCAAGGACGATGCGCTTGAGGGGCTGACCGCTGTGGTGACGGTGCGGCTGGCCGAGCCGCAGTTCGAGGGGCAGACCAAGGAGGTGCTGGGCACCTCGGCCGCCTCGCGGATCGTCGCGCAGGTCGTGGCCAGGGAGCTGAAGGCGTTTTTGACCTCTTCCAAGCGGGATGCCAAGGCGCAGGCGCGTGCGGTGCTGGAGAAGGTCGCGGCCGCTGCCCGTACGCGTATTGCGGCGCGGCAGCACAAGGAGGCGCAGCGCAGGAAGACCGCGCTGGAGTCCTCGGCGCTGCCGGCCAAGCTGGCCGACTGCCGCGCCGATGACATCGACCGCACCGAGTTGTTCATCGTGGAGGGTGACTCCGCGCTCGGCACCGCCAAGGTGGCGCGCAACTCCGAGTTCCAGGCGCTGCTGCCGATCCGGGGCAAGATCCTCAACGTGCAGAAGTCGTCCGTCTCGGACATGCTCAAGAACGCCGAGTGCGGGGCGATCATCCAGGTCATAGGAGCCGGGTCCGGGCGGACCTTCGACATCGACCAGGCCCGCTACGGCAAGGTCATCTTCCTCGCCGACGCGGACGTGGACGGGGCGCACATCCGCTGTCTGCTGCTCACGCTCTTCCAGCGCTACATGCGGCCGATGGTCGAGGAGGGCCGCGTCTTCTCCGCGGTGCCGCCACTGCACCGGATCGAGCTGATCAACCCGAAGAAGGGACAGGACAAGTACCTGTACACCTACTCGGACAACGAGCTGCGCCAGACGCTGCTGGAGCTGGAGCGGAAGAAGATCCGCTACAAGGAGTCCATCCAGCGCTACAAGGGCCTGGGCGAGATGGACGCCGACCAGCTGGCCGAGACCACCATGGACCCCCGTCACCGCACCCTGCGCCGCATCAACATCAGCGACCTGGAGGCGGCCGAGCAGGCATTCGACCTGCTGATGGGCAGCGAAGTGGCCCCGCGCAGAGAATTCATCAGCTCCTCCGCCGCCACGCTGGACCGCTCCCGCATCGAC
>NZ_JBQQBT010000060.1:0-1747 GCF_052245835.1 Streptomyces sp. 8N114 | reverse complement strand
GGCCTGGGTCGCCTGACCCTTCCGGGGGCTTCCTGCTTCACTGCGCTGTGCGGGCACGTGTGCCCGTCTTACCGGCACTCCACAGGCGTTTAGCGTCTCCACCCGTCCGGTGGCAACGATACGGCGTCCTTCGAAGAGGACGTTGCGGGCGGCGTTGTGGTCGCGGTCGTGCACGGTGCCACAGGCCCCGCACGTCCACTCCCGGACGTGCAGGGGCTTGGGGCCGTCCCGGAATCCGCAGGCCGAGCAGACCTGAGAGGACGGGAAGGCCCGGTCCACCTTGACGAAGGTGCGGCCGTGCTTGACCGCCTTGTACTCCAGCATGCCGACGAACGCGGACCATCCCGCGTCGTGCACGGACTTGGCGAGCCGGGTACGGCCGAGGCCGGACACCGCGAGGTCTTCCACATACACCGCTTGGTTGTCGCGAATGATCTGCGTGGATGCCTTGTGATGCCAGTCCCGGCGCCGGTCCGCCACGCGGGCGTGCTGACGTGCGACCTTGATACGGGCCTTGGCCCGGTTCTTCGATCCCTTGGCCTTACGGGACAGCTCCCGCTGAAGGCGCCTCAGCTTCTTCTCGGACCGACGCAGGAAGCGGGGGCTGTCGATCTTTTGGCCGTCGGACCCGACCGCGAAGGCGGACAGGCCGAGGTCAAGACCGGTTTCCGCCTCCACCTGGGGAAGGACGTCCGGCTCGGTGTCCACGACGAAGCTGAGGAAGTACCGGCCGGAGCTGTCTTGGGTGACGGTCAGCGACGTGGGTGCGGCCGGAAGCCGACGGGACCACTTGACCTTGAGGTTGCCGACCTTGGCCACGTACACCGTGCCGTCGTCCGGGAGGGAGAAGGCGTTGGTGTTGAGGCGGATCGACTGCCGGGTGTCCTTCTTCGACTTGTACCGGGGAGGGCCGACCTTGCGGCCCTGCCGCTTGCCCTTGACCGAGTCGAAGAAGTTCTTGTAGGCGGTGTCCAGGTCCCGCAGAGACTGTTGCAGGACGACCGCCGACACGTCGGCGAGCCAGGCGCGTTCCTCGGTTCGCTTGGCCTGGGTGATGCGAAGCCGGGACAGCTCGGCCGACTTCACGTACGGCAGTCCCGCGCGTGCGCTTCCTTCCGGTCGCGCAAGCAGTCGTTCCACACCACGCGGGCGCACCCGAACGCATGTGCCAGCGCGCGGCGCTGGGAGGCGTCCGGGTAGGCCCGGTAGTTGTAGCGGAGCTGCACACTCAAGAGCCTACTACTGTTGGTCTCATGGATGAACAGAACGACTACAGGCGTGGCAGACACGTAGTTTCCGCAATGCATGTCCACTTGGTCTTCGTGACGAAGTACCGGCGCGGGGTGTTCAACGACGAGATGCTGACGCGCTGCGAAGAGATCATGCGCAAGGTCTGCGAGGACTTCGAGGCGGAGCTGAAGGAGTTCAACGGCGAACGCGATCACGTCCACCTCCTGATCAACTACCCGCCCAAGGTCGCCGTCTCCAAGCTGGTCAACAGCCTCAAGGGCGTCTCCGCTCGCCGGATACGGCAGGAGTTCACCGGCCGGATCAACTGCGCCATCATGCACGGACACCTGTGGTCGCCCTCGTATTTCTCCGCATCGTGCGGCGGAGCACCACTGGTGATCGTCCGCCAGTACATCGAGCAGCAAAAACGTCCGCTCCAACGTGCACGTCAGAGCAGCCTTGAGACGCATTCATCCCCGGCGTGAACGCCGGGGCTTTCTGCAAGAGTCCCGGTAAC
>NZ_JBQQBT010000059.1:0-1993 GCF_052245835.1 Streptomyces sp. 8N114 | reverse complement strand
CTCCCCCCCCCCCCCCCGCAACCGTTCAGTCGAAGTCGCCGAAGATGCCCAGGAACCAGCGGAAGAACCCGGCGATTCCGGAGCGGTCGCGGTAGTAGCGCTGCCGCCGGACCGCGCGACTTGGACGGCGTTGTGGGTAGCGACTCATAGCCTCGAAACCTCCATGCAGGTCGAACAGATAAGACGTACGGATACGGGGATGCGGCGCGCCGCTGCCCGCCGGCGCGAGACCGCCATCACGGCACGCACGCCACCGAGCTACCCCCATGCCGCGCCACTTGCTTGCGCACTCCACACGAAAAGGCCCTGGCGCCGTCGGGATCCGACGGCGCCAGGGCCTGTCGCCTTACCTCCGCCGCCCTTTGCAGGGTTCCGACCTGTTCACGACGTTGTTCTTATCGTCGTTGGTGACGACCTGGATCTCCTTGTGCTTACCGTTCTCTCCCGTGCACCCGTTGCAGGTCTGCGGGGCCGGCTGGGGCTGCGGGGACTGGTTCGACATGGTGCTCTCCTTCTCGGATGTGCCGGGCGATGGCCTCCGTCGAGAGGGAGGTGGGCCGTGATCGGCCCTGCCCGGCGCAGCCGATCAGCGGCAGGGGCGGGGTGGGGGCAAGCCCGTGCTTTTTGGGCTTGCGGCCGCCCCGCCCCAGCCGCAGGCTGCAAGCGGCGGGCAGGGGCCAACCAGACCGCAGCCCCAGGCACTGCGCGAACGGCACAAGCGGGAACGGAGGAGACCGAACGGCGGCACGGACAGCCACGGAGACTGCCGAGGACTAAGCAGAAACGGTGACGTACACCGGCCAAGCGGGAACGCCGGTGGAGAAATCCGCTGCTGGACGTGCTTGCACGGCCGCAGACGAGGCGAGCGGGCTCTCCGAGACGGCCCGAAGACGCGTACCCCCAGCGAGCAGTCGGCAGCAGACGGAAGCACGCCGGACACCGACGAACGACCCCGCGCCGGGCCCGTACTGAGGTCAAGAGCCAGCACACGAAAAAGGCCCGGTGCCCGCCGGAGAACTGGCGGGCACCGGGCCTCGGCCGCTCAACTGCACAGCTTCGTGTAGCTGAGCGTCGACCGGGACGGGACTCAGTCGCAGTCGTTGTCGTGGATGATGAAGATGCTGAAGAAGCCACCGCCACCGCCACCGCCACCGCCGCTGCCTCGGTTCGGCTTCGGGGCGGGGGGCTTGCTGAGGAACGTTCCTCCGGACTTCGCCGGGGAGAACGCCGCGGCCTGCACCTTCGTGGCACCGCGGCTGTCATTGCTGCAACGGCCATCGCTGCTGGCCGCGCACTGCGCGATCAGCAGGACGCCGACGAGCACGCCCACGATGGCCCAGACCGCCCTTTTGATCCGCTTGCGGTCCTCGTTCATGGTCCCTCCTCTGGAAGGGGACTCGCCGCTCTCTGCGACGGGTGGTGGTCCCCTGTCCGACGCGTGCCGACCGCGCTGCGCTGGGGCGGGAGGCAACCGGGGGAGGGACGAGCCCGGTTGCCTCCCGTCTCGGCGTGGCGCAGGCTCAAAGCGGCGGACAGGGGACCACCACCCGCACTCAGCTCGGTCGTGACAAAGGGACAGCTGCAACGTGAAGCCCGTGACGTCTGAGTTGGCGCAATTCCTGGCTGCTTACGCGCACCAAGCCCACAAAGCGGCGAGCAAGAATCCCGGCAGAGACCCGGACTCACCGCTGCCGACGAAGGCCGGAGCGGCGGAAGAGCCACGGAGGAAGCGGCAAGGAGAGCCGACCCGTACGCCGCGCCGGCTTGCGCGCTCCATACGAGACGGTCCCAAGACGCGTACCCCAAGCGAGGGGAGGCGAGAGTGCGGGGCTGACGCTGACGTGGAAGACCCGCGGGTTGCCCGCCCCGAGGGGCGGGCAACCTAGGCTCCGGCGCCCGCCGCAGTGCGACGGGCGCCGGAGCCGGTGGCGACCGGTTCAGGCGGGATTGCCGCAGAAGAGGCAGGCCCTGGGGCCCAAGACATCGGGGTACG
>NZ_JBQQBT010000058.1:0-2164 GCF_052245835.1 Streptomyces sp. 8N114 | reverse complement strand
CGACACCCCCACACCCTCGAACACCAACGCCGTCCCACCCGGCGACCGCCCCACCTGCTCCTCAAAACCACCCGCCAACGAACCATCCCGCAACACCCGACACTCACCACCACCAAACTCCAGCAGGGAGCGCTCCTCGTCCGGGTCGAGGACGCGCAGCGTGCTCAGGGGCCGGTCGGGCCGGGTGACGAGCTGGCGCAGTACGCGTACGTACCGTTCGGCAAGGGCCTCGGCTGTGGTGCGTTCGAACAGGTCGGTGGCGTACTCGACGGTGCCGTGCACCGTGCGGGCGCCGTCCTCGGCGGCGGTGAGCTCGGAGAGGTTGAAGGACAGGTCGAACTTGGCCGTGGCGGTGCCCACCTGCTCCAGCGCGACCTCCAGGCCGGGCAGCGCGAAGGAGGGCCACTCCTTCTGCCAGGCGAACATCACCTGGAAGAGCGGGTGGTAGGCGGTGGAGCGGTCCGGGTTGAGCAGCTCCACCAGGCGTTCGAAGGGTGCGTCCTGGTTGTCGTAGGCGGTCAGCGCCTTGTCCCGGACCCGATCGAGCACCTGGTCGAACGTCGGGTTGCCGGTCAGATCGACGCGGAGTACCCAGGTGTTGAGGAAGAAGCCGACCATGTCGGCCAGGGCTTCGTCTGTACGCCCTGCGATGGGGGAGCCCATGGTGATGTCGTCACCGCTGCCGAGCTGTCCGAGGAGGACGGCGAGCGCCGCCTGGAGGACCATCGGCATGGTGGCGTTCTGCTCGCGGGCCAGCTTCTCGACGGTGGCGCACAGCTCCGCGTCGAGTGCGAACGTCACAGTGTCACCGTGGTAGCCGGCGACCGGCGGACGGGGCCGGTCGGTGGGCAGCGGCATCGGCTGCGGTACGTCGGCCAGCTCGTCCCGCCAGTACGCGAACTGCTGCGCCAGCAGACTGTCGGGATCGTCCTCGTCGCCGAGCAGTTCCTGCTGCCAGAGGGTGTAGTCGATGTACCGGACAGGCAGTTCCGGCCAGTCCGGCTCGTGCGGGTCGCCGCCCGCGCCGACCGCACCGCCCGTGCCTTCGCGTCGTACGGCATACGCGGCCGAGATGTCCCGGGCCAGCGGCCCCGCCGACTCGCCGTCGCCCGCTATGTGGTGCAGCACCAGCGCGAGGGTGTGCACGTCGGGGGCGCTGCGGAAGAGCCGGGCGCGGAAGGGGATCTCCGCCCCCAGGTCGAAGGCGTGCGCGGCTGCCTCCGCCACGGCGGCCTGCGCCCCGTCCGGCGTCACCTCGACGACCGGCACCTCGAAGTCCAGCTCCTCCACCGGTACGACCTGCTGGTACGGCACCCCGTCGGGGTCCTCGGCGATCAGGGTGCGCAGGCTCTCGTGCCGTATCACCACGTCCCGCACTGCGGCCCGCAGTGCCTCGGTGTCCAGGTCCCCGGTCAGCCGCAGGACAAGGGGGATGTTGTAGGTCGCCGACGGGCCCTCGAAGCGGTGAATGAACCACAGCCGACGCTGAGCAAACGACAAGGGGATCATGCGGGCTACTCCTGAGTCATCCGGCGCAGACGCGGACGGGGTCGGGGGCGGCCGGAAACCGCCGAGTCCTCCAGCCTGCGAGCGAGTTCGGCGATGGTCGGGTGCTGGAAGACGGCACGGATCGGGATGTCTGTACCGAGGGCCGTGCGGATGAGGCTGACGAGGCGGGTGGCGCGCAGTGAATGGCCGCCGAGGTGGAAGAAGTTGTCGTCGATCCCGACCTTCTGCAGGCCGAGAACCTCGGCGAACAGCGTCGCCAACTGCTCCTCGCCGGGGGTGCGCGGCGCGCGATACGTCTCCCCGGAGAACTCCGGCTCGGGCAGCGCCTTACGGTCCAGCTTCCCGTTGGGCGCGAGTGGCAGCCGGTCGAGGGTGACGAACGCCGAGGGCACCATGAACTCCGGCAGACGCTGTGCTGCCCAGGACCGGAGGGCGCCGGGGCCGAGGGTGTCGGCGTCGGAGTCCCGCGCGTTCGGGTGCGTCGGTACGACGTGCGTCGGTACGACGTAGGCGACGAGTTGTTTGCCTCCGTTGGTGCTGCCGGGCAGGTCCCGGGCGATGACCGCTGCCTGCGCGACACCCGGGTGGGCGAGCAGCGCCGCCTCGGTCTCGGCAGGCTCGATACGGAAACCACGGATCTTGACCTGCGTATCGG
>NZ_JBQQBT010000057.1:0-2310 GCF_052245835.1 Streptomyces sp. 8N114 | reverse complement strand
TCGGGTCTCCGATTGCGGGGCGGACCGACAGCGCGTTGGAGGACTTGGCGGGGTTTTTCGTCAACACTCTTGTCTTGCGGGTGGATTCCTCGGGTGATCCCACGTTCCGTGAGCTGGTCGGTCGGGTTCGCGATGTCGATGTTGCGGCGTATGAGCATCAGGATGTGCCGTTTGAGCGTTTGGTGGAGGCGGTCAATCCGGTTCGGTCGTTGGCGCAGCATCCGTTGTTTCAGGTGGCGTTTGCTCTCAATAATGCGGAGGAGCATGATTTCGCGTTGCCGGGCACGACGGGGGGTTTGTATTCCCATGATTTCAGTCCGGGGAAGTTCGACCTGTCGTTCGTGTTCGACGAGTATCGGAGCACTGGCGGGGCGCCGGTCGGCATGGAGCTGTCGCTGACGTACTCCGAAGACCTCTTCGACCGCGAGACCGCGTATCAGCTCGGCAGCTATCTGGTTCGTCTCCTGGGTCAGGTGGCGGAAGATCCCGAGCTGCGTCTAGGCCGCGTCCAGCTCCTCGATGCGGACGAAGAACACGAGCTGCTGGTCGAGCGCAACGACACCCAAAGGCCCGACGTCACTCCCACACCGCTGCCGGATCTCTTCCAGGAGCAGGTGGACAGGACACCCCACGCCACCGCACTCGAACACGCCGGCATCCACCTCACGTACGCCGAACTCAACACCCACGCAAACCAACTCGCGCACCACCTCAACGCGTACGGCGTCGGGCCGGAATCACGCGTTGCGCTGCTGCTCGGGCGATCGGTTGAGACGGTCGTCGCCGTCCTCGCGGTGGCGAAAGCGGGTGCGGCGTACGTGCCGATCGATCCGGCGTACCCGCGAGAGCGAGTCGGCTTCATGGTGGCGGACAGCGACGCTGTGCTGGTGCTCACCAAGTCCGCCTTCAGCGACCTGGTGCCGACGGAAACGCCGAAGCTCATACTTGACGACCCGGAATTGGTGGGCGAGGTGCACCGGTACCCGGATGTCCCGCCCGATGTGGAGGTGCCCTGCGATGCCGCCGCGTACGTGATCTATACATCCGGTTCAACGGGGACTCCGAAGGGTGTGGTGGTCTCGCACGCCGGATTGGCTGGGCTGGCGCGAGCCCAGGTGGAGCATTTCGCGCTCACCGGTGCATCGCGGGTGTTGCAACTGGCCTCACAGAGCTTCGATGCCGCAGTGCTTGAAATGCTGATGGCCTTCGCCTCCGGCGGAACCCTGGTCGTCCCGCCGGGCTCGGTGGGATTGACCGGTGGGGAGTTGGCCGACGCGCTCGTCGAGGGGCGGATCTCCCATGCTCTGCTTTCACCGTCCGTATTGGCGAGCATGCCGGTGGTGGAATTGCCGTCGCTTCGGACGCTGTTGGTCGGCGGAGAGGCCATCAGTAGTGAGCTGATCGCCCGGTGGGCCCCTGGCCGACTGATGCTGAACCTGTACGGGCCGACCGAGGCAACGGTCTGGGTCACCGTAGGAACGGTTGGCGTGGATTCGGACAAGCCGATCATGGGCCGCCCCACCCTCAACACGCAGGTCTATGTGCTGGATGGTCGGTTGGGTGTGGTTCCTGCGGGTGTGGTGGGGGAATTGTATGTGGCGGGTGTGGGTTTGGCTCGGGGGTACTGGGGTCGTGCTGGGTTGAGTGCGGAGCGGTTTGTGGCGGATCCGTTTGGCCGGGCGGGGTCGCGGATGTATCGGACCGGGGATTTGGTGCGGTGGAACCGGGACGGCGTGCTGGAGTTCGTGGGGCGTGCTGATGATCAGGTGAAGGTGCGGGGGTTCCGGATCGAGCCTGCGGAGATCGAGAACGCGTTGACCGGGCATGTGGGGGTGTCCGAGGCGGCGGTGGTGGTGCGCGAGGACCAGCCGGGCGACCGGCGTGTTGTTGCTTACGTCGTGTCGGCTTCGGACGCCGAGGTGGATGCCGGCCGGCTTCGGGAGTTCGTACGTTTGCGGTTGCCGGAGTTCATGGTGCCGTCGGTTGTGGTGGTGTTGGACCGGCTTCCGGTGACGGTGAATGGGAAGTTGGATCGGGGTTTGTTGCCGGTTCCGGTGGTTTCGGGTGGTGGGGTTTCTCGGGCTCCGGGGTCGTACGCGGAGGTGGTGTTGTGTGGTTTGTTTTCTGAGGTGTTGGGTGTTGAGGGTGTGGGTGTGGATGATGGGTTTTTTGATTTGGGTGGTCATTCGTTGTTGGCGACGCGTTTGGTGTCGCGTGTTCGGGGGGTTTTGGGTGTTGAGCTTGGTGTGAGTGCGGTGTTTGATGCGCCGTCGCCGGGGTTGTTGGCGGAGCGTGTAGCCGGTGCGCGTG
>NZ_JBQQBT010000056.1:0-2522 GCF_052245835.1 Streptomyces sp. 8N114 | reverse complement strand
GTCGGGTAGCCGGAGCGGGTTGCCCCGCTCCGGCCCCCTCAGAACCGGACGTGCCACTCGTCGCGGCATCCGGCTCAAGCGGGTCCCCAGAGCCTCGTTTTGTGGTCATGTTTGCTTGGTCCTTTTCTTGTCGCCAGCGTGATGCTGGCGGTGACATTCGGCGTGTACGAGGCGAAGGTTCTTCCTCTCGTTCGAACCGCCGTCCCGCCGGTACCTGAAGTGGTGTTTATTCAGCGACTTCATGGATGCCGAGAACCAGGCGGCCCATTCGCGTGGGCTGTCCGGTTCGTATTCGGCGCCGGAGATCAGCGGCTGTTTGCACAGTGTGCAGATCCCTCGTTGGCGGGCGGCCAGCGTAACCGACTCTTTGTCGGCTGTTGCTGGCATCTTCTTGCGTGTGCGATTCGCCCAGTACTCGGAAAGCGCTGCATCGTCACGGGAGTTAGCCCCCTTGACCATTACATGCCTTTCGATCTTGGTCCAGCAGAACTTGTACAGGTAGATTCCGGTTTTTCCTTCACCGAACACCCACCGGTCCTGCCGTTTCGAGTTGAAGCGGCCGAAGTACCTGTCGACGCACCAGGTCTTCGACTTCGCCGGGTGCGCATGCTTGGCCCATTTGTAGACGAGCTGCCACATGTAGAAATCCAAGGAATCAAATGTCGCCTTGGATACACCCGTCCGGTAGTAGGTGCACCATCCCTTAATGATGGGATTTAGCTTGCGAACCACGGCGAAGGCATTGCCCCCTCGCAGGGCCAACATCTCAGCGTGGAGCCTCTTCCGGAATCTCTTGACGGCTTCCTTGCTCGGTTTGATGAGGAGCTTCCCGCCGTATCGGCGGACGTTGAATCCGAGGAAGTCAAATCCTTCATCGAAGTGGACGATTTTCGTCTTCTCCTCGTTGAAGTGGAGACCTCTCGGGTGCAACCACGCGGCCAGCTTCTCCTTGACCGCGTGAGCCATCTCTTCACTGTGGCACAGGACGACGAAGTCATCTGCGTACCGCACGAGCACCGGCGCATGGGCCCTACGTGATGCGGGCGCACCTTCCATGCAACCGGCAGCCGCACTCATTCCATGCAGTGCAATATTGAGCAGCAGCGGGCTGACAACTCCACCTTGAGGTGTCCCTTCGTTGGTAGGAGCGAATCGACCCCTGTCCATAACCCCTGCCTTCAGCCAGGCTCGGATCATGCCCCTTGCGGGGAATCCGCCGATGCTCTGCATCAGGAGATCGTGGTCGATTCGGTCGAATGCCGCTGACAGGTCGGCGTCGAGAGCCCACAGGCGTCGAGCACCGCGGTGTGCGACTGTGGTGAAGATGCTCTCGATCGCGTCGTGACAGCCGCGGCCTGGGCGGAAGCCGTAGCTTCGTGCTTCGAACCGCGCTTCCCACTCGGGCTCCAGGGCGTTCTTGACACGGGCCTGGTTAGCCCTGTCCTTCATGACCGGAATACCGAGCGGACGCAGCTTCCCATTTGCCTTTGGAATGTACACGCGCCGGACTGGCATAGCCTTGACCGATTTCGGATCCGCAGAAATCTCTGCGACTAGTCGCCCGCGCTCCCGAGGGGTGAGGGCTACCTCTTCGTCAATGCCTGCCGTTCGGCGACCGATACTCTGCTGCGCAACTCGCTTGACGCTTACCTGCGTGTTGGCGAGCGAGCGCAGCATGAGTTTCTGCAAATTGCGGACCTTCTTGAGGTCCCCACTCTTCGAGGCTGCGAAGATACGCTGCCGTAGTCTCCCTACTGATTCCTCGGCCTTGGCCCAATCGATGTTGTGCCATGCTTCGGCCCAGCCCTCTGGTCCGTTCGCCAGCTGAGGCGCGGCGGTAACGGGCGATCGAGTTGTCACGGTCCCACCTCTCGGCGTCCAACTTGTCCGTCGGTTCGGGTTTCTAGGCAGTTTCCTTGCAGACCCACCTGATCCGCGTGGGCTCCCTTTCGGGCCGGGCATAGCCCGTATCTGGCGGGTTATACAGGGACGTTGGAGACGTTCCCTGCTTTCCCCTCGGCTTTCGCCATGCCAGCATTCGCTTCTCGGATCATCCTGTTCCTGCTGGAGAATTAAGCCTCTGTTACCTCGGGCCTACCGCATAGATGCGGACTCCAACAGGGTTCCCACGTTCCACTCCTTCGAGATACGGCTGGATTGGGCGCCCTCTTAACCCCGGGACCTACGGTGTCCGCGCCTCCTCGCTGTAACCAGGAGGTTCGTATTGCACTTTTCAGCGCTTAGGTCCTACTAGCCGCCGCTTGCATTGCCATCTGCACGACTTGGCAATAACGAGATGTCATCAAGGGTTCACTTGCGTTCGCCCGGTCAGCCTTCCCCTTCACTTGTTGCTACCCGATGGCCTGGGCTGCTCTTGAGCTTTTACACTCGGCTTCACACACCGCCGTTGCCAGCGACGCATGCGAGCGTGGGGACGGATCTGGACACTGATCCGGGACGGTCCGACTCTTCCTTTCTCCTTTCAGACCGTCCGCTCATAGGGAGCGACTTCGTGTCGCACT
>NZ_JBQQBT010000055.1:0-2726 GCF_052245835.1 Streptomyces sp. 8N114 | reverse complement strand
GCCTTCCTGGGCGCCAGTGCATCCTCGTCCACGCAGGTCAACGCATCGCACGCCCATGCGCCGTGACCCTCTTGAAAACCGTAGAGGTGGCAACACCTCCGTGGGTTCAAATCCCACCGCCTCCGCAGCCTGAATGAAGGCCCAGCTCACGAAGGGGCACCACCGTGCAGGTGGTGCCCCTTCGCTGTGCGGGTGTCTCACCCTGTGCGCTGGTGTCTCGACTTTGATCAGGGTGTGTGGACCAGCCGTGGACCACGGTCACGGCGATTGTGAGGCCGGTGGGCTTCTTCCATGAGTGCGAGGCCGACGCCGTGTCCTCGCACGGTGGTGCGGGTCTGCACCTGGTGGAGGGTGCCCAGAGTCCTGCTGGTGTGACCGACAGTGACAGCGTCACGGATAGCGAGCCAGAACCCCGGACGGGATTACGGAGGCGGCGCGGAACCGGTCGCGAACCGGCGATCTGTTCCAGTGGGGCCCAGTGGGTTCTGTCCCATGTCCGCTGATCGAGGCTGCGAGGGCAGGAGTGAGCTCTGCGCCGGGGTGGCAGCTCCCGGCTTCCCGTCGGCCTCCTGGCC
This sequence comes from Streptomyces sp. 8N114, assembly GCF_052245835.1. Taxonomy (NCBI): domain Bacteria; kingdom Bacillati; phylum Actinomycetota; class Actinomycetes; order Kitasatosporales; family Streptomycetaceae; genus Streptomyces; species Streptomyces sp. 8N114. The sequence continues at coordinate 2,151 of NZ_JBQQBT010000055.1, read as the reverse complement.
TCCCTTCCGCCGCAGGAAGCGCGCCACGGAGGTGTAGAAGCGGTCGGGGAGGAATACGGCGTCGGCGACGATCATGGCGGCGGAGAAGTACGGGAGTCCCATAAGTACCGCGATCCCCAGGTGCATGCCGAGGAGCATCGGGAGGAGGACGTACTTCAGTCTGCTGAACAACAGGCACGGGAAAGCTACTTGAAGCAGCACCGTCAGATATCCGGCGACAGCGATGAAGATCGTCTGACGGTCGACCATCTGCGACAGGGCGGGCCATGGCCGGAACAAGTCGATGTTGAGTGCGTAGTGGAGGGCGGTTCCGTCACCCCAGAAACTGCCCTGCACTTTGTAGAGCCCCGCGGCCCCGTAGAGGAGGCAGATCTGGGCCGCGATGACCAGCATCCCGCAGTTGTGGATGAGCGTCACCAGGTGTCGCCGCGTGGTCCCGAGTTGGTGCCGCACGCTGGCGATCTCCGCGGGTGCCGGAAGCCCCGCACTCGCCGCACTGGAATGGAGCCGGCGCCTGCGCGCGTCGAGGGACCACCGGCGTCCGCATGCGGTGAGGCAGAGGTAGAGGGACATGAGAAGGATCAGATTGTCTCCGCCGTCCGTCATGAAGATGGTCCGTGCGTGGAACGAGGCCACGATGACCGCGAAGGCGACGGAGACGGCCCTTGTTCGCCAGCCCAGCATGAAGAGCAGGGAGGTGACGATGGCCAGGGCGTAGCAGGTCTCGAAGTACAGGCGTCCCGGGTACAGAGTGAGGATGCTGGACCAGCCGGTCTGCACGAACAACTCGTTGGCGAGGGCAGGCGTCCACGGCGAACCGGGGCCCCAGATTTCGTCACGGTGCGGGAATTCCCGCAGGAGGAAGACGAAGTAGAGGAACCCATAGCCGATGCGCAGCGCCGCCGCGGCGTACAGGTAACCGGCCTGCTCGGTGAGGGCGACACGACAGGACCTCAGAGTGTCGAACGTTCGTTTCCTCGCGGTACCGGCGAGCTGTGCGGTGGTCTGCCGCCCACGGGGCGAGCTCGGGAGATTCGGGCGCTCAGTTCGCACGGGGGGTCACCTCCCACCAGGGCAGATGCCGGACCTCTTCACGAGGGGGTGTCGTTTGCTGAGGATTCCCTTCGGCTGCCGACGCGGCGATCGGACGGGTACGCACACGTAGCTGAACGCTCTGGAAGGGGCCCCGCCGATGCGCAGCGACCCGGTCCGCCGCGATGTTGCTCAGATACTCCTGCATCATTCGGGCCCGATCCGAATGGGGCTGATCGTTCCCGCCGTGTGTCTCGAGATAAGAAGTCCAAGCCCTGCGCAGGGTGTTCTGCGCAGTGTGGCTAGGAAAGACACTGTGCCTGACGGCTGCATCATCCAGGGCAGACAGATCGAACCAGTCACTGACCTGGCGGGTGCCGTTTCTCGTGGTATGCATGGTTCTCACCGAGATCTTCTGATTAAAAGATTCCGGGTTCGGGGCGAAGAGCTTCCAGTTCTGCTCGAACAAAGGGAAGATCCATGCGTTGATCCGATCCTGGAAACGCTTCGAAATGGTGCTGGGTGGTGCCACGTGCAGAAAGACGAAAAGCAGATGAATGAGGCATGTGGCCACGCACAGCGTGGCGGCGATGTCGATCACTCGTCGCAGCGGGCGGGAAAGTGGAGAACTCTCCCGTAGGCGCGGCGTTTCCCCGGTCGGTCTCGGTGTGCTTGCCCTTGCGTCATCGGTAGATACTTCATCGACCAGTCCGCTTTCCATTCCCTCACATCCAGTAGCTCGGAACTCTGCGCCGCCCGCTCAACTTCTCCCACCGATAACCCGGTGCGCCACCGGCTGAAGACCGGATCTACCGGTCCTGCTGTGCACGCTCGGACAAGATTTCCGTCCGGCTCCCGGTACGCGTATTCACGTAACGGTCAGTCGGCGGGTCGACCAGAACGTGGATTCTCACGCTGCCCGTCGGCAGGGCTCGGGCCCTTCACCGGCACGCTTGCCGTGTTCACACTTCTTGCCGTGGTGGTGGCCAGAAGGCTTGTGGTGCTCGCACTTGCCGTGGCTGTGGCCCTTGCAGGGCTTGTGGTGCTCGCACTTGCCGTGGCTGTGGCCCTTGCAGGGCTTGTGGTGCTCGCACTTGCCGTGGCTGTGGCCCTTGCAGG
>NZ_JBQQBT010000054.1:0-3805 GCF_052245835.1 Streptomyces sp. 8N114 | reverse complement strand
CGACACCCCCACACCCTCGAACACCAACGCCGTCCCACCCGGCGACCGCCCCACCTGCTCCTCAAAACCACCCGCCAACGAACCATCCCGCAACACCCGACACTCACCACCACCAAACTCCAGCAGGCGGTGACGTTCGGCCGGCGCGAGGATGTCCACGTCGCCGACGGTGAGATGCGGGTCCGCGGCCAGTTGCTCCAGTACGCGGCCGAAGCGGGCTGCCATCTCCGCGATCGTCGCCTGGTCGAAGATGTGTTCCTGGTACTGGAGGGAGAGGGTGGGGTGCGGGTCGGCCTCGGCCATGACCATCAGCGGGTAGTGGGTGCCGGAGAAGTGCCGCAGCCCAGCCAGCCGCACTCCCGCCTCGGCATTGGCGTCGTCCAGTCCGGCGCGGTCGATGGGGTAGGACTCGAAGACGACGAGAGTGTCGAAGAGGCTCGACAAGCCCGTGCTCTGCTGGATCTCGGCCAGGCCCAGATAGTGGTGGTCGAGGAGTCCGGCTTGGTGTTCCTGGGTGCGCTGGAGTACGTCGGCGAGGGTGTCGCCAGCGTCGTAGCGCACGCGGACCGGCAGGGTGTTGATGAACAGGCCCACCATCGAGTCCACGTCCGGTAGCGAGGGCGGACGCCCGGAGACCGTGGCACCGAACACCACATCCTGCCGCCCCGTCAGCTGACCCAGCAGCACCGCCCAGGTGCCCTGCACCAATGTGTTGACCGTGACACCCAACTCCGCCGCACGACGCGTCAGCATGCGGGAGGTCTCGTCCGACACGTCGACGCCCACGGTCCCGATACCGGTGGCCCCGGCATGCGAAACCGTACGCGGTGCGAGAAGGGTGGGTTCTTCGACGCCGTCGAGTTCGGCAGCCCACGCCCGGAGGGTCTCCTCCCGGTCCTGCCGCTCCAGCCAGGCCAGAAAGTCCCGATAACCCCGCACCCGCGGCAGACCGGAAGCCTCACCATGTGCGGCATACAGCCGCAGCAGGTCCTTGAACAGCACCGGAAGCGACCAGCCGTCGAACAGCGCATGATGCGCCGTCAACACCAGCTCGAAACGCTCCGCCTCCAACGCCACCAACGACATCCGCACCATCGGCGGACACCCCGGATCAAAATGCCGACCATGATCCGCCACCAGGAACCGCTCGAAAGACTCGGCACGCTCCGCCTCCGGCAGACCGGTGAAGTCCACGAACTCCCACGGCAGCTCAACACCCTCGACGACCAGCTGCACCGGATTACCCCGCGCATCCTCCACAAAAGCCGTGCGCAGATTCGCATACCGCTCCAGCAGCGCCTGACCCGCAACCCGCATCCGCTCCGCATCCACACAACCGGCCAGATGAAAGACCAACTGCATCTGATACGCATCGAAACCCCCACCGCCGCTACCGGAGTCCACCAGCTTGCTGTGGAACAGCAACCCGGCCTGCAACGTCGACTGCGGCCAGACATCCACCAGCCCCTGATACCGGGACTCCCACGCCTCGATCTCACCCTGCGACACACCCACCAACGGCACATCCGAAGGCGTCAGACCACCCGCCCCCGGAACCTCGGCAACATGCCGGGCAAGACCCGCCAACGCCTCCACCCACAACCCCGCCAACTCCTCCACCTCGGCGCGCGAGAACAGGCCTGTGGCGAAGGCGAACTGGGCGGTGAGTTCTTCACCGTCACCTCTGTCGGTGACGAGGGAATTGATGTCCAGGGCGGCCATGACGGGCATATCGGCGTCCGGGGTGGCGGTGAGTTCGCCGGCTTCGGGTGCGGGATGGAAGCCGAGGCCGCGCAGATGCTCGGGCATGTCGGTGCCGGAGAAACGGCCCAGATAATTGAAACCGATCTGCCCGGTCGAACGACCCGCAAGCACCGCCCCCGTCCCGTCGTTCAAATACCGCAGCAACCCAAAACCGATCCCCTTGTCCGGGACCGCCAGCAACTGCTCCTTGACCGCCTTCACCGCCCGACCGGCAGCCACACCCCCGGCAAACGCCTCACCGACATCCACCCCGGCAAGATCCAGCCGCACCGGATACATGCTGGTGAACCAGCCCACCGTCCGCGACAAATCCGCCCCAGGCACAACCCCTTCCTCACGACCATGCCCCTCCAACCGCAACAACAACGAAGACGACGCCTCAACACCACGCCGCTCCCGCCACCGCGCCACCGCCAACGACAACCCCGCCAACAGCACATCGTTCACACCACCACGAAACGCCGCAGGCACAGCACCCAGCACCGACGCCGTCACCTCCACCGGCACCCGCACCCGCACGGTCGCCACAGTGGAGGTCACATCGACAGCCCGGTCCAACTCCCGCGAACCCAGCAGCGGATCAGGACCCTCCAGCACCTCCTGCCAGAAGGGCAGTTCGGCAACACGATCGGGACGGTGCGCTTCCTCCACCAGGGCGTGAGCCCAGCGCCGTGCCGAAGTGGTGACGGGCGCGAGATCAGGGCTCCGGCCCTCACGCACCTGCTCCCAGGCGGCAGCGAGATCCGGACCCAGCACCCGCCACGACACACCGTCCACCACCAGGTGATGAGCCACCACCAACAACCGCCCCGCCGCAGCCGCATCATCCGGCTCGAACCACACCAGCCGGAGCATCACACCCGCAGCCGGATCCAGCTCGGCCAAGGCCCCATCCAGCTCGGCGGACAGCAGCCGCCCCCACGCCACGGTGTCGTGCCCACCAGCACACGGGACGCGACGGAGCAGCCCGTCCACATCCACGCTGCCCGGCGCAGCCACCTCCAGCACAGGACCCTCGTCCGCGCCGTCCACACCGTCTGCGTCGTCCACGCCGTCCACCAGACGGGACCGCAGCACATCGTGATGGTCGACCACAGCCCGCACCGTCGCCACAAGGCCCTCGCGGTCGATGCCCGGCGGGAGCTCCAAGGCGAGCCACTGGGCGAAGTGGTCGGAGTTGCCGCCCAGCTCTTTCAGGTAGCGGGCCGCGGGCAGCAGGGGGACGGTACCGACGCCGCCGCCCTCCAGTTCGGCGAGGGCCGTACTGCCGCTCCCGCCCTCACCCACCCGGGCCGCCTCAGCCAGCTCGGCGACAGTGCGGCACTCGAACACCTGCCGCGGCGAGACCTCCACACCCACCGCACGCGCCCGCGACACCACCTGGATCGACCGAATACTGTCGCCACCGACCGCGAAGAAATCGTCGTCGACACCGACCCGCTCCAACCCCAGCACCTCGGCAAACACACCCGCCAAAGCCGCCTCCACCGGATCACCCGGCGCCCGGTACACACCACCTGAGAATTCCGGCTCGGGCAGCGCCTTGCGGTCGACCTTGCCGCTGGCGTTGACGGGCAGCTCGTCCATGACGACGAATGCCGCCGGCACCATGTACTCCGGCAGCCGTCCGGAGAGGAAAGCCCGCAGCTCAGCGGGGGTCGCTGAGGCCATACGCTCGCTGCCTGCGGGGGCCACGGACTCCGCGGTGTCCGTCGTCGCCGGGACGACGTACGCGACGAGTTGTTTCCCGCCTCCCTCACCTTGGGCCTGGCGGGCGACGACGGTGGCCTGTGCGACGTCGGGGTGCGCCAGCAGTGCGGCCTCGATCTCGCCGGGCTCGATACGGAAACCACGCACCTTGACCTGGAAATCGGCACGCCCGATGTAGTCGATCGCTCCGTCCGCCCGCCAGGCGACCAGGTCACCACTGCGATACATCCGCGCCCCGGGCGGCCCGAACGGATCAGCCACGAACCGCTCAGCCGTCAGACCATGCCGCCCCAGATAACCCCGCGCCAACTGCACACCAGCCAGATACAAC
>NZ_JBQQBT010000053.1:0-5052 GCF_052245835.1 Streptomyces sp. 8N114 | reverse complement strand
ACACAGTGGACGCGAGCATCTACGGACAAGCCCTCGGCCTATTAGTACCGGTCACCTCCACACGTTACCGTGCTTCCAGACCCGGCCTATCAACCCCGTCATCTCCAGGGAGCCTTACTCGCTCAAGGCGATGGGAGTCCTCATCTCGAAGCAGGCTTCCCGCTTAGATGCTTTCAGCGGTTATCCTTCCCGAACGTAGCCAACCAGCCATGCCCTTGGCAGAACAACTGGCACACCAGAGGTCCGTCCGTCCCGGTCCTCTCGTACTAGGGACAGCCCTTCTCAAGACTCCTACGCGCGCAGCGGATAGGGACCGAACTGTCTCACGACGTTCTAAACCCAGCTCGCGTACCGCTTTAATGGGCGAACAGCCCAACCCTTGGGACCGACTCCAGCCCCAGGATGCGACGAGCCGACATCGAGGTGCCAAACCATCCCGTCGATATGGACTCTTGGGGAAGATCAGCCTGTTATCCCCGGGGTACCTTTTATCCGTTGAGCGACGGCGCTTCCACAAGCCACCGCCGGATCACTAGTCCCGACTTTCGTCCCTGCTCGACCCGTCAGTCTCACAGTCAAGCTCCCTTGTGCACTTACACTCACCACCTGATGACCAACCAGGCTGAGGGAACCTTTGGGCGCCTCCGTTACTCTTTAGGAGGCAACCGCCCCAGTTAAACTACCCACCAGACACTGTCCCCGATCCGGATCACGGACCCAGGTTAGACATCCAGCACGACCAGAGTGGTATTTCAACAACGACTCCACGAACACTGGCGTGCCCGCTTCACAGTCTCCCACCTATCCTACACAAGCCGAACCGAACACCAATATCAAGCTGTAGTAAAGGTCCCGGGGTCTTTCCGTCCTGCTGCGCGAAACGAGCATCTTTACTCGTACTGCAATTTCACCGGGCCTATGGTTGAGACAGTCAAGAAGTCGTTACGCCATTCGTGCAGGTCGGAACTTACCCGACAAGGAATTTCGCTACCTTAGGATGGTTATAGTTACCACCGCCGTTTACTGGCGCTTAAGTTCTCAGCTTCACCACCCCGAAGAGTGACTAACCGGTCCCCTTAACGTTCCAGCACCGGGCAGGCGTCAGTCCGTATACATCGCCTTACGGCTTCGCACGGACCTGTGTTTTTAGTAAACAGTCGCTTCTCGCTGGTCTCTGCGGCCACCACCAGCTCAAGGAGCAAGTCCCATCACCAGCAATGGCCCCCCTTCTCCCGAAGTTACGGGGGCATTTTGCCGAGTTCCTTAACCATAGTTCACCCGAACGCCTCGGTATTCTCTACCAGACCACCTGAGTCGGTTTAGGGTACGGGCCGCCACACAACTCGCTAGAGGCTTTTCTCGACAGCACAGGATCACCCACTTCACCACAAACGGCTCGGCATCAGGTCTCACCCACAAGCCAGGCGGATTTACCTACCCGACGGGCTACACCCTTACCCCGGGACAACCATCGCCCGGGCTGGACTACCTCACTGCGTCACCCCATCACTCACCTACTACAGACTTGGACCGTCGGCTCCACCACTCCCCTGCACTCCGAAGAGCACAAAGGCGGCTTCACGGACTTAGCATCACCTGATTCAATGTTTGACGCTGCATAGCGGGTACCGGAATATCAACCGGTTCTCCATCGACTACGCCTGTCGGCCTCGCCTTAGGTCCCGACTTACCCTGGGCAGATCAGCTTGACCCAGGAACCCTTAGTCAATCGGCGCACACGTTTCTCACGCATGTATCGCTACTCATGCCTGCATTCTCACTCGTGAACCATCCACAACTCGCTTCCACGGCTGCTTCACCCGGCACACGACGCTCCCCTACCCACCCCAGCCTCCGTTAGGAGTCATGCTGGAGTGACACGACTTCGGCGGTGTACTTGAGCCCCGCTACATTATCGGCGCGGAATCACTTGACCAGTGAGCTATTACGCACTCTTTCAAGGATGGCTGCTTCTAAGCCAACCTCCTGGTTGTCTCTGCGACTCCACATCCTTTCCCACTTAGCACACGCTTAGGGGCCTTAGTCGATGCTCTGGGCTGTTTCCCTCTCGACCATGGAGCTTATCCCCCACAGTCTCACTGCCGCGCTCTCACTTACCGGCATTCGGAGTTTGGCTAAGGTCAGTAACCCGGTAGGGCCCATCGCCTATCCAGTGCTCTACCTCCGGCAAGAAACACACGACGCTGCACCTAAATGCATTTCGGGGAGAACCAGCTATCACGGAGTTTGATTGGCCTTTCACCCCTAACCACAGGTCATCCCCCAGGTTTTCAACCCTGGTGGGTTCGGGCCTCCACACGGTCTTACCCGCGCTTCACCCTGCCCATGGCTAGATCACTCCGCTTCGGGTCTTGAACACGCTACTCAAACGCCCTCTTCGGACTCGCTTTCGCTACGGCTCCCCCACACGGGTTAACCTCGCAACATGCCGCAAACTCGCAGGCTCATTCTTCAAAAGGCACGCAGTCACGACGTGGGAAACGAATTCCCCACGCGACGCTCCCACGGCTTGTAGGCACACGGTTTCAGGTACTCTTTCACTCCGCTCCCGCGGTACTTTTCACCATTCCCTCACGGTACTATCCGCTATCGGTCACCAGGGAATATTTAGGCTTGACGGGTGGTCCCGCCAGATTCACACAGGATTTCTCGGGCCCCATGCTACTTGGGAACAACACAAGTGAGCCGCACAGATTTCAGCTACGGGGGTCTTACCCTCTACGCCGGGCCTTTCGCATGCCCTTCGCCTATCCATACGGTTTCTAACTCACCCAGCCGCCGGCAGACGACTGAAACGCAGTCCCACAACCCCGCATGCGCAACCCCTGCCGGGTCTCACACACATACGGTTTAGCCTCCTCCGGTTTCGCTCACCACTACTCCCGGAATCACGGTTGTTTTCTCTTCCTACGGGTACTGAGATGTTTCACTTCCCCGCGTTCCCTCCACACCGCCTATACATTCAGCGGCAGGTGACAGCCCATGACGACTGCCGGGTTCCCCCATTCGGACACCCCCGGATCACAGCTCGGTTGACAACTCCCCGGGGCCTATCGCGGCCTCCCACGTCCTTCATCGGTTCCTGGTGCCAAGGCATCCACCGTGCGCCCTTAAAAACTTGGCCACAGATGCTCGCGTCCACTGTGCAGTTCTCAAACAACAACCAGCCACCCACCACCCCAACCCACAGGCTGAGTTCACCGGGACCGGCAACCAAGAGCCACAACCAAACGGCCGTGCCCTCAGACACCCAACAGCGCGCCCGACACCCCGAACCGATCACCACGTTCCACGCCCCCGAAGAAGCAGTACTAGCAACAACCACACTCGAAGTGCCGAATAGTCAACGTTCCACCCATGAGCAACCCACCGCAGGACACGCGCCTGCGTAATGGGCTCCTGGACCGCCGAAACGGCCAAAGATGCTCCTTAGAAAGGAGGTGATCCAGCCGCACCTTCCGGTACGGCTACCTTGTTACGACTTCGTCCCAATCGCCAGTCCCACCTTCGACGATTCCCTCCCACAAGGGGTTGGGCCACCGGCTTCGGGTGTTACCGACTTTCGTGACGTGACGGGCGGTGTGTACAAGGCCCGGGAACGTATTCACCGCAGCAATGCTGATCTGCGATTACTAGCGACTCCGACTTCATGGGGTCGAGTTGCAGACCCCAATCCGAACTGAGACCGGCTTTTTGAGATTCGCTCCACCTCACGGCATCGCAGCTCATTGTACCGGCCATTGTAGCACGTGTGCAGCCCAAGACATAAGGGGCATGATGACTTGACGTCGTCCCCACCTTCCTCCGAGTTGACCCCGGCAGTCTCCCGTGAGTCCCCAACCTCCGAAGAGTTGCTGGCAACACAGGACAAGGGTTGCGCTCGTTGCGGGACTTAACCCAACATCTCACGACACGAGCTGACGACAGCCATGCACCACCTGTACACCGACCCAAAGGGGGCGACCATCTCTGGCCGTTTCCGGTGTATGTCAAGCCTTGGTAAGGTTCTTCGCGTTGCGTCGAATTAAGCCACATGCTCCGCCGCTTGTGCGGGCCCCCGTCAATTCCTTTGAGTTTTAGCCTTGCGGCCGTACTCCCCAGGCGGGGCACTTAATGCGTTAGCTGCGGCACGGACAACGTGGAATGTCGCCCACACCTAGTGCCCAACGTTTACGGCGTGGACTACCAGGGTATCTAATCCTGTTCGCTCCCCACGCTTTCGCTCCTCAGCGTCAGTATCGGCCCAGAGATCCGCCTTCGCCACCGGTGTTCCTCCTGATATCTGCGCATTTCACCGCTACACCAGGAATTCCGATCTCCCCTGCCGAACTCCAGCCTGCCCGTATCGAATGCAGACCCGGGGTTAAGCCCCGGGCTTTCACATCCGACGCGACAAGCCGCCTACGAGCTCTTTACGCCCAATAATTCCGGACAACGCTCGCACCCTACGTATTACCGCGGCTGCTGGCACGTAGTTAGCCGGTGCTTCTTCTGCAGGTACCGTCACTTGCGCTTCTTCCCTGCTGAAAGAGGTTTACAACCCGAAGGCCGTCATCCCTCACGCGGCGTCGCTGCATCAGGCTTGCGCCCATTGTGCAATATTCCCCACTGCTGCCTCCCGTAGGAGTCTGGGCCGTGTCTCAGTCCCAGTGTGGCCGGTCGCCCTCTCAGGCCGGCTACCCGTCGTCGCCTTGGTAGGCCATCACCCCACCAACAAGCTGATAGGCCGCGGGCTCATCCTGCACCGCCGGAGCTTTCCACCACCATGAGATGCCCCAAGTGGTCATATCCGGTATTAGACCCCGTTTCCAGGGCTTGTCCCAGAGTGCAGGGCAGATTGCCCACGTGTTACTCACCCGTTCGCCACTAATCCCCTCCCGAAAGAGGTTCATCGTTCGACTTGCATGTGTTAAGCACGCCGCCAGCGTTCGTCCTGAGCCAGGATCAAACTCTCCGTGAATGCTTCAAATTCGCGGAAGAGCGGAACCAGGAGAGGAATAATCCCCCGGTCCACAGCGTCCTCGCTGTAAT
>NZ_JBQQBT010000052.1:0-6633 GCF_052245835.1 Streptomyces sp. 8N114 | reverse complement strand
TAGCCCCAGGCCCTTACCGGAAGGACCCGGATGAACATCACCACCGACTACGGCTCTTGGGTAAACCACGGCGACCACCTCAACGTGAGCGTTGAGGCCACGGTCCTGGATGCCATCAACGGCGGCGACAGTGAATGGCAGGAGCGCATGGAGATCGCCGGTGCTCTCGACCGCATCGCCTCCGACTACCGCAAGGCCATCAACGAGGCGCTGCCTGAGGGCGTGCACCTGGTCGGCAACGACTTCATCGGCCCCTACTACGAGGCCGACCACGTGTGGACTGGAGAGCTGGACATTGCCGCCGTGATCGAGGACGTCGACCTGTTTGCCATCATCGAGCGCCACGACGTCGACCACGCCTGATCTGCCCCTTTCGCCCCCGGCGTCCAGCCGGGGGCCTCGCCTTGGAGAGAACCGTGACCGAGTACGCCGATCCGCCCGGGGTGCCCGAGGACGAGCGCATGACCCCCGCCGAGTTCAAAGTCGTCCGGGAGTACCTGGGCCTGACCGGGGACTGGCTCGCCGGCCACCTCGGGGTGAGCTCCCGCACGGTGCGGCACTGGGAGCAGGGCAAGTACGCCATCCCTGACGGGGTCCGGCTGGAGATCGAGGACCTGGAGCGGCGCACCGGCGAGTTCGTCTCCGGCATCATCGACAAGCTCATGGACCTGCCCGACCCGGGGGTGGTCACCTACCGGGACGACGCCGAGTACCACGCAGCGCACCCTGAGGTTCCGTTCCCCGCCAGCTGGCACCGCGCCGTCCTCGCCCGCGTCGCCCAGGAAGTGCCGGCCCTGTCCATCACCTACGCCGACACCGTCGAAGGGCTGGAGCAGGAGACCCGCCCATGAGCGTGCAGAAACTTCCCTGCCGGGCCCCGGCCTCGTCCTGCGGCACGCCAGCCGGATGGCGCAAGGGAGGCCGCTGCTGGCGGTGCCGCATGGCCCACAACGCGGAAACCAACCGCTACCGGGGCCTGCGGCCAGCGGACCGCGCAACCGTCCTGGAACAACTGCGGGCAGGCGCCACCCCGCACGAGGCCGCTGAGATCGTCGGAAAGACGGCGAGAGCCCTGGGGCAGGCGGCAGACGGCGACGGAGAACTGCGGGCAGCCCTGGACGGACACCCCCCTGGCGTGCAGGTACTCGCCCGCCAACTCGACTACCTCGCGGCCTTAGTGCGCTGCGCAGGAGACGAAGAGGTAGCAGCCCGTGCTCTGGGACTCCCGGGGGACGCGCTTGCCCAGTGGCGCAGCGACGATGTGGGCTACGCGCAGATGGAGGACCGCGTACGCCTGCGGATCAACGAGGCCGGCCCTTCCCCCAACAGGACCAAGACTCCCCTCAGCCAGCTGGAGAGGGCTGCGGGACTGCTGGAGAACGGACACACCCTCACCCAGGCCGCCAAGTCCATCGGGGTCACCCCTAACACCCTCCGCAACCGAGCAGAGGACTGCCCGCGGCTGCAGGCAGCACTACCACCGCTGCGAAAAGAACGCGGCACACCAAACCAGCTGCGCAAGCTCACCCCCACAACAGAGCGACGGCTGCGCGCGATGTGGCCACACACGCCGTCCCTGACAGAAATCGCCCTACGTCTCGACATCTCCCTCCCCACACTGCGCCGGTGGGAGGAGGTGCTGGTGCTGCCATGGCAGCACCACGACGAATCCCCGAAGGACGCCCAACAGCGCGGAGCACGACCCCGTGCACAACAGGACATCGCGCCCTGATGCACCAGGCCCTCAGATCCCCCAGCGCTTGGCCGCCGACGTCACCAGCAACGGACCCTTCTTCGTGCCGCGCCCCGCCGAAAGGAAGCCCAGAATGAAGACCGACAGGAGCCAGGTGGTGGAGCTGCGGCGCCGGCAGACCGAGGCCGTCGACGCGGCGGTGTTCGCGCTGGAGACCCCGCCCGGCGGCATCCCCGCCGACGGTTTGCGAACGCAGGTGGTCGCGGCTCCCGGCTCCGGCAAGACGCTGGTCGCCTACGAGGCTGCGCGGCGTCTGGAGCCCCGCGGCCGGGTCCTGGTGCTGGTGCCCACCTTGAATCTGCTGACGCAGACGGTGGCCAAGTGGCGCCAGTACGGCATGCGCGGCCCGGCGGTGGCGGTCTGCTCCTTGGACCGTGACCCGGAGGTGCGGGCTTACCTTGCCGACGATCTGGACGTGCGGTGCACTACGAATCCGCTCCGGCTGGCGTTGTGGGCGGGCAGCGGGCCTGTCACGGTGTTCGCGACGTACGCCTCCCTGGTCGGCAACCCCGGCCGCCGCAGCGCCGACGAGGAAGACGAGGATGCGGCCGAGGAGCGGGCGGTAGCTGGTGTCCTGGAGCGGGCGCTGGCCGGGGCGTTCGGGCAGAAGCTGGAGGGGTTCGGCCTGGCCGTCGTGGACGAGGCCCACCGCACCGCCGGCCTGGCGGCCAAGCCGTGGGCGGTCGTCCATGACAACGCCCGTATCCCTGCGGACCGGCGCTTGTATATGACCGCCACGCCCCGCGTCTATGAAGGGGACGCCACCAGTGGTGAGGTGCTGGTGGCGTCGATGGACGACGAGGCCGTCTTCGGCAAGCCGGCCTTCACCTTCCCCCTGGGGCAGGCCATCGAGGAGGGTGTGCTGGCCTCCTTCGAGATCGATGTGCTGGAGATCCGGGACCCGGCACCTCCCGGTGACGAGGCCACGCTGGAGGAGCGGCGCGGGATGCGGCTGGGCGCGATCCGTGCTGCCGCCCTCGCACACATGGAAACGACCGGCGTCGTCAGCCTGCTGTCGTTCCATTCCCGTACGCAGGAGGCGCTGTCCTTCGCCCGCGGCCTTCCGGACGCTGCCGACGAGCTGCGTGCGGCTGGCCGGTTCCCGGGGGAGGTGTGGGGGGAGTGGCTGTGCGGCCTCCACCCGGCCGCCCACCAGCGCTCCGTCCTCGACCAGTTCGCCAACGGCGTGGACGCGGAGGGCCGCAAGACGGAGTTCCGCCTCCTGTCCACCTGCCGCCTCCTGGGCGAGGGCACCGATATCACCGGACGGTGCGGTCTAGACGGCGTGCTGTTCGCCGACGTGCGCAGCAGCCCCGTCGACATCGTGCAAGCCGTCGGCCGCGCCCTGCGACAGAAGCCCCACGAGGGGAAGGTCGCCCGGCTGGTCGTGCCGGTGCTCCTGGCCGCCGAGGACGAGGGCCGGGACATGGCCGCCACGGCCGCGTTCGAGCCGCTGGTGACTGTCCTGCGGGCCTTGCGCGCCTTCGACCCCCGCGTGGTCGAGCAGCTGGCGCTGCGCCCCGCAGGACGCAGCAGCGGCACGCCGGAGGATGTCCTGGCCGCCGATCCTGCCGGGGATCCCCGGCAGGCCGACACCTCAGCCGAGGGCGGTGAGCCGGCCGACGAGGACCACGCCCAGGAGCAGGAGCCCGACGGCCACGAGCACGGCGCCGAGCTGGCGCTGCTGCATTTCTCCCGCCGCCCCCGCGAAGCCGACCAGATCGCACGGCTGGTGCGCACCCGCGTCCTGCGCCCGGAATCCACCGCCTGGCTCACCGGCCTGGAAGCCGTCCGCACCTACGCCGCCGCCCACGGGCACGCGAACATCCCCTACACCGCCACCGTCGACCTCGGTGACCACAAGGTGGCCTACCCGGCCGGCCAGTGGGCGGCTGGGCAGCGCCGCGCCTGGCGGCATGGCGAGCTGGCCGACTGGCGGATCGAGCTGCTGGCAGAGACCGGGTTCGTCTTCGATCCCCGCGACCAGGCGTTCACGGAGTTCTTGGACGTGTGCGCGCTCTACTTCGCTGAGCACCACACCCTCGCCGCGCCCCGGGATGCGGCTCTGGCAGGTGTGGCGGTGGGGGAGCGGCTGCACCAGGCCCGCAAGCCCGGCGGGCTGGGCAAGAAGCCGGAGCGTGCGAAGAGCCGGCGGGAACGGCTGGAGGCCATCGACCCGGACTGGAACCCCGACTGGTCCCTGTCCTGGCAGCGGCACTACGCGAAAGCCCGCTGGCTCATCTCCCAGGGCGCCGCCCTCACCGAGCTCCAGCCCGGCGTCAGCCTCGGCGGCGACGACATCGGCTCTTGGCTGGCCGAACAGCCCGCCGCCTGGCACACCCTCACAGACGGCCAGCAACGGCGCCTTACCGAGCTGGGAGTGCGCCCGGCCGCCACGACGGCGGCACTTCCGGCCGGCCCGGCCGTGCCCGCCGGGGCAACCCGATGGGAAATCAACCTCGCAGCCGCCCGCCAATTCAAATTGCGAGAAGGGCACCTACGTGTTCCACGGGACCACACCGAATCCGTCACCGACGCCGAAGGATGCGAATTCCACATCCGGTTGGGCGTTTTCCGTAGCAATACCCGCAGCCGCTACAAGAAACAGAAACTCACCCCCGCCCAGTCCCGCGAAGCACACGAAGTCGGCCTCCTCAACTGATCCCCACGTGCACAGCTGCTGCACGGGTCGGCGTCCGACCGCCGGTGGGTCGCGGTTTGTTCTGCTGCCCCAGAACAAACCGGTTTAGCTGGTGCTACCGGCAAGATCGCGGGGCGGGCACGAAGAAGGCGCCGCACCCGAGTGCGTGCGGCGCCCTTGGGGCCTTCGCAGGGGCCAGGAGCCCGCTGGAGGGCCTGGCAGGGCCTCCGTGGGGTTGGTTAGCCGGCGGCGGCGAGATTGGCCGTCTGGGCGGCGAACCGGGCCCGTCGCTGCTCGGTGAAGCGTCCGGGCTCGGCGGCCTTGATCTCCGGGACCGGCATGACGGGAGAGGAGACCGCGCCGCCGGTCAGCAAGGGATGGAGCTGGTAAAGGCCGTCCTCAAGGCTCCAGGCGAGTCCGCACTCCCGCAGCTCCTTGAAGCCGCGGTTCACGGTCGGCTTGCTCGCGCCCAGCTCGGCACACATCTCGTTCTGGCTGATCGCGGCAGTGCCGGTCTCCGGGTCGCTGAGGTACAGCAGCTGGTCCAGGACACGGCGGCCGGCAGTGGAGACGTCGACCAGGGCCAGGAGGCGCAGGACGTCACGGGAGATCGTGACGGGAGCCTCTGTGGGAGGGCTGGGGACGTAAGAGCTGCTCACGGAGCCTCACCACTTCCGATCAGGTCGACGGTGTATCGAGGATATGCCGCGCGAGGTCATGCGCTCGCCTTACGAACGGGCCGCCGCTGTCTGAGCGTGACGACCCTTTCCCTGCGGCGGGCGGCCTCGACGGCCTTCTTCGCCGCTTCCCGCGCCTGGCGCCACTCGGTGGGGTAGTCGGGGTGCGGGATGACGCAGGCCGGGCCCTTCGCGCTGTTCCACAGGGCCTGCCACTTCTCCTGCTCGCTGGAGGTGCCGGCCACCGTAAGCCAGGGGTTGAGCTGGAGGATGCCGCGCTTGGCGGTGCGCATCCACCCGATGTGCGCGAAGAACTGGCTGGCCTCGTTCACGGAGGCCGCCGACAGGTTGCACCGGCCCTGGAGATCCCGCTGGTTGGTCTTCACGAAACCGCGGGCGGCGACGCGGACCTGGTCGTCGGCGCGGTTGGCGTTCTGCAGCGCCACGAGCTTGCACCAGACCTGGAACCAGCTCCCGGGCATCTTCAGGCTGCCCAACACATCCATCAGCAGCCGGGCGTCCAGCACGTAGCCGCTGCACTGTGCGCTCGCGGCGAACTCGCGGCCCCTGATCTTCTCCACACCCAGGATCAAGCCGCCCTTGCCGTCCGACCGCGCGACCACGCGCTCACCGGGGCGGACGATCGGCAGCTGTTCCATCAGCACAGCCCTCCAGAGATGATCAACACAAGGGGAGCACGGTAGCACCAGGTAAACCGGCTCGTTCTGGAGGAGCAGAACAAACGGCGCCTCACAGCCAGCTGACGGCCGGTCAAGTAGAGGGTGACTTTGTTCTAGATCTCCAGAACACCCGGGAGTCGTTTGTTCTGGAGATCTAGAACAAACGACTTCGCATCACCACAGGTCAGGGGCAGTTTCGGCGTGGATCTCTCTTATGTGTCACCAGACACCCAGCGGACACCTCAAACCTCACCCACGCCGTGCGTCACGCACCACAACGCAACTGGCAGCAGCGGGCGTGTCGGCGGCGACCGTCACCGGATCGAGGGGATGGCCTGGTGAGCCGGTCTGGTTGACTCCCCTGATTCGCGGCGTGAGCTGGTGTGGTGAGCGGCGTGGTAAGTGAGCGCGGGATCGTGGTAAGCGGACAAATTCCGTTGCTTACCACGGAGAAACAGCGCTCTTCATGACGGAGTGTCCGGGACTTTTCCGGGTGAGTTTTCGGGGCTGTGGGGTGGTGACGCATGGCACCAATTTCGACCCTGTCATGCATACTTGATCTGGTGTCAGGGAATGCCTTGTGCGAGTGCGGGGGAGTGGATCAGCATCCCAAAACCAACCCCGGTATGCATACTGGATGAGCCGAGCGGACAGCCGCACCCTCTCCCCGCAGCCAGCCGGTGGGCGACCCCGGAGGGGGCGCGCACCAACCCCAGCCCCACACCGGCCCGCAGACCGGAGGCGGGCAACAACACAGGCCACAGGGCCGGTTGGCCACGCCGGAGGCGGGGCCTCCGGCCCCGGAGGGGACGGGACTGGACCCCGGAGGGGGCCAGTCTTCCCGCCTCGTAGAGGCGGCGCGTCGTGTCTGCGGAGCAGACC
>NZ_JBQQBT010000051.1:0-7231 GCF_052245835.1 Streptomyces sp. 8N114 | reverse complement strand
CCCTTCCCTCGGCGCTCCGCGCTCGGCGGATTGAGCCGCTCCGCGGCTGTCGTGCGCTCAGTGCCCTACTACCTGGCGCTCCGCGCAGCCCACCACTGAACGCCGCAGGGGCTGTGGTCAAGCCTGCGCTGTCTGTCAGTTGCGGTGCTGACGCGCTGCTTTCTGGTGCTCGTAACCGCCGTTGATCCGGCGGTGACCAGCTCCGGCGTCCGTCGCACTGCGGCGGGCGCCGGAGCTATTTGGTGTCTGTGACGCGCTCGCCAGGACCTGGCGGGCACGGGGCTTTCCCGGCGCCGCCTTCGCGGGCGGCGCAGGTGGGCGCCGAGCCCCCCTTCCCCGTGATACGTCCGCGGCTCCGTAGGGACGGCTTGCTCGTCAGGCTGCACGTGATGTCGGGCCTCGTGGGTTCTGCCCCCAGGGCGAGGGCCGGTGGGTCCCCCCGGGCAAGAGCCCGGGGGGACCCACCGCGTAATGGGGCCATTTGGGGACGGAGGTGTCCAGCCGGTTCCTTTCCGGCACTTGGAGCCTGGCAGACCCCCTGGGTGGTGGCAAGTCACAAGCGCCTTGCCACCACCCAGGGGGCCCGCCGTCCGGCTCGTGCCGGAAAGGACCCGGCTGGACACCTCTTCGTGCCTTTCGCGGCGCGTGAGGAGGAGGTGTTCATGTGCGGTTCTCTCCCGAGTGGAGGGTGTCGCTCTTCTGCCCCAGAGCGGGGCGGGAGTTCAGCGGAAGGAGCACGACGTGAATGCACAGGTGCAGGCGACGCCTGCCCAGTCCAGGCCCGTTGCCGGGCTCGTCCTGGCGGTGCAGCAGCTGACCGTCGTCCAGGACCGGTACGACAACAACCGGTCGGCGGACAACCAGGGCAACGGCGGCGACGCCCCTTGGCCGGGCGGTGACGGCAACCTGAGCGACGACCACTGACGGTCCCGGTTTCGGCGGGGGTCGGCGCGATTCGTCGCGTCGGCCCCCGCTGGCTTTTCCGCACGACACGAGTGAACTTCCAAGGAGGAAGAAGTGGAACACCAGTTGATCAAGGCGATCGAGACCGCGCTCGGATGGAGCGGCCCGGACGAGATCGGGAAGAGCTTCGCACGGGGGAACGTCGGTGATCGGGCGCTCCTCTCCCGGGTCCTGACGCCGAACCGGCTGCTGGACGTCGTGATGCGCAGGAGCCTGAACCGTCCGCAGTTCCGGCTCTTCCAGAACGGCGAGGAGGTGCACCCGGCGGTGTACTTCACCGACACGGTCAGCCCTCGGGGGCAGAGCATCCCGATGGTGAACATGCAGCGGCTGGGCGGGCTGCTGCGGGAGGGTGCGACGCTGATCATGGATCAGCTCAACACCTTCGACCCGACGATGGAGGCCGCTTGCCGGGCTCTCCAGTGGTGGTCTCACGAGCGGGTGCAGGTGAACGTGTACCTGACCACGAACGAGGCCTCGGGCTTCCCGCTGCACTGGGACGACCACGACGTGGTGATCGTGCAGCTGGCGGGCGAGAAGGAGTGGGAGGTGCGGAACACCTCCCGGCCGGCGCCGATGTACCGGGACGCCGATCCCAACACCACTCCGAGCGAGGACATGGTGTGGGAGGGGGTCATGAAGCCGGGCGACGTCATGCACATCCCCCGGGGGTTCTGGCACCAGGCGACGCGTAACGGCAGCGGCTCCGGCTACAGCCTGCACGCGACGTTCGGCATCACGAAGCGCACGGGCGCGAGCTACCTCACGTGGCTGGCGGACTGGTGCAGGCAGCAGGAGATCTTCCGGCACGACCTGGACCGGAGCCCGTGGGCGGACACGACGGCGCTTCAGAAGGCGGCTGCGGATCTCGTCCGTGAGAACCCTCCGGCCGACTACCTGGCCGCGTACGAGCAGCAGCCGTTCTCGACCCGGTATGTGCCTTTCGTGGACGTCTTCGGGTCGCTCGAAGGGGTCGTGTGCATCAGCCAGTTCCCGCCCCGGATCGAGCCGGAGGGCACGACGGTGAGCGTGATCTCAGCGGGCCGGAAGTTCCTCTTCGCGGATCTGGCGCTGCCCGCTCTGCGGCTGCTGCTCAGCGGCAGGCCGGTCAGCCTGAGTGCCGTCGAGGCGGCCGTGGGCTACGACGTGTCCGAGATCGCCGAGACTCTGGTGGAGGAGGGACTGTGTGCGCCGCTGACTCCCGAGTTGTCCTCGGGTTACACCGGTCTCGTCACGAGCCCGCTGTCCTGAGGGAGGCGCTCGACCTGGGAGTTGGGGCTCTTGATACGAGCTCCAACTACCTGGGTTTCCGTTCGCACGAGACGTTGGCGCGGGTCGCTGGTGATCTGCTGCCGCGGTTCAGGGTGTCGACGAAGGTCGGGTACTTTCCGGTGCCCGGCCGGGCGTCGGAGCACTCTCTGGATCCGGAGCGTCTGCGTGCGGCGGTTGAGCGCGCGGCCCAGGATCTGGGGCGGGAGCCGGATGTGGTGCTTCTGCACAATCCGGAGCACAGCCTGTCCGCAGGTCCTGAGGCGGCGCGCCGCGAGCGGCTGGCGGCTGCCTGCAATGTTCTGGAGGATGCCGCGTTGAGCGGCGTGTGCGGGTCCTGGGGCATCTCGTCCTGGGACCCGCGCCCTCTGGGCGCCCTCACCGGGGACGGGCTGTCGCGTCCTGACGTTCTGATGGTCCGTTCCGGTCTGCTGGTCAGGGCCGGGATCCTCGAAGCCGCCGAGCTGCTCACCGCCCGTCTGCGTCCGTCGCAGGTGTGGGGGATGAGCCCCTTCGGCGGCAGTACAGCGGAGGACGTGTGGGGGCGGTTCGACCCACGGGTGTTCCTGCGTGAGGCGGAGCAGGCCACTGCGACGCAGGCAGTTTTCCGAGCTGCCTACCGTCTCCCTGCGGTTGACGCGGTGGCGGTCGGTACGGACAACCCCGCCCATCTGCGGGAGCTGGTCGATGCGCTGGCTCTTGAGGTGGACGAGGACGTCGTCGGCCAGTATCGCCGCCTTCTGCGGGATGCCGCCGATAGGAGTGAAGCCCGGCAGTGAGCCGGGCTGCGGGCCCGCACGCATACGCGGCGGGCCCGCGACTCCGTACGAAGGAAGGGCGCCACCAGTCGGCCGGACATGGAGACCATGTCCGGCCGGTTCTGGTCAGACGGAAGGCCGGGGCGTTCCCTGTTTCCGGTCGTGAGAGGGGCGACCACTGCTGTGGTGCGGGCCTCTGCGCCCCCCTTCCCGGTGGCTGAGCCTGCGCCACACCGGAACGGGGGGTCAACCGAGCAAAAGCCGCGCTCGGTTGACCCCCCGCCCCGGCGCGGCGCTGTCGGCCGATCACCGGGAAGGGGACCACAGAGCCCCGGGGCCGCATCGCGCGGCCGTCCCCCCCCCGGTCTGTTCGGAAGGAAGAGACCATGACACCTCGCTTCGACCTCGTCGGCCGTATCTCCGACGTCTGCATCCGTGGCAGCAACGTCGTCCATTTGAGGCTGTGGTCGTTGACCGGCGAAGGCGACGATGAGCTCGAAGTCGAGCTCGCCGACCCGGAGCTGGCCGTCAAGGTCATAGCTGAGGCCTGGGGCCCCGGCGACGTCGTGACCGTGAAGGTTCCGGCGGATGCCAAGGCCCTGCTGGGCCTGGTGGGGTGACCCTCCGGGGGAGCGGCTCCGGCCGCTCCCCCTTTCGCTGGGCGGTCCCTCACCCGAGGGGCCGCCCCTCTTTGTGTCCGGCCTGCCGCGGTGCGGGCCTTCCAGGTTTCCGGACGGACCAATTCCGGTCCGTCCTCAACAGTGAGGAGAGTCAAGTGCGTACGAACAACGTGGTGTACCCGAGCGGGGTGCGTCCTTTCGCCGCGGAGCCGTCGGTCGCGTGGGACTGGTGGGCGCGGCATGGTTTCGTCCCGCTGGATGTGGTGGTGGAGGTCGGCCTCAAGAGCGGTCGGCTGATGCGGCTGGCGGGTCCCGGCCGGTGCAGCTGGCTTGCCGGTCGCGGCCGTTGGGTGCCGATGAGTTCCGAGGCGGTCATGAACGCGACTGCCCGGGCGATTCGTTCTGGGCAGACCGGTGAGGTCCAGGTGCTTCTGGTGGTGCGGGACAATCCGCGGTATGTCGTCGCGGAGCTGGCGTGGGCGTCGGACAGGGCGCTGGACGAGGTGCTGGCGTGGCTGGGCTGGCCCATGGCGCGCGAGGCCGGACGGCTGGTGAGTGTCCGGGACCGGCTCCGGGCCCGCAGCAACGACTACTGGCTGCTGAAGGCGGCCATGGCGGCTCTGGGGCTGCCGGAGACCAGCCGGGACCTTCCGGCGCTTCCCGGTGTCAGCGTCGTCGTCTCGGCGCGTGGCGCGCAGAGCGTGCTGGCCGGAACGGCCGGAAGCGTCATCGAGGCCGCCGGACGGCTTCCGGGGCGCACTCCGTGGGAGTGCGTGTTCGTGGACGACCTGAGCAAGTCCCCGCTGCGGCTGCCCGCTGGGCTGCCGCCGCAGGTGCGGCTGGTGCGGGCCCCCGAGCGGGTCTACCGCGGTGGTGCTCGGAACCTGGGCCAGGAGCTGTCGAGTCACCCGGTGACGGTCTTCATCGACGACGACCTCCAGATGGCGCCCAACTACCTGCTGGAGCACGCGGTACGGCATCTGCTGTCGCCGTATCTGGTCACGGTCTCCGGCCGGATGGAGTACCTGGAGCCCACGGCTCCGACGCCGGAGCGTCTGCCGTACGGCAAGTCGGGTGCAGATGCCGATGCGTTCCGGGGTCTGGGCGGGGTGAGTCCGGACGAGGTGTACCGGCTGGTCCAGCGTGGCGACCTCGTGGCTTCGCGGCCGATTGCGGACATCGGTTTCCCGTCCGACTACATGGGCCGTGGTCCGGAGGACGGGACGTTCGTGGCGAAGGCGCTGGCCCAAGGCGCGTTCGTCGTGCCAGTTGCGGAGACCGGGGTCTTCCGCCGCGGTTACCGGCGTACTGGGGATCTCGAGGCGGTGGAGGCGGCGCAGGTCGACGCGTTCGTGGCGAATCTGGAGCGTCAGCGGCGGCACCTTGACGCCCCCGCTGAGAGCGGGTGGACCGCCGCACGGTGACGGGTGAGTGACCCGGATGCTTCCGGCTCCCTCCGGGGGGCCGGAAGCATCCGGCAGGCCCGCGCCTCCCCGACCTGATGATGGGGACGGATTCGGTTCGGAGGAAGAGAGCTGAATCTGACTGAGCCAGGCTGACTGAGGGCCCTGGTACCGCCGGTACGCGGCGGTACCAGGGCCCTCAGTCGTGTGTGTGGTACCAGGGCCCGTCTCCGGGTCTTTCCTCGTGGGCCTGCGGGCGGGGGAGGGGCAGCACGTTGTGCGGCGGGCGCGAGGTCAGCTGAGCCGAGGTGTTCCCCTCTACACGAGTGACCTGTGACGGCGGACAACGCGGGGACGCAGCCGCCGGTGACGCATGGCCGGGCGGATGGCTCGGGCATGCCCCGTGGCGTTCGCCGACGTATCGGCGGCGGACACCGGCGGGCCCCCGACGTGCAGGCCACCGGGCCACCGGGCCATCAGCTACCGGGGACGGTCCGCGTACGTGGTGGTGCTCTCCTGGAGGCAGAAGGTGTGACCTGTGGTTGCCCTGGGGCCTGTGTCCTCCCCGGTGCCTGAGCCTGCGCCACGCCAGGGCGGGGGTCAACCGAGCAAAAAGCACACTCGGTTGACCCCCGCCCCGCCGCAGCGCTGTCGGCCGATCACCGGGAAGGGCACAGACGCCCAGGGCAGCCCGCACGGGCCGCTCCCCGGCTGTCTTCAACAGAGGAGCTGTCATGTCGAGCGTGATCAACCGTTCTTACTGGTCCATGGAGTTCGACCGTTCTTACTGGCGCATGGGGTTCAACGGCGTGCTGGTGAGCGTCGCGTCCGTGGGGGACCCGAACGAGGGCAAGGGAACCGTCCTCCTGCAGGTGGAGGTGCCCCGGGAGGGGCGGCGGCCGTGGGAGTGGCGCTCGGACTCGTGGATCGTCGAGGTTCCGTCCGAGCAGCTGAAAGCGGCCCAGGCCATCTACCGCCCTGGCGGGGAGAGCGAGTCGGGTGAGCGGGGCAAGTCCCTGAGGGACGTGGAGTACCGGTGGGTCTCCGTCGAGTTCGGCCCCGGCTACCTCACGAAGTCCCAGCGGTTCGCCTGGCTGCGCCGTCTTCTGCGGCAGCCGCTCGAACTGGGCGACGTCAAGAGCGTCGACTTCGGCCCCCTTTACGAGGACTCGCACGGCGGGGAAGCGGCGTAGGGCGGGAGCCCAGCATGGTGACGGTCGGCCCCGGCCCCCACTCCGGTGGGGGCCGGGGCCTTTCCGCGTGTGGTTGTCCCCCGGGGCGGTCAGCGGGGTCGGGTGCGCTGGTTGTCGGCCGGTCGGGCGGGCCATCGGGCGAGCTCTCCGAAGCTTCCGCCGACGGCGTGGCCGGGCAAAGCCCGAACCGCCGCCTGGCGACGGTGGGCACCGCGCCGACACGGTCGGCGGCGTTTCCCCGCCTGCTCCTCCGTCGCCCCGTGTCGGCGGCGGCCGTCTGCGATGGGCGGTGTTCGGCCCTGTCCGCCCCTACCGCCTGTCGGCTGCGTCGGGCAGGGCCGATCACGGCCCACCTCCCTCGACGGAGGCCACCGCCCGGCACACACGAGAAGGAAGAGGTCATGACGGACGAGGCCAAGAAGCAGAAAAAGGCGGCCGCGAGGGCCAAGGCCAAGAAGCAGAAAGAAGGCCTGCAGGGGTACCTCGACAAGGTGGTGGGGGACGGCAAGCAGAAGGAGGAGTCGAAGCCGACTCTGCAGGGGTGGCTCGACAAGGTGACGAAGAAGAGCGGGGAGTGATCCTCACCGGGGCTCACCGCTCCTGGTGAGCCCCGGTCCAGGCCCCGGCCCCGGTGCTGCTGGCCTCCAGCGGCACCGGGGCTACTTCGTGCTGGGCCTTCTCCGTTTCGTTGTCCTGTGTTGTCCCGTCGATGGCTCGGGGTGTTCGTCGCCGGGTCTGTCCGTCGGCGGCCGGTTTCCGTTGCCGCAGTCGCTCCGGCCGTCTTCCCCTGCGTTTCGTTCTCCGTCCGGAACTGGGCGCCGCGTCGGCTCCTCGGCCGGCGCCGTCATACGCGCGGGTTCCTTCTCCGACGGTGCTGGCGCGGCTCCGTCTGCGGTGGGCCGTGTCCGGCCCTGCCCTCTGCTTGCAGCCTGCGGCTGGGGCGGGGTGGGGGCAAGCTCGTGAGGCGGGGGCTTGCCCCCATCCCGCCCCAGCCGCCTGTCGGCTGCGTCGGCAGGGCCGGACAC
>NZ_JBQQBT010000050.1:0-8622 GCF_052245835.1 Streptomyces sp. 8N114 | reverse complement strand
CACACACCGCCGTTGCCAGCGACGCATGCGAGCGTGGGGACGGATCTGGACACTGATCCGGGACGGTCCGACTCTTCCTTTCTCCTTTCAGACCGTCCGCTCATAGGGAGCGACTTCGTGTCGCACTGCAGCCCTTGCCTCCTTCTTCCGGGAAGACGCAGGCGCGTACGGCGTAGGAGTACTTGCCGCTGCTGGTCTGCAGGCGTACGGACGGCGTCAGGATGTAGTCATCGATGTTTGCTTCGGCCCAGTTCGCCGTGTGGCCGCAGCTTCCGTACCCGCCCAGCTTGTCGTTGACGTAGCTGGTCTTGGGGTGCTGAGGGTTGTCGACCATCCGCGTCGGCGTGTTGCTGCGTTGGACGACGACGCGGTCGCCTTCGGAGATGTCCTCCGCGTAGGCGCGGGCCTGTGTGTCTGTCCAGCCGTCGGTGTCGATGGAGGTGAAGCGGCCCTTGTAGGTGCGCTCCCCGCTGTTCAGGAAGACCGCCCAGCCGTTCGCAGGCTGGCAGAACACCTTGGCCTCCTGGGGCTGGGACTTGGTGGTGGTGCGGGCGTGGGTGGTTTCGGCCTGGGGCGTATCGGCGCTGGCGGTGCTGCCGGTGGCGGCCAGCGCGCCGCCCGCGAGGAGCAGCGCGCCACAACCCAGGGCGGCCGTCCGTTGCTTGATCATGGGATTCCCCCTGAGCGACTGATCCGAGAACCGCCATGTTCATGTCCCCTGAGCGCCGGAACCAGGAGTTTCGGCGCTACCCGAAATTTGAAGAATCCGGTGCGCTCACCCCAGCGTTCCTCCTCCCCCGTTCAGCGCCCGGTCGGGTGTCCTAGCTGTGTCGAGCGGATGGTCGCCTGGTGGACGAGGAACCACCAGCCGGGTGCCGACGAGAAGGTCGCCGCCGACTCCCTCTACCGGCGCCTGTACCGGTCACTGGACTCACCACCCGAATCGAGGTCGACCCTCACCGGCTGGAGCAGGCGGCGAGCGCGCTGTACGGCCTGGGCTACACCCCCCTGGCGGTGGCGGACGGCCTGCAGGCTGGTACGACGGCGATAGCCCCCAGCGTTTCGAAGAACGCCGCGTTCGCTGCCTCCAGCACATGCTTAGGGCCGCTCAGCGCGCCGAAGATCACCGGGCCTACCCGGACGGGTCCTCGTACTCCTCGCTCCGCGGCTGCCGGAAGCTGGGAGGAACGGTGGCCGTGCCAAGGCCACGGGACCGGGCGGACATGACCCGCCACCTCTCTCACGCTCGCCGACCGCGCAGTTGCGCTCTATCCATTTTGTCACCATTCGTCCCATTCCTGAGGGCCCGCTTGGTCGCCGACCGGCTTGCGACCGACCAGCGACTTTGCTCACTGGCTTGATCATCACCTTGCTCATTGCCTTGTTCGTCGCGCGCAACATGCCCGGAGCCGTGACCACAAGGACTCGGCGATGTGACATCCATCGGGCGCCAGAAGCCTTGACACCTACTGACCAGTAAATAACCATTCCGCTTGCGGTTCGGCATTGTCGACCCTGGTTCGATTCACGGGCCGGAGCGAGAAAGGTTCACGCCATGCGTCTACGCACCCGCCTCCAGCTTCTGACCGCTGCCACCGCCGCAGCGGTCCTCGGCTCCATGGGCCTCACCGCCACGGCTCACGCCGACGTCACCGATATCCCCCCGGCGGGCGCCAACGACTGGTCGTGCAAGCCGAGCTCGGCGCACCCCGAGCCGGTCATCCTGGTCAACGGCACGTTCAAGACCATGGCCGAGAACTGGGCCACACTGTCACCGAAGCTCGCGGACGACGGCTACTGCGTCTTCGCCTTCAACTACGGGCATGCCGCCACCGACCCCATCCCCGACTCGGCGGCCGAGCTGCGTGACTTCGTGAACGCCGTACTCGGCTCGACGGGCGCGAAGAAGGCGGACCTCGTCGGGCACAGCCAGGGCGGGATGATGCCGCGGTACTACATCAAGTTCCTCGGCGGTGCGACCAAGGTGGACGACCTCGTCGGCATCGTGCCGTCCAACCACGGCACCTCGAACCCGGTGGCCATGGCGGCCGGAGCCACCGTCTGCCCGTCCTGCGCAGACCAGACCACCGACTCCGACCTGCTCAAGAAGCTCAACGCCGATCCCGAAACACCCACGGGCCCGGAGTACACGCAGCTCGCCACCAAGTACGACGAAGTCGTGGTCCCCTACACGAGCTCGTTCCTGAGCGGCCCTGCGGACCATGTCACCAACGTCCTCCTGCAGGACAAGTGCCGGCTCGACACCACCGAGCACGACCAGGCCACGAAGGACCCGGTCGTCGCGCAGTGGGTGGAGAACGCCCTGGGCCGCAAGGGCCCGGCCGACCCGGGCTTCCAACCGCACTGCATCGGATGAGTCGGCCGACTCAGATCTCCAGCCCCTCGAACAGCAGCGAAGGCTCGTCGGCGGGCCTTTGGCGCAGTGACTGCTCGGTCCAGATGGTCTTGCCGTCGCCTACGTAGCGGGTGCCCCAGCGCTGGGTGAGCTGGGCGACGAGGAAGAGTCCGCGGCCGCGCTCGTCCGTGGTGCGGGCCTGGCGCAGGTGGCCTCCTCCCCTGTCACCGGGCGGAGGATCGCTTCCAGCTGGTGCATCCGCCGCGCGATCTCCGCCGCGCTTGCCGCCGAGTCCGGCAACGGCCCCTCAACGACGAACAGATCTACCTCACGTCTCGACCCACGCACTATCCGTACCAACCGGACCCGGAGGATGGCGGGTCTTAGCTGATCCAGGAGGGGAGGCTCATCCCCGGCAGTCCATCTCCCGGGGGTACGAGGTGGGGGTGGGGATCATGCACGCTGGCGGGTGGCCGGGCCACGTGCAGCCACAGCCGGGCCCGGTCACCCTGTTGCGTCGCCGGCCATCACCGCCAGCGAAGGCCATAGGTGCTTGGCTGATCACGGCATGTACGCTCCCGCACGACCGGTGACCATCACCGGCATGAGGCAGGACGTGTCGAGCAGCGAGCAGCGAGCAGCAAGCAGCAAAGCGAAGCACAGGTCCTGCAAGACCCACCCGTTTTGGGTGGATGCGGAATGTGCAGGCACTGCCGGGACGTTGAAACCGGCATGACGATGGATCAGCGCACGATCACCAACCCGGCCGCCCTGCATGACCCGACCCCCTTCGGTTACAGCCACGCAGTCTCAGCACCCGGCCAACTCGTCTTCATCGGCGGCCAGTACGCCTCCGACGCCACCGGCGCTCCGGTGCCAGGCGACTTCGCAACCCAGGTGGACCTGGCCTTCGACCGGCTCCGGTCGGCGCTGGAGGGGGTCGGGCTTCAATACGAGCACGTGGTCCGCCTCGGTACTTTCATCGTCGACCACGATCTCGACAAGCTGGAGATCCTCGGCAAGGCGCTGCACGCCCGTTTCGGCGACAGGCTGCCGGCCCAGACACTGAGCGGCGTGGCCTCGCTCGCACTGCCGGGAATGCTGTTCGAGGTGGATGCAGTGGCGGTACGGCCGTAGCGGATCTTGCGCGTACAACATCGGCCCCATCCAGCCATGGGGCCCGCCCACAGTGATTCGCAGTAGCCGGGGGCTCCCTCATCCAGGACCCCTCCTCTCCTCCACACCTGCCGCGTCGGCTGGTGCGCGGCTACGGGTACGGTAGCGGGCCCCGCCGGCGGCGTTGTTGACACAGCAGAGGAAGCCTGTCGGCGTTCGGGCGAGAACTCGCGCGTGGATGGCGGTCCGGCCGTGGACCACGAACGAGTTCGCGCGTGATCAGGCGCTCCGAGTGCATGCGGACGTACCCGGCGCCGCCCCCTTGTCTGGTCGTGAGGGCAAAACTGCGGCCCCAATAGCTGTCAGTCCTCTTCAGACCTCGTGGGCAGAGCTGGCCTCCACACAGGCGCAGGCACGCGACGGATCGAACTACGTCGTGCGTCTGTTTCACCGTTTCGAGCGGTTTGGCGATAAGGCTGCGTACCTGCCCGTTTCCTTGCCATCAAATTTCCGAATGATGTGGCGACAGTACTTACTGAATGGGCGGGGGCGGCGCGGTGGAGGTAAGCGGGGTGCATCACGCCTACCGTCGGCGGGTGGTCCTGCGGGGCATCGACTTGGACCTCGGGCCCGGTGTGCTGGCAGGGATCGTCGGTGAGAACGGTGCGGGCAAGACAACCCTGTTGAAGATCCTCGCCGGCGAGCTGCGGGCGGATGGTGGCGCGGTGCGTCACCGGGGGCGCTTTGGCTACTGCCCACAGGATGTGGTCCTCAACGACGCCCTGACCGTCCGGCAGCACCTGGAGTTCTTCAAGACGGCCTTCGCGCTGGCCGACCTGCGTCATGCCGAGAAGGTCATGGAGGCTCTGCAGTTCTCCCAGTACGCCGATGTGCGCGCCGGGGTGCTCAGCGGCGGGACCCGGCAGAAGCTGAACCTCACCCTCGCGCTCATGCACGATCCGCAGGTTCTACTGCTGGACGAGCCGTACCAGGGCTTCGACTGGGACACCTACCAGCGGTTCTGGGAACTGGCCGACCAACTGCGCGACGCCGGCCGCTCTGTCCTGGTGGTCTCCCATCTGGCCTACGACACCGAACGCCTGGATGAGCTGTGGCGCCTGGAGGCGGGCACGCTGCACCTGGAGACGGCGGCACCGGCATGAGGGCACACCTGGACCTGTTCACCACAGCCACCCGGTACGACCTGATCGAGCACGCCCGCAACCGGTTCGCCATGCTGCTGGTCGTCTTCTTCATTCCCACCTGGGTCGGCCTGGTCTACCTCACCATCCCCGACAAAGCGGCCCGGTTCCAACTGGCCTCCACCGGAGAGAGGCTGGCGCCTGCCGGAAATGAGCTGACTCAGATCACCGGTGCCCTCAACGCCGTCACCCTTGTCACCGGGTTCATGATGTTCGCCGCCACCTTCACCGGCGGGCGCTTCGACCGGCGCCTGGCCATGGCCGGCTACCCCCGCACCCATCTCGTCCTGGCCAAGGCAGCCTCTTTGCTTCTGGCTTCCGCGCTGCTTGCCGCTTATGCCACCGCGGCCATGTGCATCGCCTGGACACCGAAGCAGCCCTACCTGCTCGCCGCCGCCCTGTTCTGCGCCGCGCTGACCTACGGCGCCGTAGGCGTGGTCTTCGGGTCCCTGCTGCGCCGCGAGGTCGAGGGCATGTTCGCCCTGGTGATGACCAGCGTCATCGACGTCGCCCTGCAGAACCCCATGGTCAGCTCCGGCGCCGACAACCCGCTGACACGCTTGCTGCCCACCTACGGCTCCGTCCAAGCCGCCACTGCCGCCGGGTTCTCCAGCACCTCCGTACCCGCATACCTCGCTTTGCAGCTGCTGTGGTTCGCCGCCGCCGCACTCCTTGCTCTCCTTGCTTTCCACCACCGCACCCGCAACGCCCTGCCCCGACCAGGCCGTCACCACCGGCCCGTAAGCGCGGAACCACGCGACGCTGCGTCCCTCGAAGCCCAGCGGGCACCAGCTGCCGGCCAGCACTCCTCACCGGGCTCCCCATAACCGATATCCGCCGCATCCACCCCGGTCGGGCGGCATTAGCGCTCTCCCGCCGATCGCAGTGCGGGCACGCATTCAGGCCCTCGCCCTCAGGACTCCGCACCGACGAAGGAGCAAGCATGAGCAGCACATCAGAAGTGGACCAGACGACGATTCCAGCCCAGCAGGGTCCCCGGCCGCGCTTCCACTACCCCTTGCCGATGCAGGAGCCCTCCCACGTCCCCACGGACGTCGCGGCCCAGGTCCAAGCGTGGAAAGAGTCGTACGGGTGGACCGAACTGAGCCCCGAACCCCACTACGTTCCCGGAACTGCCACGGGCTGGGCCCTTGGAAGGTCCTCTACCCCAGAGACCAGCAAGGCGCTGCTCCGCGCCATCGGCTGCGCGATGGAGTGGGCACTCGTCATCGACGACGATGTGCTCGATCACCCAGAAGCCCGCAGCCGGGCCAGCGAAGTCATCCGTCTCGTGGGCCAGATCACGCATGTGATGGAATCTCCGGGATACCGAGTCCCGAAGAATGAAAGCCCCTTCATCGCGGCAGTGCATGACGTGATGGAGCAACTACGCCCGGAGTGCACACCGACACAGGCGGCCCGCATGAGCGCCGGCATGAGGTGCTTGCTCACCAGCGGCGTGCACAAGATTCACCTGGACGAACCCAACGAAGACGAATACCTCGCCCTGCGGATGCACGACGTCGGCGGTTACGCGTGGGCCACGTTCATCGAAATGTGCGGCCCCGCTCCCATCACAGACGAGGACTGGAACGCACCGGCAGTCCAGGCACTGGTCGGGTGCACATCCCTGATCGTCGGACTGGAAAACGATGTTTTCTCCTACCACAAGGAGAAAGCAGAGGGCCAGACTTCCCCGAACTTCGTGGGCGTCCTGCAGGCGACCCGTCGGCTCTCCTTCGACCAGGCCGTCACCCTGGCGATCGAGACGCGCGACCGCCTGATGCTTCTCATCCTCCGTCTGCGCGAGCGCCTGATGCCCACGGCCGAGCCGCCCCTGCAGTACCTCATCGAGCGACTCGGCCAGTTCATCATGGCCAACACCGAAGTCACCCTGTCCGCGCCGCGCTACAACCCGTCAGCCGCAGACCGCTTCGCCGTGGAAGACGTCGCCAAGACACCCGCGTGCTGGGCACCCTCTCTGTCGACCACCGACACCAGCCCCCTGCCCTACCCAAGCATCTCCTGGTGGTGGGACCACTGCTGAAAAACCCCTGACCCAGCCGGCCATGACGTTCGAGGAACAAGCCACGAACCCCGAAAGAGCCGTGCCGGGGGCTCAGCAGGCACACAGGATCACGCCCGTCCAGCACGACAAAACCCCCGCCCGCAACCTTCGGCCGGCCTGCCGCTGGCGCCTATCCGTCGTGGTCACGCCGGATCGCTGCTGGAAGACCGCTGCCCGCCTGGTGCTCCACCGAGTGGTGACCTGGGCGCACAGTAGATCAGGCAGTCGGCGACAGCGTATCGAGCAGGACGCGCAGCCGGAGCACGAGCTTCTGGTCCATGTCCACCTGGTCCAGGACCTCGGCGGCCGGCGCGAGAACTCCGATGAGCCGCCCCGAGCGGACCTGCGGGGGGAGATGACGCAGCGAAAGCGGAAGACCGCCCCGTCCCACGGGCTCCGGGCCAGGTCCTCGGCGAGAACCCACTCGGCCCGTTCCGGCTCCAACCGTCCGGCCTGAAGAGCCTCCAGGAGGGCGGCCGTATCCCGGCGCAGGGCATCGGCGAGCGGGTTCGAAAGTGGATCTTCTGTCAGACCTGCCTGGGATGCTCTGAGCGTGGAGATGACAGTGCAGCTGACGATCGACTGCTTCGATCCGCAGAGAATGGTGACCTTCTGGACCGAGGCCCTGGGCTACGTGCCTGAGCCTCCGCCGGGCGGGCACGCCACCTGGCGTGCCTATTGGGCGGCGATGGGGGTGCCCGAGGCAGAGTTGCCGGCCGGTGCCGGGGATATTCCGGAGTCGATCATCGATCCTGCGGGACGTGGACCGAGGGTGTGGTTCCAGCAGGTTCCGGAGCCGAAGGTCGCCAAGAACCGGTGGCACTTCGACCTGAAGGTCGGTGGGGGCCGTGACGTCCCACTGGACGTCCGCATACAGCGGGTCAAGGCTACGGTGGAACGGCTGGTCAAAGCTGGTGCCACCGTGCTGCGGATCAAGGATGAGCCGGACATGGGGCTCTACGCCGCTGCCATGCAGGACCCCGAGGGCAACGAATTCGACGTGGTCTGAGGGCCGTTGCGACGGTGCTGGTCACAGCCACCCGTTCACGGTTGCGACCAGCACCGTCGCCTCGTAGCGGACGGAGAGCTTGTCGTACCTCGTGGCCACTGCCCGGTGCCTTTTCAGTCGGTTGATCCCGCACTCAACCGCATGGCGCTCGCGGTAATCCACGCTCGACAGCCACGTGCAGCTTGGTGGTGAACCCGCTGCGTGAGCGTCCCAGCCCTTGATCACAGGGCTCGGCCAGCACTCCGCCCGGCGGTTCCTTTTGTAGGTCCCCCTGCTTCCTGGCCCCTGCCGCATGCTGATGGGCGCGACACACTGTGGAATCGACGCTCAGGTCCCACCTGATCCCGCCTTTCGCGTCGGCCGGGGGCTGGAGTCGTGTGAGGACCAGGTGCCAGGTGCCGTCTCGTTGCCATCGGCGGCACAGATCGTAGATCCGGCCCCACGGCCCGTACTCGACGGGCACCTCCCGCCAAGGAACTCCTGTCCGAACCCGGAACCGTATGCCGTCGATCAGCTGCCGCCGGGGTCAGAGGGGCGGCCGTCCCACCTTCGCCCTCTTGGGCAACGACGGCTCCAACACCGCCCACTGGGCATCCGTGAGATCTCCCCGCGCCATGAGCCGTGATCATTCATCACTCGAGATCCATTTTCGATACATGCCCTACTGATCTTTTCGTAAGTTCGGTGTATGTGGTGGCCGTGTGGGTGGGAGGCTGTCGGGGTGGCTTTTCAACCTTCCCCTTCGGTTGCCGGCTCCTCCCTTCCTCCTTTGTCGCGGCCTCAGTTGGCGGAGGCGCGTCGTGTTCGGGCGGTCGAGTTGTTCGAGGACGGCGTCGCGAATGCGGAGATCGCGAGGGCGGTGGGGGTGTGT
>NZ_JBQQBT010000049.1:0-11102 GCF_052245835.1 Streptomyces sp. 8N114 | reverse complement strand
CCCCTCCCCTCCCCCTCCCTCTCTCGTTAGGACTGATCCACCATGGCAACGGCGCCATCCCCGATCCGTACCGTCGCGGGCAATCTGTGCCTCGGCTCGGCCCCGGACTCCTGGGGTGTCTGGTTCCCCGATGACGAGCACCAGGTCCCTTACACCCGCTTCCTCGACGAGCTGGCGCAGGCCGGCTACACCTGGCTGGAGCTCGGGCCCTACGGTTACCTGCCCACCGACCCCGCGGTCCTGGCCGAGGAGCTGGCCGTGCGGGGGCTGCAGGTCTCCGGCGGTACCGCCTTCGGCGCGCTGCACCGTCCCGAGGTGTGGGACGAGATGCTCGCCCACGTCCGGCAGGTGGCGGAGCTCACAGCTGCCGCGGGGGCTCACCATCTCGTGCTCATTCCGCCCATGTACCGGGACGAGAAGACCGGCGCGTTCACCGAGTCCCCGGAGCTGACCGCCGAGCAGTGGGCGGGCTTCGGCCGCAACGCCGACCGGCTCGGTAAGCTTTTGCTCGACGAGTACGACATCCGGCTGGTCCTCCATCCGCACGCGGACAGCCACATCCAGACGCAGCCCGAGATCGAGCGGCTGCTCAACGAGTCCGACAGCCGCTACACGAACCTGTGTCTGGACACCGGTCACGTCGCGTACGGCGGCGGCGACAATCTCGACCTCGTGCGTCGCTTCGGTGAGCGCGTTGGATATGTACACATCAAGCAGATGGACCCGGCGGTGCTGGCACAGGTGGCCGCCGAGAAGCTCTCCTTCGGCGAGGCCGTCAAGCGAGGTGTGTGCGTGTCCCCGCCCGAAGGGGTGCCGAAACCGGCCGAGGTGGTGGACGTGCTCTCCCAGCTCGAGGCCGAGCTGTTCGTCATCGTCGAGCAGGACCTGTACCCGTGCGCTCCCGAGGTGCCGCTTCCCATCGCGGTGCGCACCCGTGAGCACCTGGCCGGCTGCGGCCTGACCGGAACCCGCCGTCCGAACGACAACCGGTAGGAGGCCGCCATGGATGTCAGAGACGAAAAGACCCCGCACCCGACTCCTTCCGTGCCGTCCACCGCCATCGACGACGCACCGCCGAACGTCCGGCGCCGGCTGCGACTGATCACCCTGATCGCCACCTTCGGCGGTCTCCTCTTCGGCTACGACACCGGCGTCATCAACGGCGCGCTGCCGTACATGACCGACGACCTGGGCCTGACTCCCGCAACGGAGGGCATGGTCACCAGCTCGCTGCTGCTCGGCGCGGCACTGGGAGCGGTCACCGGCGGCCGGCTCTCGGACGCGCGGGGCCGGCGGAAGAACATTCTGCTGCTGGCCGCGGTGTTCTTCATCGGGGCGCTGGGCTGCTCCCTCGCCCCCAACACCGAGGTCATGATCGTGGCCCGGTTCGTGCTCGGCCTCGCGGTCGGTGGCGCGTCGGTGACGGTTCCCGTCTACCTCGCCGAGGTCTCCCCGGCCGAGCGCCGTGGTGCGCTGGTGACGCGCAACGAGCTGATGATCGTCACCGGTCAGTTGCTGGCCTTCTCCAGCAACGCGGCCCTCGCCCAGGTAGGCGGCGAGTCCGGCGGCGTGTGGCGCTGGATGCTGGTGCTGGCGACCCTGCCGGCCGTTGTGCTCTGGTTCGGCATGCTGGTCATGCCGGAGAGCCCTCGCTGGCTGGCCGCCAAGGGTCGCTTTTCCGACGCGCTCAAGGTGCTCCAGCAGGTCAGGTCGCAGGCGCGGGCGGAGGCCGAGCTGAGCGAGGTGACCGCGCTGGCCGTCAAGGACGAGAAGGAGAAGCTCGGCGGCTGGAAGGACATGAAGGCCACCGCGTGGGTCCGCAAGCTGATGTTCGTGGGCTTCGGCATCGCGATCGTGCAGCAGATCACGGGCGTGAACACGATCATGTACTACGGCACCGAGATCCTCACCGAGGCCGGCTTCGAGTCGAACAACGCGCTCGTGGCGAACATCGCCAACGGCGTGATCTCGGTGCTGGCTACCTTCGTCGGCATCTGGCTGCTGGGCCGCGTCAACCGCCGCCCGATGCTGATGACCGGACAGCTGGGGACCACCGCGGCACTGCTGCTGATCGGCGTCTTCTCGCTGACGATGGACTCCGGCATGGGACGCGCTTTCGCGGTGCTGGCGATGACCATCACCTTCCTCGCCTTCCAGCAGGGCGCGATCTCGCCGGTGACCTGGCTGATGCTCTCGGAGATCTTCCCGACGCGTATGCGCGGCTTCGGTATGGGCGTCGCAGCCGTGGTGCTGTGGCTGACCAACTTCGTGATCGGGCTGGTCTTCCCGTCCCTGGTCTCCGGGATCGGGGTCTCCAACACCTTCTTCCTCTTCGTGGTGGCGGGCGTGTTCTCCTTCGCCTTCGTGAGGCTGTTCGTCCCCGAAACCAAGGGGCGCACCCTCGAACAGCTCGAGGACGACCTGCGCGCCCGCTTCTCCTGATCCCCACCGTCCCGTCCCCGGAGGGCGCCGTCGGCCGGGGAAGGCCGACGGCGCCCCAGGGACTGTTGAAAGGAATCCCATGACTGTGCGTGTAGGGGTCATCGGCGCCGGAATGATCGGCCAGGACCACATTCGCCGGCTCACCGATGTCGTCGTGGGCGCCGAAGTCACGGCGGTCACCGACATCGACAGCGCCCGGGCCGGCGATACGGCGGCCCGGGTCGGTGCCCGCGCTCTTCCCGACGGTCCGGCAGTGATCGCGGCGGACGACGTCGATGCCGTACTCGTCACCTCCTGGGGCCCCACCCATGCCGAGCACGTGCTGAACGCCGTCGCGGCCGGAAAGCCCGTCTTCTGCGAGAAGCCGCTCGCCACCACCGCCGAGGACTGTCTGCGCATCGTCGATGCGGAGTGCGCGCACGGCCGCCGCCTCGTCCAGGTGGGCTTCATGCGCCGCTACGACGCCGGATACCGGCAGCTGAAGGGGGTGCTGGACGGCGGCTCCATCGGGACACCGCTGATGGTGCACTGCGCCCACCGGAACCCCACCGTGCCGGACTCCTACCACTCCGCCATGGCAGCGCAGGACACGGCCGTGCACGAGATCGACGTACTGCGCTGGCTGCTCGACGACGAGATCGTCTCAGCGCAGGTGCTCACCCCGCGGCCGACCAGCAAGCGGTTCGAGCACCTCAAAGACCCGCAGATCATGCTGTTCGAGACCGAGCAGGGCGTGCGTATCGATCTGGAGGTCTTCGTCAACTGCCAGTACGGATACGACATCCAGTGCGAGACCGTCGGCGAGGACGGGCTGGTGCGGCTGCCGGACCCGGCGGCCGTCGGCATCCGGACCGCCGGGCAGCACGGTAGGGCCGTACTCCAGGACTGGAAGGGCCGGTTCGCCGACGCCTTCGACACCGAGTTCCGCGAGTGGGTCGCCTCGGTGGAGGCGGGCGACGAGCCCACCGGCCCGTCCGCCTGGGACGGCTACGCCGCCACCGTCATCACGGACGCCACGGTCCGGTCCCTGGAATCGGGCCGGCAGCCCGTCACCGTCGACATGAAGCCCCGGCCCGCTCTCTACGGAGGCCTCGCATGAAGATCGCCCTCGACCCCTACATGCTCCGCACGCTGCCGCTGGACGAGATGGTGCGCACGGTCGCCGAACTCGGGTACGAGTACATCGAGTTGTCGCCCCGCGACGACTTCATGCCGTTCTTCCTGCACCCGCGTGCGGACGACGCGCGCGTCAACCAGATGAAGGGCGCGCTGCGCCGGCACGGCGTACAGCTCTCCTCGGTGCTGCCGCTGTACAAGTGGTCCTCACCGGACGAGACCGAGCGGCAGGCCGCCGTGTGCTACTGGAAGCGGATGATCGAGGTCACGGCCGAGCTCGAATGCCCGCTGATGAACTCGGAGTTCAACGGCCGCCCGGAGCTGGCCGCGGAGAGCGAGGCCGCCTTCTGGCGCTCGATGGAGGAGCTGCTGCCCGTCTTCGAACGCGAAGGCATCGCCCTCAACCTGGAGGCTCACCCCGACGACTTCTGCGAGGAGAACGCCCCCGCGGTCGAGCTCGTCCGGGCCGTCAACAAGCCCTGGGTGGGCTACCTCTACTGCGCCCCGCACTCCTTCCACCTCTCCGGGCCCGCGCAGCCAGGTGCCGACATCGCGGCGATGCTGCGCTACGCGGGCGACAAGCTCCGGCATGTGCACATCGCGGACACGTTCAACCACAAGGGCTCGTCCGGTCTGCGCTACATCCTCAACCCGCCGGGCACCCCCGCCCGCATCCACCAGCATCTGGACATCGGCCAGGGCGAGGTGGACTGGGACGCCTTCTTCGGCACCCTGCGGGAGCTCGACTTCGACGGCGTCGCCACCGCCTGCGTCTTCGCCTGGGAGGAGCGGGCCCGCGAGTCGTCGGCACTGATGCTGGAGCGCATCACCAAGGAGCTGGTCGGCTGACCGCGGACCCTGCCCGGGGACCCAGGGGGAGGGAGCGGCCCGTCCCTCCCCCTGGGAGCGGATTCTCAGGCGGAGTAGAAGTGCCAGCCCTGGCGCTGCGAGGGGTGGTCGCCCCACATCCGCTTGAGGTCGATGTAGGTGTCCCCTTCACCGCGGGCGGTCAGCGCCAGGTCCTCGTCGCGGTAGGAGACGATGCCGTAGTCGGGGTCCTGGGGATCGGTGCCGGGAACGTGCTCCAGGAGCCACCACTGGTCCTTGTTCCGAGTGGAGCCGGAACAGTCGCGGAGATGAACGATGCTGTTCTCACCGTTCTCGTTGGTGGCGCACGCCCCGGCGGAGCTTTGCAGCTGATAGACCGGCCGCCCGTCGGAGGTGGCGACTCGGACGAAGCGCCAGGTGGTCTTCCAGTCCTTGGGCGCTGTGCTGGGATAGACCTGAAGGTAGGTGCCCGGGTTTCCCTTGGTGTCGTCGGGGATCATGTAGTTGCCGG
Source organism: Streptomyces sp. 8N114 (assembly GCF_052245835.1). NCBI lineage: Bacteria > Bacillati > Actinomycetota > Actinomycetes > Kitasatosporales > Streptomycetaceae > Streptomyces > Streptomyces sp. 8N114. The sequence continues at coordinate 6,205 of NZ_JBQQBT010000049.1, read as the reverse complement.
TCACTTGGCTGACAGCGGTGAACTCGCCCGTGGGTACGGCCCGTGTCGAGGAGTCGGCTGCGGCGGGCGCGGCGGCCAGAGCGGTGCCGGTGAGTGCCGTGACGGCGACGGCGGTCAGGATCCTGCGGGCGGCGCGAGCGAACATGTCGACTCCATGCAGTAGTAATAGCGACACTGTGTGTTGAGGACACTAGAGCCGGTACACCGCACGAGGGAGAGGGCCTGAGCCCTGCCCCCGGGCGTTCGAAGTGATCAGGCCACCGCTCTCGCCGCCACCTGCGCGCCGGGACCGTACGGGAGGCTTCAGGGAGCCGCGGAAAGTCGGCAGATTCCGTTCGCTCGGTTCCGGCGTCCCCGTGGTGAACGCCGTCGGTACCCGTCCATGCCGTGGCGCGAGGGCCGCCCAGTAGGGTGCCGCAACATGGTCCAGATGTTCGAGCCGTTCCGTCGCCGGCGCAGCCCCCAACCGCCGTACGAACCGCCCCTGTCCACCCACCAGCTGTGGCAGGTCTCCCTGTCCGCTCCGGTCAACCGGGGGCGGGAAGCCTCGCGCACCACCCTGTACCCCTTCCGGCACCGCGATGACGCCGAGGCAGAGCGCTGGCTGCGGGAAGAGTGGGAGATCCCGGGCCGCGAGGAACTGCTGTACAGGCTGGACGACTTGCTCAGGGAGGGCTACCGGGCGCCGCTGCGTGCACAGACGGGAGCCGACCCGCTGGCCTGGGACGTGGCCCTCTACGTCGACGTCGTCCGCAAGGGTTACGCCGCCGGGCACCTGGACGCACCGACCGCCTGGCAACTGCTGAGCGCCACCGTCATGCCCACGGTCGCCGCGTACGACTCGTGGCAGGCGTTCGCGACGGACTACCTGCTGGTGCGCAAAGTGTGGATGGAGGGTCTGCGCGCGACCCCGGACGAGGGCTTCCCCGCCCCGCAAGCCGTCTCCGACGCCCACCTCCGCACCCTGCTGGACCCCGCCAACCCCACCAGCCCCTGGAACCGGGCACCTTGGCATGTGATCAGCCTCCCCGACCGGCCACTGTGACCAGCCGGGAGAGACGGTGCCGAGGCCGGGCGGCCCCGGCACCGTATCCGGTCAGTGGGCGAGCAGTTGGGCGCAGCGGACCAGGCCCAGGTGGGAGTACGCCTGGGGGTGGTTCCCCAGGGAGCGCTCGGCGATCGGGTCGTACTCCTCGGAGAGGAGCCCGGTGGGGCCGGCTGTGTCGACGATCTGCTGGAAGAGCTCCGCGGCTTCGGTGCGGCGCCCGGTGAGCAGGTACGCCTCGATCAGCCAGGCCGCGCACAGGTGGAAACCGCCCTCGTCGCCGGGCAGGCCGTCGTCGCGTCGGTAACGGTAGACGGTGGAACCGCTGCGCAGTTCGGACTCGATGGCGGTGACGGTGGCGGCGAACCGCTCGTCGTCGGGGTCGATGAGGCCGGAGAGCCCGACGTGCAGGGATGCCGCGTCGAGGTCGAGGCCGTCGTAGGCCGTGGTGAACGACTGGGCGTCCGGGCTCCAGCCGTTGTCGAGTACGTCCTCGGCGATCCGGTCCCGCAGCGGTGCCCAGGACGGGTCGGCGCTGCGGTCGTAGATCTCGGCAAGCTTCACCGCGCGGTCCAGTGTCACCCAGCACATGACCTTGGAGTAGACGTGGTGCCGGGGCTTGTCACGCTCCTCCCAGATGCCGTGGTCGGGCTCGCTCCAGCGCCGGGAGACGGCAGCGGCCATGCCCTCGACCAGCTCCCAGTCGCGGTCGCGGATCCGGCCGGTGGCCTCGGCCAGGTGGGCGACGAGTTCCACGACCGGTCCGAACACATCCAGCTGGACCTGCTGGTCGGCGAGGTTGCCGACCCGGACGGGCCGGGAGCCGGCGTACCCGGGAAGGCCGTCGATCACGGCCTCCGGACCCAGCCCTGTGCCCTGGAGGGTGTAGAGGGGGTGCAGCCGCTCGGGGCCGGGCAACGTGTCCAGTACCCGGTGCAGCCAGTCGAGGAACGCCTCGGCCTCGGCGGTCGAGCCGAGGGTGACCAGTGCCTGCGCGGTCATCGAGCCGTCGCGCACCCAGCAGTAGCGGTAGTCCCAGTTGCGGACACCACCGATCTCCTCGGGCAGCGAGGTGGTGGCCGCAGCCATGATGCCGCCGCTCTCGGCGTCGCACAGGCCGCGCAGGGTGAGCGCCGAGCGGGCCACCAGCTCGCGCTCGCAGTCGGGGAGGTTGAGCTTGCTCAGCCAGTCCGACCAGTACCGGTCGGCGACCGCGCGGCGGTCAGCCTCCGCGATCGGGGCCGCCGTCAGATCGTCGGTGCCGCACCGCAGCTCCAGCACGACCGGGCGCCCCTCGGTGAGCTCCACGACGGCGTGCGCCGTCTCGTTCACGCCGTCGGAGGTGACCTCCCAGTGCACCCCCGGCGAACGCAGCACCATCGGCTCGGCGGTGCCGAGGATCCGCAGGCCCTCCGCCTCCGCCACCAGCCGGACCGGTACTTGGCCGAACTCCGGGCGGGGGGCGAACTCGACCGCGACCGCGGTGCTGCCGGTGAGCACGCGGACCAGCTGCGTGCGGTGGCCCGGCAGCCCGTGTTCGAGGTAGTCGGTCACCAGCAGACGGGACCAGCGCGTCTCGACGGTCATGGTCCCGGGTACGTAGCGCTGGCCCAGCGGCAGCGGGCTGCGCGGTGCTCCGCCCGCCGGGTTCGCAGCGCCTGCCGCGCGGCGGCCGGGGAGCGAGCGGGGCCGGACGGAGAAGTGTCCGGCGCCGGGGCCGCCCAGCAGATCCGCGAAGACCGCGGCGGAGTCGGGGCCGGGGTGGCACATCCAGGTCAGCCGGGCGTCCGGGGTCAGCAGGGCGACGGTGCGCTCGTTGGCCAGCATCGTCAACCGCTCGATCGGCGGGCTCTGTTGGCCGTAGAGCCAGGCGCGCCGCTCCTCCAGCAGGAACGCCAGCGCGGTGGCGACCTCGGTGGCGTCGGCGATGCGGTACTGGGCCCGGGTGTCGCCCTCGCCGACCTTGATCCCGACGTCCGGCCCTTGCAGCCGGGCGAAGGCACGCTCGTCGGTGGTGTCGTCACCGAAGTAGACCGCGGCGCTGGCGCCAACCTGGTGGCGCAGCGTGTCCAGGGCGTTCCCCTTGTCGGTCGCTATCACCGACAGCTCGATGACGGCCTTGCCCTCGGTGACGTGTATGCCCTGCCACGTGGCGGGGCCGGAGCGGACCGCTTCCAGTGCCCGCTGTGCCGCCCCGGCCTCGGCGCGCCGCAGATGCACCGCGACGCCGGCCGGCTTGGGTTCCAGCGTCACGCCGGCCGCCTGCGCCGCGACCTCCTCCAGCGCACGCTGCAACTCGGCCCGCAGCCGGGCCGCTTCGGGGTCGAGCTGGTGGACGAAGCCGATGTCGAACTCCGAGCCGTGGCTGCCCACCAGATGCACTTCGGCGGGCAGCCGGGAGAGGGTGGCCAAGTCGCGCAGGGCGCGCCCGGAGATCAGCGCGGCGGTAGTGGCGGGCAGGGCCGCGAGCGAACGCAGCGCGTGCACCGACTCGGGCACCGGCCTGGCCTCCGCCGGGTCGGGGACGATCGGCGCGAAGGTCCCGTCGTAGTCGCTGGCGACCAGCAGACGGGGGGTCCGGGCGAGCTGCACGAGGGCGCGCCGGAGCTCGGCGGGCAGGGCTTCGGCGGTCAACGCCTCACTCTCCAAGGTGTGTGGTGATGAAACAGGCAGAAGGAAAAGGGCAGAAGCAGGTGCGATCGTGGCACGGCCAGGCGTGGACGGTCCCGCCGGGGTCAGCGCTTTCAGCGCCCGGCCCCGCGGCGGAGCACTCTGTCACCAGGGCTTCACCGAGCGCACGGCGTCCGCCCCGGTCGAGGTGGAAACCGTCGGTCTTGCCGACGCCGGTGACCGTAGCGACATCGAAGAAGCCGCAGCCGCACTTCTCGTATTTTGGAATCGCCGAAACACAGGACCGTCTTCGGGTCCCTGAGCTCGGTGCCGGAACGGCCGTTGGCCCGGGCCCGATTGAGCCTCCCGGTCGTTGGCTGCGATGTCACGGGTCGAAAGGCTAGGCAGGCGCCGCACTGCCCGTCAACATTTTGATCGAAGCACTTCGAAAGGTCCTTCGAGACATGCGGAAACCGCTCCGCCGTCGGGTGGCGGTAGGTGCCGGAAAGCGCGCCGGTTCGGACCCTTGCCGGGCGCCGGGAGAGGGCGTACGGCGCTGGTCAGGCCGTACGGTAGCGGGTCAGGCCGTGCCGCGCCGAACGTAGGAGAGTTCGAGGCGGGTGCGTTGGATCGGCCGGTCGGGTTCGCGTACGCGGTCGAGCAGTATCTGTGTGGCGACGCGGCCCGACTCCCGGAACGGCTGCCGCACCGTCGTCAGGTCCAGGGCCTCCGCGAAGTCCCCGTCGTCGAAGCCGACCACCGCGAGGTCGTCGGGGACGCGGAGCCCGCAGGTGCGGGCGGCCCGCAGCACACCGGCCGCCAGATAGTCGTCGTGGGCGAAGACGGCCGTTGGCGGCTCCTCGGCGTCCAGTAGCTCCGCGGCGGCCTGCGCTGCGGCATCCACGCTGTTCTCGACGAGCCGCACCCGGGAGTCCGGAAGGTCGAGCTCCGCGTCGCGCAGCCCGGCACGGAAGCCTGCGAGCCGCTCCCGGCACTGTGAGGCGAAGTCCGGGGCCGCCTGGGTCTCGCCGACGAAGCCGAACCGGGTGTGGCCCGCGGCGGTCAGCTCATCGGCGACCAGCCGCCCGCCGGCCGCGTCGTCGATGCTCACGCTGCTGAAGTCCGGGCGAGCGAGCTCGACCAGTACCGTCGGCAGCGTCTTGACCCGCAGCCGCTCGGCCACGTCAGGCGTCAGGGGCAGGGACATCACGAGCAGACCGTCCAGTCGGTGTGTGACGGGAAGACCGGCCAGCACGGGCGCGGCTGCGGCGGCCGAGATCTGGTCGTAGACGACGACCTCGTACTCCAGGCCGTTGACGGCCTCCAACACACCTTCGAGCCGCCGGGCAAACGTCGGATATGTCGTGAACGGCGCCATGACACCGATCCGCCCCGCCCGTTTTCGGGCCCGGGACGCCGCATCGGCGCGCGGGGTGAAGCCGAGCTCGTCGATCGCGGTCATGATGCGGCTCAGCGTGGTGGCTCGCACCTTCATCGGCGCGTTGAGAGCCAACGAGACGGTGGAGATGCTGACTTGGGCACGCTCGGCGACGTCGTAGATGGTGGCCCGGCTCATCCCTGAATCCTCCCTCACTCCGGCGCACGGCGCGGGGGCACCCCTGTCTGGGCAGCGGCCGACGACGACTCGGCGCCTCTGCGGACCGGCACTCCCACCGGGGGCCGACGAACCATCCGCGCTGCCGGGGGCCGACGACTCGGCCGCAGCTCCTGGCCTCTCGGCACGCCGGCGTCACGATATCAACCGTAATCGAAGCGCTTCGATCGTGATTCGATCGTCTCGGTCGCCAGTCGCCGCAGTTCTGGAGGGGTTCGCCGCGCCGGGTGCAGCAAGCGAGCCCTCCGTAATTCGGTACGGGCGTCGTGAGCGGTGCTCCTATCGTGGCGCGGTGACAACTCAGGTGATCGTGTTGAACGGCGGATCCAGCTCGGGCAAGTCCGGGATCACCCGGTGTCTGCAGGCGGTCCTGCCGGAGCCATGGCTTGCCGTCGGGGTCGACACGCTGGTCGAGGCGATGCCCGCGTCCATGCAGACATCGGACGCGGGCATCGCGTTCGCTGCGGACGGTGGAGTGAGTGTCGGGCCCGTGTTCCGTGACCTGGAGGCGGCGTGGCGGGAAGGAACCGCCGCGATGGCCCGTGCGGGCGCCCGGATCATCGTCGATGACGTCTTCCTCGGCGGTGCGGCATCCCAGCAGCGGTGGCAGCAGGCTCTTGACGGACTCGAGGTGCTCTGGGTCGGCGTCAGATGCTCGAGCACGGTCGCCGCGGGACGCGAGATCGCCCGCGGCGACCGGGCGCGAGGGATGGCCGCGGCGCAGGCGGAGACGGTCCACCGGGGCGTCGTCTACGACGTGGAGGTGGACACCACGGATACCGAGTCCCTGGAATGTGCGCGAATCGTCGCCGCTCGGGTCAGGTGATCGACGAGGCGGATGCCCACCGTCCCGCCTAGGAGGCTGAAGACCCCGCCGACGGCCGCGCGGGCTGAGGGCCGGAGCCAGGTCGTGCCGGGTGGCCTTGCGGTCACCC
>NZ_JBQQBT010000048.1:0-13413 GCF_052245835.1 Streptomyces sp. 8N114 | reverse complement strand
CACTGGTGATCGTCCGCCAGTACATCGAGCAGCAAAAACGTCCGCTCCAACGTGCACGTCAGAGCAGCCTTGAGACGCATTCATCCCCGGCGTGAACGCCGGGGCTTTCTGCAAGAGTCCCGGTAACGACTGCCATCGGCAGCGCGTAGATCACCGCACCCCGCGTGATCGGCCGGACACTGCCCAGGTGCACGGGACCGGCAAGGTTCGTGGCGCGGCGCCGAGATCTCGCACGGTTCGCAGGCCGGCCCCACACATAAGCCCAAGAGACCTCCGCTGCGTTGGGTGAGGTCTGCTGAGGGTGTCAGTGGGGGCTTTTAGGGTTGGGTTCCATGGGGAGCCACTTTCAGGTTGTTGTCGATGTGGAGGCCACGTCGGGTGAGGCTTCGGCGCTTGGGGGGCGGGGGCTGGATTGGCTGGTCGGGGAGGGGATAGTCCTTGGTGAGCGCAGCGATTGTGTGATCGGGGCTCCGCTGGGGTATCCGCCTGGGCCGCGTTGGGCGGAGGCCGTGGACGAGGTGGACTGGGAGCCCAGTGGTGGGCTCAAGATCGAGACGGGGCGCACCGTTTTTCACGGTGGGCAGGGTGATGCCAGGTGTGCCGGCTGCCCTCACTGCGGTGCTCAGGTGGAGTTCTACACCGATGAGTGGGAGGAGATCGAGGACGTCTGGGAGCCCTTCGGGGAGGCCATCCAGAGGTGGTACGAAACGGGCCTGGCCACCGCGACCTGCCAGCACTGTGGTCAGGCCGGTGACTTGACCAGGTGGACCTGGGAGGACGACTACTACGCGTTCGGCTACCTGGGGTTTGAGTTCTGGGACTGGCCCGAGTTCAGCCCCCGGTTCCTCGAGCGCTTCGCGCACGCGTTGGGGGGCCATCGCACGGTGCTGGTGTGGGGCAAGCTGTGAGGACGGGTTCCCTGCGATCAGGGTCCCCGTGATCGGGCTGCGCCACAGGGGCCCTGTGATCGGCGTCCCCTGTGATGGGCCGCGCCGCCGGTTGGCCGGCCGTCGCCTCAGCCTTGGCTGCCGGCTGTCTGCGGTCCACTGGGCTGAGCGACGCTTGCCCGGCTTGGGCCGTTGAGTGCGGTGCTGATCTCCAGGAGGCGTTCGGCAGGCAGGGCGAAGGCGTTGCGAGGGTTGCGGTGGGAATGCCTGCCATCGTTGATCCATGAGCCGCCTGCCGAGTGCCAGTTGGCGGGCTCCCATTGGCCCTGGGCGGAGAGGAGCATCTTCGCTACTTCGGCGGGTTCTTCGATCTGCGTACGAGCGGCAAGGGCGGTGGTGAGAGTGCCGACCGCGTCGTCGGAGAGCTGCGTGTCGCCGAGTGCGGGGAAGAGCAGCAGAAGGCGGGCGGTGACGTGGGTTTCGCCGTCCGGCGTCGGCTGGACAGCTACGTTCAGGAGCTCGTGCCAGGCCATGCCGGGGCCCATGAAGTGGCCGTCGTCCACGGCGATGGGCTCAGCTGCGGACCAGGTCGGGTGATGGATCAGGTAGTCCACCCCGGGGTCCCCGTCGAGGTTGCGGTAGACGACGTAGATGGTGTGGCCGGGCCGGAGAGTCACCTCGAACACGGGCCACTCGTGCGCGGCGGAGAGCGCGCGGTACAGATCCATGGCAGCGTCCCAGTCGGCCCCGAACGCGGCTCTCTGCGCTTCCTCGCCGCGCAGGCAGGTGCCGAGGTGCACCGGCCAGAACAGGGGTTGGTCCAGGTACGCGCTGCCGTCCACGAGGGGGCCGTGTGCGTATCCGGGGATCTCCAGCATGGTGGGGATGATTGCACGGCGGCGGCGGAGGCGCAGGCGGCTGACTGCCCGAGCGAGGACGGCCGCGGCCAGCGCTGTCGCGAGGACGGTGGCGAGGGCGGGGCCGGCCAGGGTGAGGGCTCGCTGGGCGGAAGCGGCCGTGAATCCGGCTCCGGCCTCGGCGGCGGCCCACAGCGGGGTGGCTACGGCGCTGTAGGGAGCGATGCGGTGGTACGGCACGCGGGTGGCTCCCGCGACGTGCGGGGTGAGGGTGCGCAGCACGGGAACGAACCGCGAACAGAACACGGCCCGGCCGCCGTGCCCGGCCATCAGCGCCTCGGCCCGCCGCCACGCACCGGCGGGGATCCGGCGGGCGAGCCGTGAGGTGCGCAGCCGGTCTCCGAGCAGGCAGCCGGTGCGGTGCGCGAGGAAGTCGCCGGCCATCGCAGCGCACGCGGCGACCGCGATCACCGTAAGAAGGCCGAGCTGCCCGGTACGGGCCAGCGCCCCGGCCGTGAGAAGCACGGTGAGGGTCGGCACGAACGCCCCCACCATCAGGACGGATTCGGCGAGTACGGCCGTCGCCAGCAACGCGTACGCGGCTGCCGGGGGCGCCTGGCCGAGGGCCGACGCGGCCACCGCGGGCAGCTGACCGAGGGCGTCGAGGGCGGTCACCGCGCGGCCCCGGCCCCGGCCCGGGCCGATCCGCCGGGCGCGACCGCGCCGCGGGAGCGCAGGTCACGGGCGGACTCGATGAAGGGCGTCCGGCCCTCGGCACGACGCTGCGCGAGGGCGCGCGCGTGCGGGGCGGCCCAGCCGTGAGTCATGCCGTACAACGCGGTCCAGTGCTTCATCGCTCCGACGCTAGAAAGCAGTTCGGAGCGGCGAATCCGTCGTCGTACGACGTCGGCCCCCTACGAACGTCGGGGCCGACGTGGGCGATCGGCGGAGGAGCTGACCCTCGTGGCGCCGGGCCGGCCGGGCTACTTGCGTACGCTGCCCAGCCACAGCAGGTCGCGGGCGCGGGTCATGGCGACGAAGAGCTGGCTGCGGGCGAGTTCGTTGCGTTCGTCCGCCGTCTCGGAGGAGGGCGGGGCTGTGGCGGTGGCGGGGGGCCGGATGAGCGCTGCGTCGTGTTCGGGCAGATAGACGCTCTTGAATTCGAGGCCCTTGGCGCGGAGGTAGCTGCCGAGCTTCACGGCGTCGACGGTGCGGCCGTCGTACTGCTCCAGCAGGCAGACCGGGAGGCCCGCGTGTTCGAGGAGCCGCTGGTAGTGGCCGATGGCGCGGATGGAGGGGCAGAGGATCGCGGCATCGGCACGGGAGGACAGGGGCAGGGCGCGCAGGGCCTCCAGGAGGGCCCGGTCGTGTTCCGCCGGGGTCGGTTCGCAGACGCGGATCACCTGTCCGTCGTGGTACGTCAGGTCGACGTCGCGGCGGCCGGGGGTGCGCAGTCCGTCGATGTCTTCGAAGGTGTCGTCGGCGACGACCGTCAGCGCCGCCTCCAGGATCTCCTTGCTGTTGCGGTAGTTGGTGCGCAGTACCTGACCGCGGTCGCCGCGGATGTCGATGCCTGCGTCGGTCAGCCGGAACCCGCCCGGGTAGACGGCCTGTTGGCCGTCGCCGACCAGCAGCAGGCCGTTGGGGACGTCGCCGACGAGGGTGTGCACCAGCCGCACGCCGACCAGCGTCAGATCCTGCACCTCGTCCACGACCACGGCTGCGTACGGGTGCTGTCCGGCACGGCGGCGGGCCTCCACCAGGGCGAGGGAGAGCACATCGTTGAAGTCGTGCACTTCGCGCTCGGCGAGCAGCGACTCGTACGCCTCGTACAGCTGCCATACGGCCTGCCGGTGTGCCCGGCGCAGGCCGGCGCGGCGGCGGCGACGGGGCACGGTGGCGTACTCCTCGAAGGAGGTGATGCCGCGGCCCTTGATGACGTGGTCGATCTCCTCCTTCCAGTACTGCGGGGCCGGGTCGATCTCGGCCAGGCAGCTGTCGCGTCCGATCCGCTTCCAGGCGAGGTTGAAGGCGGTGAGGGCCTTGTCGCCGTGCAGCCGGACGGGGACGCCGCTCTCGCGCAGAAACTCCTGGGCAAAGGAGTGCAGACTGCGGAAGTCGACCCTGCCGGCCACTGCCGGGGACATGGTCTTGAGAAACGTCGACTGCACCCGCGGGAGGTTGTTGGCGAACGTGACGTACAGCACCCGGCCGGTGGTGCGCTGGGCGAGCCGCGCCGTGCGGTGCAGGCCGACGACGGTCTTGCCGGTGCCGGCCGGGCCGCTGATCCGGGCCGGTCCCGCCCAGTTGCGCCGTACCAGGGCGACCTGGTCGGGGTGGAGGAACGTCATCCACTGCTCGATCGGTGCCCGCATAGCTTCTTCGAGAGCGGCCTCGCGGAGACCGTCGATATCGAAGAGTCCGTCGTCGGACGGTGGTTCGACGGCGGACGCGGCGGCGGCCGACGCGGCGGCCGGTTGGTGACGTACAGGCGGTATGCCCCTTGCACCCCCTGCGTCCCGTGTGCCCTGTACGACCGACGAGCCCTCGTACTCCGGGAAGACCCGGTCCAGGTGATCGGCGATCGCGCGCACCGACTCGGGGCGCAGTCGGCGGCGTTCCGACAGCAGCGCCGGGCCGACCTCACGCTCCCCCAGCAGCCGGACCCGGCCCAACTCGGTGTCGACCCCGTGGCCCGCGAAGACCATGAGGGGCTGGACCGCCACCGGGGACATTCCCAGCGACGCCACGGCGCCCTCGGCGGCCTTCGTCACGGCCAGCAGCTTGGCGACGTGCTCGTCGCGCGGCTCACCGGCCGCGCTCAGCTTGCCGTTCGCGGCCTCCGGCGCGGAACGCCAGTTCTTGACGTCGAGGACGAACACCCCGCCGGGGCCGATCAGCAGCATGTCCACATTGGCGGTACGCGTCCCGGGCCATCTGCGGTCCACCAGCAGCCGCCAACCCCGCGCTGTCAGGATCAACAGCTGTGCGGCAACCCGCCGTTCGCCCTCGTCGGCCGCCTCCCAGCGACGTGCCTGCTGTCGGGCCGCCTGCCACTGCTCCCGCAGCAGCCGCTCCTGCCGCCGCGCCTCCTGCGCCCGCCGCGACGCCGATCCACCAGCCGCCATACCACGCCCCCTCGCACACGGAGTAGCGATCATAGAACGGTCAGCAACGGCCACGGCAGGGCGCACGGACGGCAAAAAATTGCACGGAAAGCGCATGACGGTGCGGAGGTGGATGCGGTGCAGGTGGTGCGGCGCACAGCGGCTCGGGCAGGGCGACCGCAGAAGGTGTGGTATGCCGCCTATGGGTCCAACATGCACCGGGAGCGGTTGCGGGCCTACATCTGTGGGGGCCGGCCCCGGGGGGCGGAACGGTGGTATCCGGGGTGCCGGGACCGGACGATGCCAACGGAGTCGGTGCCGGTCGAGTTGCCCGGCGCCGTGTACTTCGCGACGACGTCACCGGTGTGGGGCGGCGGGCGGGCGTTCTACGACCCGGCTGCCGAGGGGCGCACCTTTGCGGTGGCGCATCTGGTGACGCCGGGGCAGTTCTCCGACATCGCTGAGCAGGAGATGTACCGGGAACCGGGCGCCGAACTGGAGCTGTCCGGCGTACTGACGCACGGTCGGTTGTCGCTAGGCGAGGGGCGGTACGAGACGCTGGTGTGCGCCGGGGAGCTGGCGGGGCACCCGGTACTCACGTTCACCGCCCCGTGGAGGCTGGGGGAGGTGCCGTACGTGGCGCCGGCGGCGGCGTACGTCCGGTATCTGGCCTTCGGGCTGTTGCAGGAGGGTGGTCGGACTGCGGAGACAGTGGCCCGGTATCTCGCCGGGGCGCCGGGGGCGGAGGGGCACTGGTCGGTCGGGGCGGTTCTGGAGCTGGTCGGCGAGTAGCTCCGCTCCGTCCCCGGCGCACCCATGGGCCACGTCAGGGATCAGGGATCAGGGATCAGCGGTCAGGACTTGTACGAGTAGCAGGTCACCCAGGTGGTTTCGATCGCCGCGTGGGCGCCCCGGTCCGCGTAGGCGCCGGAGAGGGCCGATTCGTTCTGGAGGGCCCAGTCCATCGGGGAGGAGGAGATGTCGCGGGTGGCGGTCTTCACCAGCTTGCCGTCCAGGAAGTACTTCACCTTGCCCGGCGTCCACTCGATCGACGTGGTGTGCGGAGTGGTCCAGGAGGCGCCGGTGTCGACGTTCTCCTCGCTCGGGTGGGTGAAGGCGGAGATCTTGTCGTCGTTGAAGTTGCCGCCGGCCTCGGGGAAGTCCATCTCGTGCGGGTCCTCGTAGAAGAGGTGCGCCGCCTTGAAGCCCGGGTCCATGCGGGTCACCTTGAACCGCTCGGTGTACTTCCCGTACGCCCGGTCCATGCACTTGCGGGGCACGACGGTGCCCACGTAGTTGTCGTCGCCGGTCTGGGGCCGGTACATGTCGACCTTCATGGTGCCGGTGCCGTCGTAGCCGGAGGGGGAGACGGAGACCGTCTTGTCAGCGCGGTACTCGCCGCCCATTTTGCGGTCGTTGCCGTTGCTGTGGTTGTTCGGGTGGGCGGTGTCGTACCAGCCGGTTGGGTACGCCCACCAGTTCTTGCGGTACTCGCCGCTGAGGCCGCCGCAGTAGGCGTCGGCGGTGTCGACGTTGTGGTCGCAGTCGGAGAACGAGCCGACCGGCACGGTGTCGCCGCTGAAGTTCTCCGCGAACACCTGGCGGAATTTCCCGCAGTCGCCTGACGGCATGGTGTTGTCCGTCGTCTTGCACGCGTCCTCGGAGGGCGTCTCCTCGGCCGGGGCCGGCCCGGCCACCATCCATATGCATGCGAAGGCAGCCGCCAGCGCGGTGCCGGTCTTGAGCCCCAGGTTTCGTTTCATGGCCGGAGAGTATGCCCCTGCCGCCTCTGCCGCGCATGCCTTTCCCGGCAGTAACTCCCTTAACAGGCAAGGAACTTGGCGAAGGCCGCTCCGGGTCAGCGTTCGTGCCCTCCGGCGTCGATCAGACCCGCCTCGTAGGCCAGGATGACCGCCTGCGTCCGGTTGTTCGCCCCCAGTTTGGCCAGCACGTTGCCCACATGTGTCTTGACGGTCTCCAGGCTCACCCGAAGCCGACTGGCCGTCTGCTGGTTGGACAGCCCTTCCGCCATGAGCCGCAGGATCTCCGTCTCGCGTGGGGTGAGCGCACTCGTCCTGTCGGCGGCGTCCCGTCGTACGGCCCGGCCGGCGGCGAGCCTGCGGACGGTGTCCGGGAAGAGCACGGAGTCCCCGGTGGCCACCAGCCGGATGGCGTGGGCGATCTGCTGTGCCGGTGCTCGTTTGCGGATGAATCCGCTGGCGCCGATGTGCAGTGCGTCGTAGACGTACTCGTCGTTCTCGAACGTGGTGATCACGATGACCTTCGGCGGGTCGGACAACGCGGTCCGCAGCCGACGCGTCGCCTCGATACCGTCCACCTCGGGCATGCGCACATCCATCAGGACCACATCGGGGCGCAGCCGCGTGACCATCGGAAGTACCTCGGTTCCGTCCGCTGCCTCGCCGACCACCTCCAGATCGGGTTTGGCCGCCAGCAGGGCCCGCAGCCCGGTGCGCGTGAGTTCGTCGTCGTCGACGATGAGAACGCTCACCCGCTGCTCGGACGGCGGGGTCGGGGCCTGGCCCGGGGCGGGGGCCCGGCTCTGTGCGCTGTCGGCGGTCATGGCGCCGACCGTAGTGGTATCCGCGCCGCGAGCCGCCAGTGCGGGTGACCTTCGCCGTCCATGCGGCCGGCGGACACCTCGCCGCCCAGCAACCGCACCCGCTCGGCGATCCCCGTCAGCCCGTGCCCGTGCCGCTGCTGCCTGTGGGGCCGGAAGCGCACCGTGTCGTCCACCGGGTTGGTGACCTCCACCTCCAGCCGGCCGTCCAGCGCGGCGACCCGCAAGCCGATCCCGGTCTTTCTGCCGTGCCGCAACGCGTTGGTGAGACCTTCCTGGACGAGCCGGTACGCCTCCCGTGAGACGGTGGCCGGGACCTGGGTCAGGTCCCCGTGGGTCTCCACGCTCAGCCCGGCGCCTGCCTGCCTGACCCGCTCGGTCAGCGGGCCGAGATCGGCGAGCGTGCGCTGCGGGGCCGTCGTCGGCCGGTGCTCCCGCAGGGCACCGAGCACCTGGTCGAGGTCGTCCATGGCCGCACGGGAGGTCTCCTCGATGCTGTTGAGCGCCCGTCGGGCCGCCTCCGGATCACTGTCCATGAGCTCCCCCGCGACGGCAGCCTGGATGGTGGAGGCCGTCAGGGTGTGCCCGATCGAATCGTGCAACTCCTGGGCGAGTCGGTTGCGTTGCGCCAGCGCGTGCATCTGCCGTTCGGCGGCGGCCAGTCGCTCTGCGGGCCGCAGACCGAGGAAGACCGGCGCGAGCAGCCGCAGCACCACCGTGCCGCCCGCGGCGATGTACCCCGCCAACGCCAGGCACCCGGCGAACGCGACCGGCGCCCACAGTCCCCGCAGGCCCGGCTCCACCTGCACGGCCGCCCCGAAGACCGCCAACGAGCCACCGCCGCCCAGCCACACCGCGAGGAACGCGACGGCCATGAACACCACCAGGCCCGTCACCGAGACCACCGCTCCGCCGAGAGCCATGTGCACCGCCAGGCACCCCGCCGTGCGGAACCGGTCGGCCCAGCGGGACGCCGGTGACTCCGGCGGAGCGGGAAGCTCGGTGCCCAGCAACCGGTTGGCCAGCCGTACGCAGCCCCGGCGCGCCGCCTGAGGGGAGCCCAGGGCCACGACCAGCACGGCCAGCGCGAGGGTGAACCCGACGAGGCGGAGCGGCAGCGGCCATGGGCGAGGCGTCGCGAAGAGCGCCAGCGTCAACGGCGGCAGGCTCATGGCAGCGCCGAGAAATGCGTATATCCAGCCCCGGTATGCGGCTGCGCTGAAAAGCGGCCGAGTCATCTTGCCCACGGCCGGAACGGTACCGCCGGAATGTGCGGCACACCTCCCCCGAAGGAGCCAGAACGGCATCCCGGGAAAAGGCGGTTCGCAAACCGCTCGGCACAGCGATGTGCGAAGCCGCTGCCTGCTGCGAAGTTGTGCGGGTGACAGTGAAATCGAAGCCGGAGACAAGGCCACGCTCGAAGGACCGCACCATGGTGGCGGCCAGAATCGGAGCCGTGGTGTGGGTCGTCAACGCCGCGCAATTCCTGGTCGTGCAACTGGTCGTGGAATCCGCCTGGCGCACGCCCTACAGCTGGAAGAGCTACAACATCAGCGACCTGGGCAACGTCCACTGCGGGACCTGGGACGTCTCGCGTCCCCGCTACGTGTGCTCACCACTGCACGACGCAATGAACACGTCCTTCGTCGTCCAAGGCGTCCTGCTCCTGGCCGGCGCGCTGCTGACGGGGGTGTGCTGGGGCCGGAGCGGGATGTCGCGGGCCGCACGGATTCTGTTCCTCGTCGACGCCGCCGCGTGGGTTCTGGTGGGCTTTGTTCCCGCGGACGTCGACGAGGACCTTCACGTACTGGGCGCACTCCTCATCATGGGGCTGGGCAATATCGGACTCCTCTGCGCCGGATTCACCCCGCGCAGCTCCCTGTTCGGCAGACTGCGGCACATTACCTTCGCCTTCGCCGCCGCCGCGCTGCTCGCCGCATGGATGTTCTTCGCCCAGCTCGATCCCGGGACCGGGCTGGGCGGCATGGAACGGATCGCGGCCTTCGCACTTCAGGGGTGGACGCTCGTCATGGCGACGGCGATATTCCGCGGCTACTCGTCGCTTTCCAGTTCGCCTTCCGTCTCCAGGTAGATCTGGCGCAGCGCGTCGAGCGTGGCCGGGTCGGGCTTGGACCACATGCCGCGGGACTCGGCCTCCAGCAGGCGCTCGGCGATGCCGTGCAGGGCCCAGGGGTTGGACTCCTGGAGGAAGGCGCGGTTGGTCTCGTCCAGGACGTACGTCTCGGTGAGCTTGTCGTACATCCAGTCGGCCACCACGCCGGTGGTGGCGTCGTAGCCGAAGAGGTAGTCGACGGTGGCGGCCAGCTCGAAGGCTCCCTTGTAGCCGTGGCGGCGCATCGCCTCGATCCACTTGGGGTTGACGACGCGGGCGCGGAAGACGCGGGAGGTCTCCTCCACGAGGCTGCGGGTGCGCACCGTCTCGGGCCGGGTGGAGTCGCCGATGTACGCCTCGGGCGCGGTGCCGCGCAGCGCACGCACGGTGGCGACCATGCCGCCGTGGTACTGGAAGTAGTCGTCGGAGTCCGCGATGTCGTGCTCGCGGGTGTCGGTGTTCTTGGCGGCCACGGCAATGCGCTTGTACGCCGTCTCCATCTCGCCGCGCGCCGGGCGGCCGTCCAGACCGCGGCCGTAGGCGTACCCGCCCCAGACGGTGTAGACCTCGGCGAGGTCGGCGTCGGTGCGCCAGTCGCGGGAGTCGATCAGCTGGAGGAGGCCCGCGCCGTAGGTTCCGGGGCGGGAGCCGAAGATACGGGTGGTGGCCCGCCGTTCGTCGCCGTGTTCGCGCAGGTCCTGCTGGGTGTGGGCGCGTACGTGGTTGCGGTCGTCCGGCTCCTCAAGGGACGCCGCCAGCCGCACCGCGTCGTCCAGCAGCGCCACCGCGTGCGGGAACGCGTCACGGAAGAAGCCGGAGATGCGGAGGGTGACGTCGATACGCGGACGGCCCAGCTCCTCGTACGGGATCGGCTCCAGGCCCGTCACACGGCGCGACGCGTCGTCCCACACCGGGCGGACGCCGAGCAGCGCCAGGGCCTCGGCGATGTCGTCGCCCGCGGTTCGCATGGCGCTGGTGCCCCACAGGGAGAGGCCGACGGAGGTGGGCCAGGCTCCGTTGTCGGTGCGGTAGCGCTCCAGGAGGGAGTCGGCGAGGGCCTGTCCCGTCTCCCATGCGAGGCGGGAGGGGACGGCCTTGGGGTCGACGGAGTAGAAGTTGCGCCCCGTCGGCAGGACGTTGACCAGGCCGCGGAGCGGGGACCCTGACGGCCCTGCCGGTACGAAGCCGCCGTTCAGCGCGTGGACGGTGTGGTCCAGTTCGGCGGTGGTGGCCGCCAGGCGCGGGACGACCTCGCGGGCCGCGAAGGTGAGAATGTCCGCGACCTGTTGCGGATGGCCGGCGGCGATACCGGACACCGCCTCCGGGTCCCAGTCGGCCGCCTCCATCGCCTCGACCAGCGCGCGGGCCTTCGCCTCCGCCTCGTCGGCAGTGGTACGGGTGGCCGCCGACTCGTCCAGACCAAGGGCCTCGCGCAGGCCCGGCAGAGTGCTTCTTCCGCCCCAGATCTGGCGGGCGCGCAGGATGGCGAGGACCAGGTTGACGCGGTCCTCGCCGGCCGGAGCCGTACCGAGAACGTGCAGGCCGTCGCGGATCTGCGCGTCCTTCACCTCGCACAGCCAGCCGTCGACGTGCAGCAGGAAGTCGTCGAAGCCGTCGTCGTCGGGACGCTGCTCGAGACCGAGGTCGTAGTCGAGCCGGGCCGCCTGGATCAGCGTCCAGATCTGGGCGCGGATCGCCGGCAGCTTTGCCGGGTCCATGGAGCTGATCTGCGCGTACTCGTCCAGGAGTTGTTCGAGGCGGGCGATGTCGCCGTAGGAGTCGGCGCGGGCCATCGGTGGCACCAGATGGTCGACGAGCGTGGCGTGCACCCGGCGCTTGGCCTGGGTGCCCTCGCCCGGGTCGTTGACCAGGAACGGATAGACGAGAGGCAGATCACCCAGCGCGGCGTCCGGCGCACACGCCGCCGACAGCCCCGCGTTCTTGCCGGGCAGCCACTCCAGATTGCCGTGCTTGCCCAGATGGATCATCGCGTCCGCGCCGAAGCCCCCCTCGGCCTGGGGCGCCGCGATCCAGCGGTACGCCGCCAAGTAGTGGTGGGACGGCGGCAGATCCGGGTCGTGGTAGATCGCGATCGGGTTCTCGCCGAAGCCGCGGGGCGGCTGGATGAGGATGAGCAGGTTGCCGTGGCGCAGCGCCGCCAGGACGATGTCGCCGTCCGGATTGTGCGTACGGTCCACGAACATCTCGCCCGGCGGCGGGCCCCAGTGCTCCTCGACCGCGTCGCGGAGCTCCTGCGGGAGGGTCGCGTACCAGCGGCTGTAGTCGGCCGCCGGGATGCGGACCGGGTTCTTGGCCAGCTGCTCCTCGGTGAGCCAGTCCTGGTCGTGGCCACCGGCCTCGATGAGGGCGCGGATGAGGGGGTCTCCGGGGTGGTCCCCGGAATCGTCACCACCTTGGGGGGTGACCATTCCGGGGACAGGGGTGCCCCCGAAGTCGTAGCCCTCCGCCTGGAGTCGGTGCAGCAGTGCCACCGCGCTGGCCGGGGTGTCGAGTCCGACCGCGTTGCCGATCCGGGAGTGCTTGGTCGGATACGCCGACAGTACGAGCGCCAGCCGCTTGTCCGCCGCCGGGATATGGCGCAGCCGTGCGTGCCGCAGGGCGATGCCCGCGACGCGGGATGCGCGCTCCGGGTCGGCCACGTAGGACGGCAGGCCGTCCGCGTCGATCTCCTTGAAGGAGAACGGGACGGTGATGAGGCGGCCGTCGAACTCCGGTACGGCGATCTGACTCGCCGCGTCCAGAGGGGAGACGCCCTCGTCGTTCTGCTCCCAGTCGGAGCGGGGCGCGGTGAGGCACAGCGCCTGAATGATGGGGACGTCCAGGCTGGTGAGCGCGCCCGCGTCCCACGCCTCGTCGTCGCCGCCCGCGCCCGCGTCGGCCGGCTTGGCGCCGCCGGCCCCGCCCGCCGCCAGCACCGTGGTCACGATGACGTCGGCGGCGCGGAGTTCCTCGATGAGCTCGGGTTCGGGCGCGCGGAGCGAGGCCACGTAGAGGGGCAGCGCCTTGCCGCCCGCCGCCTCGACGGCGTCGCAGAGCGCCGCGGCGAACGCGGTGTTGCCGCTCATGTGGTGCGCGCGGTAGTAGAGGACGGCGATGGTGGGGGCACCTTCCGCCGCGGCGCGCTGCGATGAGGGCTCGCGGTCCAGGTGACCCCAGGACGGGGCCGGGGCCGGGGGCTCGAAGCCGTACCCCGTGAGCAGCACCGTGTCGGAGAGGAAACGGGCCAGCTGGACGAGGTTCGCGGGGCCGCCGTGCGCCAGGTAGGCGTGGGCTTCGGCCGCCACGCCGATCGGGACCGTGGACGCGGCCATCAGCTGGGCGTCCGGTGCCTGTTCGCCGGTCAGGACGACGAGCGGGAGGCTGGTCGCGCGGAGCGCGTCGATGCCGGGTTCCCAGGCGCGGATGCCGCCGAGGAGCCGTACGACGACGAGATCGACGCCCTCGAGGAGGGCGTCGAGTTCTTCGGTGAGGGTGTCCTCGGACAGCCTGCTCGGGTTGGCGTAGCGGTACGTGAGGGGGGCGGAGCTGTCACCCTGTGCCGCGGCCGCGGCCGCGTTTGCCGCGCGGGCGCTGAGGAGGTCCGTGTCGGAGGTCGACAGGAGCAGGATCGGCATGCTGCGGTAGCCCTTCCTCGGGGTGTCCGCGCCCCGGGTGGTCTTGGACTCCCTGCTCCATCGGAGCCGAGAGCTTGGGAAGGGAGTTCCTGGCTCACCCGGCCGTACTGATGGCCGGGCTCACAGTGGCGGGACCGCGCCGGATTCACACCGGGCTTCCTCCCATGTCGCCGTCACCGGCAACGAGGGTCAGGTTACGGGCCCCGGCTCGCCCACCCACCCGCCCCTTGCTC
>NZ_JBQQBT010000047.1:0-17390 GCF_052245835.1 Streptomyces sp. 8N114 | reverse complement strand
TCTTGAAAACCGTAGAGGTGGCAACACCTCCGTGGGTTCAAATCCCACCGCCTCCGCACTGGCGGTAAAGCCGCAGGTGAAAGGGGTGCCGCGCACTGCGCGGCACTCCTTCGTCATTCGAACAGTCTCACGATTTCTCGCCGGAGTCTCACCTGCGCTCAGGCTGTCTCCCCCAGGCGTGCCCCACGGGGGCGGCGCTTCTGCGGCTACTCGTCCTGGTCAGACGGCTGTTCGTCCTTGTCTGAGGGCGCCGGAAGTCCTCCCAGGGCCTTGTCGATCAGTTCGTTCGAGTGGTCCTGTCGGCCTGTGAGGATCTTCGCGTAGACGCGGTAGAGGACGGCGAGGCTGTGGCCGGCCCTTCGGGCTACCTCCGTCGGCTCAACTCCTGCCGTGATCCACAAGGACACTCCGGCGTGACGCAGGGAGTACGGGACTTCAGCGAGAGGCGTTTTGGCGTCCGCCGGGCTGAGGACTTTTCGCCGAGCCTTGTGCCAGACCTCGCAGTATTCCGTCGAGCGGACGCGTCCGCCCCGGGCGGCGCGGAAGAGGCGGCCGTCATCTGCGGTGCCGTACGTGTCGAGGTGTGTTCGTAGCAGGGTGACAAGGACAGGAGGGATAGGCACTGGGCGGGTGGTCTTGCGCGCGCGTCGTTTCAGGCCGCGTTCGTCGTACGGCTTTCCTGCGTCGGTCCAGCCCGTACTGACCTCCGGTGAGCTGCTGTCCAGGGTGAGAGTGCCCCAGCCCTTCTTGGGGAGACGGCAGTCCTTTGCCTTGAGCTGGCTGATTTCGGCGGGGCGCATGGCGGCGTAGTAGAGGCAGCCGAAGTACGCGTGCAGGTGAGCACCACGGGCGCCCTGGCGAGCTGCCTCGCGTATGAGCGCGCTGGCGAGCTTGGGGTCGGGGACGTAGCGGAAGTCGACTTCGTCATCGGTCTGCGGAGCCTGCCAGTCGACGCGCTTGAGCGGGTTGATCCCTTCGATCAGCTCCCGTTCGAGGGCGTAGTTGTAGGTGCTGTTCAGCACCATGCGCTTTCGGCGAGCGGTGTTCTCGGCTGCCTGTTCGCCGTTGAGCTTCGCGGAGACGGCGTTGAGGGCTTTGCGTACGGCTTCCGGGTTGGCAGCTTCCTGGACAGTGAGGGAGTTCTGCGAGACCCACGCCAGAGCTCGGGAAACTCTCGGCGGCGGCTCCTCGACCTGGTGGCGGGGAACCAGCTCGTTCTTGTCGTTGCGCACCATGCGGAACGCCCACTGGAACAGGGCCTGTCGGATATCGCTTCGCGACGGGGTCGGCCGACTGGTCGGTTGCTTGAGGAGCGCTGGGGTCGCAGTCGCCAAGGCGTCCGCGATACCGGCTCGGTGCTTCGCTGCGGCACGCGGCCACTTCATGAGGACGTAGGCACATGCGTGTTCGTACCAGGTGACCACGTCCTTGGCCCGAAGTTCCGAGACGGGAAGCCCTCGTTCTGTGTCGAACTGCTCGCCCCGCCGGGCGGCTTCCATGAGTTCGGACTTGCGCCCCTCTGCCTGCGGCTTGAGCTGGTAGCTCTTCGAGTGACGGTTGCCGCCGACGACCCAGCGCACGCGGTAGGGCTTGCGGCGATCGGGGCGGTGCTCGATCTCGTAGAACTTCACGTCATACGTCAGCAATCGCGGTTCTCCTCGCATGAGTCCAGCCAGGCGTCGACGTCAGCGCGGCGAAAGCGGAGCTGACCGTTGGGGAGCTTTCTGCACTTGGGGGCCTTGCCACGAGCGCGCCATCGGTAGAAGGCGGCTTTGGAGATCCCGATTTCATCGAGCACTTCGGGCAGTTTCATCAGGGGCTCTTTGGCCAAGGTGATCAGTCCCTTTCGGGGGGCGCGATGGGGTGAGCAGTCGTACGTCCAGGTGTCGGCCGAGGGGGAGGCGCGCGGACCGTCAGCAACGTCAGCAGAATCCGGCGACCAGCGGTTTCGCTGTGCTGACGGATGTCAGCAGCCGTCAGCGGCGTCAGCGGTATTCGGTGGTACTGCTGACAGCGCTGACATGTGCTGACGAGGTGCTTACGGGCGTTGCTCCTGGTCAGCGGATTGTGCTGACGGTGCTGACGATTAACGGGCATGATCGCCGTCCGTCGGTTTCTGCAAGCCGGGGTGGACGCGGTAGGTGACGGAGGAGGGGTGTCCGACGCGGCCGGTTCTCGCTGGCTCTTCGGCCTTCAGGTAGCCGTGAGCTTCGAGCAGCTGGAGCGCGGGATCGACTTGGGCGACGGTGCGGAAGCGGCGGGAGGCGGCGACGGCGTCGCGCCGTTTGATGGCACGGCGGTAGGTGCCGTCGGTCTTTGGCCGGCCGAGCCAGTCGAGGATGGTGCGGGCGTCCTCGGTAGCCGGGTCGGAGCCGATGAGGTCGAAGACGGCCAGGGCGTGCTCGGTGTAGTACCGGGTGATCTCGGTTGCTCGCTGAACTGTGCTGGCCGCTACGGGGTCACCCCAGCCGTCAGTGAGGCGTTCGGCGAGGTGGAGCAGGCACGCGACGCGGGCGGTGGTGCCCACGAGCTTTCCCGCCCAGTCCTGGAGGTGTTCGAGCCGGTGGTCCGGGCGCATCTGCACTTCGACCTCGGCCTGGAGCGCTTCGACCGCCTGGTCGGCGTGCGCGTCCATGGCCACGGTGACGGACTCCGGCAAGGTCAAGAGGGTTCGCAAAAGCGCGTCGAGTCGTGCGGCGTAGGTGCTGGAGACCTGTTCCGGTACCGGGGCGGTGCGGGTCTTGCGGTAGCCGAGGTTGGAGGGCGGCAGCGCGTAGAGGAAGCGCGCGAGCAGGCCGCGATCGCGTGCGCCGTGAGCTTCGCCGAGGTCCTGGAGGACGGAGGGCTGAGGGGTGACGCCGATTGTCAGGGCGGGCCGGTCGGTGGAGGGCTGTTCACGGGTGATGCGGTCCGTCTCCAGACGTTCGCCCTTGTGAGCTTTGAGGAAGACACCGAGATTCGGTCGGGCGCTGTAGCGGCCGGCGATGATGTCGAACAGGTCGCCTTCGGGGGAGAGGACGGCGAGGCAGCGGTGCACCGCGAGCTGGTGGGTGAGCGGTTCCGGGGTGACGTCCCCGGAGACGGTCAGGCGGGGTTTCGGCGGCACCACGATGTCCTCGGCGAGCATGCGGGCTGCTGAGGCTTCGGCTACGAGTGCAGCGGGGTCGCCGCCATCAGCCTTGCGGGCCTTGGCCATGAGGGCCTCCGCTTCGGCTTCGGCGGCCTCCTTGGCCGTCTCAGCCTCGACACGAGCGGCTCGAGTCTCGTCTTGGAGCTGCTTTTCAACCTCGTAGATCGGCGCCGTCATGGCCGCGAACACGTCTGACTTCCGGGACGCGGGCGGCATGGCGCAGACGAGGTAGAGGTTGGACTGCTCGACCCACCCGGGTCGGATCTGGATGTGTACGCGTCCGCCAGCTGCCGTCGAGAGGGCAGCGAGCGCCATGGTGGCGGCCATGTCGGGCGGGGTCTGGGTGAACTCGGCGACAGCGGCGACGTGCTCGCCGACCCACGCAGGAAGAGCGTCGACAGGGAAGCTGGGGAGCGGGGCGGTCGTGCCGAGCGGCACGGGGGCGGGCCAGCGCTCGGCGGTCCGCAGGGTGGAGAGTTCGGCAGCTGCGTCAGCGGCGATGCCTGCGCTGTCGCCCATACCCGAGCGGACACGGCTGGTGGCCCGAGTGCTGGTCTCGATGATGCGCCGTTCGTCGGCCTTTTCCGCGACGATCTCGGCGTAGTAGTCGGCGTTCGCCGCGGTGGGGACGGCTTGGACGAGGCGGTGGAGGTAGGCGGCACCACCTACACGGTTCAGGTCGCCGGTCTTGCTCAGGTGGTGGGTCAGCAGGATGGGATCGACAGCGTGGCCATGCTCATGCATGGCGACGAGCGCGGTGTGAATGGTGGCGTGCGCGGGCCGGTAGTAGTCCTCGGCGCCGATGCGGCTGGTGACCTCGGCGATGACCGCGGTCTGCGTCCGATTGGGGCCGGGGAGCAGCATGGCGCCGAGCACGGCCTGTTCGGCCTCCAGGTCGTGAGGCATCGCCGTCGTATCGATGGCGTCTGTCTCGTCGGCATGGGAGTGGAGCGGTCGGACGTTGTCGGCGGCTGGGTGGGGCTGCTGGTTCACGTACGGGCCTTCCGCGAGGCGGGTGACGGAGGGGATGGGCAGGGGAAGCGGCAGATCAAGCGGCGGCCTCGGAAGTCGACTCGTTGTCGTCGGCGGAGTTGATTGCCGCGGCCCATACGCCGTGCCGGACCTTGAGGGCGCGGCCTTCGTCGGCGAGGCGGCGCAGCGACTGACTGACGGTGGGCAGCGGGAGGTCGAGCGCCTGGGCGACGACGCCGGTGCGGACCGGTTCGCCACGGTGCATCAGGTAGTCGTGCACGGTGTCGATGGCGCTGGCGTCGGCCGGGACCACCGGAGACATGGCGGCTGCCGCGGGTTGCTCTTCCTCGGTCGGCTCAGGCTCGCTCCAGGCGTCATCACGCCGCTGGCGCCACGTCGCGTAGTCCTTGCCGGCCGTTTTGATGCCCTCTTCGCACAGCGTGGTCGTCTCACCGGTGACGGCCCAGTCGTACGGGTCTTCCACGTAGAAGGTGCGCAGGACCGAAGATCGGGACTGAGGGCCGAGGCTGTAGGCGAGGCCGGATGTGGTCGAGCCGTCGGGGAACTCGCGCGGGAGGGCGTGCGGGTCGGCCGGGATGGCGCCGTTGAAGGCAACCTGACCGGAGAGCCGGTTGGCGGTGCGCAGGACGACGACATTGCCCGCCGCGACCATGTCGCGCAGCGTCTGGGAGTTGCCGAGCTGGGACAGCAGCGGCACCTGTGTGACCAGGCGGAGCTTGATGCCGCACTTGCGTGCCATCTTCGCCAGGTCCTCGGCGATCTTCACGCATTCCGGGTCGGCGAGGATGGCGTGCGCCTCATCGATCGTCACGCACAGGAGCGGCAGTTCCAGGGTTGGCGTGAACGATGCCTTGCCGCGACGCTGACGGCCCTTCTCGTCCGTCCAGACCATGCGGGCGAGCAGCCGGTTACGGCGGTACATCTCGCGCTGTGCTGCCTTGAGCAGCTTCTTGCCCTCGGCGACGCTGTCGGCGAACCAGTCGACCGCGTCCTGCCAGTCCGGCAGCGACTGCCCGCGCTGCGGGTCGATCACCCAGGACACCATGAGCGGGCTGTGCCGTTCGTAAGCGAGGAGCTGGTCGAGCAGTCGGGACTTGCCCGCGTCAGTGGTGCCGGCGATGAGGTCGTGCACTGGGCCTGAGCCGGGTCGCCAGAACCGGTACGGGACATGGCCGCTGTCCGCATAGACGCCGATCGGCGCGACACCTGCTTCGTGGTCGAGCAGGTGCGGGCCTGGCCACAGGTGGACGGCCTGAAGGGGGTTGCTGCGGTAGAGGGAGAGCTGGGCCTTGTCGTTGGCGCCGTCGCGGGTGGCCTCGATGACGACGTTGGACGGCGGAACGCCGAAGGCAGAAGCAACGCGACCGGTGGCGGAGACGGCCTGTGCGGTCTCCAGCTGGCCAGGCGGGAGATTGATGATCGCGCGAGAGCTGTTGCCGTCGGCGACCTTCTCGAAGTCGCTCAGCCAAGAGCCAGTGAGTGCCCCCTTTTCATGGGCGACACGGGTTTCCCACAGCTCCAGCTCGGCCGAAAGGTCGCCGTGGTCGCGGATGCGGTGGTGCCACCACCACGGGACACCAGTCGCCAGCAGCCACACCAGGAGCAGGCCGGGCATGGGTGGGGTCAGGCCACCGCGTGCTGCCATGGCGAGCAACAGGGCACCCGCCGTGCCAGCAGAGGCGATGGCGTACACGCGCTTTGCCGGGCGCAGCTGCTTGTCCCTGCGGCGGCGCCGACGCAGCCACCATGCGACGCCCACTGCCAGGGCGCCGTCGAGCAGCAGCGCCGTCTTCCATCCGTCGACGGCGGCGCCGCATGCGGCCCCGAGGGTGCCGAGGGCGACGGCCGCATGTACGGGCGCCAGCGGGCGCCGATACCGCCACAGGAAGCGCACCGTCCCATGGCTGGACCGGAAGAGGGCGCGGGCGGTTGCTACGGCAGTGGCGAGCTTGGAGCGGCGGATAACAACACGAGGGTGGCGGCGCAGCATGCGGGCTCGTGCTCCTTGCGTGGGGCGGTCGGGGAGGGAGAGGGAGGGCGGTGGTCCGGCCGACCTCAGTCGGCCGGACCACCTCTGGGGCATCAGCCGGAGATGTAGAACTCCTTCTTCGCCCCGCCGTCGGGAACGGAGGCGTATGCCTCGGCGAGCGCCTGGTGCATCTGCTGGACGTGCTGGGCAGTGGCCATGGCGCCGCTGGCGCGGCTGTCGGCGGCGACCGCACGGGCGTTGGCGGCTTCCAGCCGCGCGCTGGCCGTGTCAGCAAGGGAGCTGATCCTGCCGAGCGTTTCCTGATCCAGCTCCAGCTCGGTCAGGGAGCCGACCATCAGGTCGATGCGTTCGGCGTCCTCGCGGGCGCGCTGGGCGTCGGCCTGCGCGTCCTCCAGCTCGGCCTGGGCCTCGACGGCGATGGAGTTCAGCTCGGCGAGGAGCTGTTCGTAGCTGTGGACTTCGCCGCCGGTGGCGGTGTTGATGGACACGGTGGAACCTCCGGGAGTGTTTGGGCGGTTGGGGGTGGGCCCGCCGCGCTGAGGGGCGGCGGGGGGCTTCTGGGTGTCGGTCGCGCCGGCCTTTGGAGAGGACTGAGGCACGTTCGGCTGCTGTTCGGGCGGGGTCGGAGCGCTGTTCTGGCCCTTGGCGTCCTGCTGCGTCGGCGAGTTGTCGGCTGTGCCGTTCTTGCGTGTGTCGGCCCAGCGGCGGGCGCGGTCCATGCCCTTGGGCCAGCCGGCTCGTACGCCGTCGACAAAGCCGCGGGTTACGAGGAACCCGCCGACGGCGACGGTCGCGGCGCCCGACGCGACCTTGACGCCAGTGCTGGCGCTGCGTGGCGCCGGGCCTCCTCCGCGGGCGGCCTGCTTGCGCCGGTTCTGGGCGGCCTGGTGCCGACGGTCGCGCTTGGTCCGGTAGTTGTCCCGGACACTGCTCGTCGCGTTGCTGAAGCCGTCGCCGACGGCCCAGCACACCGCGAGAAGGACGATGACGATTCCCATGGGGCCTCACCTCCAGGTGGGTTGAGGAGTTGGGTGAGTAAGTGAGCAAAGTGCGTGCGCTTGTGCACGGGTCAGAAGAGGAAGCTGCCGAGAGCGCCAAATGCGCTGGCCACAGCGCCGACGGCGCCCATGACGATCGCTCCGGCCGTGCCAGGGATGGACACCCCGGCGACGGGCACCACAGCGGCGCAGGCGAGGGTGCGGTTGTTGATCGACTTGTGGAACAGGTCGAAGCCGACGACAGCGGCCGTCACCAGGCCGATGAGGCCGACGGCAGTGGCGCCGGTGTAGCGGCCGATGATTGTGCTGAGCGACGAGTCGGCCCAGCCGACGGCGGTGCGCAGCCAGCTGCCCACCGGCGTCCCGACGATGCCGACGACGCCGGCGAGTACGAGCAGCGTGGTCAGGCGCGGCGCCTTGCGCCGCCCGACCGTTCGCAGCAGTCCGGCGGCAACGAGGCAGAGGACAGCAACAGTTACGGAGATCGACGCAGCGAAGAAGGACACTGACCGCCCCTCCTTTCAAGATCAACTTTCGTGACGTTCCGTGATTGTGGATTCGCGCGCGCCTGCGCGCGTCTCCGCGTTGGCGTGCGGGGACGTGTGAATACGGACGTGAATTTCACGCGAGCGCTCACGCAGCGTGCTCGTGGGTGAAGTGCTGGGCCCAGGCTTCGAGGTCGTCGGCAACGCGCTGCCACGCCTGCTCGCGCTCTGACTCGGGCAGGTCCGCCAAGCGGGCGCGCACGTGGTCGAAGGCGACGGCGGCTTGCTCGGCGGCGGTTGTCGCCGCAGCTCGCTTGGCCGCGTAGTGCGCCGCCTCGCGCTGCTTCCTGGCCTTCTGGCGACGGCTCATCGGGTCTCCCACTCGCCGCCCTCGATGACCGGCGCCTGCGGGCCGTCGTCGGCCTGGCGCTGGCTGTCGGATGTCTCCGACCACTCGCCGAACCGAGACCGGTAGGCGACACCGTCGGCAGCCAGCCGGTGCAGTGCCGAGCGGGTTGTGCTCCTCGGCAGTTCCAGGCCGCGGGCGGCCTCACTGACACGTACGGGACCCCGGGCGCTCAGGAAGCCGTGCACCTGCTCACGCACGGATGCGGGCACCGCCCAGCCCGGCAGCTCGCCCAAGCCGGGACGCAGGCGCGCGGCCGGGCAGCTGAACAGAAGGAAGGCGACGCGTTCGACGCCCAGCGACGCCAGTCCGAGCAGCGCCAGACCGGGTGCGTCCGCAGGGTCGTACGTAGGCGAGTCGCCGAACGCTGCGGAGAGGGCCAGGGCGCCGAACCAGGCGGCGCCTACGAAGGAGACGGTTCCAGTGATGTCGGCGAGGACATCGAGTGCGCTGGCGGTCACCACGCGGGGTGTGTGCCAGCGGCTGTATCGGATCGGGTTGGTCACGGCAGGTACCTCACTTGTGGGCGTTCTTGGGGGCGTTGGCGGTGTTCAGCAGGTCTTCAGTGGCCAGCAGCTGCTTGGCCTTCGACTGGCGGCAGCCCAGAACGTCGGCGGCCTGGCGGATCGAGGCGGGCGGCCGGCCCTCGGCGGCGAGCCGCCGCAGCAGCGCGCGGCGTTCGTCGTCGGTGGCGGGTTTTCCGGCCGTGGTCGCTGCGTCCGTGCCGGGGCGGGCGGAGGCGCGCGGGGTGCGGGTGCGGGAGGCCCGGGATGCGGCTCGCTTTGGTGCGTCCGGCTGCTTGCCGGATGCAGTGGTGCGGGGTGCGTCCGGGGAGGCAGGGATGCGCTCGGCGCGTGGTGCTTCCGTGCGCTGAGGGATGCGGTCGGGCGCGGGCGCGTCCGGGCTTCGCACGCAGGCGACCGCGTCTGCGACCGGGAGGCCGTACCGGGCGAGCCTGAGCGGCAGCACCGCGTCAGTGGGTGCGCTGCGGCGCCACGTCCTTCCGTACTGGGCGCGCAACCGCTCCCGGTAGACGGCCCAGTCCTGGGCGATGGTGACTGCCTCTTCGTACGAGCGCAGCTCCCACAGCTTCATGCGTCGCCACAGCCGGAAGGTGGACGGCGGGGCGAGCAGCCAGCGCGCCAGTCGCACGCCCTCCATGTGCTTGGCGGCCGTGATGTCGGCGACGCGTCCGACGGCGTGCCGCGCTGCCTCCACGCTGACGATGAACAGCAGCGGGATGACGCTGTGCATCCCGACGCCGAGCGGGTCCGGCCAGGCAGCGGCGGCGTTGAACGCGACCGTTGCCCCGGTCAGCAGCCAGGCCGCTTGCCGTAGCAGGGGAAAGGCGATGCGCAGCCACGTCAGCAACAGATCGAGCGCGAGGAGTACGACGATTCCGGCGTCGATACCGATGGGGAAGTACGGCGCGAAGCCGCCGAACCCCTGGCGCACGGCCAGGTCACGCACAGCCTTGTACGAGCCGGCAAAGCCGATCGCGGCAATCACGAGCGCGCCGAGGACGACAACGCCGATCAGCAGCCAGCGTGCTTTGGTCCCTGGCGGGTTGGGGACAGCGGCTTCGTCCTGGTCGTTCGAGGGCTCGACGTCCGCTGACGCAGTTGTCTCGGGAGCGTGCTGGTGAGTCGGTGCCGAGGGCCTTTCCTGCGGGCTGTCCTCGGCGGGGCGGTTCGAGCGGACGGGTTCGGCCAACGGCGTGCCATCGGCGGCGACCAGGCCGCCGACAGCGGGCACCGTGCGCTCGGTGCCGTTGGCGTGGTTGAGAAGGAAGTGGGACACGATCAACTCCGGGGGGAGGCACGGGAGAGGGCACTGTCGGCCGCACAAGGCGATCGGAAGAGGGCGGCGGGCCCTACGCGGTCTTGTGCCGGTGGTCAGCGATCAGCAGCGCGAGCCAGTGCGCGTTGTTGGTCTGGCCCGCGTACGAGCCGTCCGGCGCCCAGGTGTGCCACCACAGCGAGGGCCAGCCCAGGAACTGCTCGACGGTTAGTGCGATCACATAGCCGTCCAGTTCGCCGACCTCGACCGGCAGACCAATCGGCGTGCGCATACGCACCTCACTCACCGCCCATCTCGGAAGCCGGGGCGAGGGGGTGAGGCAGGTAGGTGGCCTTTCCTCCGCTGACCGGGGCGGTGCCGTGTCGGCCCGCGCGGCGGCCGTTCAGGGTGGCGTGTTGGGGGTGGTCGCTGTTGGTGAGCAGCCAGCCGCCGCCATGGCGCTTGATCTCGTACATGGCTTCGTCCGCCAGGCGCAGCAGCCGCGAAAGGTCAGCGGGCGCGGCTGGCTCATGCAAGACGGCCCCCAGAGAAGCTCCCAGGCGCAACTCGTGCCCCTCGAAGGCCAACGGCGCACACAGCTCGCGGTGCACGCCCTCCAGCAGCGAGGTCAGAGTGGAGGGGCCGGACATCGGCACTGCTGCGGCGAACTCGTCACCGCCCAGCCGGGCGACCAGGCCGCTGTAACCGCCCCCGACAGCACGGCCAAGAACCTGTCCAGCCGTACGAATCGCTTCATCGCCAGCTGCATGACCCCAGGTGTCGTTGACGGCCTTGAAGCCGTCCAGGTCGACCACGACGACAGCGCACGGCCTCATCTGGGCGGTCAGCATGCGGGCGGCCTGCTGCTCGAAGGCGTCGCGTCGCAGCAGCCCTGTCAGCGGGTCCTTGCTCGCGGTGGCCAGTCGCCGCTGCATCCACAGGGTGTGCAGGCCCCAACCAGACAGGGGCAGTGCTGCGCTCGCCGCACTGATCAGCACGCTCATGCGGGCCTCCTCTCGTGCGCCGGGTGGCAGGTGTGCGAGCGAACGGCGCGACGGCCGGCCTTCTGCTTGCGGTACGTCCGGTGCCAACCGCACAGCGGACAGCGGGTCCTGGCGCTCATGCGACGCGCCTCCCACTGGTCAGCACGGTGGGACTGGATGCACGGACGTCGTCGGCGACGTCGGCAGAGGTGCCGAGGAAGTTCAGGGCCGCGTCGGTCACGTACGGGGAGAACTCGGGGAGCTGCCCGAGCTGGTCGAGGGTGTCGATGAGGACGGTGAGCGGCAGGGCCTGGCCGTCGTAGTGCGCGCAGACGGCGGCACGGGCGGCGGCCAGCAGCTCGGCGTGATCGTGGCGCAGAGCGGCCAGCTCGCGGCGCTGCTCAGCCAGCGCTCGGGTCAGGGAGTGCTTCGTCGGGGTCGACATAAGTGGCTGGAACCTCCGAACAGAGGGCCGTCGGGCCTGCGGCCAGGACGCAGCAGCGGCAGTGGGCAGCAAGGCCCGACGGCACAGAGGAAGAGGAAGCAGAGAGAGGTGCTCAGCGGCGGTGCTTACGGCCGCCGGAGATGGGCATGTCCAGCCCGGCCATCGAGCGCAGCACCAGCGCGCAGACCATGACCGACACCGCGGTCGTAGCAACGGCCAGCGCGACCATGGCCACGGACAGGAGCAGCGCGACCAGGACCGAGCCGACGACCAGCGCGCCGGCGACGCCGACTGCGACGGTTCCGGGCGACAGTGCGAGGCGGCGGCCAGCACCAGGGCCGGGAACCGGAGCATGGGAACCGCAGGCACAGGTCTGGCCCGTGTGGTGGGGCACGACCTGGCTCGACTGCTGCGCCGGTGCCAGGGAGGCGTGTTGGCGACCGAAAGCGTCCGTCAGCACGTACGTCGGGTTGGTCGGCGATCCATGGGGCATCGTCGGCTCATTCATGCCGCTGCCCCCCTTTGCTCCGAGTCGGCCCTGGCCAGCTCGCTGCGCTCGTCGGGCGTCAGCCCGCCGAAGATTCCGAACCGTTCGCCGTTGGCCAGCGCCCGGTCCAGGCAGCGGATGCGTACAGGGCAGGAGTTGCAGATCTCCTTGGCGACCACGATTTCCTCGCGGCCGTCGGAGAAGAACAGATCCGTGGAGGTGTCCTTGCACGCCGCAGCGGCCTCTACGGTCGGGTCGGCTCCCAGGCTCGGGGCACCGCCGCGGCTGCGTCGATTCGGACGTTGATCACGGCGCTTGGCTGACCGGAGGTCGGGCCGCGAGGTTCCCCGTATAGCGAGGTAGGACGCGTGGCGGACGGGACGGAAAGCCATCAGCGCACCTCCGCCCGTTCGATTCGCGGCCCAGGAGTCCAGGTGTGTCCGCAGGAACCGCACACCTCCCGAGCCGCGGTACGGCACCGCGACACGGATGTGTTCGCCTGGCACCGGGGACACCGCGCGCTCGCGCACGTCGGGCGTGCGTCGTATGCCGGCTTCGTCGCCATCACGCCGCCTCCCCAGTAGCCGGGCGGCAAGCGTCGGTGGGCGAGGTGCAAGCGAAGATGCTGATCTCCACGCCCTTCCAGTTCGCGTCACCGCTGAAGTGACACCCCAGTTCGTTGTCGTCGTACTGGTGTGCCACCGGCTCACCACCGCCGAACGCGGTCAAGATCTGTGCTACAGCGGGGAACTTGTCTTCCGGAGCGGCCCAGGAGGCGACCTGGAGAGTCACGCCGGGGCTGCCGAGATGGGGCCGGTAGGCGTGCACGTCCACGGTGACCGGTGGCAGGTCAGCCATCGCGGACAGTCGTTCGGCAACCAGCAGCATCGTCTCGGGGACAGTGCGCTGGCTCGGCGCTTGTCCCGTCACGGCGGCGATACGCTCGTCGAGCATCGTTGGACTCCTTTGGCGAGGAATTCCGGTGCAGCCCCGGTGGGCCGGGTTGGGAGTGGCCGCTCCCGCTCGGCCGACATCGCCGGGGCTTTTGCATGGCATGGGTCGTCCCGGTCGGTCTCACCCGGGCTCAACCTGATGCACCAGGTTCTACCTAGTGCATCAGGTTGTCAAGCGACTCTGCGGCCCCGGATTTCACCTTCGCTGTGTGCTGCGGCGGCGGTGTGCTGGACTAGGTGCGGCTGCTTCAGCCAGATGTACGCAGAAGGAGGACACCTTGGCCGAGACCAGCGCGGGCCCTGCCTATCGGCTGCTCGCGGAGCGTCTGCGCAGGCAGATCGCTGATGGCGACTTGCCTGTCGGCTCGGCGCTTCCGTCGGCGAGAGAGCTGATCAAGCAGTACGGCGGCTCCACCACCGTGGTCCGGGACGCTCTCAAGATCCTCCGCGAAGAAGGGCTGATCTACGGCCACCCGGGCAAGGCCGTGTACGTCCAGGCCACCCCGGAAGAGGCTGCGTCGGATCGTGCCTCCCTGGAGGAAGTCGCGCACGGACTGAGTGAGGTCCGGGAACAGCTCGCGTCCGTGGGAAGCGCGGCGACGGATATCGCCCAAGTGAAGAAGGAGCTGTCCGAGCTGCGCCGGTCGGTGGCTGTTCTCCAGTCGCAGCTCATCGAGCTCTACGGACGGGTGGGGCAGCCGTACCCGCACGACAAGGCACCAATCAAGGACCAGGCGGCAGCACCGGCGCGCAAACGAGCCGCCGGCGACTGACGCAGTGAAGGGGGAGAACTTGCGGGAGCCTGCCAACGACTCGGCAGAAGTGGTGTCACTGCACGGCCGGACCGCCTACAAGCCGGACCTGTCCCAGCTCGCGCGCAACCAGCTCGCTGCCGCTCGGGCAGCACGGGGACTCTCGGTCGAAGAGTTCGCCGAGCTGTTGTCCGCGATGCTGGACTGGCACGTCAGCCCGGAAGCGTTGGAGTCCTGGGAGGGGGTGACGACACCTCCCGGCGACGTCCTGGTCGCCGCCGACATAATCGGCCGGCAACGCGGGCCGCAGCTCGGCGGCGCTGACGGCGACGAAAGCCAGGACGCTCTGGCCCAGTTGGTCGGCAACCAGTTCGCCGACCTCACAGGGGTCTACGTCAGCCGCTCGGAGTTCCAGGCGAAGGTCCCCGCGTCGGACATCTTCGACGACGCGAAAGACATCCGGATGTGCGGCCTGTCCCTCAACCTGCTGTGCCAGGCGTACTCCGGCTCACGGCTCAAGGAAATCGTCCAGGGCGGTACGCACCTCCAGGCGCTTTTCCTCAAGCCCAACGGCCGCTACATAGCCGACCGTGAGCGAGAAGAGGGCTACCCCGAAGGGCAGCTGTCGGCCTTGACGGCACTGAATATCGCGATCCTCAAAGAGCGCGTCGTCGGAGAGCTGTCCGAAGAAGCGGCTGGCCGTGTGGAGATCGGCGTTTATGACGAGTCGATCCGGTTCAACCTCACCCTGATCGACAAGCAGATGTGCGTCGCCCAGCCGTATCTTCCGGAGACGCGGGGCGTCGATTCGCCGGTCTTCCTGGTGCGCAAGCGCCGAGCAGTCGGTGGCCTCTACTCGACCTTTGACCAGATCTTCACCAGCATGTGGGAAAGGCGGACCACCGAATGACCGACCTCGCCGCGCTTCTCGAAGTCGCCGACCGCGCCGTCGACCAGGCCGCCGAGCTGGTGACCACCATGTCGCTCGGCAAGGTCACCGCGAAGGGCGACCGGGACACCGTCTCCGAGATCGACCTTGCGGTCGAAGAGAAGCTGCGGGGCTTTTTGCTTGCGGAGACGCCGGAGATCGGTTTTCTGGGAGAGGAGCACGGCGCCAGTAACGAGGCGGGAGGCGGCCTCACTTGGTCCTTGGACCCTGTCGACGGCACGGCGAACCTGGTCAACGGCATGCCACTGTGCGGGGTCTCACTGGGGTTGGTCGAGGGGAACCGCTCGGTGCTGGGCGTGATCGACCTTCCGTTCCTGGGCGAGCGCTACCGAGGGGCGGAAGGGCAGGGTGCCTTCCGCGGCGAGGAGCGAATCTCTCCTCGCCGCACTACGGCTCTGAAGGACGCCATCGTCGCCATCGGCGACTACGCCGTCGGCCATAACGCGGAGAACCGCAACGCCCCCCGCCTCGCGCTGACCAACCTCCTGGCCACCCGCGCCATGCGCGTCCGCATGCTCGGCTCAGCAGCAACCGACCTCGCCTGGGTCGCCGCTGGCCGCCTTGATGCCTCGATCGCCTTGAGCAATCACCCGTGGGACACGGCGGCAGGAACGGCAATCGCGAGGGAGGCCGGCGCCAGGGTCATGGACTGGGACGGGACGCCTCACACGGCGGCGTCGAGCGCGACGGTGGTGTGCGCTCCAGGCGTCACGGAGGAATTGGCCCGGGTCGTGAAAGCCGCGTATGAGACTGCCCCTGAGTCATCCTGACAGCGGACCTCAGTGATGGCGGCAGCCTACGGCCATGGGCATGGGAAGGCTATGAGCCTGGGAATCACGGGGTGGGTGGGGGCAGTTAGGCGGCTGAGTTGGGCCGATGCGGGTTCGCTGGGTGGCGACGGGTTGCCGTGGTGTCCTTTGTTGACCGCTGGTCACCGGCCGTTCTGGTGCGCATCTGGTGCGGCAGTCGTCCGCCGAATCGCGATGCGGGGTCGCCCAGGCTGCCTTACGGGCGTCCCGCCTGCGTCGGCCGGACGCTGTAGACCCGCAGCCCCGGCCCGTTGTGGAGGGGGCCAGCCCGTTCGAGCCTGGCCTGGTGGGTTGACACCCGCTTTAGGAGTTCGATCCCCGCTTGGCTTGGTCGCTTCCTGCCCGTGCACCGGTGCCATGGTTGGTTGCTAGGAGCTGCCGCTGTCCGGGGACGTGATGTCAGCGGAATAGTTCCGGCACCGGGCAGACCTCCAAAGGCTCATCCGGCTGGTCGGCCCAGCGCCACCAGACGTGCCGACCGGTACACCCCCATAGCATCCGGCATGTCCGCTGGCCACTGTCTTCCCGCTGAGAGAGGACGAAGCCACCAGCCTTCATGGGCTGGCTGCACTCGGGGCATGCCGGGGCGTTGTCGGTCATGCCGCGCACCTTAACGGAGCGACCTCTTCGTCCCGAACTACGGGCGGGGTGATTGGTGGGGTCCGGTGAGGCTTGCACCCGGCCTCCTGCGGCTGATGCGGGCCCTCTGCGGTCGCGGGGGTTGTTGTACTTCGCTGCTGTACAGCAACGGCCTCCCTGCACTGACCTCAGCCGGAGAAAGCCCGCCACGAGGGCGGGACCGCAGAACGACCAGGCACGCGTATGCCCCGCGCGCCGGCCACCGGGCTCAGTCGAGCTGTATGGAAGAACAGATGTCGCACGGCGGGATACCTGGCTGACAGCTGCACCAACGCCGTGGCCGCCGCTGTCTCAGCCGACAACCCGTAGTCACAGGGTGAGAGAGGTACTGACGGTCTCAATCAAGAAACTTGGATGTGCAGCCCTGCGAAGCCTGCCATGCTGTGACCATTCACTTCAGGGGGTCACCTTGCTCGAATTCACATCGAACGCAGATCTTTTCAGGGCTATTGGTCGAGTGGCAGTTGAAAGTGCCCAGGTCGATGAAATGCTGCGAGAGATGATATCCGAGCTCCTTCCTGGGAGCGCCGATGACGTCTGGATTCTATTTGAAGGTCAAAGTAGCGAGTGGTTGAGCAGTACGTTCAAAACCATGCTCGCGCATGTTGATGGTGGTCGCTACCGCTTGTGGGCTCCCGAAGATCATGAAGAGTTCCAAAAGCTCTTGAGTTGGGCTGCGCAACTGCGAGTGCTACGCAACGCGGTCATCCACGGCACCTGGCGAGAGGAGTTCACCCTCGGCTGGACGGAGGGCGATGACTATGTTGGCCGCCCCTGGAAGGACGGCCAGGAGGACGAGAAATTGTTTTGGTGCATCCGAAGCAGGCAGCGAAAAGGTCTGCAGGAGCGAGAATTCACAATCTCGGACGTTGACCGACTTGCGGCAGAAATAGCGGAGAATAGGCAGAGGATGGCAGATCTGTTCCGCAAGGAAACGGAGACTCATCCTGGTTGCGGGGATACCTTGCGGAGGTGGCCTAGTGAGAGCAGTCGGAATACCGCAAGCTAAGCTCGGCGGAGCAGCTTTGGACTGGAGCTGCTTTGGGGTAACTGATCTCAGCCTCGTAAGCTGATGGCGGGTTGGACAGTCTGTGGACCTGCCCGCTAAAGCCACGACGTTGGGGCGATGATTTTCGAAGCTCGCGCCAAAGTGGCTGCCTAAAGCCGCGGAGCCGACCGTCCCAGCCGCGACGTACCCCTTCTCTCACCTCAGGCGGCATATTGCTCTGAGCGCGGCCCGGGCGTCGGCCGGGCTGGAGCGGGGCGGAGACAGGAGCGCAGGCCCGGCCGGGGGCTGGGCCGCGCGCGGGGAGCGGAGCGAGCCGCCTTGAAGATGTAGAGGAAAGTTGTTGCGCAGGCAGTGTCCCGCTGGGCGCCCCTTCTCCGCTGCGCGGGCAGGATTCAAGGCTGTGACACCCGCTCCAGGAGTGCCTGCGGGAGAGTTGCCCCCACACGGCCCCCACGCGCCTTCCTGGGCGCCAGTGCATCCTCGTCCACGCAGGTCAACGCATCGCACGCCCATGCGCCGTGACCCTCTTGAAAACCGTAGAGGTGGCAACACCTCCGTGGGTTCAAATCCCACCGCCTCCGCA
>NZ_JBQQBT010000046.1:0-19438 GCF_052245835.1 Streptomyces sp. 8N114 | reverse complement strand
GGGAGGGGGGGGTGGGGGGGGGGGGGGGGAGGAGGGAGGCCCCCCAGGAGCGCCCCGTCATCACCGCCACCGACCCCTCCGCCCAGAAGCTCGCCGCCTACCTGGTGAAGAAGGCGCGCTCGATGACCGAGCCGGGTCCGTCGCTCACCTTCGACAAGGCCGAGGTCCCGGGCAGGAACGGCGAGCGTCCCGGCCCGGTCACCGTGCGGACGAACGCTGCCACCGTGAGCGTGGCGCCGGAGCCGCACGCCGCCTCCCAGGGGGTGCGGATCGTCGACCGCGACGGCAAGCGGGTCCAAACCGCACGCAACGGGACGCGGCTCCATTTCGAGCTGCCCAAGGGCGCGGAACCCGGCAACGCCTCGCTGACCGCGCAAGCGGCCACCAAGGTGCCCGTGGGGCGGGTCCTCACCGGCGCGGGGGAGCGCGGCCGGGGGCAGGCCCAGGTCCTGGCCGGGTCGAGCCAGTCCACCGTCTCGGCCACCGCCGCCGTCAACTGGGCCGAGCGCGGGCCGGTGCCCGCCACCACCGCGGCGGAGAACTGCGCCGCCTCCGGTGTGGACATCACCGTCGCCAACAGCGGCGACACCGCGTTCCCGTTGCGGGTCGGCAAGCAGCGCGAGGAGATCGCGGAGGGCGAGCACGGGACGGTGACGGTGCCGGTCGCGGAGGACCAGCCGTACCGGATTCCGGTGCGCGGGCCGCACGGGTACGAGAAGACGTTCAGCGGCGTCCTCGACTGCACGACCTCGGCCGCCGCCCGCGGGATCACCCAGCAGAACGCCCCCGAGACGGTCGAGCGCCCCGCCACCGTCGGCGGTGGCAGCGCCGTGACGGGGGACGGGGACCTGGCCGATACGGGCAGCGGCGGCACCCGGCTGTTCGCGGCCCTGGCCATCGGCCTGCTCGCCGTGGGCGTGACCACCCTCCGCATCCTGCGCCGCCGCAGCTGACACCGGGACGGCCGTGGCCCCTGCACGACTGCCGCGCCGGGCCGTCGTAGGGCTCTCACGGCTGCCGCGCCGGGACATACGCGGAGCTCTCACGACTGCCGCGCCGGGACGCACGCCCGAGCTCCCATCGCGGACGCGCCGGGACGGCCGCACGGGCGCCGTTCCGTACCGGCCCCTCTACGAACGGCGCCGGGGCGGCCGTTGCCCCCTCGCGGGCGGCGGCCGGCGGGCGCCTCGGCCCCGGATGAGGGTGCCCGGTTCCGGCGTGACGGGCCGGTGACGGACTGCTGCCGAGGAACCCGTTTCCGGGGTGGGGCCCGGGTGCGGCAAGATGGGGTGCGTATGCCTTACGTGGTGCGGCCGCACATCAACCCGCGGCGCGCTGCCGCATGACGACCCGCGCGGCCTGGCCGCGTACGACTACCTACAGATTGCCGGACGGTTCCTCTTGGCTGAGTACATCTACACCATGCGCAAGGCGCGCAAGGCGCACGGCGACAAGGTGATCCTCGACGACGTCACCTTGAGCTTCCTGCCCGGCGCGAAGATCGGTGTCGTGGGCCCCAACGGTGCGGGCAAGTCCACCGTGCTCAAGATCATGGCGGGTCTGGAGCAGCCCTCCAACGGTGACGCCATGCTCGCGCCCGGCTACAGCGTGGGCATCCTGCTCCAGGAGCCGCCGCTGGACGAGTCGAAGACGGTGCTGGAGAACGTCCAGGACGGTGTCGCGGAGACGAAGCAGCAGCTCGACCGGTTCAACGAGATCGCCGAGCAGATGGCGACCGAGTACACCGACGAGCTGATGGAGGAGATGGGCAAGCTCCAGGAGAAGCTCGACCACTCCAACGCCTGGGACCTGGACGCGCAGCTGGAGCAGGCCATGGACGCGCTTGGCTGCCCGCCCGGCGACTGGCCGGTCACCAACCTGTCCGGCGGTGAGAAGCGCCGCGTCGCGCTGTGCAAGCTGCTGCTGGAGCAGCCCGACCTGCTGCTGCTGGACGAGCCGACCAACCACCTGGACGCCGAGTCGGTGCAGTGGCTGGAGCAGCACCTGGCGAAGTACCAGGGCACTGTGGTGGCCATCACCCACGACCGGTACTTCCTGGACAACGTCGCGGAGTGGATCCTCGAACTGGACCGTGGCCGTGCCCACCCGTACGAGGGCAACTACTCCACGTATCTGGAGAAGAAGCAGACCCGGCTCAAGGTCGAGGGTCAGAAGGACGCCAAGCGGGCCAAGCGCCTCAAGGAAGAGCTGGAGTGGGTCCGCTCCAGCGCCAAGGGGCGGCAGGCCAAGTCCAAGGCTCGGCTGACGCGTTACGAGGAGATGGCCGCCGAGGCGGAGAAGACGCGGAAGCTGGACTTCGAGGAGATCCAGATCCCGCCGGGGCCGCGGCTGGGCAACGTCGTGGTGGAGGTCGAGAACCTGCACAAGGCGTTCGGTGAGAAGGTGCTCATCGACGATCTGTCCTTCTCGCTGCCGCGCAACGGCATCGTCGGCGTGATCGGTCCGAACGGTGCGGGCAAGACCACCCTGTTCAAGATGATCCAGGGGCTGGAGGAGGCCGACTCGGGCACCATCAAGGTGGGCGACACGGTCAAGATCTCCTACGTGGACCAGAGCCGCGCCAACATCGATGCGAAGAAGACGCTGTGGGCGGTCGTCTCCGACGAGCTGGACTACATCAACGTCGGCCAGGTCGAGATGCCTTCGCGCGCCTACGTGAGCGCGTTCGGGTTCAAGGGCCCGGACCAGCAGAAGCCGGCGGGCGTGCTCTCCGGCGGTGAGCGCAACCGTCTCAACCTGGCGCTCACCCTCAAGCAGGGCGGCAACCTGCTGCTGCTGGACGAGCCGACCAACGACCTGGACGTGGAGACGCTCTCCTCGCTGGAGAACGCGCTGCTCGACTTCCCGGGCTGCGCGGTGGTCGTCTCCCACGACCGCTGGTTCCTGGACCGGGTGGCCACGCACATCCTCGCCTACGAGGGTGAGAGCAAGTGGTTCTGGTTCGAGGGCAACTTCGAGTCGTACGAGAAGAACAAGATCGAGCGGCTGGGTCCGGACGCGGCGCGCCCGCACCGGGCGACGTACAAGAAGCTCACCCGGAGCTGACCGGGTGCGGCACAGCTACCGGTGCCCCCTGCGCTGGTCGGACATGGACGCCCTCGGGCACGTCAACAACGCGGTCTACCTCCGCTATCTGGAGGAGGCGCGGATCGACTTCCTGACCCGGTCGGCGCGGGAGGCGGCTCCGGGGGCGTTCGCCGGCGACACGGTGGTGGCGCGGCACGAGATCGACTATCTGCGGCAGTTGGTCCATCAGGCCGATCCGGTGACGGTGGAGCTGTGGGTGGAGAAGCTGGCCGCCGCCTCGGTCACGTTCGGCTACGAGATCAAGGACCCGAAGTCCGCGGAGGGTCCGTTCGTACGGGCGCGGACGGTCGTGGTGCCGTACAACGTGAAGGAGGGCTATCCCCGGCGGCTGTCGGCCGCCGAGCGCTCCTTCCTGGAGGGTTACTTCGATGACAGCCACAGTGGCTGACCGGCTGGTCTTCGCCGACCCCGGGGAGGCGGCGGGTCTCGCCGCCTTCCTGGAGCGGCTGGTGCGCTGGGAGAAGAACGCCGCCGTGCGCATCCAGGCGGGCGGCGGCATGGCCGCCGTGTTCGCCAAACCGGCCCGCTTCGAGGTGCTTGCCGTGCGTACGGGCAGGCTGCTGGAGCCGGTCGAACTGGATGTGACCGTGGCCGCTGGTGAACTGCTGGAGCTGGTCGAGGAGGAGCGGGAGGCCGTCGGCGTCCCCAAGGCCGTCACCGGGCCGTCCTGGGCAGGCGTGCTGCCGCCGCGTGGCGGCTGGCAGGAGTTCGCCAAGGTGCCGGTGGACGCGGTGGGTTCGGTGGCGGCCGCCGCCGTGGGCGAGTTCCGCGAGCGGGCCGAGAAGCTGCCGCCCGAGCAGCGCGGCAGGCAGACGCTGGACGCCCTCGCGGAGGAGATCTGGTCCCGGCCGCTGGGGCGGACCGGGCTGCCGCTGCGTGCCGCGCACGCGGCGCACGCGCTCGGGTTCCTGCGCGGCAAGGACCCGGCGGTCCTGCTGGAGTCCGGCGCCTGGCTGCGGCTGCGGACGGCCTACGGGTCGGTGGTCGTACGGCGCCGGGAGCGCCCCGGCGCGGCAGGCGGAGGGCTGAGCGTCACCCCGGTGTGAGGGCATCCTCCGGGATGCCCGGCCCGTTCAGTCCGCCGAGTTGACCAGCGATCCCGCGGCGTAGACGAGGTACTTCCAGAGCTGGGCCTCCAGGTGCTCGGGCAGCTCCAGGCTGTCGACCGCGTCGCGCATGTGCCGCAGCCAGGCGTCGTGCGCCGCCTGGTTCACCTTGAACGGCGCGTGCCGCATCCGCAGCCGGGGGTGGCCCCGCGCGTCGCTGTAGGTGCGGGGGCCGCCCCAGTACTGCATTAGGAAGAGCGTCAGCCGCTCTTCCGCGGGGCCCAGGTCTTCCTCGGGATACATGGGCCGCAGCAGCGGGTCCTCGGCGACTCCCTGGTAGAAGCGGTGCACCAGGCGTCGAAAGGTCTCCTCACCGCCGACCTGCTCGTAGAAGGTCTGCGTCTCCAGACTGCCGCGCGGAATCTCCATCACCCGTCCATGGTCGCAGACGACCCGGAGGAGGTCTCTCGCCCTAGGACCACACCTCAACGGGCCCTGCCACCACCGCCACCCACCCGGCTATGCCGAGTCCCAGCGGAACAGCCGCGCAGCGATCAGCGTCAGCACCGTGGCGAACAGCAGCAGTCCGCCCATCACGGGCAGCGCGGCGCCCCAGCTCTCACCGCGGCTGAGGACGTCCTGCATGGCCTGGGAGAGGTGCTTCAGCGGCAGGAAGTCGCTGACTGTGCGCACCCACCCCGGTGCGTTGTCCAGCGGGAAGAACGACCCGGACAGGAACGCCATGGGCAGAATGATCAGCTGCGCCAGCCCGTTGGCCGCCTCCTCGGTCTTCGCGAACGAGCCGACCAGCAGTCCGATGGACATGAACGCCAGCGTGCCGCACACGACCAGCGGCAGGCACAGCCACCAGTGTCCGGTCAGTTTCAGTCCGTAGTAGGGGAGGGAGGCGACCGCCAGGAAGATGGCCGTCTGCGCGAAGGCGGTCATCAGATTGACGCCGATGCGGGCGCCCACCACGGTTCTCGCGTTGACCGGGGCGAGCCACAGGCGGCGCAGGATGCGTTTTCTGCGCCAGCTGACGAGGTTGAAGGCGGAGCCGAAGACACCACCCATCGCCACCGCCCAGCCCAGCAGTCCGGGAGTGAGGAACTGGATCGGTTTGGTGGCCTTGTCCTCCACACTGTCCGAGCGCAGGGTGAAGGCGGGCGGCTGCCCGGAGGCACGCTGATTGGCTTGCTGGACGATGCTGTCGAGCACTCCTTGTACGGTGCCCGAGCGCACCTGGTCGGCGGCCGAGAAGCGCAGCTCGACCTTGCCGTCGCGCTGGAAGACGGCCGCGTCGGCGTCGCCCTTGCGGACCTTTTCCAGCGCCTCCTTGCGGGCCGTCGCCGAGCCGTCCGTCTTCTCGATCTTCAAGACGTCGCGCAGGGAAGCGCGCTGTTGGTCCGGCATGCCGTCGAGCACCTTGACCGCGCCGACCTGCACGATCTCGGACCGGTCGACCCCCTGGTCCTTGAAGAGGGCACCGAAGAGCATCAGGAACATCAGCGGGAAGACCATCGTGAAGAACACTGCCGCGCGGTCGCGGGCCAGCCCGCGTGCCATCGCCAGCGACAGGTTGAGAAAGGCTTTCACTCCCGGTACTCCCGCCCCGTCAGCTGGAGGAAGACGTCCTCCAGGGTGTCGACTCCCAGCTCCTGCACGAGCGCGCCCGGCGGTCCCACCCGCAGCACCCGCCCGTGGTCCATGACGGCCACCCGGTCGCACAGGGTCTCGGCCTCGTCCATGTAGTGCGTGGTGAGCACCACCGTGCGGCCGGTGGAGTTGATGCGGCGCAGCAGGTCCCACAGGTTGCGCCTGGCCTGCGGGTCCAGGCCGGTGGTCGGCTCGTCCAGGAAGACCAGCTCCGGGTCGTGCACCAGGGCGCAGGCGATGGACAGCCGCTGCGCCTGTCCGCCCGAGAGCTTGTCCTCCCGGGTGCGGGCCTTCTCCGTCAGCCCGACGGTCTCCAGCATCTCGTCGGCGCGGGAGTCGTCGACTCCGTAGAGCGCGGCGAAGGTACGTATCTGCTCACGAGCCGTCAGCCGCTCGAAGAACGCGGATGCCTGGAGCTGCACGCCTATGCGGTGAAGCAGTGCGGGGTCGCGCGGCCATGACGGGCGGCCCAGCAGGTGCGCCGTTCCCTCGTCCGGTTCGCGCAGTCCCTCCAGGATTTCCA
The DNA here is from genome assembly GCF_052245835.1 of Streptomyces sp. 8N114. Lineage (NCBI taxonomy): Bacteria > Bacillati > Actinomycetota > Actinomycetes > Kitasatosporales > Streptomycetaceae > Streptomyces > Streptomyces sp. 8N114. Next base: position 13,105 of record NZ_JBQQBT010000046.1, on the reverse strand, counting down.
TGGTGGTGGTCTTGCCGGCTCCGTTCGGCCCGAGGATGCCGTAGAACTCGCCGTGCTTCACCTGGAGGGAGACACCGTCGACGGCCTGCGTCTCCCCGTACCGTTTGCGCAGCCCGTCGGCTGTGATCGCGTTGTCGGACATGCGCGGAGGCTAGCGGCTGAATTCTGCATTCCGGTCTCGCGGGAACATCGGACTCATCGCACAGTGGAGACATGGCATCGGCTGGTCCCGCGGACCTCGTGCGGGAGATCGTGGCCCGGGGCGGGCTGCGTGACCCGGCGTGGCGTGCGGCCTTCTCCCAGGTGCCCCGCGAGCTTTTCGTGCCGTTCTTCTACGTACCGGCCCCGGGCGGCCGCATGGACCGGCTCTGGCGTGACGACTCCGACCCGGGCCGCAGGTCCCGCTGGCGGGAGGGCGTCTACAGCGACCAGCCGCTGGCCACCCGTATCCGCGACGGCCGGCTGCTCTCCTCCAGCAGCCAGCCCTCCCTGATGGCGACGATGCTGGAGCACCTCCAGGTCACCGACGGTATGAACGTGCTGGAGATCGGCACCGGACCCGGCTACAACGCGGCGCTGCTCAGCCACCGGCTCGGCGACCGGCAGGTGACCACCGTCGATCTCGACCCGGACATCACCGACGCGGCCCGCGGGCACCTCGCCGACGCCGGATACCGGCCCCGGGTGGTCACCGGCGACGGCGCGCAGGGCTGCCGCGCTTACGCGCCCTACGACCGGATCATCGCCACCTGCACGGTGGCCCGGATTCCCGACGCGTGGCCGGCCCAGTGCACGACCGGCGGGCTGATCCTCACTCCGCTGGCGACGGGGCTGCTCGGGCTGCGGGTGGCGGCAGACGGCAGTGCCGCGGGAACCTTCCACAGCACGCCCGCCTATTTCGTTCCGCTGCGCGGCGGAGCAGCCCTGCGCGACGACAGCGGCGGGGAGGGCCTCCCCAGTGGTGTGCCCCCGCACGCACTGAACGACGACCGGTTCCGCTTCCTGCTGGCCCTCACCGGCGGTCATCTGGAGCCCGCCGAGGCATACGCGCTGTGGGGCCGTACGGGACACCCGGAGCGGGAGCGGTACGGCGTCACCGTCCGGGAGGGCCATCAGTGGGCCTGGCTGGACGACCCGGAAGGGCCGCATACCTGGCCACTGGGCGAACCGGACGAACAGTGACCTGAGGCGGCGCACCGCTCCGGCCCGGGAACCGCCGGCCCCTCGGGCGCGTGAGGGAGAACAAGAGTGCGTCGGAAGGGCAGCAGCGCGCAGCGGTTGCCAGGTGCGCCGTAGGGCGGGCCGCGGGCCGGGGGTTTGGTCGCGATCCGAACAAGATCCCGGCCAAGCCGCTGTAGGCACCAGCTGCTGCGGCCATACTGCTGGCTGGGCACTGCCGTCGGGCGTCCTGCCGCCCGCAGACCCGGGCAGGGGAGCCGGGGGACTGTACGGAAGGGAGCAGAGGAGACGCACCGGCAGGGTGTCTGCCAGCGACCAAGGGGGAGGGCTCCAGCCGTGACACAGCCGCCGACCGCGCCACCGACCCCACCGCCCGTGCCCGCGGTACCCCCGGAGGGACCCGGCACGGGCGTCGTCCAGGCCCCGGGCGGGAATGCCGCCCCCCGGCCCGGTGCGGCGCCTTCTGGCTCCTCCGGTGACCCGCGCCGCACGGCGTGGTCCGAGGGCGTACGGCGGCTGCGTACGGCCGCGACCACCGAGCCCGGGCGGCTGCGCGCCATCGGTGCCGTACTCGCCGCTCTGGTCCTGCTGTTCGGGGGTGTGACGGCCTGGCAGATCTCCGACCGGGTGGCCGCGGCCGACGCCGTGGTCGACCACAGTCAGCCGCTGAGTGCGGACGCAGCACACATCTACCGCTCGCTGGCCGACGCCGACACCTCGGCCTCCAGCGGCTTCCTGGCGGGCGGTGACGAGCCGCGTTCGGAGCGGCGGCGCTACGAGAAGGACATCCGCGAGGCGTCCGAACTGCTCGCCAGCGCGGCGGCCAACTCCGCAGGTTCCCGCACCGCACAGCGCCAGATCGCCGTACTCAACCGTGGGCTCCCCGTCTACACGGGACTGGTGGAGTCCGCGCGCGCCAACAACCGGCAGGGTCTCCCGCTGGGCGGCGCCTATCTGCGTTACGCCACCGAGAAGATGCGCGGCGAACTGCTGCCCGCGGCACGCAAGCTGTACACGGCCGAGACCAAGCAGCTGGGGGGCGACTACGACGACGCCAAGAGCTGGCCGCTGCTCGCCGTCGGCACCGGAGTCGTGGCGCTGGCCGCGCTCGGCTGGGCGCAGCGCCGCAACTACCGCCGCACCAACCGTGTCTTCAACCGCGGACTGCTCGGCGGGACCGCCCTCTCGCTCGCCCTGTTGGTGTGGCTCACGGCAGGGCACGCGATGGCGCGCTCCGGGCTGAACGAGTCGGACACCAAGGGCGCCCGCTCGCTGCACGCCCTCAACGAGGCGCGGATAGGCACCCTCCAGGCGCGCGGCGACGAGAACATGACGCTGGTGGCCCGCGGCGGCGGCGCGGTGTACGAGGAGAGCTACCAGAAGCAGATGGCCAAGGTCGCGGGCAACGGCGAACGCGGCCGGGCCGGCAGAGGGCTGCTGGAGGACGCTCGCGATGGCGCGGACGACCGTGCGGGCAGCAGCCCGGTGGAGGAGGCCCAGGAGGCCGTCCGTACGTGGCAGCAGCGGCACAAGCAGGCACGCGCCAAGGACGACGGCGGCAACTACGAGGACGCTGTCGCGCAGGTGATCGGCGCCAAGGACAGTACGCGGGAGAGCTTCGACGAGGTGGACAAGAGCCTCAGCCGCGCCAGTGCGCACGAGCAGCGGCAGTTCGAGAAGGCCGCCGACGCGGGGCGTCACTGGTTCGCCGGGCTGGTGGTCGGCGCCCTGGTGCTGGCCGTGCTCGGCGCCGCGGCTGCCGTACTGGGCATCGGGCGCAGGCTCGCGGAGTACAGGTGAGGAGGGGGGACACCATGTCGGAGCGCGGAAACGCTCGCGGGAACGAGCGCCGTAACGATCGCCGGGGCGAACGCGAGCGGCGGCAGATGAGGCGCGGCAAGCCGTGGGCCGTCGCCGCGGGTGGTTTGGCGGTCACGGCGGCGGTCCTGGTTTCCACGGTGCTGTCCACCGGGCTGACGGGACCCTCCGGGGCCACGGGAGTCACCGGGCAGGGCGAGGCGGAGCGCGGTGCGGGCATCACCTCCGGCCGTCCTGCGTCCGCTTCCGAGCCCGGGGCCGAGCCCAAGCCGGAGAAGTGCGAGGACGGCCACAACCCCGCCGAGAGCCTCAAGCCCTCCGGCGCCTCGGGTGACGCGGTCAAGCGGATCAAGAAGAAGGGGAAGCTGGTCGTCGGCGTAGACCAGAACAGCTATCTGTGGGGCTACCGCGACCCGGCCACCGGCAAGATCGAGGGCTTCGACATCGACCTGGTGAAGGCCATCGCCCGCGATCTGCTGGGCGGCGACGGGCCGGACAAGATCATCTACCGGACCATCCCCACCGACCAGCGCATCCCCGCCATCCAGAAGGGCGATGTCGACATGGTCGTACGAACCATGACGATCAACTGTGAACGGATCGATCAGGTCGCCTTCTCCACCGCCTACTTCGAGGCGGGCCAGCAGCTGCTCGTGCCGAAGAAACGCGCCCGTGTCAAGGGCTTCGACAGCAGCATGCGCGGCAAACGCGTGTGCTACGACTCCGGCTCCACGGCGGCGGAGATGATGAAGTCCCCCGGCTACGCGGCTCTGGGCGCCGAGCCCGTCGTCGTTTCCAACCAGCTCGACTGTCTGGTGCGCCTCCAGCTCGGCGAGGCGGATGCCACCGTGACCGACAGCGCCTTGGCTGCCGCACAGGCCGCACAGGACCCCTCTGTCGAACTCATCGGTGAGCCGGAGACGGTGGAGCCGTACGGTGTCGCGATGAACCTCAAGGACAAGGATCTCGTCCGCAGGGTCAACAAGGTTCTGGAGGACTACCGCAAGGACAAGTGGAAGTCTTCCTACGACCGCTGGCTGGCCGAGGACATGATGGGTACGGAAGGGAAGAAACCCGCACCGCCGAAGCCGCTCTACCGTGACTGAACCACCTGCCGCGGTGACAGAACCGGTTGCCGTGGTCGCGTTGCCGAAGTGCCGGTCCGTGAGTACGAGTCGAACAGCGAGGTGATCGATGGGGCCCGCGGGTGCCGCCGGAGAGGTGATGAGCCGGGAGGAGGCCGACCGTGTGCTGGAACGGCTGGACGCCGAGCACGAAGCGGTCGAGTCCTCCCTGCTGGCGCTCCAGGACCACGCCGGGCGCAGGCTTCTGGAGGGCGCACAGCTCGCCGGGACGACCGCGCACCGCTGGACACGTGCCGAGGCGGCCATCACCTCGCTGTGGAACGGGTTCGACGTCTACTCACGCACCCTGCACCAGGCCCGCGAACTGCGGGCCCGCCGTCGCTGGCCCAGCCGTGACGACCTGGTCGAGCTGACCCGCCTGCTGCGCGGCACCCTCACCGTGCCCGGCGGGGCACTGCCCGGCTCTCCGGGCGCGAGCCTCACCGAGGTACCCAGACTCGCCGAGGAGTTGACCCTCACCCAGCTCGTCGAGCGGATGAACGAGTGGTACGCGCAGGCCCTCGACGTAGTAGCGGCGGCCGACTCCGTATGGTCCGCGCTGCCTGCCCGGATCGACATGCTCGCCGCCGAACTGGGCCGTGTGCGCTCCCTGGCGCACTCGGTGGGCGTGCGCCCCGGCGAGCACCCGGCCGCCGACGACCTGGAACGCACCACGGCCGAACTCAAGGCACTGCGCGAGGAGGTCGTCCAGGACCCGCTCGCCTTCTGGACGCCGACCGGCGGCAGCGGCGCACCGGGCGGCGGCCGGCCCGACACCACCCGCTACGACAGCGCGGCCCGCGCCCTCGAGGAGGTACGGCGCGAGATCGACGCCGTGCTCGCCGTACGGCAGGACGCCGAAGCGCGGCTGATGAAACTGCGCGACCTGCTCACCCGCGCAGACCGCACCCTCGCCGAGGCCCGCGCGGCGCGCGGCGAGGTGCTGGCGAAGATCGCCGCCTCGGAGGTGCCCGCCGTCAGCGGACCACCCACCGTGCTCCAGGAACAGCTCGCCACGGCCGCCGAGTACCGCAGACACGCTCAGTGGCACCGGCTCTCCCCGCTGCTGGAGAGCCTGGAGGAGCGGGCCGAGGAGGAACTGGAGCGCGCCCGCGCCCAGCTGTCGGCCGTCACTGCGCCACTGGCCGTCCGCGCGGAACTGCGCGGCCGCCTGGACGCGTACAAGGCGAAGGTGGCACAGAACGGCCTGGCGGAGGACCGCCTGCTGATCGAGCGCTACGACGTGGCGCGCAGGATGCTGTGGAGCGCTCCCTGCGACCTGCGGGCCGCCGAGGACGCCGTACTGCGCTACCAGTGGGCCGCGCAGGAGGCACTCCAGCAGCGGCAGCAGGACGCTCGGGACGCTGCGGGCGGAGCAATGAACATGGGGGCAGAGTGAGCGAGCAGTCGAGCATGCAGAACCGGCCGTGCCAACGGCCCCAGTGCGAGGGCACATACGAGGACATGGGAGCGGGCGAGCTGTACTGCAACACCTGCGGGCTCGCCCCCGTGGTGGCACCCGGCGGGGTGCTGGGCTCGGCGCCGACCGGGATGACCAGCCCGGGGCGCGACAGCCGCTCCTCGGGCTCCGCACGCTCCAGCTCCTCCTCGCGGGCCTCCTCGCGCTCCACCGGGCGCTCCCAGTCCTCCCGCCGCTCGGTCTCCGGGCGGCTCTCCCGCTCGCTGTCCGGACGGAGCACGGAGCGCTCGGTGTCCGTGCGCAGCGCCCGCTCCTCCGCCAAGAGCTCCAGCCGGGGCAGGCTGGGCGCCGGGCTGGTGCAGATCCCGGAGGTGCCCAGGCCGGACCCGGCAGGTGTCGTCCTGGAGAACCCCGAAGTACCCGAGCGCAAGCGCTTCTGCAGCACCAGCGACTGCGGCGCACCCGTGGGACGCGCACGCGGTGACAGGCCGGGCCGCACGGAAGGTTTCTGCACCCAGTGCGGGCACCCCTACTCCTTCGTGCCCAAGCTGCGCCCCGGCGACATCGTGCACGGCCAGTACGAGGTCGCCGGGTGCCTGGCGCACGGCGGGCTCGGCTGGGTCTATCTGGCCGTCGACCGCGCCGTCTCCGACCGCTGGGTCGTCCTCAAGGGCCTGCTGGACACCGGCGACCAGGACGCGATGGCCGCCGCGATCGCCGAACGGCGCTTCCTGGCGGAGATCGAGCACTCCAACATCGTCCGGATCTACAACTTCGTCGAACACCTCGACCAGCGCACCGGCAGCCTCGACGGCTACATCGTGATGGAGTACGTCGGCGGCAGTTCGCTCAAACAGATCGCCAACGCCCGGCGCACCCCCGACGGCAAGCGCGACCCCCTCCCTGTGGAGCAGGCGTGCGCCTACGGCATCGAGGCCCTGGAGGCTCTCGGGCATCTGCACAGCCGCAATCTGCTCTACTGCGACTTCAAGGTCGACAACGCGATACAGCAGGGCGACCAGCTCAAGCTGATCGACATGGGCGCGGTGCGCCGCATGGACGACGACGACAGTGCCATCTACGGCACCGTCGGCTACCAGGCCCCCGAGGTCGCCGAGGAGGGTGCCTCGGTCGCCTCCGACCTGTACACCGTGGCGCGGACGCTGGCCGTCCTCACCTTCGACTTCCAGGGCTACACCAACGTCTACGTCGACAGCCTGCCCAACCCGGAGAACATCGAGGTCTTCCAGCGGTACGAGTCGTTCTACCGGCTCCTGGTACGCGCGACCGATCCCGACCCGCGGCGCAGGTTCGCCTCCGCTCAGGAGATGTCCGACCAACTGCTGGGCGTGCTGCGCGAGGTCGTGGCCCTGCAGACCGGAAAACCGCGGCCCGCCCTGTCCAACCTGTTCGGGCCCGAACTGCGGGTCGTGGACACCGGACTGTTCGCCCCGCAGGCCGGCGACGCCTCGCTGCTGGGGGCGCGCGACCCGGCGGGCAAGCAGCGCCGCGCGGGTAAGGCGCAGATGACGATTCCGGCCCAGCTCCCCGCCGCGGTGTCCGCCTCCTCGGCTGCGACCGCCACAGCGACGGCGGCTCCCTCCGGGGTGGCGACGGCGGCACCGGCCCGCACCGCGCGACCCGCGCCGCTGGCCTCGTTCCCCGTACCGTCCGGTGGCGGTGCCGAGGGGGCCGCGGGCACGGGCATCGCGCTGGCCCTGCTGCGGACGCGGCAGACAGCGCTGGCGCTGCCCGTACCGCGGGTCGACCCCTCCGATCCCAACGCTGGCTTCCTCGCCGGGCTGATGGCCTCGTCGCCCGCCGACCTGATCACCGCCCTGGAGGGGGCGGCGACCGACTCCCTCGAGCTGCGGCTGCGCAAGCTGCGCGCGCTCCTGGAGACGGACCAGGGGCGGAACGGCGCCGAGTCGGCACTGGAAGCCCTGGACGCGCTGGAGGCCCGGCACGCCGACGACTGGCGCGTCGTCTGGTACCGCGGCCTGGCGTCCCTGGTGACGGGTGACCGGGAGACCGCCGCGCTGTCCTTCGACGCGGTCTACGACGCGTTCCCCGGTGAACCGGCGCCCAAGCTCGCGCTGGGCGGCTGCGCGGAGGTGCTCGGCCAGTTGGACAACGCGGCGGAGTACTACCGGCTGGTGTGGACGACCGACCCCTCGTACGTGAGCGCCGCGTTCGGCCTGGCGCGGGTGCGGCTGGCGACCGGCGACAGGGAAGGCGCCGTACAGGTGCTGGAGTCGGTACCGGAGTCCTCCATCCACTTCACCGCGGCACGTGTGGCGGCCGTCCGCGCGCGGCTTCGGCAGCGCTCGCCCCACGAGCCGCTGCTGGAGGACCTCCAGGCGGCGGCGCAGCAGGTGGCGGACCTGGAACATGTCGGGCTGGATGCCGTACGCCGCCACGAGCTGACCTGCGAGGTACTCGGCTGCGCACTCGACTGGCTGCTGTGCCAGGCTGTTCCCGCCCGGGGGGCCGCCCCCGGGTCCGCGCCTGCGGGTGCGCCGGGCTCGCCACCCGGTGCCGGGGTACGGCTGTTGGACAGTCCGCTCACCGAGGAGGGGCTGCGCTTCGGCCTGGAGCGCTCCTACCGGCTGCTCGCCCGGCTCGCGCAGAGCGGAACCGAGAGGATCGAACTGGTGGAACGGGCCAACCGTTTCCGCCCCCGGACGTGGGTGTGACCATGCCTCAGCTGGACCAACTCTCCGCCTGCCCGAGCTGTGCGGAACCGCTCGAGGAGGGTGACCGTTTCTGCGGCGCGTGCGGCGCGGACCTCGAAGCCGCCGCAGCCGCAGCGCAGGGCTTCGCAGCCCACCGCGACGCACCCCCCGCACCACGCACCCCCACCCTTCCGGACGGCCTCCCGGCGGCGCCCCCGGCCGGCTACGGCTACCCCCCTCCTCCGCCCCCGCCCCCCGCAGCTCCGCCGGGAGCTCCGGCCCCGCCCGCGCAGGTGCAGGCAGGGGCGGCGGCCGGGCCAGGGCAGGCGTTTCCCGTAGCACCGGGGGAGGCCGCCGCCGGTGTGGCCGAACAGAACCCGCCGCCCACCACACCGCCGACGCCCTCCATGCCGGCCGCCGCCGCTGCCGAACCGGCGTCGGCCGAGCCCGACTTCGCACTGCCGCCCGCCGTCGGGCGCCCCGGAACACCGACGCTGCCGGACGCCCCCGGGGCAGCACCCCTGACCTCCGCGGAGCCTGCGGGACCTCACGCTCCCGCGGACACCCCCGCGCCCGCGCCCACCGCGCCCGACCCGCGGACGGTGCTGGACGAGCCCGGGGCGCCACAGAGCGCCGCCGACCGCGAAGGAGCCGCTGCCGGGCCGGAGCCGTCGGGGCCCACCTGTGTGGCCTGCGGGACCGGCACCATCGACAGCGACGGATACTGCGAGCACTGCGGCCACAAACAGCCCCGGGACCGCGACCACATGGAGTCGGCGCTCGGCACCGTGGCAGCGGCCAGCGACCGGGGTCTGCGGCACCACCGCAACGAGGACTTCTTCGCCATCGCGGAGACCACCACGTCCCAGGGGACGCCCGCGACGTTCGCCGTCATCTGTGACGGCGTCTCCTCGGCCACCCGCCCCGACGAGGCGTCGGCGGCGGCGGCCGAGGCCGCCAGCGCCTCGCTGTGCCAGGCGCTGCCGCTGGGCCGGCACCCGCAGCAGGCGATGCACGACGCGCTGGTCGCCGCCTCCGACGCGGTCAACGCGCTGGCCGCCGAGGCACCTGTCGAACCGTCCAAGAACGCGCCCGCCTGCACCGTCGTCAGCGCGCTGAGCGCCGACGGCATCCTGACCGTCGGCTGGATCGGCGACAGCCGCGTCTACTGGGTGCCCGACGACCGTACGGCGGCCCCGGCGCGGCTGACCGAGGACGACTCCTGGGCCGCGCAGATGGTCGCCGCGGGGCTGATGAACGAGGCCGAGGCGTACGCCGATCCCCGTGCGCACGCCATCACCGGCTGGCTGGGCGCTGACGCGTACGAAATCGACCCGCACACGGCCTCGTTCAAGCCCGAACAGCCAGGCGTCGTGGTGGTGTGCACGGACGGCCTGTGGAACTACGCCGAATCCGCCGAGGAGATGGCAGCCGCCGTTCCGTCGGACGCCCTCACCCGGCCGCTCCAGTCCGCGCAGCACTTGGTCGGCTACGCGCTGGACGGCGGTGGGCACGACAACGTAACGGTGGCCGTGGTGCCGTTCCCCGCGCCCCCGGGAGGGGCAGGATCGGCCTGAGTCGAGCACGCTGCGGGGGGCCTCAGGGGACTGCAGGAGTGGTGCCGGGGACGACAAGGACGCTGTCCGGGGGGAAGGGCCGCGAGCATCACCGCACTTCCGCCCGCCCCTTTACTTGTCGCTGTAGAGCAAGACAGGAGCGGAACTGATGGCCAACTTCTCCAAGTCCAACGCGCCGCGCTTCTCGGTGGACGTCTACCAGAACGAGTACCTTCCCGAAGGCGCCCGGGAGGTCAATGCCATCGTCACCGTCACTTCCACGGGAGGCGGTACCACGGGGGGCGTTCCGCTGCCGGTGACCGATCCGGCCCGCGCCTCCGAGTACCAGGGCGCGGACGCCGCGGTCGTCATCATGGTCGACTGCTCCGGCTCGATGGACTACCCGCCCACCAAGATGCGCAACGCGCGCGACGCCACAGCGGCGGCCATCGACACCCTCAGGGACGGCGTCTCCTTCGCCGTCGTCGCCGGCACCCACAAGGCCCAGGAAGTGTTCCCCGGAGGCGGGGCGCTCGCCACCGCCGACGCCACCACCCGCGCCCAGGCCAAGGACGCACTGCGCGGACTGTCGGCGGGCGGCGGCACCGCCATCGGGACCTGGCTGCGGCTGGCCGACCAGCTGCTGAGCTCGGCGGACGTCACCATCCGGCACGGCATCCTGCTCACCGACGGGCGCAACGAGCACGAGGAGCCCAAGCAGTTGCAGGACGCGCTGGAGGCGTGCGCGGGCCGCTTCACCTGTGACGCGCGGGGAGTGGGCACCGACTGGGAGGTCAAGGAGGTCACCGGGATCGCCTCAGCGCTGCTCGGCACCGCCGACATCGTGGCCGATCCGGACGGACTGGCGGCGGACTTCACACAGATGATGGAGAACGCCATGGGCAAGGAGGTCGCCGATGTGGCGCTGCGCCTGTGGACTCCGCAGGGCTCCCGGATCGCCTACGTCAAGCAGGTGGCGCCCACGGTCGAGGAGTTGACCGAACGCCGTACGGAGGCCGGACCGCGCGCCGGTGACTACCCGACAGGGTCATGGGGGGACGAGTCCCGCGACTACCACGTCTGTGTGGAGGTGCCGGCTGCCGAGGTCGGTCAGGAGATGCTCGCAGCCCGGGTCTCGTTGGTCCTCCCGGCGCCCGACGGCGGCACTCCGCAGACGCTCGGGCAGGGGCTGGTGCGCGCGGTGTGGACGGACGACATGGCGGCCACCACCTCCATCAACCCGCAGGTCGCGCACTACACCGGGCAGGCCGAACTGGCGCAGGCGATCCAGACGGGCCTCGATCTCCGGAAGGCCGGGGACGAAGCAGGCGCAACGGCCAAACTGGGACGAGCCGTACAGCTGGCGAACGAGTCGGGGAACGCGGATACTGCGAAACTGCTTTCGAAGGTGGTCGACGTGGTGGATGCCGCGACGGGTACTGTTCGACTGAAGGCGAAGGTCGCCGAGGCCGATGAGATGACGCTGGAGACGCGGTCCACCAAGACGGTCCGCGTGAAGCGATAGCCGCACCGGCCGCGGTGGGCAGTCCGTAACGAACTTCACAGCCCACACAGCCCGTACAACCGGCACGATCCGTACCAGCAGGTACCGAAGAGCAGGAGCACGGAGGGGGAGGCACTCACCATGCCGACTTGCCCGAACGGCCACCAGTCTGCGGCCGACGACTGGTGCGAGGTCTGCGGTCACCGCATGACCGGCGCACCGGCGTCGCCCGCTGGTGCCGTACCGCCGCCCCCTCAGCCGTCCGCACCCGGCGGCTACGGCTACCCGGGCCCGCCCGGCCCGCCGCCCGCCCCCGGCCAGGGCCATGGCCACCAGCCGGGACAGGGCTACGGCTATCCGGGACCCGACTCGGGCCCGCCCGAGCTGTGCCCCCAGTGCGGCACCCCCAGGGAGTCCATGGCGCCCTTCTGCGAGGAGTGCCGCTACAACTTCCTGACCCACTCGCCGACGACGTACGTCCCGCCGGGCCAGCAGCCTCAGCCCGGCGGTCCCGGCTTCCCGCCGCCCCACGGCCAGGGCGCCCCCGGGCCCGGCGGACCGGGCGGTCCGCCCGGTCCGGGTGGCCCCGGCATGGGAGCCCCCGGCGGGCCCCCTCCCCCCGGCGTTCCTGAGGGCCCCGGGCCAGGCGGCCCCAGCTTCGGCGGCCCCGGCGCGCAGGGTCCTGGTCCTCAGGGTCCCGGCCCGCAGGGTCCTGGTCCCCAGGGTCCTGGTCCCCAGGGTCCCGGCGCGCAAGGTCCTGGCCATCCGGGCGAGCCCGGCGGTCAGGCCGGTCCGGAGGGCCCTGGCTCGAACGTCCCCAGCTGGCCCGGTCCGCCGGGACCTGGTGCGGGGCCCCAGGGTGAGCCCGGTGCGCCGGGGGCACCCGGCCAGGGCCCCGGCCCGTTCGACGGCCCCGGCGGGTTCCCCGGGCAGGGACAGCCCTACCCCTCCGGCCCTGGAGCCGAGCCGTACGGTGGCCGGCCCGGGCAGCCCGCCAACAGTGACTGGGAGCTCTCCCCGCCCGGCCCCGCCGAGCAGCAGCTGGGTGCGCCCCCGGCGCCGCCGCAGACGCCCGACGGCCCTCCCGGCCCGCCGCCCCCCGCCACGGTCGGGCCCCCGGCACCGGGCGTACCGGCCCAGCCCGGCCCCGGCGACCCGGCCCAACAGCCGGGCCAGCCGCAACCAAGCCAGGACTACGGCCAGCCGCAACCAGGCCACGACTACGGCCAGCCGCAACCGGGCCCGGACTACGGTCAGCAGCAACCAAGCCAGGACTACGGCCAGCAGCAGCCCGGCCAGCCGGATTACGGCCCGCAGCAGGGTCAGCCGCCCGGCCCGGACTACGGCCAGCAGGGCGCGGGTGCCCCGCAGGGCGGCGGAGCGTGGACGGCGATGATCGCGCCGGACCGCGCGTACTTCGCCGCGATGATGCAGCGCAGCGGCCCCGAGGCGGCGGCGCTCAACCTTCCCGCGTACTCGCCGGAGCAGCAGCTGCCGCTCACGGGCCCGCAGATCACCATCGGCCGCCGCCGTGCCTCCACGGGAGAGGCCCCGGACATCGACCTGGGCCGCCCCCCGGAGGACCCGGGTGTCTCGCACCAGCACGCGGTGCTGGTGCAGCAGCCGGACGGCAGCTGGTCCGTCGTCGACCAGGACTCGACCAACGGCACCACCATCAACGGCGCCGAGGAGCCGATCCAGCCCTTCGTGCCCGTCCCCCTCAAGGAGGGCGACCGGGTCCACGTGGGTGCGTGGACGACGATCACCCTGGTACGCCGGTAACTTCGGCCCGGCAGCGGGGGGGGGGGTGGGGGAGCCCGCGCAAGAGG
>NZ_JBQQBT010000045.1:0-21355 GCF_052245835.1 Streptomyces sp. 8N114 | reverse complement strand
GTACGAAGGGGGCGGTGCACCTGACGGTTCAGCGCCCACTTCGCGCTCCCCAAAAGGGCGACGGCCTCAGCCTCGTTCGGGGCCGGTGGCTACCGGGCGGTGGGGATCCGCCGTCCACTCGCTCCAAGAGCCCACATAGAGGGCTGCGTCGATGCCCGCGAGGTGCAGGGCGAGGACTTCCTGGGCGGCGGAGACGCCGGAGCCGCAGTAGACGCCGACCTCGGTGTCGGGGCCGGCGCCGAGGGCCTCGAAGCGCTCCGCGAGGGCGTCCGCGGAGCGGAACGTGCCCGCGTCGGTGAGGTTCTCCGTGGTGGGGGCCGAGACGGCGCCCGGAATGTGACCCGCCACCGGGTCGATGGGCTCGACCTCTCCCCGGTAGCGCTCCGCGGCGCGCGCGTCCAGCAGCACCCCGCGCCGGGCCAGCGCGGCGGCCTCGTCGGCGTCCAGGGTGGGCAGGCCGCCCGGCGAGGGGGTGAAATCGCCGGGGGCGGGGTCGGGGGTCTCGGTGCTGACCGGCAACGCTCCCCCGCCCTCCGGGCCGCGGTAGCTCTGCCACGCCTCCAGGCCCCCGTCCAGCACCCGGACGTCGGGGTGGCCCGCCCAGCGGAGCAGCCACCAGCAGCGGGCCGCCGCCCAGCCGCCACCGAGGCCGCCCGCGTCGTAGACGACAACAGGGCGGTCCGCGGAGACACCCGCACGGCGCATGGCTGCGCCGAAAACGTCCAGCGGGGGCAGCGGGTGGCGGCCTGTCCCCTGCCCCGGCTTGGCGGCGAGCTCGCTCTCCAGGTCGATGTAGACGGCGCCGGGCAGGTGGCCCTTCTGGTAGGCGGGCAGGCCGGGGGGATCGCCTGGCTTGTAGCGCACGTCGAGCAGCACGGGGGCGGCTCCGGCTGCGAGGTCGCTCGCGAGTGCCGGTACGGAGATGATGGCTGTCATGGCGCCATCTTCGCGCAGCCTCCCGCTCGCCGGGTCCGCGGTTCTGTGACGGCACACGGATCGGGGATTCTCCGTCTGGATGCGGCAAAAAAGCGGCGCGGCCGAGGAGCGCGGCACGACAGGTGGTGACAGCATCTGCACTGGCGAGTAGTCACGGAGCCGCGGCAAGGACGCCGAGGCAATTCCACCCGCACGACCGCATCGATGATGGTCAAGGAGCGAAGCAGATGACCGAGGCAGCGACTCGGCTACGGCACACGCCTGGCGCGCCCGCGTGGGCGAGCCTGATGGTGCACGGGCTGGATGTCGGCAAGGAGTTCTACCAGGGGCTGTTCGGCTGGGAGTTCCGGTCCGGACCACAGCAGCTGGGCCCGTATGTACGGGCGGTCGCGGGTGGGCACGAGGTCGCGGGGCTGGGGAAGAAGGCGGACGGCAGGCAGCTGCCGACCGCGTGGCTGCCCTATCTGGCGACCGCCGACGCCGACGAGACGGCGTCCGCGGTCCGTTCGTACGGCGGCACGGTCGCGGTGGGACCGCTGGATGCGGAGAAGGCGGGGCGGATGGCCATCGTCGCCGATCCGCACGGTGCCCCGTTCGGGCTGTGGCAGGACGCGCACGTTCCGGCCCTGGGGACGGCGCCGCGGGGGATGTTGGGGGCACCGGTCTGGTTCGAGCTCGTCACCCGGGAGACGAGCACGGTGGTCAAGTTCTACCAGGCGGTGTTCGGTTACGACGCGGAGAGCATCGAGGCGCCCGGCTTCGACTATCTGACGCTCTGCGCGGACGGTGAACCGGTGGCCGGAATCCAAGGGGTCGGCGATGCGCTGCCGCGCGACCGCGGGCCGCACTGGCGCACGTACTTCGCGGTGGACGACCCGGACGGGATGGCGCGGCGCGCCGAGGAGCTGGGGGGCCGGGTGGTGCGCGCCCCCGACGACTCACCGTACGGAAGGCTGGCGACGCTCGCGGACCCGGAGGGTGCGCACTTCAGTGTGATCCGGCCCGTCGCAGCGGATCGCTGAGACCGCGACGAGGCGGCACGTTCGGGGCCGCTGTGGGTTCGTCCACGGGGAGGACGTCGGGCGAGAGCGCGCCGGCGCCCGCCGAGGCCGCGGTGAGCCGCCTGCGGTGGTGGCGCCTGCACAGCACTTCGTAGCCGACCTGGCCGCTGGGTTCGCCCACGTCCCCCACGACCACCTGCGCGCCCTCGACCACCATTCGGCCGCCGACGGTGCGTGCGTTGTGGGTGGCACGGGCGCCGCACCAGCACAGCGCCTCCACCTGGAGGGTCTCCAGCCGGTCGGCGAGCTCCATCAGCCGCTGGGAGCCGGGGAAGAGGCGGGTGCGGAAGTCGGTGGCGATGCCGAACGCATAGACGTCGATGCCCAGGTCGTCCACGACCCTGGCGAGCTGCTCGACCTGTTCGGGCGAGAGGAACTGCGCCTCGTCCACGATCACATAGTCGGTGCGTCCGCCCGCGGTCAGGTGGCGGACCAGGTGCTGCTGGAAGTTGAGGTCCTCGGCCACCTCGACAGCCTCGGCGACCAGGCCGAGCCGGGAGGAGAGCTTGCCGGCGCCTGCGCGGTCGTCCCTGGTGAAGATCAGGCCCTGGAGACCGCGCGCCGAGCGGTTGTGCTCGATCTGGAGCGCGAGCGTGCTCTTTCCGCAGTCCATCGTTCCGGAGAAGAACACCAGCTCTGGCATGGGACGTTCGGGCCTTTCTCGGTGCGGTTCCTCGGGCGGGGGCAGCGCGTACGGAACGCCGGGGGCGCGCGTACGGAACGCGGGACGCCGGGCGTCAGGTGCGGACCTCCAGCAGCGGGACGAGCTGTTCGGCGGCGGTCGCCGAACCGTGCATCCCGATCAGCTCGGACTCCTTGGGCTCGCGGCGGGTGGCCACCACGGCCACGTCGTCGCGCATCGCGGCGATCACGTCGCCGAGCCTGCCACGCACCCGCGGCTCCACTCCGGGGCCGAACCAGCCGAGGCCGATGGCCTCTTCGCGGGTGGCCACCCACGCCTGCCCGGCGAGCACCTCGCGCCAGACGGCGTGTACGTCGCCCGCCGCACCGGGGACGGCGTAGACGTGCCGCATCCGGCCCTCGCCGCCCAGCTGGGCGACGCCTGCGCTCAGCTCCCAGTCCTCGTCGAAGTCGATCCGGGCCTCCGGGCTTCCGGGGATGTCGACCATGCCGTGGTCCGCGGTGATGTAGAGCGCCGAGCGCGGCGGCAGCTGCTCGGCCAGGCGCTGTGCGAGCCGGTCGACGTACATCAGCTGGCCGCGCCAGGCGTCCGAGTCCATGCCGTAGCGGTGGCCGTTGCCGTCCAGCTCCGCGTAATAGGTGTAGACGAGGGCGCGGTCCGAGGCGGCGAGGCGCTCGGCCGCCAGATCCATGCGGTCCTCGGCGGAGAGCCGGCCGAGGAAGGTGCCGCCGGACAGTGCGATCTTGGTGAGCGGGGTGTGCTCGAAGTGCGGCGCCGTCACTTGGCAGGCCGCCACTCCGGCGGCCTCGGCCTGCTGGAAGACGGTGGGGTACGGCTGCCACACGTGCGGGTCGGTCCAGGGTTGCCAGCGGAGCTGGTTCATCAGCCGGCCGGTGGCCGGGTCCAGCGCGGTGTAGCCGGGCAGTCCGTGTTCGCCCGGGACACGGCCGGTGCCGACGGAGGCCAGCGAGGTGGCCGTGGTGGAGGGGAGGCCGGAAGTGATCGGCTCGCCGGTGCCGGCGGTGGAGCTCGGCAGCAGTGAGGTGAGGAACGGTGCTTCGTCCGGGTGCGCCTTGAGTGCTTCCCAGCCCATGCCGTCCACCAGGAAGACGCAGACGCGGTCGGCGGGCGGGAGAGGCAGTCCGGCCGTCATGCCGGGGACACCGAGTCCGGCGGCGAGGGAGGGCAGCAGGTCGGCCAGCGAGCCGGTGCCGTAGCGCGGGACGGGTGCGGTGCGCGGGTCGAGCGGTGCGTCCAGGAAAGCCCCGTCGTGCAGGACCTGCGGGGCCGTCGGAAGCGGGTGCGGGATGTTCTCAGCGGTCACTGCGGGGGTCCGACCCGGGTGGCTCCGGCGGTGGCCTCGGACAGCGCCTGCGCGAAGGCGAGGGTCTGACGGACGGTGTCCGGGCCGTCACCGGCCTCGCTGACCCGCAGCGAGAGATCGTCGGCGGTGGCGGAGCCCGTGTAGCCGTGGTCGGCCTCGCAGTTGGGGTCGCCGCAGGTCGCGGGCTCCATGTCGAGGCGGGAGACGGCGCCCCAGCCGATGGTGAGGACGACCTCGCGGGGCAGTGTGCCGGGGGTGTAGGACTCGGGGTTGGCCACCACCCGGGAGAGCACGACGGAGGAGATCCGCTCCAGCTTCACGGACTCGGTGGAGGTGGTGGCGTACGGAGAGGGCGAGGTGCCGTCCGCCGCCTGCTCGTCGGTGTGGCTGACGAGGAAGCGGGTGCGGGTGAGCACCAGGACCGTGACGTGGCGGCGGACCTCGTTGGAGTCGAACGTCGTCTCCTGATGCACGAGGTACGAGGCCACTGGCTCGCCACCCACCGCTGCCTCGACAGCCTCGGCTACGAGGGCCGGGTAGTAGCCGCTGCGCTCGATCGCCTCACGCAGACCCTGCGTCGTCGTACCGGTCTTCGCCATGACAGCCATCCTAAGGGCCGTACGGCGACGCAGCCCCGGCCCGCTCCCCACCGTACGCCCCCGGTGCGCCGTCAGTACGCCGGGAGGCGACGGGCGCCCAGGTCGGGGCGGGTTCCGGGCTCGGCGACGCGGACGGAAGCACTCAGCACAGTCACACCCCGGGGTGCCACCACGACCGGGTCGAGTTCGACGGCGACGACCTGCGGATGATCGTCCATCAGCAGCGAGACCCGCAGCAGCACCTCCTCCAGCGCGGCGGTGTCCGAGGGCTCGGCGCCGCGCCAGCCGAACAGCAGCGGCGCCGAGCGGATCGCCCGGATCAGCCCGGCGGCCTCCTTGTCGGTGACCGGCACCAGCCGGTGTGCCGTATCGCCCAGCAGCTCGGAGGGCGGGCCCGCGAGACCGAAGGACAGCACGGCGCCGATGGCCGGGTCGAGCGTGCCCCGCACCACGGTGCCCACGCCCCGCGGTGCCATCGCCTGCACCACAGGGCGCAGCTCCTCGGGTGCGCCGAGCGCCTGGATCAGCTCTCCGTAGGCGCGCCGCAGCCCTGCCTCGCCCGCGATGTCCAGCCGTACCCCGCCGAGGTCGGCGCGGTGCCGAAGATGGGGCGCCGTGGTCTTGAGTGCGACGGGGAAGCGGAGAGTGCGGGCCGCCTCGACGGCCGTGTCGGCGTCCGGCGCTGGGAGCGTGGGCTGGACGGCGATGCCGTAGCTGTGCAGCAGCCGGGCCGCTTCCTCGTCCGTGAGGGCACGGCCACGCTCGGGTGCTGCGGGGGTCGCGCGGGCCAGCAGCTGGGCGGCGGCGGACTCGTCGACCTCCAGGTCGGGGACCTTGCCCGGGTCGCCGGCTTCCGCGCGCCACCGGGAGTAGCGCACTGCCTCGGCCAGGGCGCGGGCGGCCCGCTCGGGCGTCGGGTAGGAGGGCAGTCCGCGCTTGGCGAGCGCCTTCTGCAGGCCCTCCATCGCCAGGTGGACGACCGCCACCGGCTTGCGCGGGGCACCCTCGGTCGCGGCGACGGCCTCGACGGCTTCCCGCAGCGCGTCGGCCAGGGCCTCGACATGGCCGTCGGGCGGGGACTCCGGCCTGGCCATGCCGGTGCCGCCGGGCAGCTCGGCGGGGACGGCGGGGATGACGGTGACCAGCACCGCGTCGGTGGCCGCGTCGCCGAGCGCCTCGCGCAGCGCCCTGCCGAAGTCGCCGGGCCCGGCCGAGCTGGGCAGCGCCACGACGGGGCGGGGCCGCAGCCCGTCGGTGAGGCAGGCGTCGTAGGTCAGCAGGCTCATCGCTTCGGTGTTGCCGAGGATGCCGACGTGCGGGCCCGTGGGCGGCGGCTGCTCGGCGAGGAGTACGCCGGTGTCCAGCAGGTCGGTGAAGGTGTCGACCATCAGGACGCCCGCTTGGCGCAGCAGCGCGTAGACGGTGGCGTCGGGGGTGCGGGCTGCCGGCGCCGCGTGGCCCGGCGGGGGCGCACTGCCGCGCTGCCGGGCACCTTTGACGACGACGACCGGTTTGCGGGCGGCGGTGCGCCGGGCGAGCCGGGTGAACTTGCGCGGGTTGCCGATGGATTCCAGGTACATGAGGACGACGTCGGTCGCCGTGTCCTCGTCCCAGTGCTGGAGGAGATCGTTCCCGGAGACGTCGGCCCGGTTGCCCGCGGAGACGAAGGAGGACGGTCCGCTGCCGCGCCGGTCCAGCCCGTCGAGCAGGGCGATGCCGATGGCGCCGGACTGGGTGAAGACGCCGATCCTGCCCCGCGCGGGCATCCGCAGGGAGGGGGTGGCGTTGAGCCGTACGTCCTCGCCGGTGTTGATCAGCCCGAGGGCTCCGGGGCCGATCAGCCGCATGCCGTAGGAGCGGGCGAGCCTGACCAGTTCGCGCTGCTCGTCCCGGCCGACCCCTTCGGAGAGGACGACCAGCCCCTGCACGGCCGCCTCGCCGCATTCGCCGATGACGGTGTGCAGCTGGTCGGCGGGGACGGCGAGCACGGCCAGGTCGACGTGTTCGGGGATCTCCCGCACCGACCGGTGGCCGGGCACCCCGGCCAGCGTCGGGGACGCCTCCGGGTCCAGCGCGTGGTTGACCGCGTACAGCCGCCCGGCGAAGCCTCCGGCGCGCAGGCTGCCCAGCACGGCACGCCCCGCTCCGCCGGGGGTGCGGCTGGCGCCGACGACGGCGATGGAGCCGGGGGCCAGCAGCCGGGCGACGGAGCGGCCCTCGGCGCGCTGTTCGCGGGCCCGCATGACGGCCAGGGAGCGCTCGGTGGGCTCCAGGTCGAAGGTGAGGTGGACGGAGCCTTCCTCGAAGCTGCGCTTCTGGGAGTATCCGGCGTCCGTGAACACCTTGATCATCTTGGTGTTGGCGGGCAGCACCTCGGCGGCGAAGCGGCGGATGCCGCGCTCCCGGGCGACGGCACCGATGTGTTCGAGGAGCGCGGAGGCCACTCCCCTGCCCTGCTGGTCGTCGCGGACCAGGAAGGCGACCTCGGCCTCGTCCGCGGGCTCGCTGGCGGGGCGGCCGAGGTGGTCGATGCGGTCGTAGCGGACGGTCGCGATGAACTCACCGCCGATGGTCGCCGCCAGGCCGACGCGGTCGACGTAGTCGTGGTGCGTGAAGCGGCGCACATCGCGGTCGGACAGCCGGGGGTAGGGCGCGAAGAAGCGGTAGTACTTCGACTCGTCGGAGACCTGCTCGTAGAAGCTGACCAGCCGCTCCGCGTCGTCCGGAGTGATCGGCCGGACCCGGGCCGTACCGCCGTCGCGCAGCACGATGTCCGCTTCCCAGTGGGCGGGGTAGGCGCGCTCCTCGGGGCTCGGCATGGGGCCAGCGTACGGCGGAGGGAGGGTGGGTGCTCAGGGATACGGGATGCGTCGTATCGTCGCTGGCATGAGCGCCGCCGCTTCCTGGCCCGCACCCGCCGGCTCACGGAGCACCTCGGCAATCGTGGAAATCTGGTCTGGACAAGTTTGACGAACGAAGGGCAACACCATGGTTGAGCGCCGTGTCACCGTCGGCTGGGCCGAGGGGCTGCACGCCCGCCCCGCCTCCATCTTCGTCCGTGCCGCCTCGGCAGCCGGGGTCCCGGTCACCGTCCGGAAGGGCGAGGGCAACCCCGTCAACGCGGCCTCCATGCTCGGTGTGCTCGGCCTGGGTGCGGAGGGGGGCGAGGAGATCGTCCTCACCTCCGAGGCGGACGGTGCGGAGGAGGCCCTCGACCGGCTGGCGAAGCTGGTCTCCGAGGGCTTGGAGGAGCTGCCCGAGACGGTGTGAGGGTCTGACCGAGCGCGAGGGCTCGCCCGCCGGCATGAGCGTGTCGCCGGGGAGCACGAGGGGGGCGCTGCACCTGGCGGTGCAGCGCCCCCCTCGTAAATGTCCGCCGCGACGGGCGAAGCCGCAACGTTCGGTCAGACCTTCACGCCGTGCTCGCGGAGGTAGGCGACCGGGTCGATGTCCGAGCCGTACTCGGGGGAGGTGCGGGCCTCGAAGTGCAGGTGGGGGCCGGAGGAGTTGCCGGTGGAGCCGGAGAGGCCGATCTGCTGGCCCGACTTGACCTGCTGGCCGACCGAGACGCTGATCGAGTTCAGGTGGCCGTACTGCGTGTACGTGCCGTCCTTGTGCTTGATGACGACGTTGTTGCCGTAGGCCCCGCCGTTGCCGGCCTCCACGACCTCGCCCGCGGCCACGGACTGGACCGGGGTGTTCATGCCCGCGTGGAAGTCGATGCCGGTGTGGCTGCCGGACGACCACATGCCGCCGCCCTGCTTGTAACCGGTGGAGACGTAGGAGCCCTCGACAGGCATCACGTAGGCGTTGAGCTTCGCCCGCTTGGCCTCCCGGGCGGCCCTCTCCTTCGCCTCGCGCGCCTTCTCCGCCTTCTCGGCGGCGGCCTTGCGCTTGGCCTCGTCGGCCTTCCGCTTGGCGTCCGCCTTCGCCTTGGCGGCTTCCTCCTTGGCGTCGGTCTCGGCCTTGGTCTGCTCCGCCTGGAGGGCCTGCTCGTATGCCTGCTGGTCCAGCGTCTCGGAGATCGGGCCGCCGACGACCTCGCTCACCTTGGCGTCGTGCTGGACGGGGGCGTTGTTCTGTCCGCCGCCGCTCGCGGCGAATGCGGGGGTGGCGATGGACCCTACGACGCCCACGGTGGCGAGACCGGCTATGCCTGCCGCTCCCCCTGCGGCCCGACGGGTCTTACTCGGACGCCTGTGCTTACCAGTGGCACGGGTGAACGCCATACGGAGGCGTACTCCTTTCCTTCCTTCTCGCCTACCGGGTTAGCTGACGGGTTCGGAGCAGGAAGGTCTCCTACGGGCCGCCTCTTGCGAGGCCGTCCGATTCACCCCAATGGGACCTGGGTCCCCGGTCCCCCTCGGCAGGTGCGCCTCGGGGATTCGGCGATGGCTGTCCGTCGGCCGCGGGTGCGGTCACTTCTGACGAACAGCGGCACCGACGCTAAACGGGGCCAACTCCGGGCGGCAAACGAATCCCTGGGTTTGTCACGTACGCCACACTCCAACTCATCAGCAACCGCGACAGAATCGGACATTGAGAGGGGCCCGGAAGGAGCGATTCCTCCTCCCGGGCCCCACTTCTGACCGCCGTTCGCGCCTCCGCCCGCGGGCTCAGGAGCCGGAGACCACCTTGACGTCGCCGATCCCCAACTCCCGTACCGGATCGGCGATCTGCGAGGCGTCGCCGACGAGCACCGTCACCAGCCGGCCGGCGGGCAGGGCGCTCACCGCCGCCGCCGTGGCCTCCACCGTGCCCGTCTCGGCGAGTTGGGCGTAGAGCCGGGCCTGGTAGTCGTCCGGCAGATACTGCTCGACCTGGTCGGCCAGCGTCCCCGCGACGGCCGCGGCCGTCTCGTAGCGCAGCGGCGCGACACCCACCAGGTTCCGTACCGCGATGTCCCGTTCCTCGTCGGTCAGTCCCTCGTCCGCCAGCTTCCGCAGCACCTGCCACAGGTCGTCCAGCGCGGGCCCTGTCACATCGGTGGCCACCGAGCCGCTGATGGCCAGCAGTGCGGCACCGCTGCCGTCCTCGGCGGAACGCAGCACCTGGCCGAAGGCGCGCACGCCGTAGGTGTAGCCCTTCTCCTCACGCAGCACCCGGTCCAGCCGGGAGGTGAGCGTGCCGCCCAGGCAGTAGACGCCCAACAGCTGCGCGGGCCACACCCGGTCGTGCCGGTCGGGGCCGACGCGGCCGATCAGCAGCTGCGTCTGCACCGCTCCGGGCCGGTCCACGATGACGACCCGGCCGCTGTCGTCCGCGGTGATCGGCGGCATCGGACGCGGCACTGCCGCGGCTCCCGTCCAGCTGCCGAGGCTCTCGGTGAGCGCCGCCTCGAGGTCGACTCCCTCCAGATCGCCGACCACGACGACGGTGGCGGTGGCGGGGTGCACATATGCCTCGTAGAAGGCGCGTACCGCAGCCGCGTCGATGCCTCGCACCGTCTCCTCGGTGCCCTGCCTGGGCCGCGACATCCGCGATGAGGCGGGGAACAGCTCGCGGAAGAGCTCCTTGCCGGCGCGGCGGGCCGGGTTGGCCAGCTCGTGCGGGATCTCGTCCAGCCGGTTGGCGACGAGCCGTTCCACCTCGCTGTCCGGGAAGGCGGGGGCGCGCAGCGCGTCGGCGAGCAGCCCCAGCGCCTTGGGCAGCCGGGATACGGGCACCTCCAGCGAGACCCGCACACCGGGGTGGTCGGCGTTCGAGTCGAGCGTGGCGCCGCACCGCTCCAGCTCGGCGGCGAACTCCTCGGCCGTGTGCTTGTCCGTGCCCTCGCTCAGGGCGCGGGCCATGATGGTGGCGACCCCGTCCAGCCCCTCCGGCTCCGCGTCCAGCGGCGCCATCAGGTTCACCTCAACGGCGACGACCTCCTGCCCCGGGCGGTGGCAGCGCAGCACCGTCAGCCCGTTGGGCAGCTTGCCGCGCTCGGGGGTGGGGAAGGCCCACGGCTTCGGGGTGCCGCTGGGCGGCTGGGGGTGGAACTCCATGCTCTTCCCTGCTGTCTCCGCGATCCCCGCGGGGCTCGTGCTCGCCGCTCCCGCGGTGCGCTGGCTCGTGCTCGCCGGTGTCTCGCTCACTGGCCGGCCTCCTCGTCCTCGTTCGCGGGCGCTTCCTCGTCCGCCAGCGGTTCGTATACGAGCACGGCGCGGTTGTCGGGGCGCAGCCGCTGGGCCGCCACCTCCCGCACCTCCTCGCGGGTCACCTCCAGCACCCGCCGGACCGCGGTCAGCGCGAGCTGCGGGTCACCGAAGAGCACCGCGTACCGGCACAGTTCGTCGGCGCGGCCACCGACCGTGGCCAGCCGGTCCAGCCACTCGCGCTCCAACTGGGCCTGGGCGCGCTCCATCTCCTCCTCGCCGGGCCCCTCCTCCGCGAAGCGGCGCAGCTCCTCGTCGACCGCGGCCTGGATGTCGGCGATCTCCGCGCCGCTGGACGCCTTGATGTCCAGCCAGCCCAGCGAGGGCGCGCCCGCCAGCCGGAGCAGTCCGAAACCGGCCGCCACCGCCGTGCGGTCGTGCCGCACCAGCCGGGTGTAGAGGCGGGAGGACTCGCCACCGCCGAGCGCGGTCAGCGCCAGATCGGCGGCGTCCGCCTCGCGGGTGCCGTCGTGCGGCAGGCGGTAGCCGTTCATCAGCGCGCGGGAGGGCACGTCCTCCTCGACGACCTCACGCTTATCCTCACCGATCAGCTCGGGCAGCTCGCCGTCCCGCGGGGGGCGCTTGCCGTCGTGGCCCGGGATGGAGCCGAAGTACTTCTCGATCCAGGCGAGCGTCTGCTCCGGGTCGATGTCCCCGACGACGGACAGAACGGCGTTGTTGGGCGCGTAGTACGTACGGAAGAACTCCTGCGCGTCCTGGAGGGAGGCCGCGTCCAGGTCTTCCATCGAGCCGATCGGAGTGTGGTGGTAAGGGTGGCCCTCGGGGAAGACCATGGCGGTCATCCGCTCGAACGCGGTGCCGTACGGCACGTTGTCGTAGCGCTGGCGACGCTCGTTCTTGACCACGTCGCGCTGGTTCTCCATGGACTCCTCGTCCAGCGCGGCCAGCAGCGAGCCCATCCGGTCGGCCTCCAGCCACAGGGCGAGCTCCAGCTCGTGGGCCGGCATCGTCTCGAAGTAGTTGGTGCGCTCGAAGCTGGTGGTGCCGTTCAGCGAGCCGCCCGCGCCCTGCACCAGCTCGAAGTGGCCGTTGCCCTTCACCTGGGCCGAGCCCTGGAACATCAGGTGCTCGAAGAGATGGGCCAGGCCGGTGCGGCCCTTGGCCTCGTGACGGGAACCGACGTCGTACCAGAGGCAGACAGCGGCGACGGGGGTCAGATGATCCTCGGAGAGCACCACCCGCAGGCCATTGGCCAGCCGGTGCTCCGTCGCTGTCAGCCCACCGGTGGCCGGCGGGGGCGTGGCCGTGTGACCCATGGGCGTGGAGTCCCTTCGCTTGCGGGGATATCCCGGCCGGGCGCCGGGAACTGCCGACCGCCCGGCGCCTCACGCGACCGGCGGCCCTGTCACTGTATGCAACCACGCCGACAAGGTGCGAAGTTCCCGTACGGTCTACCGAGCGACCGCCCTGTCAGTGGGGCGGTCCACAATGGTCGACCGAGAGCACGACCGAGCACGATCGGTCCGGGAGACCGGAAGCACGTCGGTCGAAGAGCACGACCCGAGAGCGCAAGAGCGACAGCACGAAGCAGCGAAGGAGCCGCAGCCGCGATGGCCCGCCGCAGTAAAAGCCGTACACCGGCACCGGAGCCGGGAGAGGACTTCGAGGAGCGCATCGTCGACATCGACGTCGTCGACGAGATGCAGGGCTCCTATCTGGAGTATGCGTATTCGGTCATCTACTCGCGCGCGCTGCCCGACGCCCGCGACGGGATGAAACCCGTGCAGCGCCGGATCCTGTACCAGATGCACGAGATGGGCCTGCGCCCCGACAGGTCGTATGTGAAGTGTGCCCGCGTCGTGGGCGAGGTGATGGGAAAGCTCCACCCGCACGGTGACTCCCCCATCTACGACGCCCTGGTGCGCATGGCGCAGGACTTCTCCATGCGGCTGCCGCTGGTGGACGGGCACGGCAACTTCGGTTCGCTGGGCAACGACGACCCGCCCGCGGCAATGCGCTACACGGAGTGCCGTTCGGCGCCGGCCGCCGGGCTGATGGTCGAGTCGATCGACGAGGAGACCGTCGATTTCGGCGCCAACTACGACGGCAGCGAGCAAGAGCCCGTCACACTGCCCGCCGCCTACCCCAATCTGCTGGTGAACGGCTCCTCGGGGATCGCGGTCGGCATGGCCACCAACATGCCGCCGCACAACCTGACAGAGGTCATCTCGGCGGCACGGCACCTGATCAAGCACCCGGGCGCGGACCTGGAGACCCTGATGGGCTTCATCCCGGGCCCCGACCTGCCGACCGGCGGCAAGATCGTCGGCCGGGAGGGCATCAAGGACGCCTACGTCTCCGGGCGCGGCACCTTCAAGATCCGGGCCACGGTGTCGATCGAGCAGGTCACGACCCGGCGCAAGGGCCTCGTGGTCACCGAGCTGCCGTTCGCCGTCGGCCCCGAGAAGGTCATCTCCAAGGTCAAGGACCTGGTCAACGCGAAGAAGCTCCAGGGCATTGCGGACGTCAAGGACCTCACCGACCGCCAGCACGGGCTGCGCCTGGTCATCGAGGTCAAGAACGGCTTCAACCCGGAGGCGGTCCTCTCCCAGCTCTACAAGCTGACGCCGATGGAGGAGTCCTTCGGCATCAACAACGTCGCTCTGGTGGACGGCCAGCCACTCACCCTCGGCCTCAAGGAGCTTCTCGAGGTCTACGTCGACCACCGGTTCGACGTGGTGCGTCGGCGCAGCGAGTTCCGCCGCGGCAAGCGGCGCGACCGGCTGCACCTGGTGGAGGGCCTGCTGGTGGCGCTCGTCGACATCGACGAGGTCATCAGAATCATCCGGTCGAGTGAGAACGCCGCCGAGGCCAAGGCATCCCTCATCTCGCGCTTCGGCCTCAGCGACATCCAGACCCAGTACATCCTCGACACCCCGCTGCGCCGGCTCACCAAGTTCGACCGCATCGAGCTGGAGGACGAGCGGGACCGGCTCAAGGGCGAGATCGAGAAGCTGACCCGGATCCTGGAGTCGGACGCGGAGCTGCGCAAGCTCGTGTCCTCCGAACTGTCCGCCGTCGCCAAGAAGTACGGCACCCCGCGCCGCACCGAGCTGCTGGACTCCGCCGAGGTACCGGTGGCCGCCGTGCCGCTGGAGGTCGCCGACGACCCGTGCCGGGTGCTGCTCTCCTCCACGGGGCTGCTGGCCCGTACGGCCAACGGCGGCATGGAGTTCGGCGAGTCCGCCAAGCGCGTCAAGCACGACGTGATCCTCTCGGCGGTACCCGCCACCACGCGCGGCGAAGTCGGCGCCGTGACCTCATCGGGCCGCTTGCTGCGCCTCCAGGTGGTCGACCTTCCGCAACTGCCGGAGACGTCGACCTCGCCCAACCTGGCGGGCGGGGCCCAGGTTTCGGAGTTCCTCACGCTGGAGGGCGACGAGACGCTGATCTGTCTCACCACGCTGGACGAGTCCTCGCCCGGCCTGGCGATCGGCACCCAGCAGGGCATCGTCAAACGCGTGGTGCCCGACTATCCGGCCAACCGGGGTGAGTTGGAGGTCATCACGCTCAAGGAGGGCGACCGTATCGTCGGCGGCGCCGAGCTGCGCACCGGCGAGGAGGACCTGGTCTTCATCACCGACGAGGCGCAGCTGCTGCGTTTCCAGGCGAGCCAGGTACGCCCGCAGGGCCGCCCCGCGGGCGGCGTTGCGGGCATCAAGCTCACCCAGGACGCGAAGGTGATCTTCTTCGGCGCCGTCGATCCGGCCGCCGAGGCGGCCGTGTTCACGGCAGCCGGCTCGGAAGGCACGCTCGACGACTCACTGAGCACGGCCAAGCTCACCCCGTTCGACCAGTACCCCCGCAAGGGGCGCGCGACGGGCGGCGTGCGCTGCCAGCGCTTCCTCAAGGGCGAGGACCGGCTGCGGCTGGCCTGGGCGGGCGCCACACCCGCGCTGGCCGCGACCAAGACCGGCACCCCCGCCGAGCTCCCGGAACCCGACCCCCGCAGGGACGGTTCCGGCCTCCCGCTGACGAAGCAGATCGCGGCGTTGGCCGGCCCGGTGTAGCCCCCGACCCAGGCGGGTCGCTGGGGGCGAAGCCCTCAGCGACCCTTCCCGCCGCGACGGCGAGCAACTACAACGGCGAGGGTCTGGGGGTGCCTCCCGGCCGGAGGCTGGGGGAGGAATCCTCGCCGGCCGCAACCACCACGTCCGACTCATCCTCGCCCGCACTGTCCACGTACCGAAGCACTCCCCACAGGGCCCGCTCATCCGGGCCCTGTGGGCCCGCGGCGCACGCCTGGAGGCCACCCCGCAGCGCCGCGCCGTCGACCCCGGCGCCGATCATCACCAGCTCCGTACGCCGTTCCTCGGACCGGGGCCGCCGCTCCGGTGCGAACCGGAGGAAGCCGCCCACGGCGTGCACCTCGTACACGTTGTCCGGGTCGGCCGCGCCGAAGTCCACATAGCCCTTGATCCGGTACAGCCCCTCGGGCCTGGCGTCCAGGAACTCCAGAAAACGGCGCGGGTCCAGCGGCACGTCCGAGACGAACTCCACCGATTCGTAGGCGGCGTGCAGGTGCTCCGGGTGGCACCCGCCCTCGCTGTGGCCGCACTCGTCCTCACCGTCGCCGTACAGCAGCGAGTCGAAGGAGAGCTGTTCGACGGGTGGCCGTTGGCGCCGTACGCGGTCGAACAGCAGCGCCGGATCGACGCGGCCGAACGTGGCGGGGACGACAGGCGTGCCAGGGCTGAGCCGCTGCAACTCCGCGTGGAGCGCTTCCCGGCGGTCGTCGGTCACCCGATCGGCCTTGTTGAGGACCAGCAGGTCGGCCGCACCGACATGGCGCTCCAGTTCCGGATGGCGCGCACGTACGGACTCGAACTCCGCCGCGTCGACGACCTCCACCAGCCCGCCGTAGACGATGTACGGGCTGCCGCTGGCCAGCACCATCCGGATCAGCGTCTCCGGCTCGGCCACCCCGCTGGCCTCGATCACAAGGACGTCCATACAGGCCGAGGGGCGCGCGAGGACGTCCAGGACCTCGTCCATGTCGCTGGTGTCCACGGCGCAGCACAAACAGCCGTCCCCGAGGGAGACCATGGAGTCCACCTGCCCGGAGACCGCCATGGCGTCGATCTCGATGCTGCCGAAGTCGTTGACGATCGCACCGATGCGGGTGCCTCTCGCGCGCCGCAGCAGATGGTTGAGCAGGGTGGTCTTCCCGGAACCGAGGAACCCGGCCAGTACGACGACCGGGATCCGGCCGCCCACTGTGCCCCGCCGTGCACCGGCCTCCGCATCGCCCACGCGCTCCGCCCCTCCTGCCTCGTCCGCCCCTGCGGCCTCACGGCTCCGACCCCTGCGGCCCCCGTCTCGGGCTGCCGCTGAACGGCTGCCGATCGTACCGAACAGGGCTTTCCGGTCTTCCGCTCCGGGCTCACGGGCGAGACCAGCGGGTGGCACGGCGCGCGGGAACGTGCCCGCGCACGGCACGGTTACCCAGGTTAGGCTCGCCTGCGTGAGCACGTGTGCGACGGCCTCCCAGGCCCTGGCCGAGCCCCTCGCGGGGACGGCGGCGACAGCCCGTACCTGGTTGCTGATCGAGCAGCCGGGTCCCTGGGGCAAGAAGGCGCTGACCCAGAGCCACCTCGACCCGGAGCTCGGGCAGGCGCTCGATGCGGCAGCCGGCGCACACGGTGGCCGGGTCGCGCTGATCCGGCGCCCCGGACGGCACGCCGACAGCTCGTCCCCGAGCGCACCGCACCGCGTGTTCCTCGCCAGTACGGTCCCGGGCGCCTCCTGGGTCCGTACGACGGTGCTGCCGGGCCACGGGCTGGCAGCGCTGCGCGAGCTGGACTTCGCGGCGCTGGAGGGCGCCCCGGTACTCGGTCCCGACTGGGAGCCGTACGAGGGCGACCCCCTCGCGCTGGTGTGCACCAACGGCAAGCGGGACCGCTGCTGCGCGCTGCTCGGCAGGCCGCTGGCGGCCGAACTCGAAGCATCCGGCGGGGCCGACGTCTGGGAGATCACGCATATCGGCGGCCATCGCTTCTCACCCACGCTGCTGGTGCTGCCCTACGGCTACGCGTACGGACGGCTCGGCGCACCCGCGGTGAAGGGCGTACTCGACGCCGTACGGGACGGCCACGTGGTGACGGACGGCTGCCGTGGCCGCTCGGCCTGGGACCGCCCGGGACAGGCGGCTGATCTGGCCGTACGGGAGCACACGGGCGAGACGCGCGCGCACGCGCTGACCGTGCGGGCCGCGCAGGAGGAGCCGGGCAGCGGGCGCCGGAGCGTCACCGTCCTGCATGTGGCCGGGCGCCGCTGGCGCGTCACCCTCGCCGAGACCGCCGACGGGCCTCCCGTACCCGCCAGCTGCGGCGCCGTCCCCGCCAGTCCCGTGCGGATGGACGTGGTGCGGATCGAGGAGCTGGGGGCCGGTCACCCGGCCTGAGGGCGCGCTGCCCGGCACCGCCCGCCCCCGGCCGGGGAGCAGGGACCGAGGGAACCGGCCATGTCCGGCCTGGTGCATCAGCGGCACCCGGCGGATACCGTTCCGCCGCATGTCCCGCGTACGCCCTCACCAACGCGCCGGCCGCCGTCCCCGGCAGCTGCGTATCCCTGGCTGGCCGCAGCGCGTGTCGTCCCAGGTGCTGCTCATGCAGCTGGCGGTCGTCACCGGGGTGACCGCCGTGGCGACCGGGCTGTTCCTGGCGCCGTTCAGCAACCAGCTCGACGACCAGGCGTCCCGTCGGGCGCTGGCCATCGCCCAGGCGACGGCGGCCGAACCCGGCCTGGACGACCTGCTGACAGACGGCGCAGGCCCCTCCCGCAACGGACCCGTCCAGCGGCGCGCCGAGCGCATCCGGCACGCCACCGGCGCGAGCTACATCGTGGTGCTGGACACCCGCGGCATCCGCTGGTCGCACGCGGAGCCCGACCGCATCGGCCACCGGGTCTCCACCGACCCGGGGCCTGCGCTGGCCGGCCGGGAGGTGCACCACATCGACGAGGGCACCCTGGGCAGATCGGCGCGGGGCAAAGTGCCGTTGCGGGACGAGCAGGGGAAGGTCGTCGGAGCCGTCTCGGTCGGCATCGCCTACGACAGCGTGCGCGCCCGCTTCACCCGGGCCGTACCCGGACTGCTCGCCTACGCGGGCGGGGCGCTCGGGGTGGGGGCGCTCGCCGCGCTGCTCGTCTCCCGCAGGCTCCAGAAGCGCACCCATGACCTGGCGTTCTCCGACATCACCGCGCTGCTGGCCGAACGGGAGGCGGTCCTGCACGGCATCCGCGAAGGCGTCGTCGCGCTGGACTCCGCGGGGCGGATCCGGCTGGTGAACGACGAGGCGCAGCGGCTGCTCGACCTGGACGAGCAGCACATCGGGCTGTCCCCGCAGGAGGCCGTGGGCCCCGGGCGTACGGCCAAAGTGCTGGCCGGCGAGGTCCCGGGATCCGATCTGCTGACCGTCAGCGGCGGCCGGGTACTGGTCGCCAACCGGATGCCCACCGACGACGGCGGCGCCGTCGCCACCCTGCGCGACCGGACCGAACTGGAACTCCTCGGCCGGGAACTCGACGGCTCCCAGGGGCTGATCGACGCCCTGCGCGCCCAGGACCACGAACACGCCAACCGGATGCACATCCTGCTCGGACTGCTGCAACTGGGCATGGTCGAGGACGCGGTGGCCTATCTGAGCGAGGCCGTCGGGGTGCACCGGGCGACGGCCGAGGAGATCTCCGAGCACATACGCGACCCGATGCTCGCCGCACTGCTGGTCGGCAAGGCCACGGTGGCCGCCGAGCGCTCGGTCGCCCTGCGCATCGCACCGGGCACGCTGCTGCCCGACCGCCTGGTTGACCCGCCGGAGCTGGCGACCGTGCTGGGCAACCTGGTCGACAACGCCTTGGATGCCGCGGCCGGTTCGCCCGGTGCCCGGGTGACGGTGACACTCGTCCCCGACACCGGTGCCCGGCAGACCGGGCTCAGCCTGCGAGTGAGCGACAGCGGCCCCGGTGTCCCTGCAGAGCACCGTGAAGCGGTCTTCACGGAGGGCTGGTCCACCAAGGAACCACCCGCACACGGCCGCCGCGGGCTCGGCCTGGCACTCGTACGACGGCTCGCGGAGCGCCACGGCGGCACCGCGCGGGTGGGCCAGGGCCCGGACGGCGGCGCGGAGTTCACCGTCGTCCTCCCGGAGGCCCTCCACCCGGAACGCGGCCCGGCGGATGTCACACAGCGCCAGTGAGATCGCCCGCCGGCCCGCGTCTCAGACCGCGCCGGCGCCCGTGAGGGAGCGCACCTCCGTCTCGGCGTGCCTGGCCGCGTCGGGGTCTTCACGGGACAGGAGCGTGCCCAGCCAGCCCGCGAGGAAGCCCAGCGGAACGGAGACGAGCCCGGGGTTCTCCAGCGGGAAGTACGCGAAGTCCCGGCCGGGGAACAGCGCCTGCGGGCCGCCCGAGACGACCGGCGAGAGCACCACCAGCACCACAGCGGAAACCAGCCCGCCGTGGACCGACCAGACAGCGCCCCGCGCGGTGAAGCGCCGCCAGAAGAGGGCGTACAGCAGCACGGGCAGGTTGGCCGAGGCGGCTACGGCGAAAGCGAGGCCCACCAGGAACGCCACGTTCAGCTCCCGCGCGAGCAGGCTCAGCCCTACGGCGACAGCCCCGACGCCGACGGCGGCCACACGTGCCACGGCGACCTCGCTCTTACGGCCCCACCGCTGCCGCTCCCGGCCCACGGGCGGCTCCCACCCGCCGGGGCGCCGCCACCCGCCCTCGCGCCGCCATCCTTCGGGCCGCTCTCTCCGCGCGAGCGACGCATACAGGTCATGTGCCACAGCAGCCGAGGCTGCGAGGGTGATGCCCGCAACCACGGCCAGGATGGTGGCGAAGCCGATGGCGGCGACCAGCGCGGCCAGCGCGGCTCCCCCGGTGGAATCCGCGCCACCGCCCAACTCGGCCGCCAGCAGCGGAACAGCGGTGTTCCCGGAACGGCTCGACCTGCGTACGGCGTCGCTGCCCAGCAGTGCTGCCGCACCGGTGCCGAGGACGATGGTCATCAGATAGAAGCCGCCGATGAGCCCGATCGCCCACACGACCGAGCGGCGGGCGGCACGCGCGGTCGGCACGGTGCAGAAGCGCGCCAGGATGTGCGGCAGTCCGGCCGTGCCGAGCACCAGCGCCAGGCCGAGGCTGAGGAAGTCGAGCCTGGAGATCCAGCCGGCGCCGCCGTAGCGCAGGCCGGGGGCGAGGAAGTCCTTGCCGTGACCGCTGTTTTCGGCCGCACTGGTCAGCAGCCCGGCCAGGTCGCCACCGAAGCGCAGCAGCACCAGCACGCTGAGCGCCAGCGCGCCGCCCATCAGCAGCAGCGCCTTGACGATCTGGATCCAGGTTGTCGCCCGCATCCCACCGCAGACGACGTAGAAGACCATGAGCGCCCCGACCCCCAGCACCGTCCAGGTACGCACCGCTGCCCCGTGGTCGCCCAGCAGGAGCGCCACCAGACTGCCGGCCCCGACCAGTTGGGCCACCAGATACAGCACCGAGACCGTCACCGACGAGCACCCCAGCGCGATCCGCACCGGGCGCTCCCGCATCCGTACGGCGACGACGTCGGCGAGGGTGAAGCGCCCACAGTTGCGCACCATTTCGGCCACCAGCAGCAGGACGAGCAGCCATGCCACCAGGAATCCCACGGAGTAGAGCATCCCGTCGTAGCCGTAGAGCGCGATCAGTCCTGCTACGCCGAGGAAGGAGGCGGCGGACATGTAGTCACCCGCGATGGCGAAACCATTCTCCATGGGGGTGAAGAGTCGGCCGCCCGCGTAGAACTCCTCCGGGGAGCCCTGGCGTCTGCTGCCCGCCCGGCGGGTGATGGCCAGCGTGGCGACGACGACGGCGCCGAACAGCAGCAGGGTCAGCATCCGATGATCGCCGCTCACCGCGCGCCCTCCCCGGCCGCGGCGGACGCCGCCCCGTGGTCCAGGCCCGCTGACGCCTTCCCGCGGGTCATCTCCTGGGTCTGCCAGCGCAGTTCGAGCGCCGGCCGGTCCCTGCGCCGCCGGGCGTGGCGCGCGTACAGCCAGGTCAGCAGGAACGTGGTGACGAACTGCCCGAGCCCGGCCGCCATACCCACGTTCAGCACACCGGCCACGGGTCTCGCCATCAGCCCGGGCGCACTGACGGCGAGCACCAGATAGCCGAGATACCACAGCAGGAACGCCGCACTGACGGGCAGCACGAAGCGCCGGTGGCGACGCCGGATCTGCTGGAAGGCGGCGCTGCGCTGGACGACCGCATACACGTCGTACGCCACGGGCGTCACCGGCCGCCGTTGCCTGGGCGGCGGGCCGGGAGGGATGCGGTGGGGCTCGGGTCCGCCCGTGGCCAGGGCGTCGTACCAGGGATCGTCGATGCGCATGCCCCAGGATGGGCGCAGGCTCGAGATCACTTTTGGCGCATTCCCGCCCCTTCACCCCTTCAGGTGACGACCCGGTCGGAGGGCGAAAGGGCGGGACATGCCCGGATGTTGATCAGACTCCGAGGTCGCTCAGACGTCGATGCGGGAGCGGTCCAGCGTGGCGGCGGAGGAGCTGATGAATTCTCTGCGCGGGGCCACTTCGCTGCCCATCAGCAGGTCGAATGCCTGCTCGGCCGCCTCCAGGTCGCTGATGTTGATGCGG
>NZ_JBQQBT010000044.1:0-24406 GCF_052245835.1 Streptomyces sp. 8N114 | reverse complement strand
CCGCATCAACATCAGCGACCTGGAGGCGGCCGAGCAGGCATTCGACCTGCTGATGGGCAGCGAAGTGGCCCCGCGCAGAGAATTCATCAGCTCCTCCGCCGCCACGCTGGACCGCTCCCGCATCGACATCTGAGCAACGGCGTAGTCAGGCGAGGCCTACTCGGCCAGGAGGCGGTGGGATCGCGCTCTCGGTGAACCAGCGGATGCGAGAGTGCGATCCCCACCGCAGGACAGCTCATCATCCACCAACCACGGAATCCGGGATGAAACACCGGAGAAAACGACCTCTCAGCGACCGAGTACCTCGTGCGAAAGGCGTGAGAGAACGTCCCGAATCTCCCGTGGCCGCATGTCTTTGGGAAGCCCCGCGAAGGCGCTTCCGACGAGACCGTGGAAGTCCCGCGCGTTCGCGCACTGCGACGGCAGGGCGAGAAACCAGCGCCACCCGCGCGGCTGGGGCGGTACGTCGGCGTCCGCAAGGTATCCGTCGATCTCGTCATCGATTTCAGCCTGGTCAGCGGCCGTTCGCGGACTCTC
Source organism: Streptomyces sp. 8N114 (assembly GCF_052245835.1). Taxonomy (NCBI): domain Bacteria; kingdom Bacillati; phylum Actinomycetota; class Actinomycetes; order Kitasatosporales; family Streptomycetaceae; genus Streptomyces; species Streptomyces sp. 8N114. The sequence goes on along the minus strand of NZ_JBQQBT010000044.1, from coordinate 23,869 downwards.
GGACCGCGTCACAGTGCCACCTGGGCCAGTCACGGTGGTGACGACCGGCGGCTTCTCCGTATGATCGGGGCAACGGACCACGTGAGCGGGGCCGGCACACCACGCCAGAAGCGCACCCCAGCCGTTCTCGGTGAGCTCGATGTATTGCCGGCCGTCTCGCCATCGGTAGACGTCGCCTTTCCTCTCCGAAGGCTCCTCAGCAACAGGAAACTCCGCCCAGGAGATTGTCATGCGTCGTCCTCACCACCGTCCAACCGAGACCGCTCACCGAGGGCGAAGGACACTAACAGGCTACGTTGCTCCCGAAATCGGTGAGCGTGTTTCTGCGGACCCACCCCTCGACCCCTGTGTTCTCGTCCCGCAAATACGTATACCAGTTGTACCCGTTGAACTCGCTACAGCGGTAGTCCAGTTGGTCAGTCGGGGCGGCCTTCCCGAGAACAGGGCAGTTGATGCTGATTCCCGCATAGATGGAGCTGCCGCTGAGCGCCCTGCCCGAGACGCTTGAGTCGTGGTCGTCCGGGTGCGGTCCGGCGCAGGAGATTTCCGACGGCGCGGCTGCCGAGGCAGATCCCGTCAGGACCAGCGGTGCGACGAGCGCGGCGACGGCCGCCAGTGTCAGTCCACAGCGCGTTATTGCGGTCATGACGCCCCCTTTCTGGCCGACCATCGGAGTCGGCCAACGAGCGTTCCACTATGACGAGGGGAAGCCGCACCGGCACCTGTGAGTAGAGCAGGGAGAGGTTTCCTCTGTTCAGCTACAGGAGCAGTTCCTCTACGCCAGGCACGAGGTCGAGGACGCCCAGGCTGTCGTAGTGAAGCGCCCCGAGGACCACAACCGCTGAGAGGCTCCCGCCATCGAATTCCGACATCGAGGCGGACACCGGACCCACCCCCGGAACGGCCAACCAATTCTTATCGTGCTGCGATTCCCGACGAAAGCACCACCCGCCTAGCATTACGCCGACGTCTACCAGGCAAGGGCGCCCGTACAACCGCCTTGCGCCGCAACGCCACCCGGAACGCAGGGCCAGCTCGCGCTGAGTGGACCGAGCCTCGAGTCGGCCGCGTCGGCAGAGTAATGGCCGACCGGCATACCGGGGTACACGCCCTGATCAGCGTCGGGCTACCGCGAGACACCGCCGAGACAGCCCGAACGCAAAGAGGGACGCCGCATCGAGTTCGGCACCTCTTCTCGTTCGCTGCTTCACCGCGTGCGCGGAGTGCGTTCAACGAGCGGTCTCGGCCCGCACATGGCCCACAAACGCCGCCGCACCCCCAACAACACCTTCGCCCACCGTTCCGACCTTGCCAGTCTTGTCCGCGTCTTCGAAGTCGACCACCCCACCACCCAGCAGGACAAGAGGGACCGCTTGGCCGCCGCGGACGTCCCGGTCCCCGACAACCTCACATACGTACCACTGGACTTCGAGCGCGAGACCCTCACCAGCGGTCTCCGCGCCTGCGGCTTCGACCCCAGTCAGCCATCGGTGGTCACCTGGCTGGGCGTGAGCATGTATCTCACCGCCGACGCCATCGCCCGACGCTCTCGGCACGATAGGGACCTTCGCCCCCGGCACACAGCTCGTCATGGATTACATGCTCCCCAAAGAACTGCGCGACGCCGCCGTGCAGCAATACGTCGACGCTGTCGCGTCCTTCGCCGCTGAACACGGCGAGCCATGGCAGACCTTCTTGACCCCGGACGGCCTGACCGCCCTGCTGTCCGGCTGTGGCTTCGAGCTCGTTGAGCACGTCTGCCAGCACGAGAAGCTTGACGCCGCCATGTGGGACCGTCAGGACACGCTGGCACCGCTCGACCTGTCCCGTATCGCCCACGCACGGACACGCGGGCAGGACGCAATCGCTGATTGACCCGAGCAGTGCTCCTTCGACGACAACGTACAAGGCCTCCAGAAAGTCTTACCGTTGCGGGATGAGGAGCACTTCTTGCGTTCTTGACCAGCCGCCGGAGTCGACCGGGGGACGTCATACCGGAGCCCGAAGAGCCAATGTCTGCTCCGCGATCCGCGATCGTCATCATTCAGTCCCGCTCTGAATGTCGTCCGCAGCCCGTTGCCCGCTACGGATCGCGCCTTCCATGAGAGCGAACCAGTCGCCTGCCGTGTGCTCGCCCGCAAAATGGATCGGCCCCACCGGGGCCCGTACTGCCGCGGCGTCGGCCGAATCACCCGGCGATCCCGTGGAATAGGCGCCGAGCGCCCATGGATCATCGTCCCAGGTGCTCAGAACGGCGCTGCGGTGGTCGACTTCCAGCTCAGGCCGCAGAATTCGCAACGCGGTCAGCCATCGGCTGGGCCCGTCGGCCACCTCCAGACCGCGCAACGCGTCGGACGAACCGGCGAAAGCGTGCACTGCCGATTCGGCCAGGTGCCCGCCGCGGGTAGCGGTCCACGTCCAGAAAGCGTGATCGACCGACAGCACCCCGCTCGGATCGGGGCGAGACCCCAGCGGTGCCGCGATCTTGGCGGCGTGGCTGTACTCGATCCGGTCCAGCAGATCGGCCTTCCACGCCGGCAAGTCCGGTTCGAAGTCGATGCGCCGCCACACCGTCGCCGGAGTGGTCACCACACACGCATCTGAGGCAGCTTCTCCACCGCGCCAACGCACCGACACTCCGTCGCCGGACCAGGCAATCGACTCGACGGCGTGGCGCAGCAGAATCTTCCCGCTGAGCTCGGCCGCGGCACGCAGCGCCAGCTGCTGATTTCCCCCCTCGCATCGGTACGCTTCCCGGCCCGAGAACGACGCCGCGTCGTGGCCCAGGACTTCCACACCAAGCCGTGCAGGATCTTGGGCGAACGACACCCGCAGCCGAGCCGCGATGGCGCGCCGCACCCGGCCCGGGAGAGCGATCCGCTCCAGCGCTTCGGCAACGGTCCCCGTCCTGGCCGAGGTCCGGAGGGCCTCGACGCCTGCCAGGACATCGCTGCGGGCGACCGTGCCGGCGGAGTCCCGCGGTTCGCGGTCGGAGTAGCTCATCCCGGTCGGCAGCAACCGGATGCCGAGCTCACCGGCCAGCCGTTGCACGGCAGTCTGGCCGTCCTCGATGAACTCCGCACCGCGCTCGAACCACACTCCGCCGTCCAGTTGCTGCGACCAGACTCGCCCACCCACCCGATCTCGGGCCTCAACGACCAGCACCGTGTGCCCCGCCGCCTCGAGGGCTCGGGCCGCCGCGAGCCCTGCCAGGCCGGCTCCTACCACCGTGACCTGCATGTCAGTCACCGATCCCGCTCGCGGCCGGGGCCTCTTCCACCGCGGCGCTGAGCTCGGCCAGCGTGCCGAAGTGGTAATCGGGCACGGCAACTGAGCGTGGGGCGGGCGTGGCACCGAAACCGTCACGACCCAGGCGCCGCTCGATCCAGCACGTCGCATAGCCAAGCCGGCGCGCTACTCCGATGTCGTGGTACTGGCTCTGCGCCACGTGCAGCACATCGGATCGGCCGATCTCGCGCGCACTCTGCCGGCCAAGGCAGTAGGCGAACACCTGCGGATCAGGCTTGTTCACCCCGACATCCTCCGCGGTGACCGAATCGTGGAAAGGATCGCCGAGCGTGCGGCTCATCGCCCGCGTCGCGGCATTGTCCGCATTGGTCACAGCGACCAGGCGGAACCGACGATGCAGCGCAGCCAACGCCTCCGGAGCGTCAGGGAAGGCCGGCCATGCCGAGATGGACAGGCGCAAAGGGCTCGGGCTTCCGCAGCCGTCCAGGGCCGGCAAGTCGAGGCGGGCCGCCAGTCGCGTCGAGATCGGGTCCAGCATTTGCGTGAAGGGCAGCTCCGGCGTGCGCTGTTGCTGCTCGTCCTCTGCGACGCCGAATGCCTCGAGAACCTCCTCGCCGCTCAGCCTTGAGCCGCCCGGTCCTGCCACCCGGCGCACGCACTCCACGATGCCGGCCTCGAAGTCGATCAATGTCCCGACGACGTCGAAGGTAAGCACCCGGAATCCGCGCAGAGTTCTCCTGTCGGTTCCGCGCCGACTCACGGCTCCACCACCAGTTTGCCGACGAAGTCCTTGGACTCGAAGTGCTGCTGTGCGGTCGCGAGGTCGGCCAACGGGTACCGGGCGGCTACCAACGGACGGAATGCACCCCGATCGACCAAGTCGACGACCGCGGCGAAGTCGTCGTGTGTCCCGAACGACGACCCGAACAGGGTGAGCTGACGCAGGTAGACCGTCCGCAGGTCGGTCTCGACCAATGGCCCGGCGATAGCACCCGCGACGACATAGCGGCCCAAGGGAGCGAGGACCTGCAGCAGGCCACCGTAGGACGGGCCCGCCACCACGTCGGCGACGACGTCGACCTCCTCGATCCCGACCGCGGCCAGCGCCGAGGGGAGTTCGGCGTCCCTGGCGACGACCTCGTCCGCGCCGATCGCCCGGATCGCCGCGTGTTTCGCGGTGCCGGCGACCGCCACTACCCGGGCCCCGCGGGCCTTTGCGATCTGCACAAGCGACGACCCGACCCCGCCGGAGGCGCCGGTCACCAGCACCGTCTCGCCCGTCCGTAGTCCTGCGCGCCCGAGCATTCGCATGGCCGTGGTAGCCGCGGTCGGCAGCGTCGCCAGCTCCGCGAACGACAGCGAACCGCCGACCGCATGGACGTTCTGCTCCGGCACGGCCACCAGCTCGGCGAATCCGCCGTCGCGCTCGCTGCCGAGATAGTCGGTGGTGACCAACGCGCGCTCGCCACCGTCGTAGATCATCGGGTCGACCAACACCCGCTCGCCTACCCGTGCCTCCGACACCCCGGCCCCGACCTGGTCGATCTCCCCAGCCACGTCGGCGCCCTGAATGCGCGGGAAACTGAACGACGACCGGCGCCACCCGGTCTGCGCGTCCGGGTCGTCCGACGAGCCGTAGGCGCCCTCGCGGGTCCAGATGTCGGTGTTGTTCAGCGACGCCGCCCGTACCCGTACCCGCACCTCACCGGGACCCGGGACCGGATCCGGGACGTCCGTCCGGAACTCCAACGCCTCCGGTCCGCCGTAGCGCGTCAGTAGTACAGCCTTCATCGTCATCTCCTTCGGTATACCGATCTGTATACCCCAGGAGATCAGCCCACGGTCGTGAAGTCAACTCACCGGTGGGTATACCTCTGGGTCCGCTGTCGCCCCCACGACAGAAAGCCGGCCGCCAACTGCTCGAGCCTGCGTCGCGGCTCATCCGCCGGGACGGCATCCCCGCTGGGGGAGTCGCCTGGACCGCCGCCGACGATGCCGCCGACGTCAAACAGCTCGGCTCGCAGCCTTCTCGATCATCTGTGGAGCATCGCCCCCCTTCCTGGGGATGCAGGGAGCGTGCTTACGAGCTCCTGCGGCGTGCTGGTGGGATGAAACAGGGCGGTGCGGGAGTTGGGTGTGGCGACAGGACGGACGCTGATCGTCGTGTCGCCACCGGACTGCAACGAAGGGCAAACTCATGCCCCTGCTGTGCCTCGGCGTCTCCCTGCAACTGGCGCTGGCCGCTCGATGTCGGGGCCGGCGTGGTGCGCGCCGCACGCCATGCCGAAGATCCGGACTTCGATCACGTTGCGGTCGGCTGTTGTGTCGAGGTCGAAACCGCTGTCCAAGGGGTGGTCGTCAAAACCTTGGTGGTCATGGGCGGCCTCCCTCACGGGGCATGAAGAAATCCCCGATGGCTTCGGCCAGGCTGCCTGACCTGGTTGCGGCGGCGCCTCACCGGTGGGCTGATGTCGTCAAAGCGGAGCCTTTGCCGTTCAGTGAGGAAGCGATGCTGCGCGGCAAGACGCGCGCGACCAGAGCGAAGAGGGTGTTGGCGGGGCCGGGTACGACTGTGGGGTGCTTGCGCCGGGTGAGGGCTTTCATCGCGTGGGCCACCAGCTCTTCGGGCGTCTGGATGAGGGCCCTGGGGAGGCCGTGGTGGGTGTCGGTAGCCGATTCGGTGGCGGTCGGGCCGGGGCACAAGCCCATCACGTAGATGCCGCAGTCCTTGTGCTCGTACCACAGCGCCTCGGACAGCGCGGTGGCGAATGCCTTGCTGGCGCTGTAGACCGCGAGGTCCGCAGTCGGGGCGAAGGCGAGGGTGGAGGAAACGTTGATGAGCGCGTCGCCTGGCCCTGCGTGGGCGAGGAAGGCGTGCGCGAGGAGGGTCATGGCCTCGCAGTTGAGCCGGATGGTGGTGGCGGCGTCCTCGGGCGGGGTGCGCGTGAAGGGGCTGTGGTGGGCGGTGCCGGCGTTGTTCACCAGCAGGTTGACGGGCCGGTGGGACAGGTCGTCCACGACCCGCCGCAGGCACTGTTCGGTCGTGAGATCGGCTACCAGGAAGCGGTGGGCGGGGCCGAGTTCGCCGACCAGGTTTCGCAGACGGGTCTCGTTGCGGGCGATGGCCGTGACGCAATAGCCAGCCTGGCCAGCCGGCGGGCGAAGGCGTGGCCGATACCGGCACTTGCGCCGGTGACCAGCGCCCGCCGCGCCCCCGGCCCGGCGTGAGGGCTCACTTCCGCCCCTGGGGGATGGTGTCGGGAGAGAAGATGAACGAGATCTTCTCCATGACCGGCTTGCGCTGGGTGTTCTGGAAGGCGGCGACGCGCCACTGGCCGTCGGTGTCCCGGACCAGCGTGTACGTCTGGACCTTGCTGAGCTTGTGCGGCCGCTTGCCCTTGTAGGTGTCGCCCCGGCCGTTGACGACGGCCACATCCGGTCCGTAGAAGCGGACGTCAAGGACCTCGTCGGCGAGCTTCGTGCCCTTGAGGAATTTCGCGAACAGCGCGCGATGACTCTCCACGATGTCGCGCCGCCCCCGGTAAACGGTGCCCACGAAGCTGATATAACTGCCGTCCTCGGTGAACAGCGCGCCGTATGCCTCCGCGTCGTTGCGCCCCCAGGCGGCGACCAGGCCGTCCAGCACCGCCTTCACCGCGGCGATCTCCTGCTGCTGACCCTGCATGGCGGATCACATCCCTACTCGTTAGAATCAGACAGATACTGCACATGAGAAGTAGTTGCGTCCATGCAGCTAAATGTAGGAGGTGATTCCGGCGATGGCAAACACAGAAGGCAGGGAGAGTGAGCACGTGATCTTCCGTCAGTACCTGGACGCAGTGGGCCTGCAGGGCCTGGCCAGCGCGGAAGCCGCAGGTCTGCACACCTCGGAGTGGTACGCACTGAGCCTCATCGCTTTCCACGGCGCCCTCTCCTCAGGAGAGCTCGCCGCCCGCACCGGGCTCACCACCGGCGCCACCACCCGCCTGATCGACCGCCTTGAAAGGGCCGGCTTCGCCCGCCGGGCAGCCGACCCCGAGGACCGCAGGCGCGTGATCGTCGAACCGGTCCCCGACGCTCTGGGGCGCATCGAGGACGTCGTCGGCCCCGCCCGCCGCCACCTGGCCGAAGTCCTCGCCCACTACACCCCCGAGCAGCGCGCACTCCTCTTCGACTACTTCGCCCGCGCCGCACCTGCCTTCCGCGCGGCTACCGAAGAGATCCGGGCAAACGCGTCCGGCGGCCGACGAGGTCAGACCCGGAAAGCGGCGCCGTCGCAGAAATGAGCAGTTGCGAGAATCTGCGAGAGCCCGAAGGCGTCGGCTGACCGGGGCGGCCAGGCTCCAAGCACCACGTGCTCATCGACGCGAGCGGACTGGCCGGCCGCTCGACCGGTTGATCTCTCGCAAGTCGCCTGATGGCTCACATGGATCCGCCCATGGGCGTTCAGTTGCCCGAGGACATCGAGTTCCGGCCGGGCAACCCGAACTCGTGGTGGGCGCACGTCAGATGGGGCCGCAGTCCTGACCGGCTCCCTCCTCGCCGTCGGCTTGGCGGCCCTCCTCATCAAGCGGCGCAACGGCATCTACCGGCGTCTGTACGAGGAGCCGACTTCGTCGGCCTCTGCCACCTACCGCACCGGCCCGAAGCTCCCATCGGGTTGGGCCCAGAGCTCTGCCCCGGCGACGTCGCGGCCTCAGATGTACTCGGCCGGCGGGTTGAGCCGCGTTGCAGGATGAGGCGCCATGCGCCGAGGGCCCCGCTCAGTACTTCAGCGAGAGTTCGTGTTCTGAGCTGGTTCTTCTCCGGTGGTGGCAGCGCTGAGCGGTGGCTTGGTGGTGTCTGCGCCGACGGGACCGGTTCAGGGCGTGGAGTCGTTTGTCCTGGTGGGGGCGTGGGTGTGGAAGGAGAGTGTCCAGCAGGCGCCGGATTTCTGCCACGGTGAGGGGACAGGCTCGTGGTGTCGTTTCTGCGGCCCCCTTTTGCGGTGTCCTGGGCCTGGGCTGCGAGGACGGGCAGGAAAGCGTGGGCGAGCATGGCCAGGGTGACGTGCCGGTACCAGCCGGTGTTAGCGGCGGACCTCGTATGCGTCCAGGCCGCACTCGTTCGTCGCGGCCTGGAAACACTCCTCAATCGCCCAGCGGGAGCCGGCGATCCGGGCCCGTACGCGACGTGCGCGTCCACCGGTGCGTGAGCGAGGTAGTAGGCGACTTCGTCGGGGTCGGAGAGGCTGCGGCGGCCCTGCGCCCAGCGGTGGCGGGTGGGCGGCTCCGGGTCGAAGACGAGGTTGGCGGGCAGCTTCGCTGCTGCCCAGTCGTAGACGCGCGGGCCCTTCGCCCCGTCGCCGCAGGACAGTTCGCCGCGGTTTGGTGGTCCCAAGCTGGTCGCTGAGCCAGGCGGTCAGGACCGGCTCAGACCCACCTCGCTCAGCGACGGGGGCGAGGAATCCGCTTCAGCAGCACGTGCGCCGGAGACGCAGCATCGATCGGTGTGTCGAGACGGTACGGATCGTCTTGACGTGTTGAGTGGTCAACCGGCAGGGTTATGCCCGGCACGCGGGCCGCGGGGAACGACCTGGCAAACGGTCCTGCGAGCAGACCTGTTGGATGGATCGGGGGTTCCGCTCCTGCCACCGTGGATCGCAGTGGCCGTGGACAGTCGCACAGACCATGCCTGTCCGGCTGATGTGCTGCAGAGGTGGCGGAAACGCCTCGCCCCTGGTCCTGTGAAGAATCGGGGTTCACTACATGCGTTTCGCCAAGCGGCTGACCGGCGCCGTTGCGGCCGGCATTCTGGCTACGGCCGGCCTGACGGCCATGGCGCCCTCGGCACAGGCCGCCACAGGCTGGGACCGTTGCCCGCATGGGTCGATGTGCACGTTCTCGGAGAACAACGGCCAGGGCAGCATCGCCATATTCCAGTTCGGCTCACCGGACCTGCGCCAGCAGGGCATGGACAACCATGTCGGCTCGTTCTGGAACCGCTCCGGCAAGTGGATGAAGCTTTGGGATGGCTACAACTACACCGGAGACAACCTGGGGTCCGCCCCGGCGTACACGGGGCCGATCAACCAGGCAGGCATCGCACCGGTGAGCTCTGTCAGCGGACAGTGACGCTCCCTCCTCTCGAAACCGGAACCGCTCGCCCATAGCTCGGGTACTCCGTGAAACGTGTGACACCGCACGGTGTCGCACGTTTCACGTGTGCAAGCCTGTGCAAGTTCTTCGGTCGGGGGGCCTCCGCCGTAGCTTTGCGGAGGCCCGACCCGGCAGAGCAAGCACCGCCAGACCGACCCTAACCACCCCGGAACAACGCATGAACGGGCTAAGGAAATGAATAACTAGTGCCGCATCAGGCAGGGTTCGCCCTGGGCAGCAGGAGGTCCAGGGTTAGATGGGAGCATTGAACTCTGGACCTTCGCCGTGCTCGACCGGGGGTGGATGGTGCATTCCATACGCGACTGAGCCCAGAAGGAGCAGGGCCGGGAGCCAGCCACCGGAACAGGTGGGACGGAAGCCGTAACCCACGGTCACGTCCTGTAGATACCCGCATGCTTGGCGTACCAGGGCAGAGTGGCCCGGCATTGACGCTGCTTGGCGAGTTGCACGGTGCGGGCGTCGGCGTCATCGCCGACGCAACGGTAGGAGGCCGCGAGCTGCTCGTAGCTGTGTGGGACGAAGCCGTCAGCATCGCGCTGCAACAATGCGCACCGAGTTTCTGCGCGACCTCACGCACGGACCAGCTCCGCGCAGGCGGAGAGCACGCACGTCCGGGTCCTTGAGTCCGTGACACCGACGGACTACCTCCGCACAGGCGGAGAACCCCGATGTGCCGCTCCACGTTGTCGAGCCGGGCGGACCACTTCCGGGCAGGCGGACAGGACACGAGTGTCAGCGTTCGTTTCACCGTGCACGGCTCGGTACGCGGGAACGTGCACGGCACGCTGTACGCCAAAGCGTCGGGAGACGGCGTCGCTGTGCCTGCCTGTCCAGTAGGTCCTTGGCCTCCGGGCCAACTTGCCATTCCCTCACGTTGTCGGTCTGATCTCGGCATACACGAGCATGTCCACGCGCTTGCCGCCGATCTCCTGATGGCTTCGAAGCAGCCCCTCGCGCTCAAACCCTGCGTATTCAGCCGTGCGCACGGAAGCCGTATTCCATGGCTCTATGTAGAGCTCGATGCGATAGAGCTCCGGTATGGACCAGGCAAACCGTGTCAGCGCGGTGAGCGCGTGACCCGCGACCTTGCGACCCCGGGCGCGAGGGGGGACGGAGTATCCCGCTGTAGCCCGGCCTGCGGCGATGGGGGCGAGGTACAGGCCGACCGTGCCGAGCGCCTCATCGGTGTCCTTGTCCGCCACGCAGAAGGAGTAGCCAGTCCCGGTGCGGAGATGGCTGATCTGCCGCTCGATGTATGCGAGAGCCTCCTGGCGGCTGGCGTTGCCAGGCAGCGAGCCGGTCTTGGGCACGTATGCATCGGTCGACAGGTCCATGAGCATTTCCACATCGCGTGCCCGAAATGCCCGGAGGCGTACGCTCCCGAATGACGGAGCGGCGGTCGGCATCACAAGCTGGGCAAGACTCACACAGGCAATGTTCCCGCACCGCGTCCACCGCCCCTTAACGGCACCCTGTGGCGCCCTTGTCGGCGACTCCTGGCCCGCGCCGAGGGGAGCCCGGGGCTCCCGGCGCCCCCGGCCACATGAAGGCCCAGGAGAGCAGGTGCACTTTGAGCTTACCGAGCGGTGCACATGTACGCCGACATAGAGCCGGTTGAGGTTCTGGGTGCGGGGCTGCGGACCACCGACGCGCAGGCGGAGAGAACGCAGGAGAGAACGGGAACCTGGCCTCCCAGGTCGGACCATCCGCGCAGGCGGCGAGAACACTTCCTGCCCCGGGATCAGTAGAGCTTCCTGGCCAGCGCGTGACGGTAGCGTCGGCCCCATGAACCGCACTCCTCGGCTCTACGCACTGGTGGAAGAGATGCGGGCGGCGGCGCCAGCGGGGTGCAGCCCACCGCGCTGGCTTCACTCATACCCTCGCCATGACAATCGGAACTACTCGTCCAGTGGCCGTTCGTCGCCCGGACGCGTGGACGCCCGGGCATGCGGGGTCGCTCAGGAGGTGTCCTGGCGTCCCCTGAGCGCCCGGTCGACCTCGGCGCTCCAGCGGGTCATCCACTCCTCGTTGAGCCGGATGGTTTGGAACGGGGCCCGGCCGCGCAGGCCCGCCGGGTCGAGGTCGGGGGAGTGGTCGCTTGCTATGAGCATCTCCAGCTTCGGCAGCTCCGCGACGCTGCCGAGGCCCGCTAGGGAATACGCGTAGAGCGCGAAAAGGCTCTCCAGGGAGGGGAGTTCGTGACCGGTGCCGAGAGTCCGCAGCTTGGGGCACTCGCTCGCGGAGAGGTAGTCCAGCGCGGGCAGCGGCGGCAGTCCTTCAAGGGTGGTCAGCTGAGGGCACTCGTCGATGCTGAGCTTGATCAGTGCTTCGCAGCGCGGGATCGGCGAGGCGTCCCTGAGCTGAGGGAGGTTGATGAGGTTCAGCACCTCCAACCTCGGCAGGGTGCCCAGCACACTCAGATCCCGAAGTCCGGGGCAGTCCCTGAGGTAGACGCGTTCGATCTCCGGCAGGCCCTCGATGCCGTCGATCGAGGTGAGCTGTGCGGACCCGCGCAGTGCGAAGAACGTCAGCCCTGTGGCGCCGGAGACGGCGCTGACGTCGAGCAGACCGGTGCAGCCGTAGAGGTTGATCCTGCGGAGTGCGGGGTGGTGGCCGAGGCCGTGCAGCGAGGTCAGCCGAGTGCAGTCGGCCAGGTTCAGCGTGGTCAGGCGCGGCATGTGCGCAAGGCCCTCAAGGGACTCCAGTTCCGCGCACTCCGAGGCGTCCAGCTCGGTGAGCCCGGTCAGGCTGGCCAGCACCGCGAAGTCACGGACGGACGTCCTGCTGACGCTGAGGGAGCGCAGGTTCGGCAGCGCCTTGAGCGGTCCGAGGTCGCTCACGCCCGGGCAGTTGTCGAGGACCAGCTTCTCCAGGCCGGTGAGCGCGGCGAGCGGTCCGAGGTCGGTGAGTTCCCGGCAGCCGCTCAGCACCAGGGTGGAGAGGCCCGTCATCCCGGCGAGCGGCGTCAAGTCATTGACAGCACTGTTGTGCAGGTTGAGGGTGCGCAGCCCGGTCAGTGCGGTGAGCGGGCCGATGTCGCTGAGGTTCTTGGAGCCTTCCAGGTCCAGCTCCACGAGGCCGGTGAGCGCGGCGACTGCGCCGATCTCGGTCAGATCCTTGCGCTGGAACACGCGCAGCGTGCGCAGCGACGTCAGGTGCCGGACGCCGCAGTCCAGGGAGAGCTTCCTGCCGAGATCGAACTCGGTGCGGCCCTCGCGCGCGAAGGCTGGCGCGACGAGCAGCCGCGCGAAGGCGTCGCGGTCGGCCGCGTCACGCCACGGCTTCAGCAGCTTCTCCGACTCCTGCGGTGCAAACTCGGTGAACCGAGCGGCCAGTTCGTACGCCTCCTGCGTCTCAGGGCCCTGGACGGCGGCGAGGTCACGGAAGGCACGCCGGGCACGCGCAGCGGAGGGCGGCTTCTCACCTCCCAACAAGGCGTCGTAGGGGGCGAGTAGGGAAGCCTCGTAGCTACTGCTGGTCATTCCTGGAACTGTAGCCAGCGGCGCTGACAATCCCCCACGAGCTGCTGCACCGGCTCTTCACCTGCCTTGGGAAATCGCAGCGTGTGGCCGTGAGGCGTTTTCAGCCATCGAGGGTGCGTCCACCACCGAGTGCGGGCACTGCACTGCGCGTTCGCGCAGAGCGGCCAGTTCGGCCTGGTCGACCGCGAGGCCCCCCAGCGCGTTTTCACCCCGACCCAGTCGGTCAGGTACTGGCAGCTTGCCGAGTCGGCCGGCACCCACCACGTAGATGGGTCCTGATCAGCCTTCTGCCGGTTCGAGCGCGCTGTCGCAGCCACCAGCGAACGTGACCAGTCCAAGTCCTTGGCGTACCTATCACGCTCTTCGCGCCCCCACTGTGAGGTGCCAGCTTGCGGGGAGCGTCATTCCGAACTGCGGTCTTCCGGATCCTCAGTGTGCCCGCGATGAGGGAGACTGTGGAGGTGATCCCTCCCAGCTTGCTTGCACCCTCTGGAGAGATACGCGGCGACCTTGTTGACCAGCTGAACCTGGCGCTCCGTCGGCCTGGGATGTAGGTGAGATGGCTCTTCGGATCTTGCTTGATCACCTGCTGTTTGTCGAACGTCAGCCCGGGGCGTTCGCTCAGCAACAGCAAGCTTGGGAAGATCGCGGGGCCTGGTCTGCCCTAGGCGTGACCGGCGCCTTCCGAGACCTCATCCCGGGGCGCCCCTACGAGTACGGCATGGCTTCGGTGTACGCGGAGTTCGCGCAGCGACGCGGATGGCTCAAACCGGACCGGGTTCTCACGGACGACGCGTATGAAGCGCTGAAGGACCGTGTACGTCAGTGGGCGGGCGAGGACCGCACGTGGGCGGACGTAACTGCGGAGTTCGGTGCCTCTTGTGTGCTATTCGGAGGGAACAACCCTCTGTACAGCAAGACCCTGGGATATCTCAGCGAAGATCCGACACAGCCGATGGTGATCTTCCACCTGTGGAACGGCAGTGCGCCAGGCGTCGAATCGTGGCCGCCGGAGCATGAGCAACCGCTCCTTCTCGCCGTACGCTACGGCGATGGCCCATTCCGCCAGACCTTCACTTTCACCCCTGAGGGACAGCGACGGAAACCGACGTCCGCCGAGCCTTGCCGACCTCGGTAGTGCAGTCCGCTCGGCCGTGCAGGTCAGTGGTCGCTGGCGTGCTTGCAGGTAGGCGGTCCAGTCGGTGGAGGCGCGGCAGCGCCACGTTCGGCAGTGATGACATGCAGGCCCAGCAGCGGCGCCAATACAGCCGGTGTCAGGTCCTGGGCGGCCTGCGCAAGCGCGGTAGCGCGGAGGGGCGGATCAGAATGCCGTGCTGCGCAAGCGCCCGGCCGATGCCGGCCGGAGAACGGTGGGCACCGGGCCGGGCACCAGGGGAAGAGCCAACGCCGGGGTGAGTTGGCTGGCCGGCCTTCCGCCGGGGGCTGCTTGCCGAGTCGGGTGAAAGGCGGCGAACGGCTCGGGAAGGCTGATGGGGGTGCGTCGAGACGGAGTACGGTGCCTCGTTCCTCAATGGTCAGGTCGCTGTCGGTGAGGGTGACGATGCGGGTGAGGTGCTGGCCGAGGAGGAGCCGGAGCGCGCCCGCGGCACGACCGTCCAGCAGCCGTCCCGGTTCGCGTCCACCCAGTGCTTGAACGCGGACGCTTGTAGCCGCCCCGCTAATTCGCCAGTGACCGGTAGTGCGTTGATCGCCTGCTCGACTGACAGATTCACACGCTCTCTCGCGGCTTGGCCACGGCCGGGGCAGCGCCAGTCAGCAGGGACACGCTCAATGCTGCGGCCAGCAGGCCGCGGGTCAGCGGACCCGGTCCGCGCTGCTGAAGGTCACCTCGGCGATCTTCGCCACCGGCATGGCCTGCGCGGGCAGCAGCACCAGGTGGGCCCGCCGCCAGGTCACCACCGACCCCGTGCCCCTGCGGACGATCCGCAGCAATCGCCTGCCTTCATCGTCATCGACTGCTCTGGCCCGGACTCGTTCTGCCATCCGCACAGTCTCGTGCAGCCCCTGGGAGGCCCACTCCAGGTCTGGTTACTGTGCTGGTATGTCCGAGACCTCTGGCCAACTCTCTTTCGACACCGATGCTTTGCCTCGGTCAGAACCGTCTACTGCGGTGCCTGGACTGCACTACATCGCCGACTGGCTCACTCCCGATGCCGGTGCGGCCTTGCTTGAGGGGATCGATTCCGCACCGTGGTCGGCGCAACTGAAGCGGCGTGTGCAGCATTACGGCCATCGGTACGACTACGGTCGCCGCAGTGTGGCTGCCGGCTCGCAGGAATCCGCCCCGCCGCTTCCGGTGTGGGCCCGGGAGATGGCTGCCCGGCTGGTGGATGAGGGGTTGATGGACCGTAAGGCGGAACAGGTGATCGTCAACGAGTACCAGCCAGGACAGGGGATCAGCGCCCACGTCGACTGCCTGCCGTGTTTCGGCCCAGTGATCGCGGCGATCTCGCTGGGGTCGAGCTGTGTCATGGACTTCACCAACCCCGATGACGGCACGAAGCTGGCCGTGCCGCTTGCACCAGGCAGCCTGCTGGTCATGACTGGTCCGGCCCGATACATCTGGCGTCATGCCATCGCCTCACGTAAAAGCGACCCCGGTGCAGCAGGTCGTGTCCCCCGTGGACGTCGCGTCTCGGTGACGTTCCGCACGGTCCTGCACCCCCCACCGAGCACAACCTCGCACTCCTCGCCGGACTCCACGACGGACAGCTCATCCCGCACCCCTCCTTCTTCCAGATGAGAATCACCCGCGACGCCCGCCGCCGGGTGTGCCGCTTCACTCATCACCCATGAGGACGTTCTCGCCTTTCGTAAACGCGAAAGTTGCGCGGGTTCCGGTGGACTCCAAGGCGGACCGTGGGTTCTCGCCGTCGGTGTCCCGGTACCCGTACGCCTGGGCCCGGACGAAGCGGGCGGCGCTGCGCTCCGGGCGCACGCCGTGCCTTGGCCGAGGCGCGGTTGCGCCCCACGGTTTTCTGCGCATTCCGTCCCGCAACCGGAGGCCTGCAGGGAGGCCCTCGATGACAGCGGAGCGCTCGGGCGTCGTCCCCCGCGCGCCCCGTCGACGACGCCTATTCGGGGGACGGGGTTGAAGAGGGCACCGAGACGGAGCGTCCATGGCCCGTGACCGGACCGGCAGTCGGGCCGCCGCAACGCCCTGCGCGCCCGGGCCCGGATGGGCCCGGCGTGGGGCCCGGGGCGGGGCGGCAGCACAAGCGCAACACGAACTACCCCCGCAGCAAGCCGCGCTGCGGATATCCCTGGGGCGGAAGGCGGTTAGCTCGGTGGCTGTGGGGCCCAGCCGGAGGTAGTCCTTCACCATGATTGCGGTCGTGGCATAGGCGCTGCCTCCAGCGAGTGGTCGCAGAGGGTGGCCAGACACGACGCAACGGACCGTTCCCATGGTTCAGTCGGAACGCTTTCTTCCAGGAAGGCGCGAGCGTCTTCGGGGTCTCCACCGAAGCATCGGGCCAGGACCTCGACCTGGCGGCCGTCGAGGAGCCGGCTGCCGATGCCTTGGTTTTGGCGAGCATCGGTTCGTGCCTGGTTCCCATTCGCCGGCTGCGACCAAGGCGCGGATCCCGTCCCCGAGCAGGATCGTCCACAGCCACTAATGGAGCTGACGCCGCTCTTCCCGGGAAGCCGTCAGCTGCGAGAACCGTATGGCTCGGCCGTCGATTTCCACCTCCCCGCCTGCCTTGGCGGCCTGCGTGAGTTCCGCCAATATGCGGTAGGCGCCATCCGCCATCCGCCATCACGGCCGCGGATGAGCAGTCGGGCGATGTTCACCACCGGTTCCTGGGCATACCGGGGCTCCTGTGCGCTCAAGGGCTGAGCGCACAGGTAGACCTCGGCGTGACTCCCAGCACAGGGAGCGAGCCAGGCCGGGCATGCCGTAGTCGCCGGCGATCAGAGCCGCCTTGTTCAATGCGACCGCTGTCAGGTTCAGCTTCACGTCGCGCTCGGCGGAGCGCGCCAACTCGCCTACCTCCCGTACCCGCTGGGCAAGGGGCGGGCAGGCGGGACGCGGGCAGGCGACCAGAGGGAACCGCCGCGCAACCTGGCCGACGTCCATTTCACTGTCACTCGATGACGACGCGGTTCAGGGGGTTGTCGAAGGCGGACTGGCCCGGCTTCTGATGCGGGGCGGGGGCGTCGAGCGGCTGGATCTCGAAGATGACGGCGCGGTTGCGGAAGTCGGAGTCCCACGTGCGGACGGCCTCAGCGACGCGCTCGGCAAGCGGTTCGGCATCTGGGCCGTGGCCGATCACGCCGAACTCGTACAGCCAGGCCCCGTCGGCAGCGGTGTGGTCGGCCTTGCGCCGGGTCAGGTAGGTGAGCGTGCCCTTGTCAAAGGTGGCGGTGGGGCTCACCGAGCTGATCACGGATCACATTCGGCGCACCCAGCCCCAGCCGTGCCACTGTCACGGCAGGCGGTATGTCTTCCGCGGCCTGGGGACCGCACGGACGCACCGGCCCGGCGCGAAGCTCGTGGACGTCGCCCGCCGCGCGGGCGTGTCCACCGGCACTGTCTCCAACGTCCTCAATCGTCCTGAGCGGGTGGCCGTGGAGACGCGTCAGCGTGTTGAGGCTGCGGTGAGCGAACTGGGGTTCATCCCGAACCACGCGCTACCGCCAGCTGCTCCGCACTGGCGCCGGAACGGTTGGGCCACCTGGGTCTTCCAGCCCGCCGTGACGGGCTGGTACTCGAAGAAAGCGCCGCAGGAGGCACGGTCGGTGTCGCTGCTGGGGGAGCCCCGGCCAGGCGTGCCGGTACGCGGCAGGAACGCCGCGGGGAGGGCCGACGCGTGCTGGGCGCCCATCAAACCGGGCCTCACACCGCATGGCCTGCGGCACTCACTCAAAACCGCCATGGATGGGCTGGGGAGGGAGAAGGCGCTCAAGGACGAACGCATGGGGCACGCCGACGGCTCCATCTCCGCCCACTACTCCCACGTCACCGACGAGATGCGGTTGCGCCTCATGCGCGGTCTTACTCGGCTGTGGGAGGAGGCGCTGGGGCGGCGTCGAGCACCGTCCCCAGGGTCACCTGTCGCGGTGCTCGACCGGCTCCTGCGGGCCCGCGGCCAGGGGCGTCACGGGCGAAGATTCCAAGATCTTCTCCCAGGTTTCTCCCCAACGGCGGCCGAACGGCAGTGAGGGCGGGTCTCCCGTCTCGGAAGACCCGCCCTCACCTGCTCTTTTCCCGGTCGGGACGGCGGGATTTGAACCCACGACCCCTTGACCCCCAGTCAAGTGCGCTACCAAACTGCGCCACGTCCCGGTGCTCGTCCGGCTCGGGGCTTTCCCCTCGCCGCTCGCGCACAAAGAACAATACAGCACTTCAGGGGGTGCTCGCGCGCCCCCTCCCCATCTGAAACGGCCGTGCGGCGGACACCCCGGAAGACAGTCGGCCGGGCGGTGGATGGCCTTGGGTTTGGTGGGGTGGCGGGCGGGAACTCCGGCTGTTCTGCGACAGACGGCCGGGGCCGCAGGTGGCTTCGGCCTCGCTTCTGGGAGGAGGTCTCGGTCGTGAGCCGGTCCCGCATAGTGATCGTCGGAGCTGGATTCGCCGGATACCAGGCGGCGCGTACCCTCTCGCGCACGCTCCGTGATGCCGCGGAGATCGTGCTGGTCAACCCCAACGACTACTTCCTCTACCTGCCCCTGCTGCCCGAGGTGGCCTCCGGGGTCCTGGAGCCGCGGCGGGTGTCCGTCTCGCTGGCGGGCACGCTGCCCCGCGTACGGCTTGTTCTCGGCGAGGTCGACAGCATCGACTTCGATCAGCGTCGGCTGCAGTACGTCGATCCCGAGGGGCGCTCCGGAGAGCTCGACTACGACCGGCTGTTGCTGACCGTCGGCAGCGTCAACAAGCTGCTGCCGATCCCCGGAGTCGCTGAGCACGCGCACGGCTTCCGGGGCATGCCGGAAGCCCTCTACCTGCGCGATCACGTCAACCGGCAGATCGCCTTGGCCGCGGCTTCCGAGGATCCGGAGGAAGCCGCAGCCCGCCGTACCTTCGTGGTCGTCGGAGCGGGCTACACGGGCACGGAGGTGGCGGCGCACGGCCAGATGTTCGCCGAATCCCTCGCCCGGCAGCACAGCCGACAGCACAGCGGTCACCAGCACAGCAGCCGAGATGACCAGCAGGACCAGCAGGACGAGGAGGAGAAGGGGACAGCCGGCGTCCAGCATGGGGAAGGGCAGCGGACTCGTTGGATGCTGCTCGACATTGCCCCTCGTGTGCTGCCTGAGCTGGACGAACGCCTCTCGGACACGGCCTACAAGGTGCTGACCAAGCGGGGCGTCGACGTGCGGACCGGAACCTCGGTGAAGGAGGCGACGAGCGAGGGTGTGCTGCTGGACAGCGGGGAGTTCGTTTCCACCCGTTCGCTGATCTGGTGCGTGGGCGTCCGGCCCGACCCCCTCGTCAAGGACCTCGGGCTGGAGACCCAGCAGGGCCGCATCGTTGTCGACGAGTATCTGCGAGTGCCCGGCAGGCCGGAGGTCATGGCCTGCGGTGATGCAGCCGCAGTGCCCGATCTGACCCGGCCTGGGGAGATCACGCCGATGACGGCCCAGCACGCGGTACGGCAGGGGAAGATCGCGGGCCGTAATCTCGCCGCCTCGTTCGGCTACGGAGCGTCGCGCCCCTACAAACACCACGACCTCGGCTTCATGGTCGACCTCGGTGGGGTCAAGGCCGCGGCGAACCCGCTGCGTGTTCCGCTCTCCGGGCCGCTCGCCAACCTGGTGACACGTGGCTACCACCTCGCCGCCATGCCGGGGAACCGGATCCGCGTGCTGGCGGACTGGGCGCTGGACGCGGTGCTGCCGAGGCAGGCGGCGCAGCTGGGACTGGTGAGGTCCTGGTCCGTGCCGCTGGAGTCGTCATCGCCCGAGGTCGCGCGGGTGCCGGCCCCTTGAGCCACGGACCCGTACGTTGTTCCGACCCGTCCTCCCCGTTGCACCCCTCGTCTGCTCCGTGGCTACGCGTCACCCGCCCGGGTGACGGAGTTGTGCACAACTGGCCGGTTATCCACGGAAAGTAAGACGCCGACCACGGAGCGAGCATTCAGAGCTAGCTTTCTCGTAGCGAGTCCGGACAGCCGAAGCCGAGCTGACGCTGATCGGCTCGCGCTGTGCAGGGCGACGGCATCACGCCCGCGGCGCTCAACCCGGCGCCGCGTCGTGCCACGTCGTACACACGCACGCAGCGCATCGCGCACAGCACGAGCACCTGCGCAGGAGAGCACGAGAGAGCACGAGAGGAAGCAACGTATGCACGGGGGACTGCCACTCATCGGTCTGAGCATGCTCGTCTACGGAGCCGTCGGCGCCGCAGCCCTGGCCAAGGGCGCGTTCGACCGGGTTCGGGGCCGGGCGAGGCGGACCAGCAGGAACGCAGAGCAGGGGAGGGGTGCCGCATGCACGGCCGTGTGACGGTGATCGTCCCCGCCCACAACGAAGAAACAGGACTCCCCGCAACACTGGAGTCCGTACTCGCCCAAACCGTGCCACCTGAGCAGGTGATCGTCGTGGACGACGCCTCCGAAGACCGCACCGGCGAAGTGGCCCGAGCCTACGGAGTGGAGGTGCTGCGCCCAGCGGCCAACCTCGGCAGCAAGGCCAAGGCGCAGAATCACGCCCTGTTGCACTGCCGCGGCGACCTGGTCCTGGCCGTGGACGCCGACACCGTCCTGGCGCCGGACTACATCGAACGCATCCTGCCCGTGTTCGACGACCCCTCCGTCGTGATCGCGGCAGGCAATGTGCAGACGCGGTTCGCCCGCACCGTGTGGGAACGGGGCCGCTCGGTGGAGTACCTGCACGGCTTCCACTGGCACCGCCCCATCCAGGAACGGGCCAACAGTCCGATGGTCTGCTCCGGTTGCTGCTCGGTATTCCGTCGCCGAGAGCTGACGGCCGCCGGGGGCTTCCCGGAGCGCACCATCGTCGAGGACATGGACTACACCTGGAGCCAGCAGATCGCCGGGCGCCGGGCCTGCTACGTCAGCGCCGCCGTCGCCTGGGCTGCCGACCCGGAATCACTGCTCTACCTGCGCAAACAGGTCTGGCGCTGGATGGCGGGCTTCTGCCAGAACCTCCGCGTACACGCTGGAGAGCTGATCTGGCGCAAACCGATACTGGCCGTATGGGTGCTGCTGGCACTCGTCGAAATCCTCCTGGCACCCCTGTGGTGGTGCACGCCAGTGATCCTGACAGTCGGCTTCGGGATGCCGGTGCCGGAGACGCTCGCCTGGTGGGTCGGAACGGAACTCCTGTGCACCATCCCGCCATTGCTCTACGCGGCGCGCAAGCGGGGACTGAGGCTGACGAAGGTGATGACGGATCTGCCCTGTGTATACCCGACCAAGGTCGTCAACCTCTGGTACGCGTGGAAAGCCGTACTCGTCGAACTCGTACTGGTCCCACTGCGCCTCTCCCGCGGACTGACTGTCTACGAGAAGGGCCGCGGCCCCACTCCTGTGTCACCAGGGACGCCTGCCACCGTGCTGCCCTGACAGCTCGACGGGCGGCAGGAACTCACGGACCAGGGTGCGGTGCCACCACGCGCCCGTCTCCCGCCGCTCCTCCCGCGTCGTGAAGCGGTAGCGATACAACAACGCCCGCACGTGCGTAGGAGGCTGTTCCGGAAACGGGTTGGTGTGCAGCAGCCGCAGTGTTGCCGGATCATTCTCGAGCAGACGGGAGACGAACGGCTCGAACCAGCCCCGGGCGTAGGCGGGGGACAGCGCGGCGAACCACATCTGCCAGTCGAGACGCAGGTGATACGGCGCGAACTGGCGCGGCAAACGGCGCACGTTCCCCGGCTTTCCCTTGAACTCGTACTCGCGCCACACCGTGTCCGGCGTGACCTGCTCCTCGTCCGTGCCCTCCAGCACGATCTCCTGCCGGACGCGGGTCACACTGCCGAACGCCCCATAGGTGTTCACCAGATGGAGAGGGTTGAAGGACCGGTTCATCTGCTGGGTCCGGCTGAGCAGATTACGTGCGGGCCAGTAGCTGAGCACGGCGATCAGCGCCGTTGCCGCGCAGACCACGACGGCGAACCACAGGGGAGTCGGATCGAAAGAGGGGGTGCCCGTAAGGGGAGAGGTGTCGACTGCGGCGAAGGCGAGAATGATCGTCACCCAGTTGAGCCAGGAGAAGTTGCCCGACAGAACGAGCCACAGCTGCGTGATGATGATCAATCCCGCCGCGACCGTGGCAACAGGCTGCGGACAGAACAGCCCGAAGGGCACGATCAGCTGGGCCACATGGTTGGCGGCCACCTCCACCCGGTGCAGGGGCTTGGGGAGGTGGTGGAAATACCAGCTCAGCGGTCCCGGCATCGGCTGGGTCTCGTGGTGGTAGTACAGGCAGGTC
Organism: Streptomyces sp. 8N114; assembly: GCF_052245835.1. Lineage (NCBI taxonomy): Bacteria > Bacillati > Actinomycetota > Actinomycetes > Kitasatosporales > Streptomycetaceae > Streptomyces > Streptomyces sp. 8N114. Next base: position 1,566 of record NZ_JBQQBT010000044.1, on the reverse strand, counting down.
AGCTTGCGCCAGCACTCGTCGCCGCGCCACTTGATCAGCCCCGCGCCGAACTCCAACCGGAAGAGCAGCCAGCGCATCAGCCACAGGGTCAGCACAGGCGGTGCCGTCTCCGCGTTACCCAGAAAGATCGCAAGGAAGCCCGCCTCCAGCAGCAGCGACTCCCAGCCGAAGCTGTAGAAGATCTGCCCGACGTTCACGAACGAGAGATAGAGGAACCACAGCAGTGCCCACATCACCATCGACGCCCACAGGGGCACGGCATCCGCGGCCCCCACCACCACGGCGGCGGCCAGCACGACCCCCACCCAGGCGCACACCCCGGTGATGCGGTCGTCGCACCGCCAATGGAAGAGGCCGGGAGAGGCCCGGAACGGCACCCGCCGCACAAACACGGCGGCCGGCACCAGCCCGCGCTCGCCGAGCAGCGCCCGGAACTGCATCGCGGCGGAAAGGAAAGCGACGAGGTAGAGAGCGGCCAGGGCGCGCTGGAGAACCAGTCGGCTCAGCTCGTACCCGGGGGCCGAGAACCACGGCGTGAACCACTCCATGGCGGCCATGAGTACCACCCGCGCGCCTCCCTCACGCCCCTTGCCGGGGCCGCTGAGGCGAAGCGTCGGGCGAGTAGCCGATCATGGACGGATGAGCGACGACGGTTACGTACGAGTGCGGGGCGCCCGCGAGCACAACCTGCGCGGCGTGGACGTGGACATTCCGCGGGACGCGCTGGTCGTCTTCACCGGCGTGTCCGGCTCGGGCAAGTCTTCGCTCGCGTTCGGCACGCTCTACGCGGAAGCGCAGCGACGCTACTTCGAGTCGGTGGCGCCCTATGCGAGGCGACTGATTCACCAGGTCGGAGCGCCGCGGGTCGAGGAGGTCACCGGTCTGCCGCCGGCAGTGGCGCTGGAGCAGCGGCGTTCGACCCCGACAGGACGCTCGTCCGTCGGCACGGTCACCACCGTGTCGAACTCGTTGCGGATGCTCTTCTCGCGGGCAGGACGCTATCCGCAGGGCGCCGAGCGGCTGGATTCGGACGCCTTCTCGCCCAACACGGCGGCGGGTGCCTGCCCGGAGTGCCACGGGCTCGGCATCGTGCACCGGGTCACCGAGGAATCGCTGGTACCGGACCCGTCGCTCACCATCCGCGAGGGGGCCATCGCCGCCTGGCCGGGGGCGTGGCTGGGCAAGAACCTGCGGGATGTCACGGCGGCGCTCGGCTACGACATCGACCGCCCGTGGCGTGAGCTGCCGACCGACCAGCGGGAGTGGCTGCTCTTCACCGACGAGCAGCCGGTCGTCACCGTTCACCCGGTGCGTGAGGCAGGCCGTATCCAGCGGCCCTACCAGGGCACCTACCAGAGCGCGAAGCGGTATGTACTCCACACCTTCGCGGAGACGAAGAGTGCGACGTTGCGGCAGCGGGTGCGGCGGTTCCTGGTCAGCGCGGACTGTCCCGTGTGCGGCGGGCGGCGGCTGCGCCCGGAGGCCCTGGCAGTGACGTTCGCCGGCCGGGACATCGCCGAGCTGGCGGCGCTGCCGCTGGAACGGCTCGCGGAGGTGCTTCGTGGG
>NZ_JBQQBT010000043.1:0-30558 GCF_052245835.1 Streptomyces sp. 8N114 | reverse complement strand
ACCCCGCCCCCCCCCGACACCGCCAAGCGACCACCACCCCCCGCCACACAAGCCCATCGCCACCCGCCCCCACAATAACCGAAGCCCTATTGCATAGCTCGCTCCTCTCCCTCTCACCACCACCGATACTTCTCCCAGGAGTTGGCGCGGGGGAAGAGAGCGAGCTGGAACGCGAGAGCGGGGGAAGGCTGGCTGCCTTCCCCCGCTCTGTCGGGGCTCTGTCCAGGGAGTGCTACAGCGCGGACAGGCGCTCTACATCCGCACGTGCGTAGCGGCCGAAGCGGCCGGGGGTCAGTCCGTGGCGTTCGGCGGTTACTTCGAACTTCCCGACGGGCCAGCCCAGCAGTTGCGCGGCCTCCTCGCTGCTGAGGCTCGCCTCGATCCAGGCGTGGCGGTCGGATATGGCGGTGGTGACGTCCGCCGGGGTGAGGGCGTCCAGGTCCTCGATGGCGTACAGCGGCCATCCGCGGAAGTCACCGACGGGGCGCAGCACGCCGCGCTCGGCCAGCAGTTGGACGTCGGCCCGTTCCACCTCCAGGCCGGTGCGCTGTGCGAGATGCTCTGCGGCCTTCTCCGAACCGAGGCCGGGGTGGTCGCCGACGATGGTCAGGATCTCCTCGACGCGGTCGGGGAGGGTTTGCGCCAGCTCCTTCGACCAGCGCTTCTGCTCGGTGTCGGGCTCTGGGACCAGGCCGCGTTCCCGGGCGCGCTGTAGCTGCCAGGTCTTCAGGCCCAGATAGCGGCTGAGCTGCACCGGTCCGAAGGTCTCGCGTCGCTGCGCCGCGCTTGCCCGGGGGACGGCGGGTCGGTTGCCGGCGTCAGAGGGGGTGGTTACGGGCGGGGCGGGGTCCTGCTTCAGTTCGAGTGCGGCCAAGATGGCCTCGATCCGGTCCGGGAGTGTCTTCGCCAGGGCGTAGGACCAGCGTTTGTCGTCGATGTCCGGTGGGGGGATCAGTCCCCTGTTCTGCGCGCGGCGTAGCTGTGGTTCTTCGATGCCCAGCCAGCGGGCGAGTTGCACGGGGCCGAAGTCGGCGCGGTTCTGACTCACGGGTGCGTCCCTCCGCTTGGCACGGTTTGCACGAAGTGGCGGCAGGCTGCGTAATGGGCCCTCTCACCAGTGTCTCGTGCGGCACTGACAGTGGTCTGGGACAGATCGCTGTCAGCGGTCTGGGACAGCTCTTCAGTTCTGGAGGCCCGGCGGCTGGTCGGGGGTAGGGGTCAGGGCAGCGTGGAGTTGGGGCCAGCTCAGGTCCTTGGCGACCTTGGAGGCGGTTACCCATATCTGGGTGCCTTCCTGGTCCCGCCAGGAAGGGATGCTGAAGGAGTAGCCCCGCACCTGGCCGGTGGAGGGGGAGCTGTGGGCGCGCCAGTCCACTCCTGCTTCGGTCAGGGCGCGTTCAAAGGCGTTCTGGCCCTGGCCGCGGGTCGCGTCGCGTGCGGCGCGGATGCGGGCGCGGAGTTCCTCGCGCTCGGGGCGGGGTGCTCCCCTGTTCTCGCTTGCGGCTCTTTCGGGGCGGGTGACCTGGGGGGCGATGCGGTTGCTGCGTTCTTCGGCGTTGACGAGCTTCCAGATGCGCTCGATGTCGCGGACGACGGGCCAGGAGCGGTGGTAGTCGAAGGCGTCCCGCACCAGCCAGCCGGTCCAGTCGAGGCGGCTGATGGTGAGGTGGATGTGGTCCTCGCCGTGCCGGACGGCGACCCAGGGGCAGTTGCCGTATCCCATGCGGGTCACGTAGCGCTCGGCGATTCGGGCCCAGGACGCGTCCGGGAGGATCGGGTCGTCGGGGGCGGTGCGCAGGGCGCAGCGCCAGATGGGGCGGGCCACGTCGGCGCGGCGGGCGGTGTGGGCGTCGATGAGGTGTGCCAGCTGGTCGACGGTGCCGGGGACGTTGCCCGTTATGAGGCGGGGGTTGACGTGTTCCTCGTCGCGGCCGGGGCCGAAGTCGTAGCGGAGGGCGCGGTCTGCGCGTCGGCCTTTCGTGATCTTCGCGATCACTGTGCCGGTCCGGCTGCGCGCTCGGGTGCCACCGGCAGGCCACGTACGTGAAGTGCCGCGTTGCCGAGCTGGGCGAGTACCGCGTCGGCGTCAGCGGGGAGACTGCCGTGTTCCTGCGCGTGGCGCATGAGGTTCCGCAGGTTTTCCGCTGCCTGTACGAGTTGCGTGTAGGCGGTCTCGTTCACCTGGGGTACGCGAGGGACGTCACCGGGGAGGCCGGGGTGTCCGTTGAGGGATTCCTCGACGACTGCCCGTACCCAGGCACCGAGTTCCTTGCGTTCTGTCCCCTGGCGCGCTTTTTGCCAGCGCTCCAGCTCGTCGGAGTTCAGTCGCACGCTGACGCAGTGCGTGCGCTTGTTTCCCGGAATCCCCCGCACCATGTGTGTCCCCTGTGTCCCCTCGTTCGTCCACCGCAGCATCACGGTGTGTCACGGCACCAACCGTAATCCTCCGTGCTTGGTGGGGGCTTGGGCAGGCCGGGGGAACGGGGGGCTGTGGGCGAGACCGGGGGTGGGTGTGACCGGGGACGCAGGAGGACCAGCATCTGCTGGCGGGGTTGGTGTGTTGAAGGCGTACCAGCGGTTGGGGTGATCCCCGAAGGTGGCCGATGTCCCGGCGGTGGCGGCCGAGGCTGTCTATCCGCGATCTGAACTTGGCGTGGCAGTGCCGTCTGAGGTCGTTTCGACTTTCGTGTAGAGGATGTCGCGGGCCTGCTCCGCGGCGCGGGCGAGGCTCTCGCCGACGAAGTCGAGGAAGCGGGCGACGTTCTCCAGGCGGACGGCGGCCGGAGTGCCGGGGCCGAGGACGCCGACGCCCTGCCGTGCGATCTCGACCTGCTGGTTGAGGGACCGGACGCTGGCGTCCATCGACTGGTACCAGATGTCGTCGTCGACGACGTAGCGCTCGCGGCGGCGTTCGTCGCGTTCCCTGCGGACGAGGGCCTGGCTCTCCAGGAAGGCGATGGATTTGGAGATGGTCGCCGGGCTGACCTGAAGGCGCTGGGCGAGTTCGGACGCCGTCAGGCTGCCGGCATCGGTGGTGAGGAGGCAGACCATCACCCGCGACATCATCTTGGGCAGGCCCGATTCCATCATGACGGTGGTGAACAGCTCCTCGTACTCACGGACGGCCTCGGCGTCGCGTCCGTGTGGCTGGGGGACCGGCTCCGAGCCTCGGGACGAGGCGGGCCTTCGCCGGTGGGCGCGCCGTTCCGTGGCGCGGTGGGCCAGGTCCGCGCGGTATCCGGTGGGGCCGCCGTTGCGCATTACCTCACGCGTGATCGTCGAGGTCGGGCGCTCGAGACCTCTGGCGATCTCCGCGTAAGCGAGGCCGTCGGCCAGCCCCAGCGCGATCTGCTGGCGGTCCTGCTGGGTGAGCCTGCCTCCCGGCATTGCGGCCTCCTTCGTGTTCACTGATGCGTCCAGCGTAGCGTTCGCGCCCAATTCATTGCAACACTCAGTTGGAGATGTTGCATTACTGTTCAGAACTACTGCAACGACTGCAAGGTTTTGATCTGCAGTTATGACGTTTTTATGCAACGTGCGTGTTGCCACACTCATAAACGCAACGTAGCTTTTCCAGTGTTCGAAACGACGACTCCCAAGGAGAGCACGATGCAGAAGTTCGACACCCCCGCCCCGATCTCCGCCGTTCTCGACATCCCCGCGGGGCGCGTCCAGATCATCGCCGCCGACCGGGCCGACACCGCGGTCGAGGTCCTGCCCGCGAACGCCTCGAAGAGCCGCGATGTGAAGGCAGCGGAGCAGACAAAGATCGGATATGCCGACGGAGTCCTGCGGATCGAGGTCCCGGCGAAGAACCAGTACTTCGGCCCCTCCGGATCCATCGAGGTGACGGTCCAGCTGCCCGCCGGTTCCCGCGTCGAGGGGAAGGCGGCCAGCGCCGAATTCCGGGCCGTCGGCCGCCTCGGCGACGTCACCTTCGAAGGCGCGTACCAGCAGCTCAAGATCGACGAGGCCGCGAGCGCCCGCCTCACTGCGAGCGACGGCGACGTCGAGGTCGGCCGGCTCAACGGCCCCGCGGAGATCAGCACCGAGAGGGGTGACATACGGATCGCAGAGGCCGTGCGCGGCAAGGTCGTGCTCCGCACCCAGTCCGGCGACATTTCGGTCGGCGCCGCCGCCGGAGTCTCCGCCTCCCTGGACGCCGGCACCTCCTACGGCCGCATCAGCAACGACCTCAAGAACGATGGCACCGCCGAGCTCGACATCCACGCGACCGCCTCCCAGGGCGACATCGCCGCCCGCAGCCTCTGACCCGCAGCCTCTGGAAGGAAGCACCCCTCATGACCAGCTTGGCCATCGCGGCGAACGGGCTGCGCAAGTCCTACGGCGACAAGGTCGTACTCGACGGCATCGATCTGGCGGTGCCGGCCGGAACGGTCTTCTCCCTGCTCGGCCCGAACGGCGCCGGCAAGACCACCGCCGTCAAGATCCTCTCCACCCTCATCGGCGCCGACGGCGGTGACCTGCACGTCGGCGGCCACAACCTGGCCGCCGACCCGCAGGCGGTACGCGCCGCGATCGGGGTCACCGGGCAGTTCTCCGCCGTCGACGGCCTGATCACCGGCGAGGAGAACATGCTCCTCATGGCGGACCTGCACCACCTCTCCAAGCGCGAGGGGCGGCGGGTCGCCGCCGAGCTGCTGGAGCGGTTCGACCTGGTGGAGGCCGCGAAGAAGCCCGCCCAGAGCTACTCCGGCGGCATGAAGCGCCGCCTGGACATCGCCATGACCCTGGTCGGCAACCCAAGGATCATCTTCCTCGACGAGCCGACCACCGGCCTCGACCCGCGCAGCCGCCACAACATGTGGAGGATCATCCGCGAGCTGGTCTCCGGCGGCGTCACCGTCTTCCTCACCACCCAGTACCTGGAGGAGGCCGACGAACTGGCCGACCGCATCGCGGTACTGAGCAACGGCCGGATCGCCGCCGAGGGCAGCGCCGAGGAGCTGAAGCGGCTCATCCCGGGCGGGCACGTGCGGCTGCGGTTCTCCGACCCGGCCGCGTACCAGTCCGCCGCCCTCGCGCTGCGCGAGGTCACCCGGGACGACGAGGCGCTCGCGCTGCAGATCCCCAGCGACGGCAGCCAGCGCGAGCTGCGCTCCGTCCTCGACTGGCTGGACGCCACCGGCGTGCACGCCGACGAGCTGACCGTGCACACCCCCGACCTCGACGACGTCTTCTTCGCCCTGACCGGCGGCAGCAACACTCCCAACCAGCCCAAGGAGTCTGTCCGATGAGCTCCCTCTCCCTCACCGTCCGCGACTCGTCCACGATGCTGCGCCGCAACCTCCTGCACGCCCGGCGCTACCCGTCGCTGACCCTGAACCTGCTGCTCACGCCGGTCATGCTGCTCCTGCTCTTCGTCTACATCTTCGGCGACGTGATGAGCGCGGGCATCGGTGGCGGCGGCGCCGACCGCTCCGACTACATCGCCTACGTCGTCCCCGGCATCCTGCTGATGACCATCGGCAGCACCGTCATCGGGGCCGCGGTGTCCGTCGCAACCGACATGTCCGAGGGCATCATCGCCCGCTTCCGTACGATGGCGATCCACCGCGGCTCGGTGCTCATCGGGCACGTCATCGGCAGCGTGATGCAGTCGGTCGCCAGCGTGCTCCTCGTCGGCATCGTCGCCGTGGCCATCGGCTTCCGCTCCACGGACGCCTCGCTCCTGGAGTGGCTGGCGGCGTTCGGGCTGCTGGCGCTCTTCGCCCTGGCGCTCACCTGGATCGCGGTGGGGATGGGCATGGCCAGCCCGAACGCCGAGGCGGCCAGCAACAGCGCGATGCCGCTGATCCTCCTGCCGCTCATCTCCAGCGCGTTCACCCCCATCGACGCGATGCCGGGCTGGTTCCAGCCGATCGCCGAGTACCAGCCCTTCACCCCGGCCATCGAGACCCTGCGCGGTCTGCTGCTCGGCACCGAGATCGGCAACGACGGGTGGATCGCGATCGCCTGGTGCGTCGGCCTGGCCGTGCTCGGCTACCGCTGGTCGACCGCCTCGTTCAAGCGCGACCCGAAGTAATCGGCATGAACATGCGGGCCGCCTCCCGCACCTCGTCCCACCCGGGGCGGCGTCCACCGACACCACGTCGGAAGACGCCGCCCCGTCGGCGTCCCGGCCATCTGCCGGGCTCGCTCCCCGGACATCGCCCGGCTGGAACTCCCTCAGCACGCCAAGCCGTTCGGCCGGCGCGAGCAACCGCACTGCGGAAGGGGCGCCGCCGCCAAGACCCACCACGGCGCACCGGGAAGCCGATCCGCATCGGGTACGCGAGGACGTCAACAGCCCGTCAGGAGCTGACGAGCGAGCTGGAAGCCCGGCTCGCGCGAAACGCGGCCGAGCTGACGAAGCTGTCCGCCGAGCTGCAGGCCGGCGGTACCCAGCTCGCCGTTCCTTGTCGGGGCGGGCGATCACGCTGCTCCTGCGGTGGTCTGTGCGTAGTGGGCGGTGAGCTGGTCGGTGTGGCGATCGAATACGGCGGTCCAGGCCGAGGCGGCCCAGGCGTGTTCGCGGGCACGGTCGCCACCCTCGCCGTGCGGGTCGGGGCGGTACATGATGGCGGCGGCCCGACGGGCGGTGCGAGCGGCGGCCGGGTCGATTCTCTCCAGCAGGTCGATCTGCTCACGGACGACGAGCGGTACGTGAAGCACGGTCTCCCCGTCCGGCTGCGGGCGGTGAGGCAGCCCCGGGGAACCTGCGGGCCCCGCAGGGGAGTCGCTCGGCGTCGGGCCGGTGCCGGATGCCGGCGTCGGTTGCGGCCTGGTGACCTCAGGTGCGGGAGGCGGCAAGGGGGCTTCGAGGGCTGCTTGGATGGCACGGCGGGCCTGGTCGGCTTCCAGTCGGGAGAGCGCCTTGAGCTCGCAGTCATCGCAGCGGATGCGCAGGTCTGCAACTCGACCGTAGATGCGCCCCTCGCAGCCGCCGACGGCGCAGGGGACGAGGGTCCTGCCGCCGGGTGAGAGGGGCAGGCCGATGCTCAGGGCCCAGGACAGAGCGTCGCGGCGGAACCGGTAGGGCCGCTCCGGGTCACCGGTGGCCAGCTTGGCCAGGCGCTGGCGCAGCCGTGAGGCGATCATCGCGTCGTCATCGCCCTCGGCGATCAGCCCGCCCAGCATCCGGTCCAGCAACCGCCGCTGGTACGCAGTGGGTTCGGGCAGCAATCGCTGGAGAACCTCGCTGGTGCGGGGCAGGCCCCGGGCTACCCGGCCCAGAAACGGGCAGGCCACAGGATCGGTCGAGGGAGCTGGGGGGTTGTGTTCTTCCGCGCGCAGCGCGCTGCCCCCACCACCCCTGTGCGGGAGCAGGCCCAGCCCGGATCCGGCCGCAGTCGTGTGCGCGGCCACGGCTTGGCGGGGATGCTCCCCGCGCGCGCCCGCGCGTCCCGGCCGACCTGGGGTCCCCGACGGCGCTTCGCCGGAAAACCCACCACCACCATCACTCTTCCTACTACGCCCAGCCCCAGGAGAGTGATGGGTGTGAAGGGGGGTCGTATCGTCGGGCTCTGCCTTCTCGGGCCTCGCAGGGCCTGGCACAGCTACGACCTGCGGCTTCACGGGCGCAGTTGGCGGCTGACCCGGCCCGGTCGCATCGTCGGGGTCTGCAACAAAGGGCCTCGGGGCATGGCGGCGGTCCTCCCGGCCGGTGACGGACCGGTGCGCGGCGGCCACTGCAGGCACCACGAGCTGGCTCTTCTGGTGCAGGCCCGAGGCCGTGCGACGACGGGGCCGTGCAACGGCACCGGCCTCTTCCAGCCGGGTCAACACCGCCTCGGCACCCGCCCGCTTGCAGCCCAGCAGCCGGGCCAGTGTCGCCACCACCCGGCCACGGCGGGTGTCGACCCTGCCCCCGCACAGCGGCACAATCCCGTCCTCGCCGGCCTCCAGGACCAGGAGCAGCAGCGCCAGGCGGTCCGTGGCCGCCCCACGGCCTGTACGGCAGCCCAGCAGCCCGGCCGGAGTCACCCTCCCGTCCCGGTGGAACCAGCCCGGCGCCATCACCGCTTCGACGAGCCGGTGCAGCACCGACAACTCCTTCTTGCTCAGCCCGAGCAGGCCCCGGTCGGAAGCCTCCGCCAAGGGACGCAGGCGGCACCGCAGACCGGCGTCTTCCGCGTACTCCCCAGGACGGGTCTCCACATCCACCATCGGCATGGCCCGCAGTGGGCGGACCACCGCCTTGCTCGCACGCTCTGCCGACAGGCCGATCCACTGACCCAACTCCCGCGTGGTGACCTCCGCCTCCAACGAGGTGGCGTTGGTCCGCGAGGCCAGGACCAGCACAGCAAGCCTCACCGGATCCGGCGCACCGGCCAGATCAGGGTGCGCCAGCAACGTGTGCACCACGGTACGCAGCCGGGCACGCATACCGGCGGCCAGCGCGAGCGGGTGCGCCGGACCGTACTCGGGCACGGGACCGACCTGCACCGGCACGAGACGGGGCCCATCCCGGCGCCGCTGCCCAGGGATCAGCCGCGGTCGCGCGGGCGCCGTCATGGAGCTCATCGCCGCACCGCCTCCCCCCGACACAACCGCCCCGCTCGGGGCGCGTTTGCACAGGCGTGCCCACTCGACGGCTCGGTCGGCCGTGGTCGGCCGACGGCGGGAAGGGAACGTCCGAAGGACTCACAGGCGCGCGCGATCATCACGCCCCAGAAACGGGCACGGAAACGGCCGAATGTGACAGCCGCCGATGAAATCGTGGCCCGCTCAACCCCCTGGGAGTTGACACTCGCGGTCAGCATGGGCCTGGCTGCCAGCGCAGGCACGCGCGCCAAGGAGGCCGAAAGGCACTCACCAGTCCGTGTGACATCGCCCACAGGGCGAGTGACGAACTGGGGTGCACAGCGGCCGAAATCAGGTGTGCAGGCATGCCGACAGTGGCAAGCCCGCAGGCAGTCGTGCACAATGGCTCCCGTCGAGGGGCTCCGGCCACTTGGCACGACGAAGCCCCACTAGGTGCTTCTTCGGTTTCTTGGTCGAAACCTGATTACGAACCGTCTGCTGGCTCCAACCAGCGGACGACCCCTTCGAGAGGGCTCCGCCAAGCCCACTCGGTGTCGGACAGGGGCGCTGAGGTGAGGTGATCTCCCAATCACCTGAGCTGAGCGCCCGGGGCAGCCAAAGGCGCCCCAACTCACCTACGTCATCCCGACCCCCTCATCCGAGGGGCGCTTCGGGGTGCCCTCACACAGCACAAACACCCCGCCGAAGGGCCACCCGCTGCACAGGCAGCCGGTGGCACCACGGTGGGGTGCGGTGTAGTCGGGAAGATGCAGGGGTACCCTGGTCACTGTGTCGACGCCCTTCGGTTTGGGTACAAGGGGTGTTCGGCCGGCCGATCGGACCCCCACTACAAGGTCCCTCGGCCACGTGGCCCCTCCCGGCTTGCCAAGGCCGGTCGACGGGGCCACTTCTCTTTACGATCAATGCTGTTGGGCACTCTACCCCTCCAGTAGCACTGCCGGTGGCTGAGGGGCATATGTCGCAGCGTCACCGATCGGGCTCGATGGGCAGCTGGCGAGCTTCCCTCAACTAAACGGACGCATCCATCCAATGCGCCTGCCTGCGCTGCAAGTTCGAGCAGTCCCCCCCTGGAGGGTGTCCGGCCCCCCGCGACGAGGGACCAACTCACGAACCGCCGAGACGCTTCATGCGACTGGATCGTCTCGGGAGCGATGGCTTCCGCGCACAGCAGTCAGTCAAGGACCTCGCCCTGGAGTGTCACCGCTACGCGTGTACTCGCCCAAGGCCCCCATCAGCAGCCCCGCACCGCTGACGAGCTGTCAGCGTCGTGGCGAGACAGATGTCAACAACTTCAAGACGCTCAACGACACCTACGGGGCAAGCCGTCGGCGACCAGGCGTTGTCGCCCTCGTCCGGCGGCTGCGCCAGTGGTGCACCGCACGCCGGGGGCTGGCTGCCCGGCGGGCCCGTACCGGCCGGGACCGAGTGGCGGCTGACTGAGCGGTGTGTGCAGTTCCTGGACGACGGCCTGTAGATAGCGTGTTCCAGTGCACTGCAGACCGATGGCTCGTGCCGGCGACCGTCCAAGGGCCGCAGGATCACGGCGGGGACTGGGCGGCGAAGCTCCGGGCTGCATTGGCCGTGCTGGGCACCGTGGATGGCAGCCACGTCGCCACGTTTCTGGACGAGGCCGCCGCGGAGGCGGCCCGGTGGAGGCGACCCGCAGGGAGTCGTCAGCTGGCAGGTAGCGCCGTTGGGAGCGCGCCCGGCGGAGGGCGTCATGCGTGCGTTGTGTCCTGCTCCCACTTCTGGACCTTGTGCAGGACCGCTTGAGCCGGTTCCGTGTGTTGGTCCACCGGTTGGAGATGGCGCAGCGCAGCTGACACGTAGGTGCCGAGGGAGGCGATCTGCCGGGGTGTGCGGCAGTCCGTCACCACGGCGGCGACCTGGTCGAGCCAGTAGTCGGCTTCTTCGTCAGCTGCCAGCTCGGCGCGTACCGCCAGCAGTTCGCGGCCAAGCCGGACGGTGGCCTCCCCGCGGCGCTCTTCCCGGATCTCCCGCAGCCGCTCGACTCGCTCAGCCTCCGCCCGTTCCACCTCGGCTCGGGCGACGGCCTCGGGAGTACGGCGTACCGGGAGTGCACCGGGCATGGCGGACAGTTCGGTGGCGCGCAGCCGCCTCGCCTTGCTCTCCGCGGCGCTGGCACTCCCCTTCTTGACTCCCAACGGCTCGGCCAGATCCTCCCAGTGAACGCCGGCATCCCGGGCGTCCCGGACCGCGCGGCTCTGGTGGGGGTCGGCCTCCCGGCGGAGGAACTCCCACAGCCGCACCCGCAGGAGGGCCGCGCGGCGGCGCACGGCCGGGTCGGTGAGCGTATGGGCGCGCCGTTCGGCATACAGCAGCGCTTCGCGCGGATGCTCGTCTGCCGGCATCTGCTCTACCGTCGCGTCATCGGCCGCGACATGCAGCTCACGGAGCTCAGCGACCACGGCGCCCGGGTCCGTGGGGCGCAGCCGTGTGGGCGGCTGGCGCAGCGGGGCGGCGGCCGGAGAGGGAACACGGCGGGCGCGGGACGGCATGAGTCGAGCCTGCCATGGGCTCTGGTCGGGACCCAACGACCCGTGTCTTGGAACGATGGCTGACCTGCATCGTTCAGACGTCCGGCGTGCCGTGACCTGCCGGTCTGCGACTGCCCCTGCGCTCCCGGTCTGTGTCCTCTCGGTCACTCAGTGCTGTTATGGTCACGTCAGTCACAAGGGAGGGGCGCTTGGTGCGTGGAGTGAGGGTGCTGTCGTGCGCCGTGGTGCTGGCTGCGGTGGCAGTGGGGTGCTCAGGGTCGTCCGAAGGTGACGGCAGGTCAGGCGGTGGCACTGGGGGCAAGGGCCCGGGCGGGCAGGACCAGCCGCCGGAGCGTCTGAAGAAGTTCTCGGTGCCCGGCGAGTACGACAGCACCCAGGGCTGGCAACAGACGATCCACGGCCTTCCCGAGAACCCGAGTGCGATACCCGGCACGCTGGCCGTGAAGTCGAAGTCCCTCGCCTATCTGTTGACCGGGCCCAATGGGTACGTCCTCCAAAGCCGCACCCTGGACTCCGGACGACTGCGCTGGGCCAGCAAGAAGTGGAACCCGCCGACGCCCACGTGGAACGCCGACGGTGATGCGGACTTGGGCAAGGAGGCCGAGGTTCCCGACGTGACCACGGTGACGGAAGACGGACGCGAGTACATCGTGGCCTGGGCACATGGATTGAAGGGCAAGGACGAGCTGCACGACGGCAAGGAAGTCGTCCAGCTCTCGGTCTTCCCGGCCGATGCCTCGAGCGAGGCCGTCGCCCCGGACCGCACGGTCACGGTCCCCGCAGAAGTCGGTCTCAGCGACGAGCTGGAGGTGCGTGACGGCGGTCACGGCGTCCTTGTCACCTGGGGCGAGCAGGCCGCCGCGGTGAACATCCGGACCGGCAAGGTGAAGCAGTACAAGGATGCCAACGGGCTGCTGGAGCAGTGCGACGGGATGTGCTTCGACAGCAAGGTCAAAGCCCTGACGGGCGCCGGTCCCGTGGTGGGCACCGAGGAAGGCTTTGGGGTGCCCGGCCGCTGGTTCAACGAGGACCACGCGCCGAAGGGCACAGAGAGCGGGGAACTGCTGGCCGCCGCGGATGAGCATCTGCTCGCCTCGTGGGAGACGGAAGACGACAGCGGGTTCGGCGACTCGGATGCCGTATTCGCCGTGCATGATCCCGAGACCGGTGCCATCGAAGCGCGCACGACGTGCTCCGAAGACGGCTACTCCGACGGCAAGAACATGTGGGGCGAGGGCTCGGCGCCCCCACCGTCCACCTCGCCCAACGGGCGCTACTTGGTGGCCGGGTCGGTGGCCTTCGACCTCAAGAAGAAGCGGGGAATCTGTCTTGCGGGAGACGGCGACCGCAAGAAGATCATCCTCGCCAGTGTCCGGGACGACGGCACAGCGTACGGCGGCACGGACGCCGAGGACAGCGACGAAGGCCAGTCCACGGGAGTTGCGGTATCGGTCGCTTCCGGCCGCCCCAAGGCCCTCGCAGACGGCACCGAGGTGCCGGTCGACGTGAGCCCCAAGGCGGGAGTCTTCTTGACTCGCGGCAAGAACGACGAACCCGGCGTGGCTATCGTCCACGAACGCTGAGCTGCGAACCCGCCTGCGGTGAGGGAGTGGACTTGTTGGCTGCTGGTGGCTTCAGAACTCTCGGGCGGCAGTAGGGACCGGGTGCTGGCGGGTGCTGAACTGTTTTCCGGGTGATCAGTCTTCTGTTTCCTCGGTCAACTCGTTCCACAGGGCCGTTGCTGCCTCCCCGGCCCGTACACGCGAAGCGTCCAGTCCACCGGGTCGGTTCCGTCTAGCACCCGACCCTCCAAGATTCGTTCACGCGTTCACATTTCGAACTGTTCCGCATTCTGCGGAAAATGGCATGAGCATGTCTCTCCTGCAGGTGAGGTGGGCCGTCGGCGACGCCAGCGGGAGTTATCGGCCGGGCGGATCCGGCTCGTTCGAAGCAGACTCCTCAGCTATTACGTCGTAATAGCTGGCGAGGGGCGGGACCACAGAGCCTGCGTTCATGGCTTCACCGGGCGTTATCTCCCCACCATTGGGCAGCAAGCGCCGTGATGTCTGGCCGAATGCACTGTGCGGAGGCGCAGCGGCCATGGGCGACGCTCCGCTCGACGGTCGTCCTCCAGGCCCACCACTCAGTGACGAGCAAGGCGTCGTCCTGCCGGCCGCGCTGTGGTCGCTGGCGCGGCGGACGTCAAGGGCACGCGTCGGGGCTTGAGGCGAGGACCTGTCCAGGAGCGCTCGCAGCGCATGTCATTGAGAGCACGCGTCCGGGTTGTCGACAGCCACGTGACCGAAAGCGTCGCGCCAGTCCGCATACCATTGGCGGAACCACGGATGGGACTGCGTGAGCGGGACGATGGAGTGCACCGTCTCCAGGTAGTACGAACGGCGTTTCTCCGGCCTGGGATGCGTATCAAGCCGCTGCACGTTGCTCAGCCGGTCCGCAAGTTTCACCAACAGGGCATCAGGCGGGGCGGTGCGCAGACGCGTCAAATACGCCGCCCGTGCCTCCTCGCCAGTCTGGCCCTCCGATGGCACGGGCTTGGTTACCCAGTCGACCAAGACCGCGACGCGGTCACCAAAGCGCTCCCGCACGTTCTCAAGCAAGCACTCTGTGTCCTCGACCACATCGTGGAGAACGGCCGCGCGCAACACATCGATGTCTGTCGTTCCCACCGCCTCGACCAACACGCACACGACCTCAAGCAGATGCTCGACATAAGGCTCACCCGCCGGTCGAGTCTGGTCCGCGTGCCACCGCACAGCGAACTCGACCGCCTCATCCAGCGAGGCAAGGTCCCGATTCGCGATGCGCCGCCGCACCAATCGCTCCCGCACGGACGACCAACCGGCCGCCGCCTCGAAGACCTGCAACATGAGGAACAGTTCCCTTCACTTGCCACGGCGACGACAAGCCGAACCGGCTCGCTCACACCCATCCGCGCCCTTCAGCGCGACAAGGCAGTGGCCGCCCGCCCGAACAGGAGCCAGCAAACCAGACTTCGCCTCGGTGCCGGTTTCCTACTACTGAGATTAGAAGCAGCTTCTGAGCGTCCGGAGTCTGTTGAGCACGTTCAAGGCCAGTCGTCCTCACCACCTGGGGTGGGCAATTCACCCTGACGGACGAGATCTGGGCCGTGAGTGGAGGGGCTCTCATGACTGGCAACGCCACTGTGCCGAGCGTTGAGCTATTACGCCGTAATGGCTGGAAGCACTGCTCAGGCTCGGCGCATCGCTGGCCAGCGGTGCGCCACTCCCCCTGGGGGCTTCATGTAGCCGCCGGGCGGAGAACGGGTGTTGGGCACTCGTGGCTGCGTGGGGCTGCTGGCCCGGGAGTCGGATCCTCAGTGCCGCTCGGTCGGATGCAGGGCCGACCCCTCAAGGTAGAAGGAAGAAGGGGGTGTGCCGTTCCTCACCTGGTCGGCTAGGAAGCGCCGTCTGTATCGGTCGGGTAGCACTCTGAGGCTTCGCGAAGCAGCGATCGGCACTGCAACGGCTGTGTCAGGGCGGGGTGTTGGCGGTCATTGGAGAGTCTCAGGCGCTTATTACGGCGTAATAGCCAGCCCTCAGCCATTCGACGTTGGCCACCCGAGTCTTGAGCCAACAGAATGACAAACTAACGTAGATGCACCCTCACTCGCCATGTTCGTTAGTAAGGTGGCTCCCATGGATACCTCACCGCCGCCCAGCGACCGGGAGAAAGTCGTCTCCAAGCTTCCTGCTCCGCTGCGCCAGGCCCTGAAAATCCGGGCCGCGCAGCGAGGCACCGAGATCCAGCTCGCGGTCGAGGAAGGCATCACCGCATGGTGCGCCCTTGCCGCAACGCCTGAGAGCGTCGATACGGCAGGTGCCGACTCCTTCTCCACTTTCCTACCTGAAGGACAGTGGGAGCACTTCCGCCGCGTTGCCGGCGAGCGGAAGGTGTCCCTGATCCAAGGTCTCGCCCAGTCGGTGCAGCTGTGGCTCGACACCCACCCCGCACCGGACATCGAACGGCCCGCCGTCACGCGGCGCATCGTGGTGTGCAACCAGAAGGGCGGCGTTGGCAAGACCGCCATCACCGCGGGCACCGGCGAAGCCCTCGCAGAGAACCCCGAGAAGCTCTACCCCGTACGGGTCGCCAAGCAGCTCGCGGCTGCCGCCTCGGACCAGAGCGACCCAGTCGCACTCGACGTGGAGAACCTTCCCGGCCTCGGACTCCGCGTCCTCCTCGTCGACTTCGACCCCCAGTGCCACCTCACCAACCAACTGGGCTCCGCACCCCTGGCCATGGACGGTGACAGCCTCACCAACCACATGGCCGGAGACCCCAAGGGCGACCTGCGCGACCTCATCGTCTCCGTCGACGACGACAACTTCGGCGGCCGCCTCCACCTCCTGCCCGCCTGCAACGACGCCTTTCTCCTCGACGTACGCCTCTCCGCCGTACGCGCCAGGGAAGCCGCCCTCGAGCGGGCACTGGCCCCCCTGGAGAGTGATTACGACGTAATCCTCATCGACTGCCCGCCCAGCCTCGGCCTCAGCATGGACGCCGCCGCCTACTACGGGCGGCGCCGCGAGGGCGAAGCGCCGGGGCAGTCCGGAACGCTGATCGTGGTTCAGGCTGAAGACAGCTCCGCCGATGCCTACGACCTGCTCGTCCACCAGATCGATGACCTGCGTAACGACCTGCAGATCGACATCGACTACCTCGGCATCGCCGTCAATCTCTACGACGGCCGCCGTGGCTACATCGCCACCTCCTCGCTCCAAGGCTGGGTCGACATAAAGGACCCCCGCGTCGTGGGCCTCATCGGGGACTTGAAGGAACAGAAGGAAGCCGTCCGTATGAAGGCGCCTCTCCTCTCCTACGCCCCTCGTTCCCAGCAGGCCATCGGCATGCGCGCACTGGCACGGGAGATCTCATGAGCAAGGCGGACAAGCTCGGCGCAGGCCGGTTCGGCCACCAGGCCCAGCCAGTCAGCGCCCGACGCCGCGCTGTGGCCTCCGCCACCGGTGTCCCCACCGAAGGCGTCGCCGACCCCACCGAACTCCCCCTCGACCGCATCAGCCTCAACCCGGACAATCCCCGCTCCAGCCTCGGTGACCTGACCGACCTCGCCGGCAGCCTCAAGGACCACGGCCAGAAGCAGGCCATCACCGTCATGAACCGGGACGCCTACATCAAGGCCAACCCCGACCGCGAGGCGGACCTGGAACCCGACGCCACCCACGTTGCCGTCGACGGCAACAGCCGCCTGGCCGCAGCCCGCGAGGCCGGCCTGACCACCCTGAAGGTGATGGTCAGCGACGACCAGGGAAACAACGCCGAGGAGCTTCTCGAATCCGCGCTGGTGGCCAACATCCACCGCCAGGACCTCGAGGAACTCGACGAAGCCCGCGCCCTGGACCGGCTCCGGGCCATCCACGGAAGCCAGACCGCGCTGGCCAAGCGGCTCCACCGCTCCCAAGGCTGGATCTCCCAGCGGCTCGCGCTGCTCAACCTCACCCCCGAGCTGCAACAGCGGATCGGGCAGGAACCCATCGACCTGCTGCGTGCCGTCGGGAACAAGCCGGCCGATCAGCAGCAAGCCGCTCTTGAAGAGCTCAAGCAGCAGCGGGCCCGGAAGGAAGCCGAAAGGCAGGAGCGCGGCCGCAAGCCCGAGCCGGCCCAGCAGACCGGGACAGCGGGTGAGGGCTCCATCTCCTCCGGGGAGGCCTATTACGACGTAATAGAGCGCCAGGGGAAGGCGGCGGCATCCTCCGCAGAGGAACCCGTCCCCCACTCCTCCGGGCGCGGAGGCGAGGGGGTACCTGAGCCCCGGGCGAACCACTCCCCCGCCGTCAAGGACAAGAAGAAGGCTGCGGCCTCGAGGGAGATGCCGTACCACGATGGCGAGGCACTGGCCCAGCACCTGATCGAGCGTCTCGACCCTGTCCAGATGGAGACCATGCTTGCCGTGCTGAACCAGCACCATTCACAAGCAGCCGCTGACAGGCAGGCGGCTGCCTCCTGATGGGACGCCACTGGTGCAGCAGCGCTCCCCCGGGCCTGGTGAGTAGACGCAGGCCCCGGGAGCGCATGCTGTATCCGGCTGGCGGCCCCCTCAGGGGCATCTCTGGTCACTCACATGAATGAGACACTGACCCCCCATCAAGGGCGAGAACAAAGAGACAACGGGGGCACTGGTGCAGGGGGTGCGCATTAGTCGCGTGCACCGCATGCTCATCGCTGTCGTGGCCACCGGTGCCATGGTGATCGCGGCGATCGGCTTTGCGGGCTCTTACGCGGCGGTCCGGGAGCTGGCCGAGCGGAAGGGCTTCGGCGAGTTCGCCCCGTTCTTCCCGATCGGTGTGGACGCGGGCATCGTCGTACTGCTCGCCCTCGACCTGCTGCTGACCTGGATACGTATCCCCTTCCCGCTGCTGAGGCAGACCGCCTGGCTGCTGACGGCCGCCACCATCGCCTTCAACGGCGCCGCCGCCTGGCCCGACCCGCTCGGGGTGGGCATGCACGCGGTGATCCCGGTGCTGTTCGTCGTCACCGTCGAGGCCGCCCGCCACGCCGCGGGACGGGTGGCGGACATCACCGCCGACAAACACATGGAAGGCGTACGCCTCTCCCGCTGGCTGCTGGCCTTCCCCTCCACCTTCCGGCTGTGGCGACGGATGAAGCTGTGGGAACTGCGCAACTACGACGAGGTCATCCGCATGGAACAGGACCGCCTCGTCTACGAAACCAGACTCCGCGCCCAGTACGGCCGCTCCTGGCGCCGCAAAGCACCCGTCGAGGCACTCATGCCCCTCAAACTCGCCCGCTACGGAGTACCGCTCGCTGAGACAGCGCCCTCCGGCCTGGCAGCCGCGGGACTGCCCGCGGACTCCCTCGCGACGCTCGGCAGTGCGCCCTCGTACGACCTCTCGCACTTCGCTGGTCTGAGCGGTCCGGGTGACCGGCCTGGTCTGGGTGCGGGCGGCTACGTCGAGGAGGAGACGTTCGTGGCCCGCTACGAACGCCGGTCCGTTGCCTCACACGGCAACAGCGAGCCGGGGTCGGACCCGGCAGGCCGCATCCAGATGTCACCTGCGCCGGTTGCTGACGAGCAGGAGCAGCCTGCCCCGGAGGAGAGGCCGGCAGAGCCCGATGCATTCGCCCCGCCTCTCGAGGGCAACTCCCGCACGGTGCCCCCGCCGTACACGCAGGACGACGAGAGCGTCCCGCCACTCGATGACGGCGAGGACGACCCGGAGATCGACGGGCAGGGCGATGAGGAGGCGGTGAGCCCGCCACCGCCGGTGTCACTGGGGGAGGGGGAGCTGACACTCGTCGACCGCTACTACCTGGCGTGGGCCGACCTCACAGCCAGGCTCGGGTCCGAGCCTGGCCTTCAGGACCTGTCCGATCACCTCTGGGTAAACGGCATGACAGGCCGAGGAGGCGGTCCGATCAGCCCGAGCACCCTGCGCCGCTACCGGCTGGGCTGGCGCATCTACCGAGTGTGGGCGGAGCATCTGGAGGCGACGGGCAGCGAGCCGTCCCTCAGCGAGCTCGAGGCGCTGTGCGCCAAGCACGGCGTCAAGGCAAAGGGCGACCGCGGTGACCGCCTGGACGAGAGAGCACTCGCGGGATACCTCACCGAGTTCCGCCGCCGCTACGCCGTCACCACCATGACGCTGCCCCACTGATGCACTGACGCGCACTGCCGATGCAGCTGCGCAGCGTTGAGAGTGCGCAATCGCCGACGGGTGCGCACTGCCGCAGCACGACTGCGCAGTCAGGTTCGGCCGGGCAGCGGGTGCGCACTCACAGCGCAGCGCGCCGGCGTCCCCACACCATGAAGTCAGTTGGTCTGCGCTTGTGGCAGGGGTGGCAGGAGTCGAACCTGCGGCATCCGGTTTTGGAGGCCGGCGCTCTGACCTCTGAGCTACACCCCTTCGTGGCGACCAGCTTGGCACCTCCAGCAGGCTGCCTTCCACAGACTTTCTGGCGAGCCGGGGTTGCCGGCCGCAGTCTCTGCTCATGGAGCGGAACCCGTTGAGGCCCCGACCTGAGCGACCAGAGAGGTATCAAACACGTACCTACAACGTTTCTACTTGCTAAGGTGGGCGTTCAGTTCAAGGGAGGCCGTGGATGGATGTGACGCTCTCGCAGGCTCGTGAGCAGTGGAGCGAGGTGGTCGAGCGCCTCCAGCACGGTGAACAGGTTGTGCTGGTCAACACCAAGAGCAGGCAGGCCGCCGCGATGGACCGCCTGGAGGGGCCGGAGCAGTCCGGGCCGGTGTGGTCGAGTACGAAAGCGCGGCAGGAGCTGGGCGCTCTGGTGTCCGCAGCCCAGACGGAGCCGCAGGTTCTGACCGTTGGCGGCCGGCCCGCCGCCACGGTCTCCCGCCACACCCCGCCCCGGAACCATCCGCCGCAGCCCGAGACCACTACGGGCGTCACTGGGCTCGGTGATGTCCTGGACGGCCTGCTGGAGACCGAGCCGCAGACGACCGGCCTGTCCAGCGGCGTCCCGGCGCTGGACAGGGTCTCGGGGGGTCTGGCGCGGGGAAGCCTCACGCTGGTGGTGGCCCCGCCGAATGCAGGTGGGAGCCTGCTCCCGCTCCAGGCAGCACGTGCGGCCGCCTTCGATCCCGAGCAGCCGGCTCCCGTGCTCTACGCCCTTTCCGGGGTGCCGTTGCAGGTGGCTGCCCGTCGTCTGATCGCAGCCGAAGCCCCTGTGCCCTACGCCCAGTTCGCCGCGGGCACCCTCACCCCGGAGCAGCGCCAGGCCGTGGTCGGCGCCGACGGTCGCCTGCGGGCCGCACCGTTGTCGTTCACCCGGCCGGAGCCGACGGCGCAGGCGATCGCGGAGGAGGCCTCCCGTATCGAGGACCTGGGGCTGGTGGTGGTCGACCGGCTCCAGCACACCCGCGCGGACAGCACCCCGCTCTCCGGCCGGGCGCTGCCTGCCGCCGTGAAGACCCTCTCGCGTCTCGCTGCCGAGCGGCAGGCCGCTGTCGTGGTGCTGCTCGATACCGATGACGTCCATCTGGTGGAGCAGCTGGGTGCGGACCGCGTCTTTCACCTCACCCGTCCCGGCGGCGGCGATACCGCCCGTCTCACGGTCACTGCCCGGGACTTGGGCACCCTGGCGGCTGTGGAGGTGGCGTTGGACATGACGCATCTGCGCCTGCTCGACCAGCCCACCCCCGCACTGGTCCCAAGTACTGCCTCCGTGCCAACACTGGTGGCACCTGCCCCGAGCCCGGCCGGGGAGGCGGTTGTTCCGTCCCCGGCACGCCGCCCGGCCCGGCCTGGTCCGCGGCCGACGGCCGCTGCTCCGCGGGCTGCGGGCAAGGGATCGGCGACGGTGGCGAAGTCCAGTGGGACGGTGGCCGAGTTGACCGAGCGGATCGAGAGCCGGGTCCGGGCCGTGCTCGCCGAGACCGGGGGAGAGGTCGCGGAGGCGGTTGCCCAGTTGCAGAAGACCGCGATCCCGGACGTGATGGATCTGCTGGAGCAGAGCCGGGCCGGAGGGCGGTACGACTTCCGCAACTACCCGGACCTGCCCGGCATCCTGCACAAGCGTGGGCGCCAGGACGCCGACGCGATCTGGGAGGCCCGCCCGCGCTGGACGGCCCCGCCCGAGATCCTCGACCAGCTCGGCGACGACATCGTGACGGCGCTGGACATCAACGGCGCCTACCTCAGCGCGCTCAAGGCCCACCTGCCGATCGGACAGCTCGAACACCACCTCGGCCCCGACGAAGGCGGGCCGGCGCATGACACCAAGCGCTCCGGCGTCCACCTGATCACCCCGCCCGACTGGGACCACCCGCGCCTGCCCAACCCCATCGGCGACCGTGAAGAGCCCGGCCGGATCTGGGTCACCGAGTCGACCCTGCGGCTCCTGCTGCGCCTCTCCGGCCCCAAGTACGGGCTGTGTGAGCGCCCGCTGATCCACGAGTCGTGGACCTCGGGTTCGACCGAGCAGCTGCTGGAGAATCTGCGGCGTGCTCTGGCCCAGGCCCGCACCAACGCCCTCGCGTCGGACTCCGGGGAGGGGGAGGCGACATACGAGTACGTCAAGGCGATGTACTCCAAGCTGGTCTCCACGATGGGGGAGTCCAACTACAACCGGGACCTGTACCGGACAGACTGGATGCACATCATCCGCAGCCAGGCGTTCGCCAACCTGTGGAACAAGGCATGGCAGGCTCACCAGGCCGGGCTCAGGGTCGTGCGGATGATGGGCACCGACGAACTCCACCTGGCCGGAGACTGGCGCACGGCCCGGGCGGCGGGCAAGGACACCCCGCTGTTCCCCGAAGGGCGTGAGGTCACCGAGGTCAAGCCCAAGCAGACCTACCGTCTTGAGAAGGTGGCCGAAGACAGCTACCGCGAGCGGGAGATGAACTGACGTGCCGGAGCGGACACTCAACTTCGGCCTCTACGGGGCCCAGGGGCAGAAGAGCGCCCAGCTGGCCGCCGAGGTGCTCGACCGTCTCGCCCTGGAAGGGGGCATCCGCTCCCCGGTCACCAGCCGGCGCGGGCTGAACGCGCGGCTGAACTACCTCACCAACTCGCCGGCCGGGTATCAGGCGATAAGGGATGCGGGAATCTCCGTCACGCGGGGCACGCTGCGCCGGTGGCTGCAGCACAAGCAGACCCCCACCCGCGACAACCTCACCCGCATCGACGCCGCCTACCGCGCCTACCGCCGCCAGAACGTGGCCCGCCACCTGCTCCAGCGCCTGAATGCCCGGGGCGGGACCCGGGTGGAGATCCAGCCGCTGGACCAGAGCGCGGTTGCTGATCCTCGTAAGCGGGTCATCGAAACCGACGTGGCCGGGTTTCGCCGTCTGCGGATCCGCAGCTGGGACCGGATCGTGGAGGCCTGGGTCGCTCAGGACGATGAGGCGCTGGCGGATGCGTGGGATGACTGGCTGACCGACCTGGGCTCGCAGTGGGGCCAGTACGAGTACGCCACCTCGGTCGGCTTCTCCGCCTGACCAACGACAGCCAGACACAACGGCACAGGGACTCAAGGGACTCAGGGGAGACTGAAGGAATGGAGGGCAGCCGCGTGCGCGAGCCGATGACGCTTGGGGCGCGGCAGCGGGAAGCCGTCGACGCGGCGGTCTTCGCGCTGGAGACCCCGCCCGGCGGCATCCCGGCAGAGGGTCTGCGTACCCAGGTGATCGCCGCACCGGGCTCGGGTAAGACCCTCATCGCCTACGAAGTCGCCCGCCGCCTGGAGCCCCGCGGGCGCGTGCTGGTGCTGGTGCCCACCTTGAATCTGCTGACCCAGACGGTGGAGAGATGGCGCCAGTACGGCATGCGCGGCAACGCCGTCGCCGTCTGCTCCCTCGACCGCGACCCCGAAGTCCGCTCCCACCTCGCCGACGAGCTCGGGGTGCGATGCACGACCAACCCGATCCGTCTGGCCATGTGGGCCGGCAGCGGCCCCGTGACCGTCTTCGCCACCTACGCCTCCCTCGTCGGCAACCCCGGCCGCCACAGCGCCGACGAAGACGAGGAGAAGGCAGCGGAGGCCGCCGAGGAGCGTGCGGTCGCCGGTGTCCTGCAGCGGGCCCTGGCCGGGGCGTTCGGGCAGAAACTGGAGGGGTTCGGCCTGGCGATCGTGGACGAGGCCCACCGCACCGCGGGACTCGCGACCAAGCCGTGGGCGATCGTCCACGACAACACC
This sequence comes from Streptomyces sp. 8N114, assembly GCF_052245835.1. Lineage (NCBI taxonomy): Bacteria > Bacillati > Actinomycetota > Actinomycetes > Kitasatosporales > Streptomycetaceae > Streptomyces > Streptomyces sp. 8N114. Next base: position 7,810 of record NZ_JBQQBT010000043.1, on the reverse strand, counting down.
CGTATCCCCGCCGACCGGCGCCTGTACATGACCGCCACCCCGCGCATCTGGGACAAGACCAGCCGGCGCCAGGCGGTCGCCGGCCCGGAAGAGGCAGCGGAAGGGGACGAGGGGGAGGTGCTGGTCGCCTCCATGGACGATGAGGCCCTCTACGGCAAGCCCGCCTTCACCTACCCCCTCGGCCAGGCCATCGAAGAGGGCGTCCTCGCCGGCTTCGAGATCGATGTCCTCGAGATCCGCGACCCGGCACCCCCCGGGACCGGCGCGAGCCTGGAGGAGCGGCGAGGCATGCGGCTGGGCGCGATCCGCGCCGCCACCCTCGCCCACATGGAAACCGCAGGCGTCATCAGCCTGCTGAGCTTCCACTCCCGCACCCAGGAAGCCCTCTCCTTCGCCCGTGGCCTGCCGGATGCGGCTGATGAGCTGCGTGCGGCCGGGCGGTTCCCGGGCGAGGTGTGGGGGGAGTGGCTGTGCGGCCTCCACCCGGCCGCCCACCAGCGCGCGACTCTGGCCCAGTTCGCCGACGGTGTCGATGCCGAGGGCCGCAAGACGGAGTTCCGCATCCTGTGCACCTGCCGCCTGCTGGGGGAGGGCACCGACATCACCGGACGGTGCGGACTGGACGGTGTCCTGTTCGCCGACGTACGCAGCAGCCCCGTCGACATCGTCCAGGCCGTCGGCCGCGCCCTGCGGCAAAAGCCCCACGAGGGCAAGGTCGCCCGCCTGGTCGTGCCCGTCCTCCTGAGCGCCGAGGAGGAGGGCCGGGACATGGCGGCCACAGTCGCCTTCGAACCGCTGGTGACCGTCCTGCGAGCGTTGCGCGCCTTCGACCCGCGCATCGTCGAGCGCCTGGCGCTGCGCCCGGCCGGCCGCCGCGGCGGCGCTGAAGACACCCTCGCCACCGACCCCGTCGGAGACCCCCGCAAGAAGGTGGACGAAGCGGCCGAGGCGCCCCAGGGTGAGGCGCCCCCTGGCGACCACGGCAAGGAGGAGGAGCCGGGGGAGGTGGAGGTGTCCGAGCCGGCGCTGCTGCGCTTCTCCCGCCGCGGCCGGGATGCGGAGGAGATCGCCCGGCTGGTCCGCACCCGCATTCTGCGGCCCGAATCGACCGCCTGGCTCACCGGACTCGAAGCCGTCCGCACCTACGCCGCCGAACACGGGCACGCCAACATCCCCTACACCGCCACCGTCACCCTCGGCGACACTCACATCGACTACCCGGTCGGCCAGTGGGCCGCCGAACAGCGCCGCGCCTGGCGCTACGACGACCTGGCGGACTGGCGGATCGAGTTGCTGACCGAGACCGGCTTCGTCTTCGACCCCCGCGACCAGTCCTTCACCGAGTTCCTGGACCTGTGCGCGCTCTACTACGCCGAGCACCACACCCTCGCCGCACCCCGCGACGCCGCCATCGCCGGTGTCCGGATCGGGGAGCGGCTGCACCAGGCGCGCAAGCCCGGCGGCCTGGGCAAGAAAACCGAGCGCGCCGCCTCCCGCCGCAGGCGCCTGCAGGCCATCGACCCGGACTGGAACCCCGACTGGCCCCTCACCTGGCAGCGCCACTACGCCAAAGCACGCTGGCTCCTGTCCCAAGGCGCCACCCTCGCCGAGCTCCAGCCCGGCGTCAGCCTCGGCGGCGACGACATCGGCGCCTGGCTGGCCGAGCAGCCCGCGGCCTGGCACAGCCTCAAGAAGGGCCAGCAGGAGCGCCTGACCGAACTGGGGATCCAGCCCGCCGCCAAGGCAGAGCTCACCACACCTGCTGTGCCGGCCGGGGCGTCGAAGTGGGAGATCAACCTCGCCGCCGCCCGCCAGTTCAAAGCCCGCGAGGGACACCTGCGCGTGCCTCGCCCCCACACCGAGACCGTCACCGACACCGAAGGCCGTCAGCATCACATCCGGCTGGGCGTCTTCCGCAGCAACACCCGCAGCCACTACAAACAGCACAAGCTCACCCCCGACCAGGCCCGCGAAGCCCATGAGGTCGGACTGCTTGCCTGACCCTGGCTGACCGAATTCGGGCCGCGTCATACGGCGGCGCTGACGGCTCCGCTTTCGCCTCGTCCAGCAAGGGCACGCCCCGGGTACCGCGAGGAGTCCCGGTGGCCAGCACATCCCGCTATGCCGGAGAGGCGGGAAAGCGGACTTGATCGGCCGGGTGTCGTGACCGGCTGCCAGCGCCCAAGCGTGGTCTCCACCCCGTCGATCCCCTGGGCCGTCGCGTCGGAGGCCAGCGGCAGGCCGGCCATAAAGCGAGCGTCTCGATGTAGTGGGCATGGTCCCTCGGTGACCTGGCCGGGCGGATCGTCGCAGACCTGGGTGCCGGCCCCGCCCGGCACGCCGCCCACCTGACCGCCCATCACCAGCCCTCCCAGGTCGATGCCATCGACGCCTCACCCGCCCAGCACACCATGGCCACCGACCTGTACAGCCACCTCGCACCCTGCGCCTTGTGCATGCCGACGTGGTGCCCCACCTGCACTCCGCCGCCGGCACGTACGACGTGCTGACAGCGTTTTCGGGGCCGTGGACTTCACCGACCCACACCAGCTGCTGACGACGGCTGCCGCCGCGCTGCGGCCCGGCGGACGTCTGGTCTTCTCCACCCTCGCCCACTACCTGACCGGCACGCCCGCGCAGGCCGACGAGACCGGGCTCGCTGACGCCCCGGGACCGGCACCGGTCCCCTGGGGCCATCGATGGCAGGTGGCCCCAGGGCTCCCCGAGAACCAAGCAGCACCGCGCCTACGCTGCGGCCATGAGACGGCATCTGTGTGTGCTCCTGGCCGGGCCGGAGGCCGAGCAGATCGAACGGTGGAGACACATCTGGGACCCCGCCATGGCCAGCACCGTCCCGGCGCACGTGACCGTCACCTATCCGGAGGAGACGGCCGATGAAGCCCTTCTCCTGCAACGTGCTGAACTCTGCCGCCACCAGACACCCCCCTTCCGGCTGAGCCTGGGCGAGGTCTTCGCAGAGGACGAGGGCCGCGGTGGAGTGTTCGTCGCGGTGGACGACGTGAACCAGGGGTGGGCAGGCCTGCGCCGGAGGCTGCTGTCCCCTCCCATGACGCCCATCGACTTCCCCGCACATGCCACGATCGCCCATCCACGCACCTGCAAGCGCGGAACACAGTGCTATGCCGAACTGGCCGGACACCACGCCGGAGGCACGGTCTGGGCACGCGAACTTCTGTTCACCCAGACCACCAGCAACTCGTTCACCATCCTTCGACGCTTCCGCCTGAGCGCAGCCGGGAACGGCTGACCAGCCCAATGCGGCCGGTGCGACGAGGTGCTGTTCAGCATCGAAGAAAACCCACCTCGGTTCGCCCATCGCGTCGTGTGGCCCGGGGTTCGGCACGGGCAAGGGAGAGCACGAGGGAGCGACTGAAGACAGGTATGTGGGAAGCGGGCAAGAGCACACGGCGTCATAACTTCTGCTCAGAGTCGCTTCAGTCGCTCCTTAGTCTCAAAAGTGCTGACTGAGCAAAGTTTTTCGCCCAGCGACTTGGAGCAGCAACCGAGAGTCCGGCTACGGCACAGAGCGCCCCTCCAGAGAAGAGGGAGCGACTCAAGACTGTGCAACCAGCGACCGAGCTCTCGTCAGTCGCTGGGCAGATTCTCTGACTTACTGCCCTCTGAACTGCGGTTTTTCTGATCGGCAGCGACTGAAGCGACTGAAGGTCGGTATCTATGACACGCACGCGCACGCGCGAATGTCGTCATAATCCAAACTCAGAGTCGCTTCAGTCGCTCCTCAGCCCGGAAACCCCCGCCCACCAGGGCTTTTCTTCAGCGACCGAAGCAGCGACCGAACCCACCCAACCCCCAAGGACGTGGATCGCTGCGGCAGGCCCTCTGAAAGTCAGAGAAGAGGGCACGCCGGCCTAGCAGTCAGGAAGCCCGGGCCGGGGACTCCGCGACCGCGCCGCCGATTCCAGGGCTATGTTCTCCCTCCCCGGCAGCAGGCGGCTGCGTCCGGGGTCGCCACGCCCGATCCTGCCCTGCCCGCCTACCGCCCTGACCATTTTCGCTAAGGTGTCTTCACCTTGTTCTGAACTTCAGTCGCTTCAGTCGCTGTCGGGGGTCGATGGGCTCTCTGACCTGCGTTTCTCTGGCAGCGACTGAAGCCGCAAGGCGATCGGGAACCACTGTCGAGTCACGAGGAACGGCCATCTCCACCACCGGTAGGCAAGACATGCTCGCTGTCGCCCACGAGTGCGCGGCAGCTGGCTGGCCTGTCCACCCTCTGACTCCCGGCAGGAAGATCCCCGCCCGCAACTGCCCTGCCTGCCAGGACAGATCCCACCCGCCTGCCCAGTGCCCCTGTATCCAGGACGGTGGCTGGTGCCACGGCTTCCACGCCGCCACCACCGACCCCGAGCGCATCCGCGCCTGGTGGGGCGCCATCCCTGGGGCCGGGGTCGGTGTCTCCTGCGGACCCGCCCACCTCGTCGTCATCGACATCGATGCCCACCCCCAGCCTCTTCCGGCCCGGGACCGGCTGTGGCCAGGTATCCCCCTCCACGACCATGTCGACCTGACCGGCCTGGAAAACGGCTTCCACACCCTGGCCGTCCTCGCCGCCCTGCGCAGCGCCCCCGACCCGGCCCAGGACGAGACCACACTGCGCGTACGCACCCCCTCGGGCGGGCTCCACGTCTGGTACCGCGCCGACCCCGCACGCACCTTCCACTGCTCCAGCGGCTCCAGCACCGGCCGCGCCCTGTGCTGGCAGGTCGACGTACGCGCACACGGCGGCTACATCGTCGCCCCCGGCACCCGCACCACCGACGGCACCTACACCCCGCTCGCCCCCACCAGGCCCCCTGCTCCTCTGCCCGGCTGGCTCGCCCAGGAGCTGGTCCGCACCGGCCACACCACCCCGGCCGACGAGCCCGCCCACCTCCCGCGGCCCGCGGCTCGCCGCTCTGTGCCCTCCCGCGCCCGGGAAGCCGTCGCCCAAGCCGGGGGAGGACGCGCCACCGCTGCGAAGGCGATGGAGACCGTCCTGGCCGAGGTTGCCGGATGCGCCGCGGCGGCGGAGAACATGGGCTTCTCCGAGAAACTCAACCGCGCCGCCTACACCGCCGGAGGACTCGTCGCGGCTGGCCAACTAGACCAGCACGCCGCCGAAGAAGCACTGCTGGCCGCAGCCGACTACGCACGCCCCCGCCAGCACGCCCGCGCCCTGCAGATCATCCGCGCCGGACTCGCAGCCGGCGCCCAGCGCCCCATGTATCCGGGAGCCCGATCGTGACCGCAGCATTCGACCCGGCCGCCGTGGCACGCCAGATCCTTCAGCAGCCTCCCGCTCCGCTCCCGGCCCAGGCCCCGGCACCGACGGCACCGCGCGAGCGGCCGCCGTTCCAGACCACCGAGCACGGTCTGCTCCTGGACTCGATGACCGACCGCGGCCTGGCCAAAGCCTTCGCCCACCTGTACGCCCGCGACTTCCGCCACGTCAACGGCCTGGGCTGGTACCGCTGGTCCGGAGCCCGCTGGGAACCCGACGAACACGACACCGTCGTATGGGCAGTCGGCGACATGGCCGAGACCCTGGCCACCCACGACCCCACCGGCACCTACACCGACGCCGAGATGCGCCGCGAGCGCCGACGAGCCATGTCCACCTCCGGCATCAAAGCCGTCCTCCAGCAGGCCCGCGCCGCCCGCGGCATGCTCCTGGACGCCTCCCTCCTGGACGCCGACCCCTACAAGCTGTGCACCCCCGGCGGCATCGTCAACCTGGCCACCGGCACCCTCCAACCGCCCGACCCCGAACGCGACTTCCACTCCCGCAGCGCCCTCACAGCCCCCGAGCAGATGCCCACCCCACGCTGGGACCGGTTCCTGGCCGACACCTTCGGCCAGGACGCCGAAGGACGTCAGATGATCCGCTACCTCCACCTGCTCCTCGGTTACTCCATCACCGGCGACGTCGGCGCCCAGGTCCTCGCCTTCCTCTACGGGCAAGGCAAGAACGGCAAGTCCGTCCTCCTGGACGTCATCATGAAACTCCTGGGCGACTACGCCGACGCAGCCCCACCCGGCTTCCTGATGGCCAAACCCTTCGAGAGCCACCCCACCGACCTGGCCGAGCTCCACGGACGACGCGTCATCGTCTGCAGCGAGCTGAAGGCCGGCGACCGCTTCGACGAATCCCGCGTCAAGCTGCTCACCGGCGGAGACCAACTCAAAGCCCGCCGCATGCGGCAGGACTTCTTCTCCTTCACCCCCACCCACAAGCTCTTCCTGCTGGGCAACCACCGCCCCGAAGTCGGCACGGGCGGCTACGCGTTCTGGCGGCGCATGCGTCTGATCCCCTTCGAGCGGATCATCCCCGACGAACGCAAGATCGATAACCTCGCCGACATCCTCGTCCGCGAAGAAGGCCCCGGCATCCTGGCCTGGCTCATCGACGGCGCCCGCCGCTACCTCGCCGGCGAGAAAGACCTCACCGGCCCCGAGCGAGTCCGGGTGGCCACCACCGCCTACGCCGAGACCGAAGACCACATGGGCCGCTTCCTCACCGAGACCTGCAAGATCGCGCCCGGTCTGCGCGCCGAGCAAAAACACCTCTACCTGGCCTACTGCCGCTGGTGCGAGAGCGAAGGCGCCACCCCCGTCTCCAGCCGCGCGTTCGCCGCACGGGTCCGGGACACACTGGGTATGCGTTCCCCGAAGGAGATGGCCACCTCGAACCAGAAGAAGTACTACCCCGGCATCGGCCTGATCGCCGACCTCACCGACGAGGAGACCCCGTGAGCGCGCTGATCGACCCCGAAGACCTCGCGCACGAGGAAGAACTCGTCTGGCTCGAGGACACCGCCGCCCTCGACTACGTCCGCCAGTCGCTGGACCGCGTCTCCTCACGCCGCCGCCAGCCCCCCTACCACCGCGACGGCCGCCTCATCGGCTACGCCACCCTCACCAACAAGGCCAAACCTTCCCGCGCCTCTGGCACCTACCTGCGCCGCGTCTTCTGGCTCGCACCCCACGACCGCGACCAGGACCCCGACGGCCTCTACGCCACCGGCGCCCCCTCGGAAGCCGTCGACCCCCGCACCCTGGCCCCCACCGTCAAGGGCTACAAAACCGAACGCTCCGAAGGCGGCCCCGCCTCCGACGCCATGCGCGAGATGGGCATAGAGCTCCCCAAAGTCTGAGCACAATCAGTAGTCATCCCGAGTTGAGTCGCTTCAGTCGCTGACGCCCCCCGGGTGTGCTCATCACCGTCACCTTCACGAGCCACGATCCTCCGGACGCCTTCATGGACGTCAGCTCAACTCGTGTGGTTAAGCGCGGGAGGGTTTTGGTTTTTTAGGGGTGTGGGGATGTTGGTTGGTGTGGCTGGCCGGGTGTTGTTGGTCGGTTGCTGGTTTGGGATGAGCGGGAGGGGTTGTGCGTGGTTCATGTGTGGCTGGTTGTCTCTGTGTTGGGTGTCTGTGTTTGCCTGCCGCTTTCACCTGTCTACCGCCCGCCTGCAGCTGGTGGTTCAGCTGGTCAGGGCCTGCTTGACGGCCGCCTCCATGTTCCCGGCTGCGCACCGGTGTGTGTGCCGCTCCGGCCTCGTGTGAGAGGTGATGGGCGTCGTTGTTTTGTCGTGGGGATGCGTCGTGGGTTGTCCATGGTTGAGCAGCTCTGGCAGGCCGACAGCAGTGCCCTACGATCCCCTGCTGTGGCGTAGCTCTGTGTTTGCTTATTGATCTTGGTTGTGGCCTGCTGTTGCTCAGTTGTACTGAGCGGTGTGTCTGTCCCGTTGGGGAGGTTCACGCGAGGACGGGGGTCGATGATGGGTGGAATG
>NZ_JBQQBT010000042.1:0-30581 GCF_052245835.1 Streptomyces sp. 8N114 | reverse complement strand
TCGCTTGCGGGGAATGGCCAGGTGGATCCGGGACTCTCCGAAGATGCATGCGCGGCGCCTCCTCACGGCTGGACGAAGCGCGCCACCCCGTTCACCCGCTGGACGTGGCACGATCAGTCCTGGTCTCTTGGTCCGCGGTGACGCTAAGGGACACCGCCCGAGACCGGTCCCAACCCTCTGGTAACCGACGAGCAGCGGTGAACGCCGTTCACGGCTGTGAGTCCGGTTCCTCCTCCTGTTGCGCCGAGGCGGCGTGCTCATGCGGAACAATCTCGAAGAACTCGATGTCGAGGCTCTCCCCGGAGCGGCCTACCGCCGCAGCCAGCGCCTGACGCGCCCGGTCCGCCGCGACCTCATAGGTCGGCGACGGTGGCACCGAGAGTGCAACCGGCAGGTCCTCCTGGGCGGGAAACTGGGTGAGCCATGCTCCGCCGTCGAACACGGCGGCCCCCGCGTAGACCGGGATCCCGTCGCCCCCGTCGTGACCGAAGAGGTGCAGGTCGACGTCGTCGGGTTCGACGCCGAGGAGGCGGGCGAGTTGGCGGCCGACGTCATCGAACAGATCATCGTCGGAGTGGGCGGCCAAGACCACGTCCGGTTCTCCCGGCACCTCGACCCTGGCCTGGTACAGGTGGCCCTCCCGGGTGACGATGCCGAAGTAGGTGTTAGCAACGATGTTCACAAGGCCCTCCGGTTACCGGTCGCGTCCTCGGAGCGGTGCAAAAGGCTCGACGAGGCGGATGCCGTTCGGGTGACCTTATGCGGTCTCAGAGGTGGCTTCCACCAGATTGTGACTGGCGCAGCACCGCCGCTGACTCCGGTGGCAGCCGCAACGCGCCGTCAGCGATCCGCGTCTCGGGGTCCCACGCGGCGAGCAGAGCCGCATGCGCGGAGGGCACCGGCACGGCCGCCGTACGGTCGTCCGCCAGGTTCACCGCGACGTACAGCGGCCCGTTGCGCAGCAGCAGCCACCGGTCGCCGTCGCCATCCGCGAAGTGGACGTCGGCCTCGCCCAACGGCAGGTGCGCCAGCACCGGGTGCGCGCGGCGTACTTGGATCAGCGTGCGGTGCCAGTCGAGGAGCCGGGCGTGCGGTGCCCGGGAGGGCTCGTCCCAGTCCAGGCACGAGCGCGCGCGGGTGGCAGGGTCCTGCGGGTCGGGGATGTCTTCGGCGTCCCACCCATGGCGCGCGAACTCCCGCCGCCGCCCCTGCCGTACGGCCTCGGCCAGCGCAGCGTCCTGGTGGTCGGTGAAGTACTGCCAGGGGGTGCGGGCACCCCACTCCTCGCCCATGAACAGCATCGGCGTCCCGGGTGCGAGCAGCACCAACGCGGCGGCGCAGGCCAGCAGTCCGGGCGAGGCGAGCGCGGACAGCCGGTCGCCCAGCGCGCGGTTGCCGATCTGGTCGTGGGTCTGCGCGTACGCCAGGAAGCGGTGTGCCGGGGTCTGGGCTGCGCCGGGGCGGCGTACGGGCCGGCCGTGGCTGCGGCCGCGGAAGCTGGAATACGTACCGTCGTGGAAGAAGGCGCCGGTCAGCGTCTTGGCGAGGGCGGCGAGCGGCTCGCGTGCGAAGTCGGCGTAGTAGCCGTGGTCTTCACCGGTGAGCGCGGTGTGCAGCGCGTGATGGAAGTCGTCGTTCCACTGGGCGTGCATGCCGTAGCCGTTGGCGCTGCGCGGCGCTGTGGTGCGCGGGTCGTTCAGCTCGGACTCGGCGATCAGGAACAGCGGGCGTCCGGTGTGCGCGGCGAGGGTGTCGACCGCTTCGGACAGCTGGGCCAGAAAGTGCTCGGCGCGGGTGTCGGCCAGTGCGTGGACGGCGTCCAGCCGCAGTCCGTCGAGGTGGTAGTCGCGCAGGAAGGCGAGGGCGCTGCCGATGAGGTGGGCGCGTACCTCGTCGGAGCCGGGCGTGTCCAGGTTGACGGCCGCACCCCAGGGCGTCTGGTGGCGGTCGGTGAAGTAGGGCCCGAACGCGGGCAATTGGTTGCCCGACGGGCCCAGATGGTTGTGGACGACATCGAGGACGACCCCGAGCCCGTGCCCGTGCGCGGCGTCCACGAACGCCTTCAGCCCGTCCGGCCCGCCGTACGGCTCGTGCACCGCCCACAGCGCCACGCCGTCGTAGCCCCAGCCATGAGCGCCGGGGAACGGGCAGACGGGCATCAGCTGGACATGGGTGATGCCCAGCTCCGCCAGATGGCCGAGGTGTTCGCTCGCCGCCCCGAAGGTGCCCTCGGCTGTGAAGGTGCCGATGTGCAGCTCGTAGAGCACGGCTCCGGGCAGCGGCAGTCCCCGCCACGGGTGCCGCCAGGTGTACGCGTCGTGGTCGACGACGGAACTCAGCCCCTCGGGCCCGTCGGGCAGGCGGCGCGAACGCGGGTCCGGCAGCACCGGTCCGCCGTCGAGGGCGAAGCCGTAGCGGGTGCCGGACCAGGCCGGTGCCTCGGCCTGCCACCAGCCCCGATGGGTGGGCGAGGGAGCCATCGGAATGCCGGGGGCGTGCGGGAGATGGAGGGTGACGGTTCGCGCGGTCGGAGCCCATACGTCGAACAGCATGCGGACCATTGTTGCCGGGCACCCGGCGGGTGTCGCCGGGTGCCCCAACGTGCCGCGGGCTTACGCGTGTTGGTGCAGCCCGCGCCCCGCCAGCGTCAGGAAGGTCTCGCCCACCGCCTCGGTCAGCGTCGGGTGGGGGTGGATGTGCTGGGCGATGTCCGCGGGGGAGGCGTCCCAGGCCACGGCCAGCTGGGACTCGCTGATCATCTCGGAGACATGCGGGCCCACCAGGTGAACGCCCAGCACCCGGCCTTCGGGGCCCGGTTCGGCGACGACCTTCACCATGCCACCCTGGCCGTGCACCATGCCCTTGGCCGTGGCGGTCAGCGGCAGCACGTTGACCGCCACCTCGTGCCCGGCGTCCTTGGCCGCCGCCTCGCTCAGCCCGACCGACGCGGTCTGCGGGCTCGAGTACGTCACCCGGGGCACGGCCGCGTAGTCCACCGGACGGGGCGCGAGCCCGGCCAGTGTCTCCGCGACCACCAGACCCTCGGCGAACGAGGCGTGTGCCAGGCCCAGGGAGGGCGGTGGGAGCAGATCGCCGACGACGTACACGCCGGGGACGGCCGTCTCCAGCGTGGCCCAGTCGGCCGGTGGCACATGGCCCCGCTCGTCCGTCGTCAGACCGGCCGCCGCCAGGTTCAGCCCGTCGGTGACCGGGACACGGCCCACCGCGACCAGCAGCCGCTCTGCCGTGATCACCAGCGCCTCCCCACGCGCCGGCTGCACCCGCGCCGCGACGCCCCCGCCGGGCGTACCCGCACCGGGCGTGCCCGCATCGGACCGCCCCGTTCCGGACCGGTGCGCGTCCGCCGGGGGTGCGCCCGTCAGGTGAGCGTCCAGCAGCCGGGCGCCCGTCAGCACCGTGATGCCGCGCTTCTTCAGCGCGCGGGTCAACTGGCGGCTGACGTCGGCGTCCTCCAGCGGCAACAGCCGCTCCGCCGCCTCCACCAGGGTGACTTCGGCGCCCATGGAGCGGTGGAACGAGGCGTACTCGACCCCGATCGCACCACCGCCCAGCACCAGCACGCTGCGCGGCAGACCGGGCGCGAACAGCGCGTCGTCGCTGGTGACGACGTGCTTACCGGTCGGCTCCAGACCCGGCAGCGTCCGCGGTCGGGAGCCGGTCGCCAGTACGAGACCGCGCCGCGCCGTCCACAGCTCGGCGCCCCCGGCGCCGGGGACGTCGACCCGGACGGTGCGCGGGCCCGCCAGTGCGGCGGTGCCCCGCACGACTGTCACCCCCGCCGCGGAGAGCTGGCCCTCCACCCCCTTGTGGTTCCGCGAGACGATGTCGTCGCGGGTGGCGACCAGCGCGCTCCAGTCGATGCTGTCCAGCGTCGCCTTGACCCCCCACCGCTCCCGCGCCTCCGCCACACCGTCGATCAGCTCCGCGGCGTGCAGCATGGCCTTGCTGGGCACACATCCCCGGTGCAGACAGGTGCCCCCGACCAGATCGCGCTCGACGAGGGTGACGCCGAGCCCGAGGTGTGCGGCGCGGAGTGCCGTGCTGTAGCCGCCCGTTCCGCCGCCGATGACGATCACATCTGTGGTGTTCCCGCTCATGACCTCAGCCTCCGCCCGGCGGGGAGATGAGTCCAACGCAATGCTTCTATGGTTGCGATGAAGAACGTTCATGGCTCTGTGGGTGACCAGGCCGCTGCGATCGGTGGATCCCGGCGTGGCTAGCCTGGTCATTTGTTGAAGGCATGCCATGGGAGGGGTAACGCGGTGCGCGGCAAGATTCTGGCTGGGTCCATGGCGGGCGCTCTGGCGCTGTTCGCTGCCGTCGGCTGTGACGACGGAAGCAACGACGGCGGGGGAGGGAAGAGCGGCAAGGACAAGGGGAAAGCCTCCTCGGGCACGGAGCAGTCCGCTTCGCCGTCCGCTCCCCCCGCACGGCCGCTGTCGGTCGCCGAGGCCGGCCGTGCGCTGTTGACGGCGGGCGATCTGTCCGGGGAATGGACGGTGGGCGAGGAGAAACTCGGCGGCAAACACAAGCTGGAGAAGACCAACCTGCGCGGGATGAAGGGGAAGACCGCCGACTGCGACACCTTTCTCACCCGCACCAACCGCTCCATCGGGCTGCCCGTGGTCGCTGTCGAGCGATCCCTGAAGCACGCCACTTCTGGCCGTATCAATGAGCGCCTCGTGAGCTACCGCGACGACGATGCCGCCCGCCGCGCCATAAGCCAGCTGCGGGAAGCGCCCGGCAAGTGCGCCGAGGGCGGCACCAAGGACGGGGTGCCCCTCACCATCAAGCGTGGGTCGGCGCCGCAAGCCGGTGACGAGTCCGTGGGGAACCGCATGGAGATCATGGGTGCCTCGTTCAGATTCGTCCAGGTACGGGTCGGCGCCTCCGTCGCCGACCTCACCTTCATGGGGAACGACGACCCGGAACGGGTGTCCAACGCGGCACGCAAGGCCGCCGAACGGCTTCGCGGCGTGGCTGAGAAGTAGTTCCCGGAGCTGGGGGAGGGCTCGTGAGTCTGCGGCAGATGGAGTACTTCGTCACGGTCGTCGAAGAGACGACATTCACGCGGGCCGCCGAGTCGCTGCACGTCACGCAGTCGGCGCTCTCGCACCAGATCAAGGCCCTGGAACGCGAGGTCGGCGGTCCGCTGCTGGAGCGGCTGCCGCGCGGGGTACGGCTGACGCCGATGGGCCGGGCCTTTCTGCCGGACGCCGAACTCGCTGTGCGCAGCGCCCGTCAGGCACGCCGCGCGGCACGCGCTGCGGCCGGTGCCGGGGGCGGTGAGCTGGAGGTCGCCACCGTGCACGGCCTCGCGGTCGGCGTGCTGACGGAAGCCGTCGCCCGGATGCGGCGGCTCCACCCCCAGGTGGCGCTGCGGGTGCGCGAGTACGCGACGGAGGACGAACTGCGCGAACGCATGGCACGCGGCATCGCCGACATCGCCGTCGGCTATCGGGTCGACGACTGGTCAGGGCCGAGCTGGGAGATCGGCGAGGAGAAGATCGTCCTCGTCGTCCCGCCCGACGACCCGCTGTGCGTGCGCGCCGGTGCGGACGGGGAACCGGTCGCGCTGGAGGAGCTTGCCGACCGGGGCTGGGTCCGGTGCGGGATGGAGCCATGGATCGAGGGGCGACCGTTCGTGGACCTGGTCTGCGGCCGGGCCGGATTCGTCCCGCGGACCGCTCTGCGGGTCGAGCACCCGACGACGGCGGCCGTGATGGCGGCTGCCGGAGCCGGCATCTGCCTCGTCTCGGCACACCTCACTCCCGGCCTCGTGCCCGCCGGGCAGCTCGTCAATGTCGGCCCTCCCTGGCGTCGCCCGCTCACCGCCTTTTGCCGCTCCCGGCCGACGGGTGCGGCGGACGCCTTTCTGCGGGTGCTGCGGGAGGGATGACCGGGTCCGGTGAGGGGGTGCCCATGTCCGACGTTTGCGGACTGCGGCTTGTGTTGTGGCTGGTCGCGCAGTTCCCCGCGCCCCTTACGGGGCACGGCCCCCATGCCGGGTCAGCAACGCCACCGGGGCTCCCTCGAAGAGGCGGCTCAGCGGGACGGTTCCGGTCAGCTTTCGGGGGTGGCCCTCTTCGGCGAGGGCGTCATGCCAGGTGCCGGGCGGCAGCGTCAGGCGCGTGCTGCCCCAGCCGCCGCGCTCTTCCAGGCGCAGGGACAGCCGGGTGACCGCCGTCAGCACCGCACCCGTCCGCACGAAGGCCACGCAGTGCGCCGCCATCTCGCCCTCCGCCAGGAGTGGTTCGTATGTTGCCGCCTCCAGGAACAGCTCGGGCCGCTGCCTGCGTAAGCGCAGCACGGCGGAGGTCAGCCGCGACTTCTCCGTGTCGAGAGCGCTGTCCCTCTCGGCAAAGGTCGCCGGGTCCCGGTTGTCCGGGTCCACCAGCGCGCGGTAGGTGTGCTCGGTGCCCTGGTAGAGCTCGGGTACGCCGGGCATGGTCAGCTGCAGCAGCGCCGCACCCAGCACATTGGCGCGCACATACGGGGCGAGCTCCGCCGCGAAGCCGGCCAGCGCCGGCGCCCCCGCGCCGTCCCGCTGGGCCGTGACGAAGCGCTCGACAGCCGCTTCGTACGCCGCGTCGCCCTCCGTCCAGGTGGTACGCAGCCCCGCCTCCCGTACGCCCTTCAGCAGCGCGGGCACCAGCCGTCCGGGTGGCGGCGGGAACGCGCCGAGGGCCAGCGCGGTCTGCCAGTACACCCACGCCGTGTGGCGGTCGGGTGCCCTGGAGAGATCGGTCCGGGCCAGCAGCTCGGCCCACCGCTGCGGGCACTCGCTCAGTACCGCCAGCGCGGCGCGGGCGTCGCCGCTGCGCTTGGTGTCGTGCGTGGACAGCACGGTGCCGGAGGCGGGCCGGTCCCGCTGCACACGTGCGCAGTACGCGTGGAAGCCCTCGGGCCGCACTGCCGGGCGCCCCGGCTCACCACCCACCTCGCACGCCGACAGCAGCGGCACATAGCGGTAGAAGGCCGCGTCCTCCACCGACTTGGCCCGCAGCGCTGAGGACAACTGCGCGAACCGTACGGGGAACTCGGCGCAGGCCGTGTTGTCACCCGCAGCGTCCCCCAGGGCGAGCCGCAGCACGGCATCCACTGCCGCACCTTCCACCGGCAGCCGGAACGCCTCGCGGGCGCCCTGCGCGGCACCCTCCAACAGCGCGGCGTCCCTGGGGTCGGGCCGGACGCCCTGCGCGGTGTACGGGCGGTACACCGGCAGCCGCACCAGCAGTTCGCACAGTGCGGTCCGCAGCGCCCAGGGCGCGTGGTCGCGCAGCGAGAGATCGGGGGAGTCGGCACATGCCCATACGGCGGTACGGGTCAGCCGCTCGGTCTCGGCCGCCAGATCGTGCGTCAGCACCCGGTGGGCGGCGCGCAGCCGGGTCGCCTCCCACTCACCGCCCAGGGCGGCCTGTGCTCCGGTGAACGTCCGGTAGCAGGCTTCCAGTTCACCATGCCCTTGGGGGTCGACGAAGAGACCGTCCACCTGCCGCAGTGCGTCGTATCCCGTCGTACCCGCCACCGGCCAGCTGCCGGGCAGGGGTTCGCCGTCGGCGAGGATCTTCTCGACAACCGTCCAGCGGCCACCGCTCTCCTCGTGCAAGCGCCGCAGATAGCCTGCCGGGTCGGCAAGACCGTCCGGATGGTCGACGCGCAGCCCGTCGGCGACCCCCTCGCGCAACAGCTGGAGCACCTTGCGGTGGGTTGCCGCGAACACCTCCGGATCCTCGACCCGCACTCCGATAAGACCCGAAATGGTGAAGAAACGACGGTAGTTGAGCTCGCTTCTGCCCAGCCGCCACCACGCCAGGCGGTAGTGCTGCGCCGCGCACAGTTCGGGCAGCGGCAGCCCCTCTGTGCCCTCGCGCAGCGGCAGTATGTGGTCGTGGTAGCGCAGGGTGCCGTCCTCGACCCGTATGTGCGGCAGCGCTTCGTGCAGGCGGTCCCCGAGCACCGGCAGCAGCACCCGGCCGCCGCCCGCCGCCCAGTCGATGTCGAACCAGCGCGCCCATCGCGAGCCGCGCCCCTCCCGCAGCACCTCCCACAGCGGACGGTTCAGCCGCAGATCCGCAGGGACGGCCATATGGTTCGGCACGATGTCCAGGACCAGCCCCAATCCGTGCGCACGGGTGGCCGCCGACAGCGCCCGCAGCCCGCGCTCCCCGCCCAGCTCCTCCCGCACCGTGCCGTGATCCGTCACGTCGTAGCCGTGGGTGGAGCCCGGCACGGCCGTCAGTACGGGGGAGAGGTGCAGATGCGAGACGCCGAGGCCCGCCAGGTAGGGCACGGCGCGCTCGGCGGCGGCGAAGGGGAAGCCGGGCTGGAGCTGGAGACGATACGTCGAGGTCGGTACGGCGGCGGCACGGGCTGCGCGGCGTGCGGCTGCGGGTGGGACGCCCTCACGTGTCATGCGAACTTACGTACCCTGCCGGGCTCGTTTCGTGCGTCCCGCCTACACCGGGCGTTGCAGCACTGCCATGCTGCGGGACTCCAGCACAAGGTGAGCTCCGGCGGCGATTTTTGGGCCCCCTCCCTGCCGGTAGCTGTCCTCCCGGGCGGTGTCGACGATGACCTCCCACTCCCTCCCGTGGTTGACGGGGATCACGAAGTCCATGGCCTCGTGGTGGGCGTTGAACAACAACAGGAACGAGTCGTCGGTGATGCGTTCCCCGCGCTCACCCGGCTCCGAGATGGCGTTGCCGTTGAGGAAGACGGTCAGGGAGCGGGTGTGCGCGGACTGCCAGTCGCGCTGGGTCATCTCGGCGCCCCCGGAGGTGAACCAGGCGATGTCCGAGAGCTCGTCGTGGGTGCCTTCCATGGGCCGCCCGTGGAAGAACCGGCGGCGGCGGAAGACGGGATGATCGCGCCGGAGCCACACCATGGCACGTACGAAGTCGCACAGCGCTTGATCCGGCGCACCGGAACCGTCGGCGGGCCCGCCCGCGGGGCCGTCGTCGCCCGGCCACCGTAGCCAGGTGAGCTGCCCGTCCTGGCAGTACGCGTTGTTGTTGCCCTGCTGGGTGCGGCCGAACTCGTCGCCGTGGCTGAGCATCGGCACCCCCTGCGACAGCATGAGGGTGGCGATGAGGTTCCGCTGCTGCCGGCGCCGCAGTGCCACCACCGCGGCGTCGTCGGTGGGGCCCTCGACACCGCAGTTCCACGACCTGTTGTAGCTCTCGCCGTCGCGGTTGCCCTCTCCATTGGCCTCGTTGTGTTTCTCGTTGTAGGAGACGAGGTCGTGGAGGGTGAAGCCGTCGTGGCAGGTGACGAAGTTTATGGAGGCCAGCGGGCGGCGTCCGTCGTCCTGGTAGAGGTCGGAGGAGCCGGTGAGCCGGAAGCCGAACTCGGCCATGGCACGCGGCTCGCCGCGCCACAGGTCGCGCACGGTGTCGCGGTACCGCCCGTTCCACTCCGTCCACAGCGGCGGGAAGTTGCCGACCTGGTAGCCGCCCTCGCCCAGGTCCCACGGTTCGGCGATCAGCTTCACCTGGCTGACGACGGGGTCCTGCTGCACCAGGTCGAAGAAGGACGAGAGCCGGTCCACCTCGTGGAACTGCCGCGCCAGCGTGGCGGCCAGGTCGAAGCGGAAGCCGTCCACGTGCATGTCGAGCACCCAGTAGCGCAGCGAGTCCATGATCAGCTGGAGGACGTGGGGGCTGCGCATCAGGAGTGAATTCCCCGTGCCCGTCGTGTCCATGTAGTAGCGCGGGTCGTCCGCGAGGCGGTAGTACGAGGCATTGTCCAGTCCCCGGAAGGAGAGCGTGGGGCCGAGGTGGTTGCCTTCCGCCGTGTGGTTGTAGACGACGTCGAGGATGACCTCGATGCCTGCCTCGTGCAGGGCCCGCACGGCGTGCTTGAACTCCTGGACCTGCTGGCCGCGCTCGCCCCAGGATGCGTAGGTGTTGTGCGGGGCGAAGAATCCGATGGTGTTGTAGCCCCAGTAGTTGGTCATTCCCGCCTCGGCCAGCCGGTGGTCGGTGACCGACTGGTGCACCGGCATCAGCTCCAGCGCGGTGACGCCCAGCTCGGTCAGATGGGCGATGACCGCGGGGTGCGCCAGTGCCGCGTAACTGCCGCGCAGCTCGTCCGGCAGCTCGGGGTGGCGCATCGTGAGGCCCTTGACATGCGCCTCGTAGAGCACCGTGCGGTGGTAGTCGGTGCGCGGCGGACGGTCGTCGCCCCAGTCGAAGTAGGGGTTGATCACCACGGAGGTCATGGTGTGCGGCGCCGAGTCGAGATCGTTGCGCCGCTCGGGGGCGTCGAAGTGGTAGCCGAAGACGGCCTCGTTCCAGTCGACGCGGCCGCTGATGGCCTTCGCGTAGGGGTCCAGCAGGAGTTTGGCGCTGTTGCAGTGCTGCCCGTTCTCCGGCGCGTACGGACCGTGTGCGCGGAAGCCGTAGCGCTGGCCCGGCAGTACGCCCGGCAGATAGGCGTGGCGGACGAACCCGTCCGACTCGTGCAGCTCGACAGCCGTCTCCGAGCCGTCCTCGTGCAGCAGGCACACCTCGACGCGCTCCGCCGCCTCGGAGAAGACGGCGAAGTTGGTACCCGCGCCGTCGTAGTTGGCACCCAAGGGGTACGCGTGTCCCGGCCATACCTGCATAGGAATGTCTCTTCCCCATCGACGTGTCGGTACGGCACCGCGGCGGGCGCGGTGGTCCCAGTCGTCATCTTCCCCCGTCCACCCGTGCGGGCACCGGATGTTGGCAGGGGTTCCGGGTGCACCCCTCGGACGGCCGCAGTAGTCTTCCTTGATCGAACAGCGGGGGCCGAGACGGGGCGTGGAAGGCGGTGCGCAGTTGGGTGCGGGAGGGCTTGAACTCCCCCCAGGCGACGGCGGTGAGGGGCCGGACGGCGGTGGCACCGCCGGAGAGGCCGGAACGGCGGACGATCCGACGGGCGGGTTCGGCATGGGGGGACCACCACCCGGCCGGAGGCTGGGGGAAGCCGGGCTCCAACCCGGAGCCGTCCCGCTGGCCCGCCCCATGGAGATCGGCGCGGACGTGGGCTGGGGCGAGGACGACTGGGCCGAGGTACGCACCAGGGCGCAGCGCGCGGGTCGCGCGTACGTCTGGCTGAACCTGGTCGAGCAGCGGATGCGGGCCGTCGTCGCCGCCGTGCTGCGGCCGATCTACGAACCGGTGCACGGCGGGGAGTGGGTGGTCGCCGCGGCCGGGCCCGCCGGGCAGGAGTGGGTGCAGCGCGCCGTGGCCGTACGGGAGGTCAGCCGCCGCAAGGGCTATCTCCTCGACCCCGCCGACGACACCCTGATCTCCTTCCTGACGCTGCCGCAGCTGCGCGAGTTGATGGTGCAGCACTGGCCCTGCTTCGAGCCGTACTTCGACGACCGGCGCGAGGTGGAGCTGGCGCTGGACGAGTTGGAGGTGGCCCGCAGTGCCGTGGCGCGCAACCGTGCGCTGTCCGAGACGGTGCTCGCGCAGGCCGAGCGGATGTGCCGGCGGCTGCTGGAGCTGCTGGGCGCCGCGCCCGAGGGGGCGGCCGCGGCAGACCGGCTGCCGGTCGACGCCGTCGAGGAGCTGGTCGGGGACCGCTTCGCCGATGTGGTCAGCGTGCATGCCGACCGCGTACGGCTCCAGCGGCAGCTGCCCGCGGAGGATCTGTTCGGCGGAGCGCGGCGGCTGGACGCCATCGGGATCGGGCTCAATCTGCTGGTGCAGAACTACAGCGGGCGGCGCCTGGTGCGGCTCGCCGAGGCGGGCTGCCGGGTGCGGTTGCTGTTCCTGAACCCGGCCAGCAGCGCGGTGAAGCGGCGGGAGCGCGAACTGGGGCTGAAGAAGGGCGAGCTGGCCCGTTCGGTGGAGACCAACATCCTCCATATGCGGCGGGTCCGCTCCCGGCTGCGGGACCAGGGGGCCTTCGAGATCCACGTCTTCGACGAGATCCCGCGGTTCACCGCGTACATGGTCGACGGGGACGGGCCGGACGGCCTCGCCGTCGTCCAGTCGTATCTGCGCGGTGCGCGGGGGATGGAGACGCCCGTTTTCGTCCTGCGCGGCCCTGGCCGTGCCGTGTCGTCGGTGCCGTCGGCGGTCCGCGAGGAGGGGGAGGGTGCCCTCTTTCCTGCGTATCGGGAGGAGTTCGAGGCGTTCTGGGCGGACTCGCGGTCAGTGTCGTAGGTGTCTGCCAAGGGCCGTCACCGAACTGTGTCGCGTCTGTCACAGTCCCCCAAGTCCCTTGAGCCACACCGAGCAATCCGACAGGGTTTCGAACGATCCACTTCTGGGTCGCTCGACCGCACACCTCGGAGGACTTCCTCGGCATGGCACAACACGGGGCACGCCACACCAAACGCCGGATATCCCTCGCGATCGGCGCCGCAATCGCAGTCGCGGGAGGAGCAACGCTGCTGACCCTCCCCGCGGGCGCCTCGCCCGCCGAGGGCACCGTCCTCGGCGCCGGGGCGAAGGACGCAGTCAAGGGCGACTACATCGTGCTGCTCAAGGGCGACCCGGCCAAGGGCACCGGCGTGCGGGCCGCCACCGAGGCCAAGAGCCTCGCCGGGGAGTACGGCGGCAAGGTCGAGCACACCTACCACGCCGCGCTCAACGGCTACTCCGCCAAGGGGCTCGGCGCCCAGGAGGCCCGGCGGCTGGCGGCGGACGACAAGGTGGCGAAGGTCATCCAGGCCCGCGAGATCACCGGGCACGCCACCCAGACCAGGCCGCCCTCCTGGGGGCAGGACCGGGTCGACCAGGCGTCGAAGTCGCTCAACAAGAAGTACACCTACCCCAACACCGCCGGCTCGGGCGTGACGGCCTACGTCATCGACAGCGGGGTGCGGGTCAGCCACAAGGACTTCGGGGGCCGCGCCGCCAACGGCAAGGACATCGTGGACGGCGACAAGACGGCGCAGGACGGCGCCAACCACGGCACACACGTCTCCGGCACCATCGCGGGCACCAAGTACGGCATCGCCAAGAAGGCGAAGATCACCGCCGTCCGCATCCTCGGCAACGACAACCGGGGCACCACGGCCGACGCCGTCGCCGGCATCGACTGGATGATCAAGGACCACCAGGCCAAGGGCGGCCCCGCGGTGGCCAACATGAGCATCGGCGGCTTCAAGGACTACGCACTGGACGAGGCCGTCAAGCGGGCCATCGCCGCGAACATCACCTGCGTCGTCTCGGCGGGCAACGACAGCGGCAACGCCTCCGCCGCCTCCCCGGCCCGGGTGACCGATGCCATCACGGTGGCCGCGAGCGACCAGAAGGACCGGCAGACGAACTTCTCCAACTACGGCAAGAGCGTCGACCTGTACGCCCCCGGCATCGACGTCGTCTCGGCCAGCAACAAGAGCGACACCTCCTCCATGGCCGGCTGGGGCACCTCCATGGCAGCCCCGCACGTCACCGGCGCCGCAGCGCTCTACCTGGGCACGCACAAGACGGCCACCCCGGCGCAGGTCGCCAAGGCGCTGACCGACAGCGCCACCAAGGGCGCCATCACCAACCCGACCACCGGCACGCCCAACAAGCTGCTGCGCGTCCCCAAGTAACCATCCGCCCGGCCGCGAACCACCGTTCGTGGCCATATACGAACAGCCCCCCACAATCCACCAGGAGAGGCACTCCCGCCCATGGCAACCCACGTGGCCCGTAACACCAAGCGCCGAATATCGCTCGCGATCGGCGCGGCAGTCGCCGTCGCGGGCGGCGCGACGCTCCTCACCCTCCCGGCGGGCGCCGCACCGGCGGAGGGCACCGTCATCGGCGCCGACTCCGACGATGCCGTCAAGGGCAGCTACATCGTCCTCCTCAAGGACGGCAGCAGCGGCTCGGTCCAGGCCGAGGGCGCGGGCAAGGACCTCGCCAAGGAGTACGGCGGCAAGGTCAGCCGTACCTACGAGTCGGCCGTCAACGGCTTCAACGCCACCGGCATGTCCGCCGAGGAGGCCCGCAGGCTGGCCGCCGACGACAAGGTCGCGCAGGTCTACCAGAACCAGCGGATCACCACCACCGGCACCCAGACCAACCCGCCCTGGGGCCTGGACCGGATCGACCAGAAGTCGAAACAGCTGAACCGGAAGTACACCTACCCGGCCGGCGCGGGCGCGGGCGTGACGGCGTACGTCATCGACACCGGCGTGCGCATCAGCCACAGCGACTTCGGCGGCCGGGCCTCCTACGGCTACGACGCCGTCGACAAGGACAAGACGGCCCAGGACGGCAACGGCCACGGCACCCATGTCGCGGGGACCATCGCGGGGACGAAGTACGGCGTTGCCAAGAAGGCGAAGATCGTGGCCGTGCGGGTGATGAACAACAACGGCTCGGGCACCACCGCAATCGCCATCGCGGGCGTCGACTGGGTCACCAAGCACCACAAGGGCCCCTCGGTCGCCAACATGAGCCTCGGCGCCGACAAGAACACCGCGCTGGACGCCGCCGTCAAGCGGTCAATCTCCTCCGGCGTCAGCTACGCCGTCTCGGCGGGCAACGAGCGCGCCGACGCCACGACCGCCTCCCCGGCGCGGGTGCCGGACGCGCTCACCGTCGCGGCGAGTGACCGCAACGACCGGCAGGCGGCCTTCTCCAACTACGGCAAGCGCGTCGACC
Organism: Streptomyces sp. 8N114; assembly: GCF_052245835.1. Lineage (NCBI taxonomy): Bacteria > Bacillati > Actinomycetota > Actinomycetes > Kitasatosporales > Streptomycetaceae > Streptomyces > Streptomyces sp. 8N114. Next base: position 15,975 of record NZ_JBQQBT010000042.1, on the reverse strand, counting down.
TGTACGCGCCCGGCGTGAACATCGTCTCGGCCAGCAACAAGAGCAACCGCGGCACCGCCACGATGTCCGGAACCTCCATGGCAGCGCCGCACGTCGCCGGTGCCGCGGCCGTCTATCTGAGCGGCCACAAGTCCGCCAGCCCAGCTCAGGTGGCGACCGCGCTCACCAAGGGCGCCACCGCGGGAGCGATCGCCAACCCGACCAAGGGGACGCCCAACAAGCTGCTCCGCGTGGTCAAGTGACGGTCATTCACGGTCATTTCTGAGCCTTCTCCGTGCGTAACCCCGGATTTCCGGGTAAGCGCACCACCAGGCCCGCCGTGCCCTCCCCCCACGGGGCACGGCGGGCCCTTTCCGTGCCCCGGCGAGGCCCGTCGGCCCCGGCACGGCCCTGGAAACGCTTCACACGGGCTTAACACTCCAGCCGTTGACGTCGCCAAGATCCGGCTGGCAAGCTCCCATACCGTGAGCCAGTACCGGAACCTTGTCGCGCGCCTGCACGTCGATCTTCGACGTCACGCCAGCGCCCTCTGTGCCCCCGGCCGCGCCTGACGCGCGCCCCACAGCTCACCTTTTCCACTCCGTGACGGCAGCAGCCCCCGCAGCTCCCCTGCGCCTTGACGTCTTGAAGCCTTGAGGTTTCGAGCCTTCGTACGGGACGGCCGGGCGCGCCGCGCGGAATCCCCGGGTCCGACCCGTATCCACTGCGTCGCGCCCGGGCTGTGCAACGGAAGGCACCCGTGCGTCCACGTCATTTCCGCAGGCGGGAATTCCTCGCCCTCACCGGCCTGACCACACTCGCCGCCACCACCGCCGTCGGCTGCGGACGGGCGTCCGGCAGGGAGGGCGTCCCGGCCGACACCATCCGCTACCAGGGCTGGGCCGGGGTCGTCACCCCGGCCGAACTCGCCGAAGACCTCGGCTATCTGGACGGCCTCAGCCTCAAGTGGGTCGGCAACACCACCAGCGGCCCGCAGGACATCCAGGCAGCCGCGGCGGGGGACACCGACTTCGGCGGCGCCTTCAACGGCGCCGTCGTCAAGATGGCCGCGGCCAAGGCCCCGGTGAAGGCCGTCATCAGCTACTACGGCGTCGACAAGGAGCGCTTCAGCGGCTTCTACGTACGCGAGCACAGCCCCATCCGCACCGCCAGGGACCTGATCGGCAGGAAAGTCGCGATGAACACCCTCGGCGCGCACGCCGAGGCCATGCTCGACACCTACCTCAAGCGCGAGGGCCTCAGCACCGAGGAGGCCGATCAGGTCGAGCGGATCGCCCTGCCGCCCGTGAACACCGAGCAGTCCCTGCGCAAGGGGCACATCGACGTCGCCGTCCTCGGCGACATCCTCCGCGACAAGGCCCTCGAACACGGCGGCCTGCGCGCTCTCACCGACGACCACCGCCTGCTCGGCACCTTCAGCGCGGGCACCTACGTGATGGCCGACCGCTACCTGGAGCAGCATCCGCGCCAGGCCCGCGCCTTCGTCACCGGAGTCGGCCGCGCCCTGGACTGGTCGCGCCGCACCCCGCGGGACGAGGTCGTCGACCGCATGGTGCGCATCGTGCGGCGCCGCAACCGCAGCGAGGACACCGCACCGCTGCGCTACTGGCGCTCGTACGGGGTTGCCGATCCGGTGGGCCGTATCGCACCGGACGAGCTGTCCCTGTGGGTGCGCTGGCTGGAGCGGCGGGGCGACATCAACGCCGACCGCGTGCACATCCCCGACATCTACACCAACCGGTTCAACACCAACCGCTCCGACAAGGCCCCCGTCCCCACCCCCGTCCGCGACCGCTCCGGGAGCTGACCATGACCGCCCCACCCGAAACGCCCACGATCCGCTTCGAGAACGTCAGCAAGACCTTCCCCGTCCGCACCGCCCGCGGCGTCACGGGCAGCTTCACCGCGCTCCAGGACATCACACTGGACATCGCGCCGGGCGAGTTCAGCGTCCTGGTCGGCCCCAGCGGCTGCGGCAAATCCACCCTCCTCGATCTTCTGGGCGGCCTCACCGTGCCCACCACGGGCCGCGTCCTGATCGACGGCGAACCCGTCACAGGGCCCGGCCGTGACCGGGGCACCGTCTTCCAGCAGTACGCGCTGCTGCCGTGGCGTACCGCCCGCGGCAACGTCGAGTTCGGTCTGGAAGCGGGCGGCGTGCCGCGTCGCGAGCGGGCCGAACGCGCGGCGGAGTTCCTCTCCCTCGTCGGTCTCGACGGTTTCGGGGACCGGCACCCGCACGAGCTGTCGGGCGGCATGCGCCAGCGCGTCGCCATCGCCCGCAGCCTCGCCTACGACCCCGATGTGCTGCTGATGGACGAGCCGTTCGCGGCGCTCGACGCGCAGACCCGGGAGTCGCTGCAGGACGAGCTGCTGCGGATCTGGCAGCGCACCGGCAAGACCGTCGTCTTCATCACCCACAGCATCGACGAAGCCGTGCTGCTCGGGCGGCGCGTCACCGTCCTCACCTCCCGCCCCGGCCGGGTCAAGGAGAGCGTGCCCATCGACCTCGGCGCCCGTACCGGGACCGACGATCCGCGCTCCAGCCCCGAGTTCGCCGCCTACCGGCACCGCCTCTGGGAGCTGCTGCACGACGAGGTCAGCCGCGCACAGGAGCTGGAGCGGTCGGCCCTGGAGCGGAAGGAGGCCGCCGCATGAGCGCCACCCTCACCCCCCGTACCCGGCCCGCTCCCCACTCCGCCGCCGCACCGGTGTCCCCGCCCGGGGCGCCGCCCCGGCAGCCGGTGTGGCGCCGCGCGCTGGGACTGGGACGCGCTGCACTGACCCGTACCGCGGCGATCCTCGTGCTGCTCGCCCTGTGGGAGACCGCACCGCGGGTGGGCCTTGCCGACCCGGTGTTCCTGCCCCCGTTCTCCGAGGTGGCCGCCGCGTGGTGGGAGCTGCTGGTCGACGGACAGCTGCTGGACGACGCGCGGGCCAGCCTGGTGCGCTCGCTGACCGGCTTCGGGCTCGCCGTCGCGCTGGCCGTGCCGCTGGGGCTGCTCATCGGCTGGTACAAGCCCGTCGCCGACCTGCTCGGGCCCGTGCTGGAGGTCTTCCGCAACACCGCGGCGCTCGCGCTGCTGCCCGTCTTCGTGCTGCTGCTCGGCATCGGCGAGACGTCGAAGATCTCGATAGTCCTCTACGCGTGCACCTGGCCGGTGCTGCTCAACACGATCAGCGCCGTCCGCACCGTCGACCCCACGCTGCTCAAGCTGGCCCGCAGCGTGGACCTGCCGCCCTGGCGGCTCTTCCAGAAAGTGATCCTGCCCGCCTCCGTGCCCGCTGTCTTCACCGGGATCCGGCTCGCCGGCGGCGTCGCCGTCCTGGTGCTCGTCGCCGCCGAGATGGTGGGCGCCAAGGCCGGGCTCGGCTTCCTCATCAACAACTCGCAGTTCAACTTCGCCATCCCGCAGATGTACGCCGGCATCCTCACCGTCTCCGCGCTCGGCGTGGCCTTCAACCAGCTCCTCGTCGCCCTGGAGCGCCGCTTCACCTCCTGGCGCACCACTGCCTGACCCACCCCTCCCGAAAGGAACACCACCATGACCGGTTTCGACATCCGTCGCGTCGGCGGCCGTATCGGCGCGGAGATCCTCGGCGTCGACCTGTCCGAACAGCTCGACCCCCGTCTCGTCGACGAGCTCAACGACGCGCTGCTCACCCACAAGGCGCTCTTCTTCCGCGACCAGAATCTCGACGACGCCGACCAGTTGCGCTTCGCCGCCCTCTTCGGCGAGCTGACCCGGGCCCATCCCACGGTGCCCTCCGTCGAGGGACAGCCGGACATCCTGCCCGTCGACGGGGAGGAAGGCGTACGCGCCAACCGCTGGCACACGGACGTCACCTTCGTCCGCACCCCGCCCAAGGCCAGCACCCTGCGCAGCCTCGTCGTCCCGCCCTACGGCGGCAACACGCTGATAGCCAACACGGCTGCCGCGTACGCCGATCTGCCCGAGCCGCTGCGCGAGCTGGCCGACCGGCTGCGGGCTGTGCACACCAACGACTACGACTACGCCGAGCCGAAGAACCAGGCGGCGGCGGAGCGGCACAAGGTGTTCATCTCGCGCCGCTGGCAGACCGCGCACCCGGTGGTACGCGTCCATCCCGAGACCGGCGAACGCGGCCTGTTCATCGGCGGGTTCGCGCAGCGCATCGTCGGGCTGAACTCCGACGAGTCCCGCGACCTGCTCCGCATCCTCCAGGCGTACGTCACCCGTCCGGAGAACATCGTGCGGTGGACGTGGGCACCGGGCGATCTGGTGCTGTTCGACAACCGCGTCACCCAGCACTACGCCCCCGACGACTACGGGGACCTGCCGCGGCGCCTGCACCGGGTGACCGTCGCGGGAGATGTCCCGGTGGGCGTGGACGGCGAGCCCAGCAGTGTCGTCGAGGGCGACGAAGCCGGCCACTACACCCCGGCGGCGGTCGCCTGATGAGCGACTCGGCCAACGCCCTCGCCCTCGACGGCCGCTCCCGCGCCGACGACGCCGCGCCGCGTGTCCTGCGGCTGCCCGTCGCCACCGGGCCGGCCGGGGAGGGGGTGCACATCGACCGCGACCGGCGCACCGTCCATGTGGACGGCACCGAAGTGGAGCTGACCTACCTGGAGTTCGAGCTGCTCGCCCACTTCGCGGAGCACCCGCAGCGGGTGCACACCCGGGAACAGCTCGTCGCCACCGTGTGGGGGTACGGCCACCACATCGGTGACGGGCGCACCGTGGACGTCCACGTGGCGCGGCTGCGGCGCAAGCTGGGGCCGCGCCATCGCGGGCGGATCGTGACGGTTCGCCGCGTCGGCTACAAGTACGTCCCGTAGGAACCCTCCCGGCCCCGCCCACCCGCCCTTGAGGAACGGGGGCGGGTGGGCGGGCAGAAAGGACAACCCCGAGTGACCCCCACCTTCCACTGGTTCCTGCCCACCAGCGGGGACAGCCGCCATGTCGTCGGCGGTGGCCACGGCAGCCCGCTGGGCGATGCCGGCGCCGACCGCCCGCCCACACTGGGCTACCTCACCCAGATCGCCCGCGCTGCCGAACAGCTCGGCTTCACCGGCGCTTTGACGCCCACCGGCGCCCAGTGCGAGGACGCCTGGCTGACGACGGCGATGCTCACCCAGCAGACCGAGCGCCTGAAGTTCCTGGTCGCCTTCCGGCCGGGCTTCCTCTCGCCCACCCTCGGCGCCCAGATGGCCGCCACCTACCAGCGCCACACCGGCGGCCGGCTGCTGCTCAACGTCGTCACCGGCGGCGAGAGCGCGGAGCAGCGCGCGTATGGGGACTTCCTCGACAAGGACGCCAGGTACGCCCGCACCGGGGAGTTCCTCCGCGTCGTCAAAGGGCTGTGGAACGGCGGCACCGTCACTCTGGAGGGCGAGCATGTCCAGGTGGCCGGGGCACGGCTGGCCAGTCCGCCGCACCCGGTCCCCGACGTCTATTTCGGCGGCAGCTCACCTGCAGCCCTCGGTGTCGCGGCACGCTACGCGGACACGTATCTGACCTGGGGCGAACCCCCGGCCCAGGTGGCGGAGAAGATCGCCCGGGTGCGGACGCTCGCCGAGGCCGAGGGGCGCAGGCTCCGCTTCGGCATCCGGCTGCACACCATTTCCCGCGACACCTCGGCGGCAGCCTGGGCCGAGGCCCGACGGCTGCTGGACGGCTTCACTCCCGAGGCCGTCGAGCAGGCGCAGCGCGGACTGCGCCGCAGCGAGTCGGAGGGGCAGCGCCGCATGCTGGCACTGCACGGCGGCAGCCTCCCCCAAGCTCTCAACTCCTCCCCCAGCCTTCGGCCGGGAGGTGCCCCCAGAGCAGGGGGGACTTCCACCGACCTGGAGATCCACCCCGGGCTGTGGGCGGGTATCGGCCTGGTGCGGGGAGGCGCGGGCACGGCGCTCGTCGGCAGTCACGCGGAGGTCGCCGACCTCATCGGCCAGTACCGCCGCATCGGCATCGAGGAGTTCGTCCTATCCGGCTACCCGCACCTGGAGGAGGCGTACTGGTTCGGCGAGAACGTGCTGCCACTCGTGCGCCGTCAGGCCGCGGAGGGGCGGGGGAGCGCCGTACCGGTTCCCGCCTGACCCGCCGTGTCCCAGGGGGTGGCCGGGGCTGCCGGCCGCCCCCTCGGCGCGGCTGCCCGTAGGACTACGCGGCGGCGGCCTCCGCGAGGGAGCCGTGGCGGGCCATGGCCGCGTAGCGTTCCACCACCACCGAAGCAACCTCCGGCGCCGCGCCCAGCACCGGAGCGAGCACGTCGGCCCCGGCCTCGTGTGCTCCGGCCGCGATGCGGTCGGGGAGCCGGCCGGGTGCCAGCACATAGGGGGCGACGGCCACCCGGCGGGCGCCGTCGGCACGCAGGGCCCGTACGGCGTCCGCCGTACGGGGCTGAGCAGCGGAGGCGAACGCAGGCCGCACAGCACACCAACCGGTGGTACGCCGCCACTCCCGCGCGATATCAGCGATCACTGCGCTCGCCTCCGGGTCGGAGGAACCGGCCGCCGCAAGGACGACACCGGTCGAGGGCGCGTCGCCGGGGGCCAGCCCGGCGCCGCGCAGCCGCCGCTGCAGGGCAGCGGTCAGCAAGGGGTGCGGACCCAGCACGTCGGCCTGCCGGACGTCCAGGTCCGGCAGTGCGGACGTCGCCTCCGCAAGCACCGCGGGGATGTCCGTCTTCGCATGGAACGCGCGGGTGAGGAGGAGCGGGACGGCGACGACCTCGCGTACTCCGGCCGCGTACAGCCGTCCCAGCGCCCCGTGCACCGACGGTGCGTCGAAGTCCAGATAGCCCGCCTCCACCCGCACGCCGGGCAGCAGCCGCCGCACTCGCGCTGTGAGCGCGGTGACCGTCGCGGCGTGCCGGGCATCCCGGCTGCCGTGTGCGACGAGCAGCAGCGCGGGGGAGGGGACCGGTGGTGCGGGGACCATCAGCGCAGCAGCCCCCGGTGGCGCAGGACCCGCCGCTCGACGGGCGCGAAGATGAGCAGTTCGATGCCGATACCCACCAGCAGGATGAGCAGGATCGCCCCGAGCACCAGCGGCATGTCCTGGTACGAGCGCCCCGTCTCCAGCAGCTGGCCCAGCCCCGCGCCCAGTTCGGGCGAGGTGGCGATGAGCTCGGCCGCCATCAGCGAGCGCCAGGAGAACGCCCAGCCCTGCTTGAGCCCCGATATGTAACCCGGCAGTGCCGCGGGCAGCAGCACGTGCCGTACGCCGCTCAGCCCCGTCGCACCGAGCACCTTTCCGGCGCGCAGGTGCAGCGGATCGATCCGGTCGACGCCCGCGACCAGCCCGTTGGCGATCGAGGGGACGGCACCGAGCAGCACCACGGCGTAGATCGTCGCGTCCGTCAGCCCGAACCAGATGATCGCCGCCGGCACCCAGGCCACCGACGGCAGCGACTGGAGCCCGGACAGGATCGGCCCGATCGCGGCCCGCACCGGCCGCACCCTCGCCACCAGCAGCCCCAGCGGCGTACCGACCAGCAGCGCCACCGCGAAGCCCAGCGCACCGCGCGAGACGCTCTGCCAGATGATGCTGAGGATCGTGCCCTTGTACCACTCCTCGGCCAGCGCGTCCCACACCATCAGCGGGCTCGGCAGCTGGTAGTCCGGCTTCAGGTTCAGCGCGAACGCGGCCTGCCACAGCCCCAGTACGAGGACGACGGCCACCACCGGCGGCAGTGCCTTGCGGCGCAGCAGCACCGGGAGGGGGGTGCGGGCAGCGGTGCGGGTGTCGAGTGCGTCGAGGCCCGCCTCCAGACCGGCGAGGTCGTTGCCCGCCTCGCCGCTCTTCGGCGGGGCGCCGGCGGCGGACCCAGCGGCGGTGGACACCGCCGCCTCGTCCTCGATCTTCGGCTGTGTCTCAGTGCTGGCCATGGCGGCGGATCTCCCCCCGAAGCTGTTCGGTGATCTCGACGGACAGCCCGGCCACGTCCGCGTCCTCGATCCGGCGCGGGTGCGGGATGCCGACCTGCCACTCCCGGGCGATCCGCCCGGGCCGGGAGGAGAGCAGCACCACGCGCTCGGCCAGGCGTACGGCCTCCCGGACGTTGTGCGTGACGAACAGGACGGCGACGTTCGTCTCCGCCCAGATGCGGGTCAGCTCCTCGTGGAGGACGTCCCGGGTGATGGCGTCCAGCGCCGCGAACGGCTCGTCCATCAGCAGCAGCTTGCTGTCCTGCGCCAGCGCGCGGGCCAGCGCGACCCGTTGCCGCATCCCGCCGGACAGCTCGTGCACCCGCTTGCGGTGCGCGCCCTTGAGCCGTACGAGCTCCAGCAGCCGCTCGGCCTCCGCCGGGCGCTCCGCCTTGGGCATGCCGCGCAGCTTGAGGGCCAGCTCGATGTTCTTGCCCGCCGTCAGCCAGGGGAAGAGCGCGTGCTCCTGGAACATCAGCGCCGGGCGTCCGCCGGGCACCTCGACGGTGCCCGAGGTGGGAGTGTCGAGGCCGGCCACGAGGTTGAGCAGCGTGCTCTTGCCGCAGCCTGACGCGCCCAGCAGGGTGACGAACTCGCCGTCGGCGACATCGATGCTGATGTCGTCCAGCACCTGCTGCGTACCGAAGGTCTTGGAGACGCCTGCGATACGGGCGGCGGCGCTCGTGGTCGTGGTCACGGTCACTGGTTCACCTCCTGCGATGGTCGTGAGCGGTTCACTTCCGGCCCAGCCCGGCGTCGGTCACAGCGGGGCGGCCCTCGCTCTTGAGGACCCGGTTCAGCGGGGTCAGGTCGTAGATCCCCGACAGGTCGGCCTTCTTCAGCAGACCTACCGAGGACGCGTGGTCGGCCTGCTTCCGCAAGGTCGCGGCCAACGGGTCGTCCGTCACATCGATCTGGGCGAACGCCGCGTCGAGCACCTTGCCGGGCAGCGGTTTGCCCGCGTCCCGCCGGAGGGCTTCGTTGATGTACTTCTTCGCCGCGTCCGGGTGCGAGCGGATCCATGCGTTCGTCTTCACGGACCCGCGCAGCACCGCCTCGACGGCGTCCGGATGCTTCTTCAGGAAGTCCTGCCGCACCACCAGGTTCGTGGTGACGAACTTTCCGCCCTTCCACAGCTTCTTCTCGTTCAGCAGGACCTTTCCGCCCTTGCTGACGAGGTTGGAGGCCGTCGGCTCCGGCACCCACGCGCCGTCGATGCCGCCCTGCTGGAAGGTGGTGGGGATCTCCTTGTTGTCCTGCCGCAGCACCGAGGTCGCCCCCTGGCCGGTCTCGGGGTCGACCTTGATGCCCTTGGTCTTGAGGTAGTGCAGCAGCGCCACGTCCTGGGTGTTGCCCAGCTGGGGGGTGGCGATCTTCTTGCCCTTGAGGTCCTCGAGGGAGTGGATCTTCTTGGGATTGACGACGAGCGAGGCCCCGCCGGAGGTCGCGCCCGCGACGATGCGCAGGTTCTTGCCCCCGGACTTGACGTATCCGTTGATGGAGGGTGAGGGACCCACCCAGGTCATGTCCACGGCCTTCGCGTTGAGCGCCTCGATCGCGGAGGGACCGGCGTTGAAGACCTGGGTCTTGACCTTGGTGCCGCCCAGCTCCTTCGGAATCTGGCCGCCGGAGCGCAGCCCGACCAGCGGAGTGGCGTGGGTGACGTTGGGGAAGTAGCCGACCTTCACTTGGTCGAGGCCGTCGACCTTCTTGCCGCCCACCGCCTTCGGGTCGCCGCTCTCGACGGCCTTGGACCCGTAGCCGCAGCCGGCGGCGACCAGCAGCAGTGGGGCAACCAAGAGGGAGCCGAGAGCGATGCGGCCGGACGGTCGGCTGCGCAGGGTTCGGATACGGGGCACGGAGATGTCCTCTCAGGAAAGGAAGGGGAACGCGGACGGGAGCGGTGCGCACGGATGCACGCTCGTCACCGCCGGCATCGCCCCACTCCGCCCTGGCCACTGCCGCGTGCGCCGCTGCCGATGCGGCCACCGGTCTGGTCGAAGGTCGAGAAGACCTCTCCTGGGATGCCCATGGGTCTAGAAGTCCCAGCCGTCGTCGTCGGGCGCCTCGGCGGTGGGCACCTCGGCGCCGGCGAACGCCTCGCCGGCCATACCGGCGGTCAGGGTGCTGCCGTCGGCCGGGTCGATCAGCAGGAAGGAGCCGGTGCGCCGCGAGCTCGCGTACGGGTCGACGGGCAGCGGCTCGGCGGTGCGCAGCACGACCCGGCCGATGTCGTTGGCGGCCAGCTCGCCGGGTGCCGGGTGGTGCGAGAGGTCGGCCAGGGTCAGCCGGGAGGGGATCTCCTTGACGATGGCCTTGACGGTGCGGGTGGTGTGCTTGAGCAGCACCCGGTCGCCGGGCTTCAGCGGCCGGTCGTGCAGATGGCAGACGGTCGCCGTCAGATCCTGGCTGGGCCGTACCGTCGCGTCGGCGGGTGCGATCAGATCGCCGCGCGAGATGTCCAGGTCGTCGGTGAGCCGGACGGTGACCGACTGCGGTGCCCAGGCCACATCCACGGACTGGCCGAGCGCGTCGATCGCCTCGATGGTGCTGGTGCGGCCCGAGGGGTGGACGGTGACGCGGTCGCCGACGCGCAGCACACCGGACGCCAACTGGCCTGCGTAGCCCCGGTAGTCGGGGTGTTCGGGGGTCTGCGGCCGGATGACGTACTGCACAGGGAAGCGCGCCGGGTCGTCGGTCGGGTCATGGGTGACCGGGACCGTCTCCAGGTGCTCCAGAACGGTCGGTCCGCTGTACCAGTCCATGTGCGCGGAGGGGGCGACCACATTGTCGCCCTCCAGCGCGGAGATCGGTATGGCGGTCACCTCCGGAACGCCCAGGGAGGTGGCGTAGCCGGAGAACTCGTCCGCGATCGCGGCGAAGACGTCCTCGGCGTAGTCCACCAGGTCCATCTTGTTGACGGCCAGCACCACGTGCGGGACGCGCAGCAGCGCGGCCACGGCGGCGTGCCGGCGGGTCTGCTCGACCACGCCGTTGCGGGCGTCCACCAGGACGACGGCCAGCTCGGCGGTGGAGGCGCCGGTGACCATGTTCCGGGTGTACTGCACATGGCCCGGTGTGTCCGCCAGGATGAACCGCCGTCTGGGGGTGGCGAAGTAGCGGTAGGCGACATCGATGGTGATGCCCTGCTCGCGCTCGGCGCGCAGCCCGTCGGTGAGCAGCGCCAGGTCGGGTGCCTCCTGGCCGCGTGCCTGGGAGGCTCGCGAGACCGCTTCCAGCTGGTCGGTCAGTACCGACTTGGAGTCGTGCAGCAGGCGGCCGACCAGGGTGGACTTGCCGTCGTCGACGCTTCCGGCGGTGGCGAACCGCAGCAGGGAGGTGGCTGCCAGCGCTTCGGCGGCCTGGGCTGTTCCGGCTGTCGTGCTCATCGTCTAGAAGTAGCCTTCCCGCTTGCGGTCTTCCATCGCGGCCTCGGAGAGCTTGTCGTCGGCCCGGGTGGCGCCGCGTTCGGTCAGCCGGGAGGCGGCGATCTCCGCGATCACCTTCTCGACCGTGTCCGCGTCCGAGTTCACGGCGCCGGTGCAGGACATGTCGCCGACGGTGCGGTAGCGCACCAGCCGGGACTCCACCCGCTCACCGTCCTTGGGGCCGCCCCACTCGCCGGGGGCCAGCCACATGCCGGACCGGGAGAAGACCTCCCTCTCGTGCGCGTAGTAGATCGAGGGGAGTTCGATCTTCTCCCGCGCGATGTACTGCCACACGTCCAGCTCGGTCCAGTTCGACAGCGGAAAGACCCGCACGTGCTCGCCGGGGGCGTGCCGCCCGTTGTAGAGCTGCCACAGCTCGGGCCGCTGCCGGCGCGGGTCCCAGCCGCCGAACTCGTCGCGCAGCGAGAAGACCCGCTCCTTGGCGCGCGCCTTCTCCTCGTCCCGGCGCCCGCCACCGAAGACCGCGTCGAACCGGTGCTCGTTGATGGCCTCCAGCAGCGGCAGCGTCTGGAGCGGGTTGCGGGTGCCGTCCGGCCGCTCGCGGAGCGTGCCGTTGTCGATGTACTGCTGCACCGACGCCACATACAGCCGCAGCCCGTGCTCGGCCGCCGTCTCGTCGCGATACCGCAGCACCTCGGGGAAGTTGTGCCCGGTGTCCACATGCAGCAGCCCGAAGGGCAGCGGCGCCGGGGCGAACGCCTTCAGCGCCAGGTGCAGCATCACGATGGAGTCCTTGCCGCCGGAGAAGAGGATCACCGGGCGCTCGAACTCTCCCGCGACCTCGCGGAAGATGTGCACCGCCTCCGACTCCAGCGCGTCCAGATGCGTCAGCGCGAAGGGGTTGTCGGTCTCCTCCGGTGCGGTCACCGCCGTGGTCATAGCAGTCCCCTCTCCTTCAGCAAGGTGTGCAGCGCCGCGGCGGATTCGGCCACGTCACGCCCGTGGGTCTGGAGGCGCAGATCCGGGTCGGCCGGCTCCTCGTACGGGTCGTCGACTCCCGTCAGTCCCGTCAGTTCGCCGGCGGCCTGCTTCGCGTAGAGGCCCTTCACGTCCCGCTGTGAGCACACCTCCACCGGCGTCGCCACGTGCACCTCCAGATAGGGGGTGCCCTCGGCCATATGACGCTTGCGCACCGCCTCGCGGCTGTCGGCGTACGGCGCGATGACCGGCACCAGCACGATCACACCGTGCGAGGCCAGCAGTTCGGAGACGAAGCCGATGCGCTGCACGTTGGTGTCCCGGTCGGAACGGGAGAAGCCGAGGCCCGCGGAGAGGAACGTACGGATCTCGTCCCCGTCCAGCACCTGGGTACGGTACCCCTCGCCGCGCAGCTGCTCGGCGAGCGCCGTGGCGATCGTCGTCTTGCCCGCGCTCGGCAGGCCGGTCAGCCATACGGTGGCGCCGCGTGCCCCGCTCATCGGTCTCGCCCCTCTTGTCTGGTCGCTTCTCCGCCCGCACGGCTGCGTGCGGCTTGTCGTTGTTGTCTGCGGCCCGTCAGCCGCGCGTGCGTCGCTCCCCTGGTCGTCTGTTTTGGTCGTTTTACCCCGGTTATCACAGGTGCAGCCCACACTCGGTCTTGCCGCTGCCGGCCCAGCGCCCGGCGCGTGCGTCCTCGCCCGCCAGCACGCGGCGGGTGCAGGGGGCGCAGCCGATGGAGGCGTAGCCGTCGGACAGCAGCGGGTTGGTCAGTACGCCGTGCTCGGCGATGTAGTCCTCCACGTCCTGCTGGGTCCAGCGGGCGATGGGGGAGACCTTGACCTTCTGCCGCTTCTCATCCCAGCCGACCACCGGGGTGTTCGCCCGCGTCGGGGACTCCTCGCGGCGCAGCCCGGTGGCCCAGGCGTCGTAGCCGCGCAGCCCCTCCTCCAGCGGCTGCACCTTGCGCAGCGCGCAGCACAGGTCCGGGTCGCGGTCGTGCAGCTTGGGGCCGTACTGCGCATCCTGCTGGGCGACTGTCTGGCGGGGCGTGAGGGTGATGACCTCCACGTCCATCACGGCCTTGACGGCGTCCCGGGTGCCGATGGTCTCCGGGAAGTGGTAACCGGTGTCGAGGAAGACCACGCGCACGCCGGGGAAGACCCGCGAGGCCAGATGCGCGACCACGGCGTCCTCCATGGAGGAGGTGGCACAGAACCGGTGCCCGAAGGTCTCGGCGGCCCAGCGCAATATGTCCAGCGCGTCGGCCTCCTCCAAGTCCCGGCCCGCCTGCTCGGCCAGCGACCGCAGCTCTTCGGAAGAGCGCTGCTCCGTTATGTGTGCGGTGCTCATGAGGTGGGGTCCTCTCCGTCGGAGTGTGCCGACCGCAGCCCGGAGGCGAGCAGCCCGAGGAACTTCAGCCGGAACGCCCGGTTGCAGGCGGAGCACTCCCAGGCTGCGCCCTGCCCCGGAGGCGTCCCCTCCTCGCTGGGGCGCAGATCCTCGTCACCGCAGTACGGGCAGTAGAACGGCGCGGCCCTCTCACTCATTTGAGATCACTCTCCGCGGCCCTGGCGGCCCACTGAGCGAACCGTTCGCCGTCCTCGCGCTGGGCCTGGAAGGCGCGCAGCACACGTTCGATGTAGTCGGGAAGCTCTTCGGCGGTCACCTTCAGCCCTCGCACCTTGCGGCCGAAGCCGGGCTCCATGCCCAGCGAGCCGCCCAGGTGCACCTGGTAGCCCTCGACCTGGTTGCCGGAGGCGTCGGTGACCAGCTGGCCCTTGAGGCCGATGTCCGCGACCTGGATGCGGGCGCAGGAGTTGGGGCAGCCGTTGAGGTTGATGGTGACGGGCTGGTCGAAGCCGGGGAGCCTGCGCTCCAGTTCGTCGATCAGCCAGGAGCCGCGGCCCTTGGTCTCCACGATGGCCAGCTTGCAGAACTCGATGCCCGTGCACGCCATCGTCCCGCGCCGGAAGACGGAGGGCCGGGTCGTCAGATCGAGCGCCTCCAAGCCCTCGGCCAGCGACTCCACCTGGTCCTGCTCGACGTCGAGCACGAGCATCTTCTGCTCGACGGTGGTGCGTACGCGCCCCGATCCGTGGGCCTCTGCCAGGTCGGCGATCTTGCTGAGCGTCGTACCGTCGACCCGGCCCACCCGCGGTGCGAAGCCCACGTAGTAGCGGCCGTCCTTCTGCTCGTGCACGCCGATGTGGTCGCGCCACTGCCGGGCCGGCTGCGCGGGGGCCGGGCCGTCGATCAGCTTGCGCAGCAGATACTCGTCCTCCAGCACCTGCCGGAACTTCTCCGGGCCCCAGTCGGCGACGAGGAACTTCAGCCGGGCGCGGTTGCGCAGCCGCCGGTAGCCGTAGTCGCGGAAGATGCCGGTGACGCCCTCGTGGACGTCGGCGACCTCCTCCAGCGGCACCCAGGCGCCCAGCCGCACACCCAGCTTGGGGTTGGTGGACAGCGCGCCGCCGACCCATACGTCGAAGCCGGGGCCGTGCTCGGGGTGCTCGACGCCGACGAACGCCACGTCGTTGATCTCGTGCGCGACGTCCAGCAACGGCGAGCCGGAGACGGCCGTCTTGAACTTGCGGGGCAGGTTCGAGTAGGCGGGGTTGCCGACGACGCGACGGTGGATCTCCTCGATGGCGGGGGTGCCGTCGATGATCTCGTCCGCCGCGATGCCCGCCACCGGTGAGCCGAGGATCACACGCGGGGTGTCCCCGCAGGCTTCGGTGGTGGACAGCCCCACACCCTCCAGCCGCCGCCAGATCTCCGGCATGTCCTCGATGCGGATCCAGTGGAACTGCACGTTCTGCCGGTCGGTGATGTCGGCGGTGCCGCGGGCGAACTCCTGGGAGATGTCCCCGATGACGCGCAACTGCCCGGTGGTCAGCCGGCCGCCGTCGATACGGACGCGGAGCATGAAGTACTCGTCGTCCAGCTCCTCCGGCTCCAGCACGGCGGTCTTGCCGCCGCTGATGCCGGGCTTGCGCTGGGTGTACAGGCCCCACCACCGCATCCGGCCGCGCAGGTCGGCACCGTCGATGGACTCGAAGCCGCGATGGGCGTAGATCGTCTCAATGCGTGTCCGCACGTTGAGACCATCGTCATCCTTCTTGGTCTGCT
Source organism: Streptomyces sp. 8N114 (assembly GCF_052245835.1). Classification (NCBI taxonomy): domain Bacteria; kingdom Bacillati; phylum Actinomycetota; class Actinomycetes; order Kitasatosporales; family Streptomycetaceae; genus Streptomyces; species Streptomyces sp. 8N114. Next base: position 567 of record NZ_JBQQBT010000042.1, on the reverse strand, counting down.
CGTTGCCGTTGAGCGGCGTGAAGTGACCAGCGGCCCACTGCCCTTCGCCGCGGTGGCGTCCCGCCTTGCGGCGGGCGGGGGCTGCGGAGCGCTCGGAGGTGTCGGCCATGGCGGGAGATCCTTCGGGCAGGGGGCGCGGGCACACGTGGGGCGAGTGCGGTCGGGACGCGCCGGGCGGATCCCGCCATGTGGAGCGGCAGGGTGCCCGTACGCAGGGGTTTCGGCGCCGGTTCCGGGGGCTCGCCCGCGACGGTGAGGGCGGTGGCCGCGGCTCGGCGGGGCTCGGTCGGCGTCGGAGGACGTCAGGAGGGGGGTGTCAGAACGGCGGTGCTGTGACTGTCAGCTCGCCGGACAGATGGCGCTGGACACGCGAACGAGGTCGACGTGACGTCGACTCACCAAGGCGATTCCAGCGCGAGACATGACGGAAGCGTCGCACGGGGGGCTGACGCCAGTCCACCGCTATCCATATTGCGGACAATTGTCGCTCACATTGTGGGATGGCGCCCGAAGGGGCGCGGGGAACTGCTCCCCCTGGGGGCACCTCCCGGCCGGAGTCCCCCAGCC
>NZ_JBQQBT010000041.1:0-33693 GCF_052245835.1 Streptomyces sp. 8N114 | reverse complement strand
CATCGAGTTTTTTCCCCGGACATGTGTGGAACCCCAACCCACACCACCTGCCGCTGCTCCGCCACCATGGCCGCCCGGTACTCGTCCCAGTCCGGATGCTCGCCCCGGATCGCCCGGTAGACCTCGATCAGCTCCTCGACGGTCGCATCGTGCGGATCCCGCGCGACGGGCGTCAGCTCGGCCGTCCCGTCCACCACCGTCCACGCCCACCCGTCGCTGCTCGTCACGTGATAACTGGCCCGCGGATCCCGCGCCAGATTCCGCGACTTGGCACGGTTCGCGGTGATGGAGACACGCAGCAGCCGCTTGTCCGGGTCAAAGGTGTGGTTGACGTTCGACAGCTGCGGTCGACCGTCCCGCCGCAACGTGACGAGCACTCCGCGGTCGTACTCCCTCAACAGCCCGAGCAACGCATCCTCGGCCTCCTGCGCGGCCTGCCCCCCGCCGTCACCACTGGCACCGGTAGCACTGGTCATAGGGCCCTCCTAGGGTTGTCCGCAGGTCAAAGATGGTGGCAGGAGCCAATGGAACTCCCCGCAAACTGACGGCGGTTCGCGGGCGGCACGAAGCCCCGCCCATGCGCCCTGAGGGCAACGCATGCGCGGGGCCCGTGCCGTTTCTAGCGGCTGAGGTGCCCACGCTCATCCAGTGTGCGAAGCGCGGGGATGAGGCGAGGCAGACGCCCAGGGCATCGCGTGTCTCGCGGCAGTGACCACGCGTGCCAGCACGACAGGCAGCGCACCACTCCGGCATGCTCTGGATCGCCTACCGCACTACCACCGCACTGCGGACACTGCTGCATGAGGACTCCCTACGCGGCCACGTCGAACTCTCCCAGCTTCGCACCGCTGAGGAAGACGTTCCACTCATCCGCCGTGAATTCGACCGATCGACCGTTCACCGAGTTACGGACTACCACCTTGCCGGGGATGTTGGTCGCCACCTCGACACAGCGGGGATCATCGTTGTTGTACTTGCACACGCTCGACGTGCGGAACTCGAATTCATGGGTCGCATTCACTCTTTTCCTCTCTGTTGAGTGGTGCTTTGCGGATCGTTCGTTGCCCCAGCACCGCGGATCACCATGGACGGAAGTCGGACTGTTGTTTCGGGTAGAACCGGGAGATCACAGGCGGTCGGTTACGCCGTGATCGGAATTGCCGCACACAACGCCAAACCACAAAGGCGAAGATCTGCTAAGCGAAGCGGCCTCACTGAATTTCCTCCTTCCGTTGGCACCTGGTGCAGTCGCAGGGCGGGAGGGTTGATCCGGGCGGGAAGTAGACGACTCCCGATGGCACATCCTCAGCACCGCCGTACGGCGCCCACCAACCATCAGGGCTGTTGGCGTATGGCATGTCCGCGAACGAGTCGGCGCTTACCACGGGCGCCCCACTGAGTTGCTGCTGCGGTAATTGACTTCCGCCAAGCGCGAACTGAACGCATCGGACTGTACAGCGACCCCTATGTGATGAGCAGGTACGTCCCATTCCGGCCCGCCGTTTAACGGGCGTACCTGATAGCGGGACCCCACGCAGTCCATGACGACACCAACCCGGCCTGTACGTAGGTCCTTCGCTGCCTCGCCCGGTCGCCACTCCCGCGGGCGGTCACGGGCGGACCCTGGCGTGTTCATGCGGTACCACACCCCTCACCATGAGAAGTCGACGATGCGCGGTCACATCCGACACATCCGAGCGAAGCAGGGGAGATTGATCGAGACCACGGCACAAGTGCGGCATTCCAGCCGCATCGCGGCCGCACGGCTGATGTGACCAGCAAGAAGGCGTACGCTGCCGGAGGGAGCACCCTGGGCCGAGTGAGGGGTAGCCAACGTGGCAAGTAAGCGGCAGAAGTTCGCAGAGCGCCGGAAGGCATGCGGGTACAACCAAGAGGAATTCGCCGAGGCCGTTGGAGTTGACCGTACAACCGTTCAACGATGGGAGAACGGGAAGACTGATCCGCAGCCTTGTCAACGTCCTAAGATTCAAAAGGCCTTGGGCATTAATTCGAACGAGCTCGACTCGCTACTTTCCCTCGATTCTCCGGATCCCCGTCCAGTTCCACTCGCCTTTACGGTCGCATCAGAACAAGCTACAGGCGACGAGCTGGAAGCCCTGGAGTTGATTCGCCGAGTATCCGCTAGTGATGTCGGTGCCGAAACCCTGAGCTGCCTTGAAAGCGCCTTCGACGATCTCGCTATGCGGTACCCGGTATCAGCACCACATATCCTGTTGAGAAGCGTCAGGCGGCACTCAACGTATATCATGCATCTCATGGATGCCCGCATGACCCTAGCTGAGCAAAGGCGGCTCTTCGTCGTTGGCGGATGGCTTCAACTCCTCGGAGCCACGCTACATATCGACTTGCACCAGGGCCGCGCGGCTACCGCTCGATTGAAGGCAGCGGCAACTCTCGCACGGCATGTGGGGAACAAAGAAATAGAAGCTTGGTGTTATGAGACTGAGGCGTGGCGCGTCCTCACTAATGGTGACTATCGGCACGCGTTGGAAATGTCGCAGGCCGCTCAGAGACTCGCGCCTAGCGGAAGCTCCGTCTCTATTCAAGCCACCGCGCAGGAAGGCCGCGCAAGAGCACGCCTCGGAGAAGCCAAAGAGACCTATTCCGCTGTGGACCAAGTGCGGAAGATGTCTGCCGCTCTGGTTCCACGGAAAGGAACTGAGCACCACTACCAATACGACCCAGCTAAGTCATTGGCCTACACGGCTACGACGCTTGCATGGGTCGGAGATCCCGCAGCAGAGACCTACGCACGGGAGGTGATTGCCCACCTTTCACCATCGGAAGACATTCATAAATGGCCTCGACGCGTAGCCTCAGCGAACATTGATCTAGCGCTGACACTCCTAGCCGGAGGTCGCTTGGACGAAGCCTGTAACGCGGCACAACGGGCGATACTCTCCGGCAGAGTTGTACCCTCAAACCACTGGCGTGCATTGGAAGTTGTCCGGGCAGTCGAGGGGAAGCGACTCCCCGAAGCGGTGGAATTACGTGAGGCGTACCAGGACATGAAAGAGCAAGCGCAGCGTGAATCCTAGAACTTTCGGAAATTGAGGAAGGACCTTGCTTGTTCGGTCCGCCTCCCGGCAAGCGTGAGGGCCCGGCGCCGAAGAGCGGCGCCGGCCCGTGGAGCGTGGCTCGTATTTCGAAGACGAAGTCGGCTTCTCCAAGACGCCGCCGCCCGCCGGACTTGGTCACCTCGTGGCCGTACGTTTGTGGTGCGGGTCTGCGGCCGCTCCCGTCGGCGCCTCTCGATCGCCGCGCTTACCTGCTACAAACCCGGCCACCGGTCCCGGCTCATCTATTGGCCGCGCAAGGACGATGGCGGGCGAGGCGGACGCGGGAGCTTCACCTGCCGCGACTACCGCGATCTGCTGATCGCCGCCCACTAGCAGCTCGGCAGACCGATCGTCCTGGTCTGGGACAACCTCAACGTCCACAAGGCAGCAGGCCTGCGCGAGTTCGCCGCCTCGCGGGACTGGCTGACCATCTACTACCTGCCGCCTTACGCCCCGACCTCAACCTCTCGAAGGCATCTGGGCCCTGTTCCGGCGCGGCTTACGTCACATCCAGTATTCCCGCACGGCTGTATTGAGTTCTGCCGAAACGAGCGGCTTCTCACGGCGGATGAGATGGCGCCGTCGATGGCATGGTGAGGGCACCCTCTGGCGGAGCCCCGAACCGAACGTCTCCGTCCCAGCGATGAGGGCCTTCGTGCCTGACACACCGTGAATCTGAACGAGCTGGGATGCGCGGAGCACCGCTTCGCCGGCCCGTAGGACAACCCGGCTGTCAGATCCCCTTGCCGGCAGGTCCTGGTGACAGAGCCGCCGTTAGTAAACGAGCCGCCAGATTCGGCATGCCGTGGGGATCGATGAGATCGCGGGCTGCGTGGATCACACGGAGGCTGTCCTGCTCGCGTCCGCATATCTGGGCGAAGTCGTCTGCTAGGGCGTTCTCTCTTTGGTGCTGGAGGCTGGCCACGACCGTTGCCACCTCAGGCGGCCCGAGAACGTCGGCTCCGGCGTTGAGGACGTCGAGGGTGTCCTGAGGTGGCATGCCTCCCTCCTTCAACAGAGCGGACAGGAAACGCTCGGCTTGCGTGGGCTCCTGCCGGTCCCCCGGTTCGACGGGGACCGGCAGGTGCGGCCGGTCCCCGTCCAAACAGTTGGCGCCGCAGCCCGGGGCACCGGCCCGCTTCTTTCTTGAAGGCGTCTTTCTTGCTGTACACGGCTGCTTCGTGCAGGTTAAAGAGACCTTGCAAGGTGATGAGCTCCCGCCCGTCGAGAGCGCGGGTAGAGACCGCGTGCAGAGTCCTTGCGTGATCCCAGTAAATTGAGTTGCCGGAGAGCAGCTTGGAGAGCGTGCATCCCTTGCGCTCCAGTTCTCCCTCAGCGATGGATTCGTCCGTCAGCCCCGTCGAGTCGGCGAGTGTACGGAGCTGACGCACGTACTCATGTATCTCTTTGGTGGCGTTGGGGTCGATGGGGCGCCGATGCCCTTTTTTTGGCACGCTGCGCTGCCTTTCTTGTGGATGCGGGCAGGACTGGGGGTGCACCTACGCGTGTCGAAGGGTCCCGAGCAACCTACCTGCTCCCTCTGGTGGTTGCTGACGATTGTCCATAACTACCAGACCTACGAGGCATCTTCCAGGATTCATGAGTTATCAGGAACAGGAAAGATAGTGCCAACGTGAAAGATGCGAGGACAGGGATCAGGAAAGATCCCGGTGAATTGGAAAGACGGCCAGTTCGGAGAATTCCTCTGGACTTTCCGTCAGCTATTCCGGTAGACCTTGTAGTTGAGTCCGTGGCACACGGGCTCCGGAGCGGCTCCTTGCCTAGGGGCCGGCTCTGCTGTCTTCGCATGATTGGAGAGTGCTGATGTCGCTGCCTGACTGGCAGGATGCGTCCAAGTTCGGAACCATGATCCGGGCGGCCCTCTGGCTTGAGACCGAGGTTGGGGAGGGGAACGTCTTTACAAAGGCGCAGTTGCGTGAGGCCTTTGAGGGCGTCGCCCAGATCGACCGCCGCATCCGCGACCTTCGCGACCGTGGCTACCAGATCGACACGCGACGCGAGGACCCGACGCTTGAGCAGGACGAGCAGCGCTACGTGAAGAAGGGCGCTGAGGTCTGGATTCCGGGCCAGGCGAAGGCGAAGTCGAAGACCAGTCTTACGGCGGCCCAGCGCACCAAGACGATGCTGCAGGACAACTTCCTGTGCCGGTCCTGCGGAATCGGCTCAGGAGAGTCCTATGGCGACGGAAGCGTTGCCGCTCAGCTGGATGTCGCTCGCCGCAAGGTCAGGCTTCCTGACGGGAGCGTGGAGACGCAGTTGGTGACCGAGTGCAACAAGTGCCGTGTTGGCGGCCGGGGCAGGGAAGAAGACCTCCCCGCGCTGCTGGACGAAGTCCAGGCGCTCTCCGGCATCGAACGGCGGGCGCTGGCAGCCTGGGTCAAGGCCGACCGGCGGGATCGCAGCACCCTGGAGCGGCTGTGGGGGCGCTACCGCACGCTTCCGGAGGCCTCGCGTGCGGTGCTGGCCGCTGCGGTGAAGGACCAGACGGAACAGGAAGGCTGAGGCAGATGACTGAAGTGCCGGAATTTCCGCTGCCACCGCGCAGTGAAAAGTTCGAGGAACTGCTGAAGCTGCGTCTTGACGAAGCTAAGGGTGCCGGGGGTACGCGTGAGACAGTGACGGTCGACTGGAATGGGCAGGCGCTCCACGTCGACGTTATCGACCTTCCGCTGGAGGATCTTCTCTTCAATCCGGCGACCCACCGCATCCGCGCGCAGTGCAGTCATGACCGTGAGCAAGAGAAGATACTCAAGGCTCAGCCCTGGTGGGCCGGGAGCCAGAGCTATCTCGGATCGCTTTTGCGATCCATGCCGACCAACCCCACGAAGCGAGACCCCGAGTTCGACAAGCTGCAGGAAGACCTCCGTCGGTACGGTCAGAACGAGCCGGGGCTTGTCACCCATCATGGGATTCTCGTCAACGGGAACACGCGCGCTGCGGCGCTGAGGGAAATTGGTGTCCCGACCATGCGGGTAGGAGTGCTGCCGGCCTCCTTCACCTGGGCTGACATCACTGCCGTAGAGCTGTCGCTGCAACTGCGGAATGACAGTCGCCGCGAATACTCGTATATCAACAGGCTGCTTGCCATCGACGAGCGGATCCGGCTCGGCATTCCCCGCGACGCGATCGCCAAAGAGTTCCGATGCGCCACGAAGACCGTCGATCAGAACGTATGGATCCTGCAGCTCATCCGGGACCAGATCGAGCGTAGCGAGTCGGATGGTGTGTCTCTGCGGCTCGTCGACTTCGAGGGGATGCAGGAGCGTCTGAAGGAGCTCCACCGGGACTACATGAACCTGGCGAAGACCAACCCTGACGGTGCGGAGGTTCTCAAGGAGTACCGGGTGGCGTCTTTGCTGCTCGGTTTCGCCAAGACGGACGTCCGGTGGATTGACGAGGGGTTCTTTGATGACTACCTCGCCAAGGAACTACCCGGGCACCTCACTCCGGCGTCCACTGGACCTTCGACCACCCCGACGGTGATCCCCGGCCTGGACGTCTCCATGCCGGCCGTCTCGGACAAGGTGGAGACGGCACGGAGTGTCACGCAGACGGTGCTGCAGAGCAAGGCCCGGGTACAAGCGCGCCAGATCGATGAGGAAATGCGGCGTGAGGCCAAGGACGCCCTTGAGGAGACGAAGGACGCATTCGACGAGGCGATTGACCATGCGGGCCGGACAGGCCGTCTCCGCAAGAAGAAGCGCCTGGCCCAAGAGCGGCTGAAGGACGCGACGGCCTCCCTTGAGCTGTGTATCAGTGAGGTCGTGAAGGCTAAGGGGGCGCGGGCGTTCGATGTTGAGGACTTCGATGAGGCTCTGCTGGAGTTCCGCCTAGTGGTCCGCCAGCTGGCTGAGCAGGTCAGCAGGGGTAACGACAGCCCAGCGCCCGGTGCCTCGTGGCTGCTAAAGGCAGCAGCCGCGAAGGAGGGTGACGAGTGACGGACCAGGAGGGGGAGCCGTCGCTGTGGCTGGGATTCGACATCAGCCGCACCAAGGCGGAGTTGCGGGTTCTGGAGAAGTATCGCTCCGCTCTGATCCAGCTCGTCGCCCGGTTCCGTACCGGGCGACAGCTGGGCCCCAATTCAGCGATCGTCGATCTTGAAGACCTGTTGTCCGGCCTAAGCGCTCTGAGAGGCTGGCCCGCTCCCGACTCGGTGCGTTGGGATCCGGACCTGAGCTCCCTGGTCCGTTCGAGTCTGCAGGATGCGGAGACGGCGGAGAAACAGCTCAGCGCCCCGGATTCTGACAGCGGGACCCTGCTTACCGAAGAGGAGCTTGGTGATCTTCTCGGCCCTGCTTGGGCCGCACCGCTGACCGCGTTCCAGCGCCGCGACGTCGGCAAGCTCCTCACTCTCCGGCACGGCGCCAACTTCAGCGTGCCGGGCGCCGGCAAGACTAGGGCGGCTCTGGGCCTTTACGCCGCGATGCGGACAAGGGGCGAAGCACGGAAACTGCTCGTCATCAGTCCTAAGTCCGCCTATGAATCGTGGATCTATGAGTCAGGAGTGTGTTTCTCTCCGGGCCTGCGTTACTGCAAGCTGGACGGCGGCGAGGATCCCCACGCTGAGGTGCTGATCGCGAACTATGAGCGCCTGGACCGCAATCTCGCCTACCTCGCAGCGTGGCTCAGAGAAGAGCCGTCCATGCTCATCCTCGATGAAGCACACCGGATGAAGCTTGGTGCCAAGGGCACCTACGGTGCGGCGTGCATGGCGCTCGGGCCTCTCTCGAAGCGTCGGCTGATCTTGACAGGCACGCCGGCACCGAACGGGGCCAAAGACCTGGAGAACCTGCTCGGCTTCGTCTGGCCGGGACATGGACAGCGCGTAGTGACGCAGGCTGTGGCAGGCGGAGACCTGGCGCACGCGAGCGCGGTCCTGCGTCCACTCTTCACCCGGACGACCAAGCAGGAGTTGGGACTTCCCCCGGTTACGGCTCACATCGAGCGCGTCGACCTGCCTCCCCTTCATGACGAGATCTACCGAGCGCTGGTGGGTGACCTGTCGGCGCGGGCGGAGACGGCTTCGGATGACTTCGCCGCACTGGGTAAGTCTGCGCTCCGGATGCTGATGGCGGCTACGAATCCGGCCCTTCTACTGGAAGGGACCAGCCGGTACGAGCCGGTCGAGTACCGGCTGCCCCCGCTTGAGATCCCCGAGGGCGGGTCTCTGTATCAGCTACTCCGGGATCTGCCTGACTACGAGCTGTCCCCCAAGTACCGCGAGGCGGTGGCGATCGTGGCCGCCAATGCCTCGCGTGGCCGCAAGACCCTTGTCTGGACCACGTTCGTGCGTAGTTTGACGTCTCTGGCGAAACTGCTGGAGGGCGAGGGGTATCCCTCGGCGGTCGTGTACGGAGGTACGGCCAACCGGGACGAGGAGATCCGTCGGTTCAGGGAAGACCCCGACTGCATGGTTCTCGTATCAAACCCAGCGACTCTCGGCGAGGGCATCAGTCTCCACCAGGTGTGCCACGACGCGGTGTACGTGGACCGGGACTTCATGGCAGGCCGCTATCTCCAGAGTCTGGACCGCATCCACAGGCTTGGACTGGCGGACAACGTGGAGACGCGGATCACGGTGCTTGCCGCACGGGACACCATCGACGAGGTCGTTGAGGTCCGGTTGAAGGACAAGCTGGAGTTCATGTCGAAGGTTCTGGATGACCCTGCGGTGCAGCAGCTCGCGGATCTTCAGGATGCGCCGACGGGAGTTGGCGGGTTGGACAACGCCGACGTGCGGGCTGTGCTCAAGCACATCGGGAAGAGGTAGCCGTCTGGGGGCACTCCAGTCTGGGCTGGTATGAGGACATTCCGCACAGGCCGCAGCCCAGGTGTAACGAGACGTTGGTGTCCTGCGAGACTTCGTGCAGCAGGGGTGGGCACAGTGTGTGCTCATAGCTCATGGTGATGGCAGAGATTTCTGCGAAACTGGAGCACCTGCTGTGAGTCACGCTGGGAGGAACCACGTCGATGAGTGCGAGCGATCGCGGTACGTATGAACCGCTGACCTCGGTGGAGATCTGCGCCGGGGCAGGGGGGCAGGCGATCGGGCTGCATCAGGCGGGCTTCCGTCACCTGGCTCTCGTAGAGATCGATAGGTACGCATGTGCCACGCTAAGGGAGAACGTTCTCAAGGACCCTGAGTGGGCGGGGTGCGAAGTCCTTGAGGAAGACCTGAAGGATTTCGATCCGGGGCGCCCAATGGCAGCGCTTCGCGGGCAGGGCGAAGAAGGGGAAGAGGGGAAGGAACGACCTCTCAAGCAGGGTCAATTGACTCTTCTGGCTGGTGGCGTTCCATGCCCCCCTTTCTCCGTGGCAGGCCTGCAGCTTGGTCGGAATGATGAACGGGACCTGTTTCCAAGGATGCTTGAGCTTGTGGAATCGCTCCGTCCCCAGGTAGTTCTTATCGAGAACGTCCGCGGCATCCTGGATAAGAAATTCGACGATTATCGCGCCTATATCGTCTCGGAATTGCGTGACAAGAAATACGTATTCTGCGGCTGGCGCCTTCTGGAGGCACGGGAATTTGGAGTGCCTCAGTTGAGGCCTAGGGCGGTTCTTATCGCCATTCACAGCGATGTGATGGGCGGGATTGAGAAATTCCCGTGGCCCGTGGGCGTAGCAAATCCTCCCGCTGATCTCTATGAGGTGCTCAGGCCGGAGATGCTAAGGCGGCGCAATGCCCTCAGAAAGAAATTCCCGGAGCGCCGTGCTGATATCGACGAAGCATATCGGCGGTGGCAGAACAAAGCGCGGCCGCGAGCGCGCGTGGCCCCGACGCTCGTCGGTGGTTCAAAGAAGCATGGCGGCGCTGACCTTGGGCCTAACCGAGCCAAAGCCAGTTGGCGGCACTTCGGGGTGAACGCGATGGGCGTTGCTAACGAGCCCGAAAAAACGACAGACCTTGCTCGGGACTTTCTGCGCCTGACAGGCCCGATGTTGACCGTCCGGCAAGCGGCAATGGTGCAGAGTTTCCCAAAACACTGGCGTTTCGCGGGCGGGAAAACGGCGAAGTACCGTCAGGTGGGTAACGCTTTTCCTCCGCCGGTTGCCCGTGCACTGGGGCGGGCCATTGCATCAGTCTTGCGTCCCGAGCAGAAAGATCAACTGCTTGAGGGTCTCGAACTTGATTATGTCAGTGTGGAGCAGGCCGAAGAGCGAAGGTACATCCAGCCGTCCTTCTATGACGGGGCAGAGGTTTCAGCTGATCCGGCGCCTGTTCCTGACCTCGGCGAGGATCTTGTCGGCGCAGGCGTCTGACTCCTCGTGCTCCCAGAACCGGAGGACGAGCCAGCCCGCTGTCTTTAGCTTCTGGTCGGTGTCGCGGTCGCGCGCGATATTGCGCGCGACCTTGTCCGACCAGTAACCAGGATTGGTTTTTGGCGGCACGTAGTGCTCAGCGCAGCCATGCCAGTAGCAGCCGTCGATGAATACCGCGATCTTTGCGGACCGGAAGACCATGTCAGCAGTGCGCCGGAGCTCCGGCAACGGGCGCGTGCTGACGCGATACCGGGCCCCTTGGGCGTGCACGAGCTGGCGAATTTTCCGCTCCGGGGTGGTGTCACGGCTCCTGATCGCCTGCATGTTCCGTCGACGTGCTGCGGAAGAAGCCCATGACCCTTCCGGCAGCGGCTCGGCCTTAGCGACTTCGGATGAGGACACAGACAGAGCTTAAACAACCGGCACGGTCAGGGTGGCGGCGTGGGCGATGATCCGTGCAAGCGGCGCCCCTCATCGTGGTGGCGGATACCCCACCCACCCCGCCACCGCCGGGCGGCTCAGGGCCAGGGCGGCGCTGGTGGTTGGGGGGCCGGCCAGGGGGCGGTTGGTCCAGAGGCGTTGGAGGAGTTCGTGCTCGCGGGCGGCGAAGTCGGGGGCGGTGGCGCCGTTGTCGGCGCGGGCGCGGAGGAGGGCCAGGGCGGTGGCGTCGTGCTGGTAGGCGGCCACGGTGCGGGCCGCCTCCGGGCCGTGGCTGCGGCGGGCCATCGCGCGGGCCATGGAGCGGGCCCGCATCGAGGAGAGGGACCACGGCTCCGGCTCGCTGAACCAGCCCGCGGCGGCGTACGCGGGCAGGGTGTCCCGTACGACGCGCAGCTCGTACAGCCGTGACCAGATGGCCAGCCACGTCAGCGCGCCGAACACCGGGATCATGAAGAGGCCGTACACGGCGAGGAAGGTGTAGTTGGCGAAGGATGCCGAGCCGTTCCATATCGCGTGCAGCAGCACCGCCGTGAACCAGCCCAGCAGCGGCAGTACCCAGCGCAGGGTGCGCCGACGGCGTGGCAGGGCCGCGACCATGCCGAAGGCTATGCCCGTCATCGACGTGAACAGCGGATGCGCGAAGGGCGCGAAGATGATGCGGATGAAGAACGTACCGGCCGTTGCCGAGCCGGAGAGGCTGTCGGGGTCCAGCACCGTGTCCTCCCCGTACGCGGTGCCGAGATAGAGGATGTTCTCCGTGAACGCGAAGCCGGCAGCGGTGATGCCGGCAGCGGCTATGCCGGCGACGACGCTGTCGAGATGGCGGCGGCGGAAGAGGAAGAGCAGCAGGATGGCCCCCGCCTTGGTCGTCTCCTCGACGACGGGGGCGATGACGGTGGCACCCAGCGTGTCCGCCTGGTGCGGCGAGTCGACGACGACGGAGGAGGCCAGCCAGTCGGTCGCGAAGCCGTTGGCGAGGATCGCCACCAGCGTCGCGGCGCACGCGCCCCACGCGAAGGCGAAGAGATGGGTACGCCACGGAGCGGGCAGCGGCGCGCTCAGCCAGCGGAACGCGGCCAGCAGCAGCGGTACCGGAAAGAGTGCCAGTCCGAACCCGACCAGCAGGCCCTGCGTACCCGTCTGTTCACGTACCAGTGCCAGGATCATCAGCCCGCACAGGGCGAGCAGCACGATCACCGCTGTGGCGCGCAGGGTGCGCTGGTTCCGCTGCCACCAGGACGGCACCGGATGCGTCTGCATGGGATGCCCGGATCCGCCCTGCCCGGCGTCGTCCATGGGGGCGTACATGCCACCCACCGGGGACGGGTTGGTGGGGTACGGCGCCCGGTCCGACGGAGCGGCCACCTCCGGGTAGTGCGGGGCCGCCGAGGGAACGGCGCCCGGCCCGGGGGGTTGCGGGGGCGGCGCTGCGGGAGCGTACGGAGGCGTCGCGCCGTACGGAGACCCCCCGTATGGAGAAGCCGAACCGTACGGAGCCGGAGCCGGAGACGGCGGCGTGGAGGCGTACGGGGGCGAGCCCGCGGGAGCGCCCTGGTGCGTCGGCGCTTCCGGATTCGGGGGTGCGTACGGGTTCACCGGGGCGTACGGGTTCGCCGGCGCCGGATCGTCCGCGTGCGCATGCGCCCGCGCGGGCGGGGGCGGCGGCGGGGGCGTCCGGCCGGGCTCGGGATGTGCTGCCGAATGCGTGCCGCCCTGGGGACGCGGACCACCCCACTCCGTCTCCGGTACCCGGTCCTGGGGGCTCTCCGGCCGGCCAGGACGCACGGGCGGGACAGGCGCGGGGCCGTCGGAAGGCCCGGGCGTCGTCGGGTTCGGTGGCGCGCCGGGGGCGCCGGTTGCCTCGTCATGCACCCATCGACAGTAACCAGTGTGGGTGACGCATGCTGCGGCACCGCCACAACCACCGTCCGGGGGCCGTCGCCCCTCGGCCACCGAGGAGGGCGCGGTCTCAGCGCCGCCTGAAGAGCAGGTCCCGCACCTTGTGCCCCTTGTCCAGCCCCTGTCCCTCGAACCGGGTCAGCGGACGGTTCTCGGGACGGGGCGCGAAACCGCCGTCCGGCTGGGTGTTCTCGTACTCCGGGTGCGCGCTGAGCACTTCGAGCATCTGCTCCGCGTAGTCCTCCCAGTCCGTCGCGCAGTGCACGAGGGCGCCCGGCCGCAGCGGCCCGGCCGCCAGATCCAGGAACTCGGGCTGGAGCAGCCGTCGCTTGTGGTGGCGGGCCTTCGGCCACGGGTCGGGGAAGTAGATCCGCAGTCCGGAGAGCGAGTCGGGAGCCAGCATCTCCCGCAGCAGGATGATCGCGTCACCGTTGCCCACCCGTACGTTGGTGAGGCCCTGCTCGTCGGCGAGGCGCAGCAGATTGCCCTGGCCGGGGGTGTGGACGTCCACGGCGAGTACGCCGGTGGCCGGGTCGGCGGCCGCCATCTGCGCCGTGGCCTCGCCCATTCCGAAGCCGATCTCCAGCACGACGGGCAGCTCCGGGTCCCTGAAGAGGTCGCCGAGGTCGATCTTCCGCAGTCCGTCCACGTCGAACCCCCACTGCGGCCACAGCCGCTCCAGCGCCGCCCGCTGGCCCTTGGTGACCCGGCTGCGGCGGGGCTGGAAGCTGCGGATACGGCGCTCGTGGTGCGACCCGGCCGGGTCGGGCGAGGGCCCGGCCCCCGGCGGGAACATCCGCGCCATCACCCGCGGAGTCGGCGCTTGTCCGACTCGCGCGTCATCAACTCGCTGCGCACCGTCATCAGCGTCCTTCTGGTCGTCGCCGGGTCCTGCCAGGCCGACCGCGTCGCGGGTGGGATCGTCACTCTGAGGGAAGTCTTTGCTTTCGGACACGATGTTTCAATTTTACGGGGGAGGTGGCGGACGGCGGCGTGAGGCGGCGTCCGCCCCCACCGTAAGCGGCGAACGCCCGTCAGCCTCCCGGCGCTCAGCCCTCTCCCAGCGCCCCGGCCACCCTTCGCGCGATCTCCCTCCCGATGGGCAGGGACGCGGTCGCCGCCGGCGAGGGCGCGTTGAGGACGTGGATGGTGTGCGGGCCCTCGGCGAAGAGGAAGTCGTCGACGAGCGTCCCGTCCCGCAGCACGGCCTGGGCCCGTACCCCGGCGGGCGCGGGGCGCAGGTCCTCCGCCGTCACCTCGGGCAGCAGACGTCGTACGGCGGCGGTGAACGCCGGGCGGGAGAGCGAGCGCCGCACTTCACCGGCTCCGTAGCGCCAATGGCGGCGGGCTATCCGCCAGGTGCCGGGGTGGATGAGGAGCCCGGCCAGCTCGGCGGGGCGTACGGTCGGCCACGCGTATCCCTCCCGGGCGAGTGCCGGGACGGCGTTCGGGCCGACGTGTACGCCGCCGTGCACACCGCGGGTCAGATGGACGCCCAGGAAGGGGAACGCCGGGTCGGGTACGGGGTAGACCAGCCCCCGCACCAGATGTTCCCGCTCGGGCGCCAGCTCCGCGTACTCGCCGCGGAACGGAAAAATGCGGGCCTGTGGGGCATCTCCGGCAAGGCGGGCGATGCTGTCGCAGTGCAGTCCGGCGCAGTTGACCAGGGCGCGTGCCCGCACCACCGTCCCGTCCGCCGTGCGGACGGCGACTCCGCGGCCCGGGCGGCGGTCGATCGCGGTGACCTGACCGGCGGCGCCGTACCGCACCTCGGCGCCCGCGTCCTGTGCCAGCCGGGCGAGCTGAGCGGTGACGGCGACGAAGTCGGCCACGCCCGTCGTCCCGACATGGATGGCCGCGAGGCCCCGTACATGCGGCTCGTGCTCCGCGATCTGCGCGGGGCCCAGCTCGCGTACCGGGATGCCGTGCTGTCTGCCGCGCTGGATGAGCGCGTGCAGGCGGGGCAGTTCCTGGTGCTCGGTGGCGACGATCAGCTTGCCGGTGACCTGGTGCGGAATCCCGTATTCCGCGCAGAACTTCAGCATCTCGGCCGCGCCTTTGAGCGCGAACCGGGCTTTGAGGGAGCCGGGTGGATAGTAGATGCCGCTGTGGATCACGCCGCTGTTCCGCCCGGTCTGATGGCGCGCCGGGCCGGGCTCCTTCTCCAGGACGGTGACCCGGGTGCCGGGTGCCCGGCGGGTGAGGGCATGGGCAGTGGACAGGCCGACGATGCCCGCGCCGATCACGAGCACGTCGCAGTCGAGTCTTCCGGACGTCGAGGACACGTCCCCCATCATGAACTGCCTCCGCCTTCCCGACTCAGCTGCCTCCCCACCTCACGCGCCTCTCCAGCCCATATCGTCCCCGGTCACGGGAGCCACCATCCCTCACGGGGGACACCAGCCCTCACTCCCGAGACACCATCCCTCACGCCGGAGCCACCAGCAGTGGCCGGGCGCGCTCGCGCAGCTCGGCGACCCGGGGCTCGTCCCCGTACGGCTCCAGGCGGTGGAGCAGATCGCGGACGTACTCCGTGGTGCGCGCGGAGGAGATGCGGCCGGCGACTTCCACGGCACGGACCCCGGCGGCGCAGGCCGCGTCCAGGTTGCCCGACTCCAGTTCGGCTACGGCGGAGACGACCAGCCGCAGCCCGTGCGAGCGGACGAACTCCTCCTTCGGCTGGGAGAGCGCCTTCTCGGTGAACCTGCGCACCTGGCGGGGTGCCTTCAGATCGCGGTAGCACTCCGCGGCGTCGGCCGCGAGCCGGTCGTAGGAGTAGAAGTCGAGCCAGGAGGGGTCGGGATCCCCCTCGCGGGAGCGCTCCAGCCAGCTCTCGGCCGCCGACAGCGCTGCGGCGCACGCCTGGGCGTCGTTCGCCTTGGCATGGGCACGGGCCTCGACGAGCTGGAAGAAGCTCATCGTCCGGGCCGTCGCCAGCCCCCGGTTGCGCTCCAGCGCGGCCTGCGCGAGGTCGACGCCCTCGTCGGCGAAGCCCCGGTAGGTCGCCTGCAGCGACATGGAGGCCAGCACATAGCCGCCCAGGGGCACATCGGCGGCGGCGCGGGCCAGCCGCAGCGCCTGGATGTAGTACCGCTGCGCGGCCTCCTGCTGTCCGGTGTCGAACGCCATCCATCCGGCGAGCCGGGTCAGTTCGGCGGTCGCGCCGAAGAGGGAGCGTCCCACCTCGTCGGTGTAGGCGCCCAGCAGCAGCGGCGCGGCGTCCACCCGCAGGCACTCGGGGACCATGGACGAACGCCAGTCACCGCCGCCGTACTTCGAGTCCCAGCGGCGCGCCTCGTCCGCGGCTTCGCGCAGCTTGGAGACGTCGGTGTGCCCGACGCGCAGCGGGGTGCTGCCCCCGTCCACGTCGCCGTCCCGTCCGTCCCGGCCCTCGCGCAGCCGCCCTTCGGCCACGGCCAGGAGCCCGCCGTTCGCGGCGGAGTCCGCTCCGGCCCCGTCGCCGGACGGGTGCGCCCCCTCCAGATATTCGACGTGGCGGGCGACCGAGCTGTCGGCCGGGGTTATGAGCCAGCGCGAAGCCGGGGTGGCATATGCGCTCACGGCGAACGAGCCGGCGAGGGACTGCCATATGCTGCCGCCGCCGCGCCGCCCGGCGAGATCGAGCCGGTAGAGGTCGGTGGCCGACTTGACAGCGGCGCCGACATCGCGCGGGAAGGCCAGCCCCACCTCGGGGGTCGGATCGGCGTCCGCGAGACCGATCTCGTGCAGCGGCACCGGACGGCCGAGCTTGCTGCCGATGGCAGCAGCGATGAGGTGGGGTGCCGCTCCTTGCGGCACCATCCCCTTCGAAACCCAGCGGGCCACCGACGTCTTGTCGTACCGAAGAGTGAGGCCGCGTTGGGCCCCCAGATCGTTGACCCGTCGGGCGAGTCCGGCGTTGCTGATTCCTGCGAGGGCGAGGACGGTGCCGAGCTTCTCATTCGGCCCGCGTGACTCCCTGGACATGCGCACCCCTGACCACACCGACGACCGCCCCGCGGCTGTGGCGCGGGGCCCCCTCCCGTCACTGCGCACTGCGCGGCGCGGAAAGCACTGCGAACACAGCGTAGTTCGCCGCATCCCGACCGTTAAGAGGCGTCATGCCGGATGGCGAGATCTATGTCCGTACGCGTGTACGTGCGGGGGTCACGTGCCACCCCCATACTGCCCCGCGCGAAGCGGCTGGAATCATGCGCGCCGTCCGCGGGACGTACGACTTCTCCGGCGCCGGTCGACGTGCCCCGGGCGTGTGGCCGTGCGCCCACTCATGCGCCTGCCGGACCCGAAGGGGGGAGCGGTTCGATGGGAGTCGCGTGGGTCGGCCCGCTGCACAGGATCAGTGGGCTGGGGGACACCGCCGTCTCATTCCCCGCGGACGGCGGTCCGGGCCGGGAGGTGCGCAATGCCCCTCCCGGCCCGGCAACGGGACGGGGCAGGAACGAGGTTCGAGGCGCGGGTCTCCCTGGCGGACGAGCAACGCGGACATGCCGCGGCCGTCCCCTCGCAGAGCCCGCGCGGAAGAGCGCGGAAGGGCCGCGCACCGGGGCGGACGTGGCCTTTCCGTCGGTAACAGAGTGGGTACGGAGATCGCTCGGAGGCGCCTTCGTCATGGGCGTCTCCGAGTGACCGTGCTCCCGCCGCAACGCGCGGCGCAGCACGGTGTGTTTGCCGCGCCTCGGCGGCACCGTCCGGCGCCGCCCGCTGTCTTCGCCCGGGGTGTCCCCTTCTGTGGCGCCCCCGCCCGGAGCGTGCGGCCGGCGCCCGGAAGTGGTCACGTCCGGAACGCTGCTTGCCGTGTGCTCCCTCCCATGCTTCTGTGCCCCGCGCATGCGACGGGCCCGCGCGCCCCGCGCGTACGGCCCGTGCGGATCGTGCCCGGCTGTCCCGCTCGCCCCGGTTGCCTTCGGTACGCCGCCCGTTCGCTGTTGCGTGGCGAGGGGGCAATACGGCTGTTACGGCGCCGTGGAGGCCGTTCATATTTGGCCGAATGACATCGGTCGCGTGTGCCGTGCCGGGTGCGGACGCCACTGGTATATGCCGCTGCCGATTCGGCAACTCGGCGGCCCCGCAACGGCCGCTCGGGGGCGCTGGGCGGTGCGAGAGGGGCGTCGTACTGAGCTGAGGTATGCGCCCCTTACACGCCTCCTGCGCGCCACTCTCGTGGCACCATAGCCGCAACGGCAGCGGTTTCCGGGACGGCAGGCACCCGCCGCTCCAGGCGCCCGCGCGGTGCGGCAGACAGCGGCGGAGTGACGCGAAGGCAGGCGGCGATGCGTTGGTTGGTGGGGTGGAGCAGCGCCGCGGCATCGCCCGACCGCCGTCGTGGATCCGCCCGCACCACCGCCAACTCCGGCCGCGCAGCCACCGGTTCCGCCGACTCCTACGCCGATCCCCGCACCGGCCGCGATTCCCACGAGCCGTACCGCCCGTACGGCTCCCATGACTCCCGCGACCCGTACAACTCCCGTGATCCGTACGACTCCTACGGTCCCTACGGGCACGCCCCGCACACCGCGCACATCCCCGACGGAAGTGACGGAGTCCTCCAGCCCGTCGGCGCACAGGTGCTGTGGAGCGGGCCCGATCCGCTGTGGGCCGTCGGCGACTGGCGGCCCGACGAGATCCGCGTCGTCGAGGCCCAACCGGGCAACAGGCTCGCGGTGTTCGGCTGCTGCGGCGCCAGCGACGACGAGCTGCGCCTCGGCCTGGTCGCCGCGCGCGGCGGAGCGTTTCGTCATCTGACCGCCTGGCCCGGCAGCTACACCGCGGTCGCCTGCGTGGGCCGCCGGATCACCGTCGCCGCCGACCTCGCGGGCGCCCGTCCCGTCTTCCACGCGCCCTGGGCGGGCGGCACCGCCTATGCGACGGCCGCGCTGCCGCTCGCCGATCTCGTCGAGGCCGAACTGGACTTCGGGCATCTGGCAGCGCTGCTGGCCTGCCCCGACGCGGCCGAAGCGCTCGGCGAGGGCACCCCCTACCGCGGGGTGCGGCGGGTGCCGCCGGGGCACGCGCTGATCGTGCGGGACGGCGGCAGCCGCGAGGTCGCCAGCTACGAGTCGTCCGCCTCACTTGTCGTCGGCGCCCCGCCCGTCGATCCGGAGGCAGCGGTCGCGGGCGTCCGGGACGCGCTCGTGGACGCCGTACGGGCCCGGCTCACCGCGCCCCGCCACGCGGCCGAACACGACTTCGACGTACGCGATCCGGGGCCGGTGCCCGGCATGGGCCCCGCCGACCGGCAACGCGCGCGGGGCGGCCCGGCACCCGGCGTCGGCGCCGACCTGTCCGGCGGGCCCGCGTCCGGCACCCTCGCGCTGCTCGCCGCCGGGCTGCCCGGTACGCCCGGCACCGTCTTCGGCTCCGGCGCGGCGAGCGCGGGCGAGCGGCTGCTGGCGGTCACCTTCAACGACCTCACCCTGAGCAGCGCCGCGAGCGCCGTGGACCCGGGCAGCGCCTCCGCCGGTCCGTACGACACCGCGGGAGCCGCCGGACATCTCGCCGAACTGGAACGGGCGCACGCCATCGCGGAGAACCCGCGGCTGCGCCATGTCGTGGTGACCGGCAGCGAGGAGACGCTGCCCTACGCGGATCTGGAGAACGGCCCCCTCACCGACGAGCCCGGCCCCTCCCTGGTGACCGCGGAACGCCACCGGCACCGCCTCTCCGCAGGCAGCGCCGACCACTTCCTCGGCTCGGGCGCCCGCCAGGTGGTCGACGCACACCCCGCCCGCCTGGCCGACCTGCTGCTGGACCGGCGCCGCCGCCATCTGGTGCGGCCCGTCGCCGCGTTGGCCCGTGCCGAGGGACAGTCCGGCGGGCAGGTCGCGGGCCGCTCGCTGCTGGTGCCCGTCACCATCTACCGGGCGGCGCGCAGGCTGGCCCGTACGTCCTACCGCGACGGGGTCGTGGAGACCGCGGCGCAGCTGCGCGACAGCTCGTTCACGGCTGCCGCCTTCGCGCCGTACCCGGAGGGTGGCGAGAGCGCGGTGGACGCCTCGGTCGCCGCGCTCACCTGGTGCCGCCCCGGGCCTGCGGCGCGCTGGCTGACGGGCGAGGCATTGGCGGAGGTCTCGCTGCGGCTGGAGGCCGCCGCACAGGCCCGGCCCTCCGTCGAGCGCCCCGGTGAACGGCGGGCCCGGGCAGCGCTGGCCCGCGCCGCCGCCGACCACCGGGTCCTGGAACAGGCCGCGGAGATCCGCAACCAGCGGCTGCACGCCCCGTTCTTCGACAACCAGGTTGTCCGGGCCGCGAGGGAGTTGCCCGAAGCACTCCGCGTACGCCCAGGAGCGCGCGCCTCCATACTGCGCGCGGCACTCGCCGGTGCGGGCGTACACGAACTCCCTCCCGGCTGGGGCGCCCCCACCCACGCCACCCACCACGCCGCCCTCCGCGCAGGTGTGCGGCTGGCCGCCGAACAGTTGCTGGAACTCTTCCGTGCGCCGCTGCTGGCCGAGGCCGGACTGGTGGAGGCCCGCGTCGTACGCCAGGCCGTCCAGCGGGTGGCCAAGGGCGAACAGCTGCCCGTTGAAGGCATCGCCGACCTGGTCTCCATGGAACTGTGGCTGGGCCGGCTGCTGGCGCGGCGCGGCACCTGTTGGACCGGTTCCGCAGCGCCCCGCCACCGCGCCGCTGCGGCGGGCGTCCACCCGGACGCCCGCTACGAACGGATTCTTCCGCCCACCGCCGGTTGATTCCGAAGAGGCGCTCGCCTGGGAAAGGGCGGCGCTCGGCGGGGGGAAGTCCGGGCCGCCCGCCGGAAAATGTGGCGGCGGTGTGTGCGGCTGCGGGGACAATGGGTCCGTGCGGTATCTGATCCTGGGGGCGAGCGAGGCCCACGACGAGGCTGGACGGCCGCTCCCGCTGGGCGGGCAGCGGCTGCGTGCGCTGCTCGCCGCCCTCGCGCTGCGCTCCCACAACCGCGCTCCCACCTCTCCGGACACACTGATCGACGAGGTGTGGGCGGACGCGGAGCCCGGCACGATGCCGGAGAACGCCCCGGCCGCGCTGCAGGCGCTCGTGGGCAGGCTGCGCCGGGTTCTGGGCAAGGACGCCGTCGAATCGCTGGCCGGCGGCTACCGGCTGCGGGCCGACCCGGAGCGCGACGAGGTCGATCTGATCCGCTTCGAACGCCTGGCCGCCGAGGGCGAGCGCGCACTGGAGGCCGGTGACGCCGAACAGGCCGCCGCCGTGCTCCGCGAGGGCCTCGCCCTCTGGCGCGGCCCCGCCCTCGCCGACCTGCCCGGCCGCGCCCGCGTGGCGGCTCGCGCCGAAGCGCTGCGGCACACCGCGCTGCAACGCCGCCTCACGGCCGACCTCGCCCTCGGCCGTGCCGCCCGAGTGCTGCCGGAGCTGCGCGAGCTGGCGCCCGAACATCCCCTCGACGAGCCGTTGCAGACGCTGTATCTGCGCGCCCTGCACGAGAGCGGCCGTACGGCGGAGGCGCTGGCCGGCTACGAGTCCGTACGCCGGGGCATAGCGGCCCGCCTGGGCGCCGACCCGGGGCCCGAACTGCGCGCCCTGCACGCCGAACTGCTGGCCGCCGGTACGCCGACCGGCACCTCGACCGACAGGACCGGCACCTCGACCGGCACGGCGGTGCCCCGCTCCGGCGCCGCGCCGCCAGGGTCCTCGCCTTCTGCGCCGCCGGGGTTCTCCCGCCCCGCGCCGCCGGAGCTCAGTTCCGCGCCGCCGAATACCCGTCCAGCGCCGCCGGGTTCCGGCACCTCGACTCCTGGATCGCGCCCCGCACCTCCGCATTCCCAGGGAGAGCACAGCTCCCTGGGGTCCTCCGGAAAACCCGGGTCCCCTGGGCCCCCTCCTGAGTCCGTCGAATCCCCCGACCCACGCGACTCCGCCGAATCCCCCGCATCCCTCAGGCCGCAGTGTGCCGACGAGAGTGCGCGGCCTCCGCTCGGCAACCTCCGCGCACGGCTGACCAGTTTCGTCGGTCGTGAGGCGGACATCGCCGCCATCGGCGCCGATCTCGCTGCCTCCCGGCTGGTCACCCTGATCGGGCCGGGCGGCTCGGGCAAGACCCGGCTGGCCGAGCAGGTCGCCGCGACATCGGCCGCCGCCGCCCCCGCTCCGTATCCCGACGGCACCTGGCTGGTGGAGCTCGCGCCGCTCGACCACCCCGCAGCGGTGCCGGGCGCCGTGCTCAGCGCCCTCGGCCGCCGGGTGACGTCGCTGTCCACGGCCGCCACCGAGGGCACCCGTTCGCTGGGCGGCGAGGCGGACCCGACTGCGCTGCTGGTCGAACACCTGGAGCAGCGCGGTCTGCTGCTGGTGCTCGACAACTGCGAGCACGTCGTATACGCCGCCGCCACCCTCGCCGAGACGCTGCTGGCGCACTGTCCCGGACTCACCGTGCTGGCCACCAGCCGCGAACGGCTCGGCATACCGGGGGAGACGGTGCGCCCGGTCGAGCCGCTGCCGCCCGCACCGGCACACCGCCTGTTCGCCGACCGCGCCGCCGCGGCCCGCCCCGGGTTCCGTACGAGCGAGGACCCGGAGGCCGTCGCCGAGATCTGCCGCCGTCTCGACGGACTGCCCCTCGCGATCGAGCTGGCGGCAGCGCGGCTGCGGTCCCTCACCCCGCGGCAGATCGCCGACCGCCTCGACGACCGCTTCCGCTTGCTGACCAGCGGCAGCCGCACCGTACTGCCGCGTCAGCAGACCCTGCGGGCCGTCGTGGACTGGTCCTGGGACCTGCTGGACGAGCGCGAACGCACCGTCGTACGCAGGCTGTCCGTCTTCGCCGGCGGCTGCACCCTCTCCGCTGCCGAACACGTGTGCGCGGACGGGGCCCCGGAGGACGCCGGGCGGTCACCCGCACCGGACACCCACCCGGAACAGATCCACCCTGACGACGTACTCGACCTGCTCTCGGCACTCGTGGACAAGTCCATCCTGGTCGCCGACCAGCCGCCCGCCCTCACCGGCACAGGCGTGCGCTACCGGATGCTGGAGACGATCCACGACTACGCCCGTGAGCGCGCCGCCGAACACCCGGCCGACCGGGAGGCGGCCGAGGAGCGGCACACCGCCCAGATCCTCCGCTTCGCCAACGCGGCCGAACCCCGCCTCCGCTCCGCCGAACAGCTCTCCTGGCTGCCGAGAGTCGAGGCCGACCTGGACAACATCCGCGCCGCACTGCACCGCTCGCTGCGCAACGAGGACCGCGAGACGGTCGTCGCACTCGTCCGCGTGGCCGGCTGGTTCTGGTGGCTGCGCAACTACCGCGACGAGGGAGCGCACTGGGTCGAGACCGTCCTGTCGATGTTTCCCCCCACCGCGGAGGAGCGCGACCCGGAGGAGGAGCTGCTCTTCCGGGAATTCCAGCTGCTGGACTACTTCCTGCTGTCCGAGCACTACACCCAGGAGCTGCTCACCGACCCGCACCACCAGGCCGTCGCCAAAGAACTGATCGCGACCTTCCGCCAACCCGGCCCTGCCGCCGCCCGCTTCCCCGGCATGCTCTGGCCCTTCACCGGCTACCTGATCGAGGGCAGCAAGGGCGTCGCGGCGCTCATGGACCTGTCCGTCGCCAACTGCCGCCGCTACGCCGAGCCGTGGGGGCTGGCCGTGGCGCTGCTCTTCCGCGCCCATGTGCGGATGGACCTCCCCGGCGGAGTGGCCGCCACCAGGGACGACCTGCCCGAGATCAGCGCCCTCGCCGACAGCACCGGCGACCGCTGGCTGCTGAGCCAGCTGTGCGGACTGCGCGCGGAGGTCGCCCTCCAAGAGGGCCGTTACGACGACGCACGCGCCGAGTGCGAGACCGCCCTGCGCTACGCCCAGCAGCTCGGCGCCCTCACCGAGATGCCGGTGCTGCTCGCCCGTATCGCCGATATCTGGTTCCGCCGCGGCGATACGGAACAGGCCGACCAGCTCGCCCGCCGGGCCATCGAGGACGCCGAACGTCTCGGCATCCGAGACGCACTGACCATCGCGGTCTTCGTCCGTGCGGTCGCGGCGACCGAGGCGGGCGACATCGAACGGGCCCGTGACCTCCACAGCCAGAGCCGGAAGAACGCGTCCGTCGGCACACCGCCCGCGATGTTCGAGGTCATGCTGCGGATGCTGGACGCCCGCATCACCGCCTCCGAGGGGCCGGATCTGCTTCCCGACGCCGTCCGCAAGATACGTACCACCATTCGCATCGGGCTGGAGATCGGCATCCCGGAAAGCCTCGTCGGTCAGGCCCTGCTCACCGCGGGCTACATCCTGCACCTGGACGGCCGCCACACGTTGGCCGTCCAGTTCGCCGACGCGGCCCAGCGACTCCGGGGCGAGCTGCCCGCGAGCGTCCCCGAACTCCGCATCGACGGCACGATCCGCGCCTACTCCTCAGCTGCCGCCGATGACGGGGCGGACGGGACCGATGGGACCGACGGGACCGACGGGACAGAGGGGGTCGACGGGACGGAGGGGGCCGACGGGCGACCGCCGCTCACCGCCGTCGAGGCCGTCGAGCGCCTGGACGAGCTGTGTGCCCAGCTCGTCGCCGACAGCTCCACCGAGGGTGCCCCGACCGCTGCCGAGGGGTGACGTTCCACCACCAGCCGTACCTGGCGTTCGCCGGTGCTGGAGCTGAGCGTCACGGTGTCCCCGTCACCCTGACGAGGTGGTGCTCGGCCGACGGAGGCGGCGGCGGTTCGGGGCGGTGCCTCGGGGGCGAGGGCAGCGGCCCGGGCGCCGGTGGCTCGGGCGGCGGCGGTTCGGACCGCGCGGGGGGCTCGGCCGGATCGACCGGTTCCGGTTGTTCCGGCTTCGGTGCGGGCCGCGGTTCGGCCTGCGCTGTCGCCGGATCGGGTGCGGGCGGCTCGGGCTTCGGTTCATCGGGCCGGGGTGCCGGGTCCGGCTTCTTCGGCGGCTGTCCGGGCGCGACTGGCGGCGCCGGGTGCCGTGCCTCAGGCTTCTTGGGAGGCTCGCCGTCGCCTCCGGACAGCGCGTATGCGAGCGCCGCACCGGCCGCCGCCACACCGAGCCCGATACCGGCCTTCGCGGGGGCGCCGAGCCCTTCCGACGCCGCACCGCCAGCTCCGGCTCCGGCTCCGGCCCCAGCCCCGGCACCCGCACCTCCGCTTCCGGCGCCACCGGCCGCAGCACCTCCTGCACCGCCCCCGGCTGCACTTCCTGCGCCTCCTGCGACCCCCGCGCTTCCCGCCGCCGCGCCGCCCACTGCCGCGCCGCCCGCGGCCGCCGTCGTCGCACCGCCGCCGATCAGCGCCGCGAAGGCTTCGGCGCCGCCCGCTGTCCCGAACCAGCCGACCAGGGCCAATGGGACCAGCAGCCTGATGTGCTCGTTGAGGTCCTTGACCTCCGACGCCGCCTGCCGGCATGCCGGGCACTCCTCCAGATGCCGGGCCAGCCCGCGTTCGGCACGCACCCGCAGCCCGCCGCGCGCATAAGCCCCGAGCCGGTCGGCGTACCGCGCGCACTCGCCGCCTTCCGTCAGCGCCTGGTTCACATGCGCCTGGAGGTACGCCTGCTTGAGGTGCTCCCGCGCCCGGTGCGCCGCCGTCGCCGTGGCCCCGCGGGACTTGCCCAGCAGCGGCGCCACCTCCTGCGGCGGTACGCCCTCGACGGCGGTGTGCCACAGCAGCATCCGGTCGTACTCGGACAGGCTCCGGAACGCCCGTACCACCAGCTTCTGTTCGGCCTCCCGCATCGCCCGCACCTCGGCGCCCAGCTCGAGGGTGTCCTCGTCGCGCGCTGCGGAGGCCGCGGCCGCCGACTGTGCGAAGGCGGCGAAGTCGTCCACCAGCCGCTCCCGCCGCCGGGTCCGCGCCCAGTTCGCCGCCACATGCCGTACGGAGGCGAGCAGATAGGCCCGCACCGACGCCTCGGGGCCCTTGCCGCCGCGTACGGCCTGCAAGGTGCGTGCGAAGACCTCGCCCGTCAGATCCTCCGCCGTGTCCGCGTCCCGGCAGCACGTACGGGCATAGCGGCGCACCGGCTCGGCGTGCCGCCGGTACAGCTCCTCGTACGCCCCGTCGTCGCCCTCCCGCATCCGGGAGAGCAGCTCCATGTCGGAGACACCATGCCTGCCGGGTCCGCCACCTTGCTTGCCGCGCCTGCTGCCACTCTCGGCGTGCCGGCCAGGCACCCCTGAGGCGTCCTGCCGCCTGCGCTGCTCGGGCACCTGGCGCGATACCGACTGCTCGGGCAGGGCACCGCCCGGCCGAAGGCCGGGGGAGGAATCCGGACGGGGCTCGCCCGCCCCCCGTTCCTTGTCACCACCCATAGCCGCGACTTCCGTACCCGCCCCGCGCGCTGACCATCGCGTCAGCGTGGCACAGTGCCGCAGGACGGGAACCGGACAAGCAGACCAACCACCCGTTCGGGTAATGCCGCACGGCTCTGCGGATGCCGAGGGCCTGCTGCCCTGCTGACCTGGTGCTCAGCCCTCAGCCCTCAGTGCGCTGCGGAAGGCTGCTCAGCGCGCACTACGGGAGCGCAGCCCCTCCAGCAGGATGTCCAGCAGCCGCGTCGAGGCGGCGGCCTGCTGTGCGGCGTCCGGCAGCGAGGGAGCGGCGGTCGCTATCACCAGCAGCACATCGCCCACCGTCACGTCCGGGCGCAACTCGCCCGCTTCCCGCGCCCGCTCGACCAACTGCCCGACGACCTCCAGCAGTTCCGCCGCTCCCGGGTCCTCCCCCAGGTCGTACGCGGCCGTGGACTCGCTCGCCGTGCTGGGACGTTCCACGAGCCGCAGATCCGGATGCGTCCCCTCGGCAGGCGTCGGAGCCTCGTGGTAACCGCTCGGCACGGAGGTGCGCTGCTGGGGCACCCGCAAGGCGCTGTCGGGCCGGGTCTCCGCCCGGAGTATCCGCGGCGGCAGCAGCCGCCCCGCTCCCGAGGCGACAGAGGTACGCAGGAAACGGGAGAGCGCCGACCAGGGCTCCTCCTCCTGGCCCAGCGCAGCCCGAGCCTGCTCCGTCAGCCGCGCTGTCTCTTCCTCGGCTATCCGCCTGACCAGCACGTCCTTGCTCGGGAAACGGCGGTAGACCGTCCCGACCCCCACCCGGGCGCGGCGGGCGACGTCCTCCATCGGCGCGCCGTAACCCAGCTCGCCGAAGACCTCGCGCGCGGCGCGCAGTACGTGCTCGAGATTCCGCTGCGCGTCCACCCGCAGCGGTGTCGTCCGCGCAGCAGCCGTGGCAGCTGTGGCGTGCGCGGAGGTCTGGCTCTCCGGAACAGCGGAGACAGCGGTCGGCGCCGCCCCAGCATGAGAGCCGTGAATACCCTGAATGTGCATCGTTGTTCCCCCGGTAAATCCATGTCTCCCCCCGGAGACCCCCGCGTCCGCGGGGTCGGGATGCGGCGCACTGGTCCATAGGCCGCACCCGTTGGGATACGAACATAGTTGAGCCCACCCTGAGAGAGAAGAGGGCGTTCCGGCACGGCCGTTTGGCCCTGACCCGCCCGTACCGGCCGCACCTCGCCCGTACGCCCCTTGCGCCCCCTGCGCCCCAGCCGTGACCTGCAAGGACCACTCTCCGTACGACGTCGGTGGTACGGAGAGCGCCCGGCGCACACCGGTCACATGATTGACGTCTCCTGTGGACAAACGGGGGGCCGAGGGTGCGTCATGGTCAGGTGACGAAGGCCACGAACGAACCTGCGAAACCCGCGCGCATCCTCGTCGTCGGCGGCGGCTACGTCGGCATGTACACAGCGCTGCGCCTCCAGCGCAGACTCAAGCACCGACTCCGGCAGGCCGCCCGCCCCGGCGAGGCCCTCGCTCCGGATGCCTCGGCCGTGCCCGGTACGCCCGGAGCGCCGAACACACCGGATGCGGCGAACACGCCCGCTGTGCCGAGCACGCCGGATGCGCCGGGTGGGCCGGTCGCCGCGTCGCTCGAGTCCGCCGACGGGGTCATCATCACGATCCTGGACCCCGACCCGTACATGACGTACCAGCCGTTCCTGCCCGAGGCCGCTGCCGGCTCGATCTCTCCGCGGCATGTCGTCGTACCGCTGCGCCGGGTCCTGTCGCACTGCCAGGTCATCGTGGGTGAGGCCCGCAGCATCGACCCCGACCGCCGTGTCGCGCACATCAGCACCCTCGTCACCGCGGAGGCCGACGCGGCCCGCGCGGCCCAGGCGGCACCCGGGGAACGGCCCGAGCCGCAAACCCTTGAACTGCCCTACACGGAGCTCGTGCTGGCGCCCGGCTCCGTCTCCCGCACCCTCCCCGTCCCCGGCCTGGCCGAGCACGGCATCGGCTTCAAGACCGTCGAGGAAGCCATCGGGCTCCGCAACCACGTGCTCGAACAGCTCGACATCGCCTCCTCCACCCGCGACCCCGCGATCCGCGACGCCGCCCTCACCTTCGTCTTCGTCGGCGGCGGCTACGCAGGCGTCGAAGCGCTGGCCGAACTGGAGGACATGGCGCGCTACGCCTGCCGCTACTACCACAACATCTCCGCGGACGATCTGCGTTTCCTGCTGGTGGAGGCCAGCGACCGGATCCTGCCCGAGGTCGGCGAGGAGATGGGCGGCTACGCCCTGCGTGAGCTGCGCGCCCGCAACATCGACGTACGCCTCGGGACGCGCCTCGACTCGTGCGAGAAAAGGGTCGCCGTCCTCAGCGACGGCTCCCGGCATCCCAGCCGCACCCTGGTGTGGACGGCAGGCGTCAAACCCCACCCCCTGCTGGCCCGCACCGGACTGCCCCTCACCGCTCGCGGCAAGCTCAAGTGCGAGGCCACGCTGCGCGTCGAGGGGACGGAACACGCCTGGTCAGCGGGTGACGCGGCGGCCGTCCCCGACCTCACGGCGGACCCGGCAGCGAGCTGGGCGGCGGACCCGGCCAAGGCGTCCGGCTCGGCGGCGCACAACGGCGCGGAACCGCCGTTGTGCGCCCCCAACGCGCAGCATGCCGTACGCCAAGCACGCCGCCTGGCCGACAATCTCGCGGCGGTGTGCGAAGGCCAGGAACCCACCCCCTACCGGCACTCCTACGCGGGCTCGGTCGCCTCCCTCGGACTGCACAAGGGGGTCGCGCACGTGTACGGACGGAAACTCAAGGGCTACCCTGCCTGGTTCATGCACCGCGCCTATCACCTCAGCCGGGTGCCGACCTTCAACCGGAAGGCACGCGTGCTGGCGGAATGGGTGCTCTCCGGCCTGTTCAAGAGGGAGATCGTCTCTCTCGGCTCGCTGGAGCACCCCCGTGCCGAGTTCGAACTCGCGGCGGGCACCGTACGGCGCCCCGACGAGAACTGAGGGGTCCACCGGCACGGTGGGCCACACTGGGCATGTGACCAT
This sequence comes from Streptomyces sp. 8N114, assembly GCF_052245835.1. Lineage (NCBI taxonomy): Bacteria > Bacillati > Actinomycetota > Actinomycetes > Kitasatosporales > Streptomycetaceae > Streptomyces > Streptomyces sp. 8N114. The sequence goes on along the minus strand of NZ_JBQQBT010000041.1, from coordinate 4,717 downwards.
GGGTGGGCCCGCGTCTGCGAAGCGTGACCCCGAAGCGGCCCCGAGCGACCCGAGCGAACACAGCGAACCACACAAGGAATCGGACGACGTGAACTTCACGCGCTGGAGCGCCCGACTGCCCGGCACACAGCGGCGCACCGCTGCCGCCCAGGCCGCGATAAAGGCGCGAGCGCAGTCGACCGAGACCTCCGGCGGCAGCACGGACGGCAGCAGCACGGACGACGCCGCCAAGAGCACCGGCGGCGAGCGCCCTGGCAGCACCGGCACAGGCAGCGACGGCACCGACAGCGGCACCGAGGACAGTGGCCCAACCCCCGCCGACCCGGGGGAAGCCGACGGCGGAGCGACAGCCGATCCGACAGCGTCCGACCAGCCTGGACCCGGCCGGTCCGTGCCCGACCAAGCGGTTCCGGGACAGCCGGCGCACCCGGACGAGGACGCTTCGGACACCCCCACCGTGCCCGCTGCCCGCAGCCGTCCGCACGCGGAGGCCGACCCAGGGCCGAACACCGACGCCGACTCCGGATTCGAACCCGAAAGAGCGGCATCGCAGCGCAGGCGTGCCATCGATGCGCTCCCCGTCCGCGCGCTGCTCGGCCAGGTCCCCGCGCTGGCCGCCGTCGTGTACGGGCCCGAGCACCGCATCGCGTTCGTCAACGAGGTCTACACCCAGGTCTTCGGCCCCCGCCCGACCGGCGCAGCGGCCCGGGAGGCCCTGCCCGAGCTGGTCGAGCTGGGCCTGCTCCCGCTGATGGACCAGGTCCGGCGCAGCGGTCGGCCCCGTACGGTCAAGTCCCGCCGCGTACCCCCGCAGCCGGGCGCGACGGGCAGCAGACGCCGCCCCGGGTACTACACCTTCACATGCACCCCCATCACCACATCGGGTGACAGCGGCGTGCTGATCTTCGCAGCCGACGTCACCGACCAGGTGGAGGCGGTGGAACGGCTGCGCGCCAGCGAACGCCGCCAGCGCGAGGCCGCAGTCACCCTCCAGCGCAGCCTGCTGCCCCAGGAGTTGGAGCAGCCCGACGACCTGCGCGTCGCCGCCACCTACCTGCCGGGCGGCACGGACGCGGCCGTCGGCGGCGACTGGTACGACGTCATCACCCTCGGCGCGGGCCGCACAGCGCTGGTCATCGGCGACGTCATGGGCCGTGGCGTGCGCGCCGCCGCCGTCATGGGCCAGCTGCGCACCGCCGTCCGCGCCTACGCACGGCTCGATCTGCCGCCGCACGAGGTCCTGCAACTCCTCGACGGCCTCGCCGCCGAGATCGACGCCTCCCAGATCGCCACCTGCGTCTACGCCGTGCACGACCCCAACGAGGGCCGCCTCAGCTACGCCTCCGCCGGGCACGTGCCCATCCTCGTACGCGACCCCGACGGCACCGTCCACCGCGCCACCGAGCACACCGGTCCGCCGCTGGGCACCGGCGGCTGGCTGCACACTTCCGGGAGCCTGCCGCTGCCCGAGGGCGCCACCGCCGTCCTCTACACCGACGGCCTGATCGAACGCCGGGACGCCGACATCGACGAAGGTGTGGACGCGCTGGAGCACGCCTTCGCGGGCGCCACCGGCTCCCCCGACATCATCTGCGACCGGCTGCTGCGCGCCCTGGGCATCAGCGAGGACCACGACGACGACGTGGCGCTCCTCGTCTTCCAGCGCCCGGTACGGACCGGCCCCGACGCCGAGCTGTTCCACAACGCGGCGCTCGACCTGCTCGGCGGCACCGAAGCGGCCCCGCGCGCCCGCGCGTTCGCCTCCGGTGTCCTGGCCTCCTGGCGCTTCCCCGCCGAACTCCGCGACCTCGGGGTGCTGGCCGCCAGCGAACTGGTCGCCAACTCCCTCCAGCACGGCACCCCGCCGATGCGGCTGCTGCTGCGCCGTACCGACCGCCGGCTGATCATCGAGGTCACCGACGGCGACGAGCACCTCCCCCGCCGCTGCCGCGCCGAGCCGGCCGACGAAGCCGGGCGCGGCATCTCGATCATCGCCACGATCGCCTCGGCCTGGGGGAGCCGCCGCACCCCGGGCGGCGGCAAGTCGGTCTGGTGCGAGTTCGCCCTCCCGGGCACCTAGCCGACGTACGGTGCGGCAGGGCCGATCCTGACCGAACGGATCGTTCCCTGCCGCTCGTCACCGACCCGCGCCGACGAGGCTCTCCTCAGGGGCCGGGCGGACCGCATCGCCACGTGCCACGATGACCGACCCGGGCCGGTCCTGGCGCTCGGTCAGCCGCCGCCCCAGCAGCAACGCCAGCCCCGTCACGCCCAAGCAGCACACCACCAGCAGCACGATGTACGCCGACCAGGCCCCGGCCGCGGCGAGCACACCGCCCACCGCAGGACCCACGGCCAGCGCCAACTGCTTGACCAGCGCGAAAGCCGAGTTGTACTGCCCGACCAGACGTGCCGGAGCCAGGTCCGCGACCAGCGGCGCCACCGTCGGCGAGAGCATCGTCTCGCCGATCCCGAACAGCGCGTACGTACCGATGAGCAGCGCAGTGGCCACAGCCTGCGCCCCGTGCACAAACCCGGAAGCCCCCGCAGCCAACCACGCGACGGTCCAGATCAGACCCACCAGCGCAACGACCCTGCTACGCCGCCGCCCCTCCACCAGCCGCAGCACCACGAACTGCGCCAGCACGATCATCGCCGTGTTGGCGGCCAGCGCGATCCCCAGCGTGGAGGTCGAGATCCGCGTGACGTCAACCGCGTACGCCGACAGCCCCGACTCGAACTGGCCGTAGCACGCGAAGAAGATCACGAATCCCAGCACACACAGCAGCACCATCGACCGGTCCCGCAGCAGCACGCCCCAACCGGAGCCCCGCGCGGCGCCCTCCGCACCGGCGCCTTCCCCGGCCCCGGCAGCCGCCGTCACGGGGCGCCCCACCCGCACCGTCACCAGCACGGCGAGCAGCACGAGGAACATCGTCGCCTCGATGACGAACAGCAGGGTGAAGCTGGCCGGATCGTGCTCGTCGACGAGCATTCCGCCCAGCAGCCCGCCGACGCCCAGCCCCAGGTTGTTCAGGAAGAACTGAGTGGCGAAGGCACGCGACCGCGATCCCGCCGTCGAGCACCACACGATCATCGTCGCGAGCGCGGGCTGGAGCACGGCGATACCGGCGCCCATCACGGCGGACGCGGCCAGCACGGCGGGCCCGCTGGTCGCCAGCCCGAACCCCAGCGCACCCAGCGCGGCCGAAACCGCACCGACGACAACCACCACCAGCGGTCCGCTCCGGTCGATCACGCGCCCCGTGAAGGGCAGCACGAGCAGCGCGGCGGCGGCGAACGCGGCGAGCACCGCACCTGCGGTGCCATCACCGAGCTCCCGCACCCGCGACACGTACACGAAGAGGAACGGCACCGTGAAGCCGTTGCCGAAAGCCGCCAGCGCGTTACCGAGCTGGATCCGCCGCAGAGCGGCGGCCATCGCCGTGGTCACACTCACCTGCCTGAGTCGAGAGACGTACAAGGGATACAGCTACGAAGACTTCGAAGCTAAAGTTCGATGCTAAAGAATACACACAGCAAGCGTTTAGAGCGAACGAGTCATCGTGCGATACTGCGCACATGCCGGACCGACAGCCGACGCTCGATGAGCAGATCGCCATCTACCAGCGGGAGTACCGCGACCTCGACCCCCAGGTGGAGAAGGTGGTCAACGCTCTGAGCAGGCTGGACCGCCGGATGAGCGTGGCTTACGGGCGCCAGCTCGCAACGCTCGGCCTCAGCAGCCCGGAGTGGGAGGTCCTCAAGGAACTCGTCATGGCGGGCAGCCCCTACCAGCTCTGGCCCGGCACCATCGCCAAGCGGCTCGGCCTCACCCCCGCGGCGATGACCCACCGCATCGACCGGATGCTCACCCAGGATCTGGTCACCCGCGAGCGCGACCCCGACAACCGGGTCCGCGTGATCATCGGCCTCACCGACACCGGCCGCGAGAAGTGGCTCGAGGTCATGCGCATGGCGTCGGCCTTCGAGGAAGACCTTCTCCAGGACCTCTCCACCGACGAGCGCGTACAACTCGGCGAACTCCTCACCCGTCTCCTACGCCGCGTCGAACACGCCCAACCCGACGCCGGCGGCCGCCTGACCGACCTCGACTGAAGCCCCGACCGCGGCCCGGCCAGGGCGAGTTGAGCCGCCCCTGATCCCGGTTGACAGTACGACCGGTGATCCGTAAGGTTCCTCGGGTTGTCAGCGGCCCGTCGTGGCTACTGGCGACCATTCCTGCCACTCCGGCGGAAACCTCTACTCAAGCACCATCTCCCTTCGCAGGGGTCTGTTCGGCATGCCGAATTGCTTTTGCGGGTCGGCTCAATTTGGAGCCGGGCGGGGAAAGGCTCTAAAGTAGCGGTCAGCCGGAAGGCGCCCCGCCGACAGGGGAAATCCGATTCGGAAGACGGCACGGAAACGGGCCGGAAAACGGATCTGATAGAGTCGGAAACACCGAAAGGGCAAACGTCCGGAGAAGCCGGTGAGACGGTTTCGAAGGAAGCGTCCGTTCCTTGAGAACTCAACAGCGTGCCAAAAGTCAACGCCAGATATGTTGATACCCCGGCCTGTCGACGGATTTGCGTCGGCGGGTTGAGGTTCCTTTGAAAAAATTACAGCGAGGACGCTGTGGACCGGGGGATTATTCCTCTCCTGGTTCCGCTCTTCCGCGAATTTGAAGCATTCACGGAGAGTTTGATCCTGGCTCAGG
>NZ_JBQQBT010000040.1:0-39259 GCF_052245835.1 Streptomyces sp. 8N114 | reverse complement strand
CATTCCACCCATCATCGACCCCCGTCCTCGCGTGAACCTCCCCAACGGGACAGACACACCGCTCAGTACAACTGAGCAACAGCAGGCCACAACCAAGATCAATAAGCAAACACAGAGCTACGCCACACTGGGGCTGTTTCTCGGCGGTGTTCGCCCGCGGGTTCTTGATCCCAGGGGCGAGTGTCGGTGGTGATCCTTTGTTTCGCCGCTCACGCCGCCGCAGGCGCGTTCTCAGCCGTGCGACGGCGCTTCCAGTAAGCGACGGTCAGTACGGCCAGCAAAGGGCCCCACAAGGCCAGCGGGGCATAGCAGACGTAGTACCAGGCAGCCTCCCAGCCGGTGGCCAGAGTCGGGGAGCCGGCTGGCAGGTCGTCGCCTTGGATCGTGGTGCCCCTGATCTCGGAGATGATGAACAGGAGGGTGAATACGAGTATGAGGATTGCGGCTCCGATGGCTGCTGGGATGACCGCTGCCATCATCGGGACCCGGCGGCCGCGCAGGAACGGGGTCCAGCCTGGGAACACCTCACCCCAGCGGGCGATCAGGCCGATCGCGGTGAAGGCGAGGACTTCGGAAAAGATTGACAGGGAAACGACGTACGCCCGCTCGCCGAGGCCGATCCCCTCCTCGAATGCGGCCGGAAGCCGCCAGATGCCGGCAGGTAGGACGGTGAACGGCACGGCGCAGGCGGTGAGTTGTATCCGTCGGGATACTCCGGAGACGGGGTGGTGGGCGGCCCGCCATGCAGCGCGAAGTCGTTTGGGACGGGTATCAGTGGGTTCTTGGGTGTGCCGGGGCGGCTGCATGCTTGGTCCTCGGTTCCGTGGGCCGGGGCTGACCTGTTCGGTAATGACGATCCCGGCCAGGGGGGCGCCGAGGATCGCTCTGCTGGTTGAACCGGCTCCGCCGGAGGTCGATGGAGCAGTGCGACCAAGGGATGAGGGAAGAGGCGCCGTAATGAGCGGGGCGCTCCCATCCCACATCAAACGTCTCTGTGAGCCAGATCACTTGAGGCTGCAAGAAACGGGACCAGAGCACCTTGAGGCGGGAACCAGTTCATTTGAGACGGAACTCCCCGGAGGCCCCCGGGCACCACAGCCCGGCCCCTTACAGACAGTGCACCAAACCGACGGCGACAAAATCGCAGAAACGTCCAGCAGGGAAACCGCAACAACGTCGGCACTACCCCGCACCTGAACAGCAACAAAACTCACTGACACCCACGCGGCCAACCACCGCCAAAACGACGCGGCCCGTCATCGGTGCCGAACTGGCCGATCTCGCTGGTCAGGAGTGCGCCTTCGGTCAGCTCTTCTCGTTCACAGCTCCCTCAGGTACAGACTGCGGGCGTATGCGTCGAAGTCATCGAGATGCGCGGTCATGAAATCCATGTCGTCCCCGATGACGTAGAAGGCCACATCGACCGCGGACTCCTCCACTCGCCAGCCATATCGGACGGAGATCATCGGCCCAGCTTCCTCGTCTTTCCAGCGGTTCACGGCGCGCATTCCTTCACCGAGCCGCCCACCCGGGAAGAGCTCCGGCTCGAACGGATCCAGCAACTCCTTTGCGTTGCCGCGCACGATCGTACGGAGCTCCGTCTGCCGGTCGCCTTCGCTTGCGCCGAGAGCGGCGAACGCCTGGTGCGGCGCCGTGCCGGGGTTGGGAGCGAAGAGGAACGCATAGTGCGCTGGGAACGAGGAGAACATTTTGGAGAACTCCACGAGCCAGTCCCGTAGCTTCCTGACTCTCCGCCGCTTCGGCCGGTCTCCGTGCGTGAGCAGCATCGCCCTGGCACACTCTTCGGCCCAGTCCTTGCGCCAGTCGTCGTGTTCTTCCCCCAGAGGCATGGGAAACCAGGGTGCCTCCGTGTCGGAGTCCACCATGAATATCCGATGCACCTCTATGGCACCTGTGTGCTCCATCCGCTCCGTTCCCCATTCTTATCGAGTCCCGCCAGCCGGGACCGACTGCAGCCTGACGACCTCGTGCGTGGTTGGCGGTCCGGCGGGATGGGACCACCAGTTACAGCGACAGCTTTACAGACCATCCGGACGACAGCTGAGGGCGTCCTGCCTTGAGAGAGGCGTGGATTCGTCAGCGCGGGCGATCGTCGGCCCCTGCCGCAGCTGCGCACGCTCTTGCAAGAGGCGCTCCAAGCCGCGCGTCGTCGGTTTTGGGTCCGGGGCCACTCCCCCGCACCGTTCCGGGGGCCTTTTCTTTGACTCGGGATCAGGTACGTAGCGTGAGAGCGGAATTAGCGCGCCCCAGCACACCGCCCCCAAAGAAACCCGCACAGGTCTGGGGGAGCGGTCGCGGAGGGTCACTGCGGGTTCGATTGTGAGGAGTGGCTACCTGCCCCGGTGGCTCGTCCCGCGTGCTGTCCCTCCCCGTAGCCTCCGGATGTCTGGTGGTCCATTCGAGTGCCGTTGTGTCCTCTGCCACGACTACGGTGATCGTGACGAGGCAGACCGGGTAGAGCTGGCGATCACCGAGAATGTGCGGCGACGCGGCTGGCACGTTGTCATGGTTCCCGAGGACGAGGTAGGCCCGGGCTTTGCCTACACAATCGGCCTCTCGCACACTCATGGCGCACCTGAGATGGCCGTGTTCGGGCTCGACGTGCACGCCATGCACCGCGTGCTCAACACATTCGGAGACATGGCCGCTTCTGGCGCCGTCCTGGGCGCCGGCCAGGTGCTTCAAGGCGTTGTCGGTGGCTATCAAGTCGTGCTCAGAGACATCGACCTGCGCTGGTACCGGATCTTCTTTGGGCGGGCCATCGGGTTCTACCGGCGGCCTCCTTTTCCTGTCCTGCAAGTTACGTGGCCCGACGTGGAGGGCCGCTTCCAATGGGATGGACAGGCGATGCGGAGGCACCGGGAGTCACAGCCTCAGCTATGGCTGCCGCCGAACCAGCACCCTGTCGGCATCTGGACCGCTGAACTCTGATGCCTGACGACGTCAGACGGCTGGGATTCTGTTGCCTACATCCGGACGTGGCCGTAGGGGTTACTGGAGCAGGATCATCTTGCGGAGTGGCTCGAAGCCGGCTCGCCCGTGGAGTTGCCTTTTGGTCTTCTTGCCGCGGCACTGCGCCTTCGGTGTCGCCGGAGCTTTCGTGCATCCCGCGGCGAACCGACGTTCCAGGTAGGGCTTGTAGGGTCCAGCCTGCTGGGCCGGGGCCGGTTTTCGCGGAGGGTGTCCTGCCAGTGCGCGGCGTGTGCGTATCGCAGCACGGTGTTAAGGAGGCCCCAGCCCAGGTGCCGGGCGATCGCCCGGCGCGAGTGGCCCTGTGCGAGCAGTGCGTGGACCAGGGGGTGTGCGGCCCTCTTGCGCTGGCCCGCCGACCGTCAGGGTCCGGGGCGGGAGGCCCCGGGTCGCCCGGCAGCATGTCGGCGTTCGGCGGCCTGGGTGGTGGGTGCGCAGGGACTCGCGGTGGGCAGCGACGCAGGTCTCCACGGCCCGACCGAGGCCCCTGCCACCAGGTGGAAACGGTCAGAGCGACTGTCAGCGGCTGCTGGAGCGCGGGGCGGCGGTAGGCGGCGTAACCGAGCGCGTCGGCGAGCAACAGGCCCGACCAGCAGCAGCACAACCAGCAGAGCAAGCATGGACGTACGGGGCTTCTCCTCAGGGAGTCAGCCACACCGCCACGGTCGGCGTGTTCTCCGATGACCGGGAGCGGGGTAGCCGCCTCTGCGCGCTTCGTGGTCTGTCATTGAGGTTCCAGCAGGCTGCGGCCCGGCGCTTCGTTCATGTAGCCGTCGTCGCGTCCGTTGATGAGGTTGCTCATATGGGTGGCAAGGCCCCAGGCGTCATAGACTGCGGCCACGATTTGCAGGAACTCCAGGTAGGCGACTGCCTCCTGCTCATCCATCTCCTTCTCAGCCAGTCGCTCCCAGTAGGCGCTTTCCTGGGCGACCAGTGGGGTCAGTTCTGCACGTGTGAGCTGATCAAGGTCTGCCCATGTCAGGTGCCGAAAGGACGTCATTGTCGTTCCTTCTCCTGCTGGTGTGCATGGTGGTAGAGGGGGCCGCGCGGAACGTCGCTGCTTTGCGCGAGCGCGCTGTTCTCCCTTTACGGAGTCTTCAGCGGCGTTGCTCTCGCTGTTTGCTGATGCGCCGGCCCCGAAACTCCTGCTAGCCCAACTGTGCTCGCAACAGGGGTAGTTGAGGCGCACGTGGCTAGTGTGAAGAGTGTTGCAAGAGGGGAATGCCAGAAGCCAGGACGAAGGGGCACAAGTCAGTAACAGCTGTCGGCGGCTGCCGCGTCAGGCGTGCGTGGTGCGCGTTCATGGGGCGGCGGCGTCCTGAGCTTTGCGTACCAGTTTTCGCACGTGCCGGCTGAGGCGGCTGTTCTCGCCGGTGACTGCGATGAGCATGCCCTGGAGTTGCTTGCTGAGGGCGAGCCGGGCGGCGGGGTCGGTGATTTCGGTCCAGTGCCGTATCGCACGCTGGGCGCTGGCACGGGTGATCGTGTGGTGCATGCCCCACGCTGTTCCTTGGAGCTGGATTACGTGCAGGTCCCAGCGGGTTGCCGCTTCTGGGTCACCCTGCAGCCGGGCGATCCAGCCGCGTAGTTCCCGGATGCTGATGGTGTGGGTGTGTGTGGGGCCGTAGGTCGCGGTGGCTTCCTGGTCCAGACGTTCGGCCTGGATGGCGGCCCATGCCAGGCGCTGGGCGTCGTGGGGCGGCGCAAACGTCGCGGTGATGGCGGCGACTCGCTCCCGGTACTCCTCCGGGGGTGGCGGAGGCTGTTCCGTCTCAGCACCCGTGTTCGCCCCTGTGGTGGTGAGCACGGGGTAGGCGTGAGGCTGCTTGCCCGGCAGCTCTCCGGCGACTGAGGTGGCGGCTTGGTCGTCGGCCCAGAACTGCGCGGAAACGATCCCCCAGGGGGCGAACTGCGGTTCTCCCGTCACAGCTTCACCCCACGCTCGCGCAGGAAGGGGACGGGGTTGATGTCCGAGCCGTACTCCGGGCCGGTGCGGATCTCGAAGTGCAGGTGCGGGCCGGAAGTGTTGCCCGTGTTGCCGGAGAGGCCGATCTTCTGCCCTCCCTTGACGTGCTTGCCGGCGGAGACGGAGATCTTGGAGAGGTGGGCGTACTGGCTGTAGGTGCCGTCCTGGTGCCTGATGACGACCTGGTTGCCGTACGCACCGCCCTGGCCGGCCGTCTGCACGGTGCCGGGTCCGGCGGCTTTGACGGGTGTCCCCGTCGGGACGGTGAAGTCGATGCCCGTGTGCATGCCGCTGGACCAGGCGCCGCCGCGCTGGTGGTAGGGGGTTCCGAGCGCGCCTTCCACGGGCCGGGTCCACCCGGAGGTGGACAACTTACCGTCGGGGCCGGTGAGCGAGGCGACGTTGGACATGATGATCTTCACGTAGTTGTAGGTCTCGCCCTTCGCGAACGACTTGGGGGGCACCCCGCGGTACTGCTCCACCCGGTGCCAGCCGGCGTTGTAACCCGCAAGGGCCAGTTCGATGGGGCTGCCGTCGTAGTCGGGGTGCTTCTTCGCCGACGTCAGCAGCTTGCACATCATCTGGCCCTGCGCCGGTATCGCGTCCTCCGGGTCGAGAGGGTCCTTCTTGCCGTCATTGTTGCCGTCCACGCCGGCGCCCGGGTCGCCGTTCACGCCGTACCAGGTGTCCGGCATGAACTGGGCTATGCCCAGCGCGCCGGCGGAGCTCTTCCCCGGGTCGGCCTGGAAGCCTGACTCCTGCTTCAGCTGGGCGGCCAGAACACCCGCCGGCAGACCTGCCTTGCAACCCGCGGCTGCTTTCTTGATGAGGCTCGCGTACTGGGCCGGCACGCCACCCTTCCCGACTTTCAAAGAACCTGACCCCGACTCAGCTCCGCTGCTCGCGCTCCCCCCTTCGCCGCCCTCAGCCGTCCCCACAAGGAGAAAGACCCCGAACGCCAGAGCAAGGACGAACGCGACTACTCCGGCGCCGACACTTTGCGTAGTGCGAACGAAACTCAAACGGTCATCCCCCTTGAGCGGTTGGGCAGTACCCCGGGCACCGCATGATGCACATCCGTCGCCAGGAAGCATCGAAGACCACGGGTTCGAGCCGCCCACATTCTCACATCCGTTTCGGGTGGCTATCCCGGGGGGATTCGTTACAGAGCAGTCACTGCTCCCGTTACAGCAAACACTGCTTAACCAACACAAATCCCCCATGTTGCCGTCGGGAGTTCAACGCCTGGAACTATCCAGCCAGCGGGTGGAACCATGGAATGGTGGACAGACGTCACTGCCACCGCTATTGATGCCACCTCAGCGGGTTCTCCTAATAGAGTGGTTGGGCGCGACTGCAATTCCCGGGGAGTAAGTTGTCCAAGAGATCGTCAGCTCCGAAGCCACTCCCGGCGCACGCTCGTCTGCTCATACCCGTGTTGGGCAATGCGGGCGGAAGTGGCCGTTCCACCACAGCCGGCCTGCTGGCTGCGGTGTCCGCCTCCACCGCGCCCTCAGTCGTCCTGGACACCGTTCCGCGAGCGGCCTCTCCGTGGCCGTACTGGGCCGCAGAGCCCGGCACGGGACTGGCGTCCATCCCTCCGGACCAGCCCGCCTCCCGGCAGCGCATCCAGGACGCTGCCGCGCGGTGCCCGGCACCGGAAGGCCGCTCCTGGCACGTACTGACCGACCATCAGAAGTGGAGCAGCCCCCCGTTGCAGCTGCCTGATGACCCTGCCGCCTGGCACCAACTCGCAGCAGCCGGCGGCTGGCAGGTTGCCGTCGCCGACACCGGCAACGCCATGGCCCACGACGTCATCGCGACCCGGTGCGCCGGGCACGCCGGACAGACGGCCGCCTGGTGCGCGCTGCCGTTCTGCATTCCCGTTCTCTGCACGGCGGCCACCGGGCCGGGCGTACTGGCCCTCCAACTCGCAGTGAAAGCAGCTGTAGCAGAGGGGCTGCCACTGCAGCGGATGGTCATCGCCCTGGCCAAGACCACGGAGGGCCGCCTGCCCTCCCCCGTCCGGGCCGCCGCAGCAATGCTCCGCTCCCATGTCTACGCCGTGGTCACCATTCCGTACGATCCACACATCCGCACATACGGGATGAGTGACGCACATCGCATCAGGCCGAAGACTCTCGCGGCCGGCAACGACCTCGCACGAGCAGTTCTCGCCTCCGCCCACCAGGTGTGGGGCGATCCGCTTCCGGCGCCCCCTGTGCCTGCACCTTTGTCCTCCAGCCCCCACGTCGCTTCCGGAAAGGTCCCCGCATGAGCCAGATGATGGAAACGCTTAACTTCCTCGCCGCAAAGAACCCGATCCCCGGCTTCAACCCGAAGTTGCCCGGGCCCCTCTCGGGCCCCACCGGAAAGATTCTGAGCTGGACGGCCGGTGTCGGCCTGGCCATGGCGGTCCTGGGGGGCCTCTCCGGCTGGGCGTGCGTGGCGATCGGGCACAACAGCGAACGCGGCGGTCTGGCGGCCCGGGGGAAGCAGGCGGTCGTGTGGAGCCTGATATCCGGCATGGGGATCGGACTGACCTACAGCCTGGTGTGGACCTTCTTCAGGCTGTCGCAGGGCAAGGGCTGAGCGTTCATGGATTACCGGTCCAAGGCCCGGCGTGCCTGGCTGCGTCTGATTGCGCTGGGCGTCGCAGTCGCCGCCCTCGTGGTCGGCGGCGGTGTCCTGGCCGTCAACAGCGCCGGGGACAGCGCCTCCTCCGCCCCGCGGACAAAGCCCTCCGCGGGGCGCAGCAAGGCGAACGGTCCGGCTCCCGGCGGGAAGAGGTACACCCCTGCAACCGCCCGTTCCGCACGGATAGTGAAGCCGCGGTCTGCGAAGAACGGCATCGGCATCGACTTCCCCCACACCGCGGTCGGCGCCACCTCGGCGGCAGTCTCGTACTGGACGGATCTGAGCTACATCGACGACCAAGCCGCCGAGCGGCAGCTGCGAACCATCGCCGTCAGCCCCTCGGACCCGGTGGTGCGCGACATGGTCTCCAGCGTCCGCAAGCTGCGTGAATCAGTGGGGCTGCCACCCTCCGGGGGGCCTCCGAACGAAATCACCTTCACCACCCAGGTCAAGGCTGTCCAAGCCCGCAGCCTCGACTCCCAGGGAAACGTCATCGGGGTGTGGATGAACTTCGACCGCTACGCCACCATCCCCGACAAGGAATCCGGCGGCCCCCTCAAAGACCAGCAGGACTACCTGATCGTGACCTGGCGCGACGGCGACTGGAAGGTCACCCAGGCACCGGAGTGGGAGCGGAAGCTGCCAGAACCGCGCAGCTATGACCCGGACAGCTTCGCCGCGTTCGAGGACGGTTGGCGGGAGGTCACCAATGTCTAGAACACTCGCCCGACTGGGCGCCCTGCTGGGCGCCGTCCTCGTCGCACTGGCGGTGCTGGCCACGCCCGCCTACGCGGAGACCATGCCGGGGGACCCCGTCCCCAAGGAACTGAAAGAGCGTGCGGCCGGCCGCACCATCGGCGTCAACACCGAAAACAACCAATACTGCATTGTCGGGGAAGACAACTGCCGCTGGCCTCAGGACTGTGAGGTTCCCGGCGGGCCCTGCCGCAACAAGAAAGCCGACGACCCGGCCGAGCGCAAGGCTGCCAGGTACCTGAAGGAGGAGGGAGTCAGCACCGAGGATTCGAACTACCAAAGCACCAAGCGCTTCCTGGCCGATTGCATACGGAAACATGGCAGCATCGACAAGTGCATGGTCGCGGACCTCGACGACCAGAAGTCGCTGCTCGAACAGTGGACTGCCGGGAAGATCTCCGAGGCCGCGTCGAATGCGCTCCAGGAGGCCGCCGGCGCCATCGGGAACGGCGTCGTATGGCTCGTCAAACAGTTCGCCAACATCTTCAACAAGACCTCCGTCATCACCCTGTCGAAGACCGGAATCGGCCCGATGATGGGCGTCATGACGGCGATATCCGCCCTGGTGGCCACGTTCCTGCTGCTCATCCAGTTCGGAAAACTGGCCGTGACACAGAAGGCCGCCCCGGCGGTCACCGCGATCACCGGCCTGGCCAAGTGGGGGGTGATCCTGGCCGTCTACGTAACGGCGACCCAGGTCGCCCTCAACTGGTCGGACACCTTCAGCACGGCCATGATCAACTACACCTTCAACGATGGGGAAGGCTCGGGTAAGGACGCCAGCGCCGCGATGAAGGCACAGCTGACGGGGGCGTTCTCCGGCCTGATCGGTGGCAGCGGTGCGGTAACGGCCGGGGCCGGCGCGCTGTGGACCGGCACCGGTTTCGTGCCCAGCGCCATCGGCTTCGTCATCGTCGTCGGCATCCTGTGCATCCTAGCGATCGCCGCCCTGTGGCTCGAGATGCAAATCCGGCAGGCAGGAATCATGATCCTGCTCATCGTGATGCCCCTCGCCCTGGCGGGGCAGGTCGCTGACGCGACGAACGAGTGGTGGCCCAAGGCCCGCAATGCGCTGATCTCGCTGATCCTCATGAAGCCTGTGATCGTCCTGTGCTTCTGCATCGGCTTTTCCTCGATCGAGTACAGCGATGGCACCGGCAACGTCATTGTCGGCCTGCTGATTTTCCTGCTGGCCTGCTTCGCCTGGCCGACCCTGGCGAAGTTCATGACGTTCACCACCGTCGGCACCGGCTCGAGTGCCGCCTCGGGCATGCTCAGCTCGATCGGCTCCTCGGTCTCCAGCTACTTCGGCCAGCCGACGTCGGGTCAGAGCGGTGCGGGATCGTCCGGTGGGGGCAGCGGCTTCACCCAGGCCCTGGAGTCCGAGAACGAGAGCGGTGCGGGCGGCGGCGGTGGAGGCTCTTCCTGGGCCAAGAAGCTCATGGGGTCCCAATTCCAACAGGGTGCCGGTTTCAAGGCGAACGCCAAGGGAGCGCTCAAGGCATCCAAGGGAACCGTCGGCATGGGCATGCAGGTTGCCGCCATGGGCAAGGACGTGCTGGAGAGCACCGCAGGGAACGTCGCCGCCCATGCCGGTCTCGACCACGCGGCCCAGGGCGGGCGCCACACCGTCACCCCCGACCGGGACAAGAGTGGAAGGGGAGGGTCGGAGGAAGCGGCTCCCCCACCCGCACCGGCCCCCATGCAAGAGCAGAGTCCCTCCCCGTTGGAAGGCCCGCGGCCCACGCCGCCCGCACCCCAACCCCAGAATCCGGAAGGGGACTGATCCGTGACGACCACCGAGCCTGCCACCTACGGCGGTTGGCAGTCGGAACGCAGCGGGTTCATCGGCAATCTCAGCGGCCCCGGATTCACGCTGGTCGCCGCGGCGTCCGTGATCGCCCTGATCCCGCTCTACAGCCAGTCCTTCTCCAGCGCATTCTTCGCCCTTCCGGTGGCGGCCGTGCTCCTGCTGCTCGCGTACGGACGCGTGCTGGGGCTGACGGCCGACCAGTGGATCGTCCTCGCAGTAAGGCACCAGATCGCCGTGGCCACCAACAGAAACCTGTTCTTCTCCGGCATCTTCGCCCCCCGTACCCAGGACGGGGACCAGCCCATGGATCTGCCGGGCACCCTGGCCCGGCTGCATCTGCTGGAGGCCCCCGACGGCCTCGGCGGGCAACTGGGCATCATGCACAACCCCGTCGACAACACCTACACCGCCGTCTGCCGCCTGACCCACCCCGGGCTGGCGCTCGTCGACACCGAGCGGCAGAACACCAGGGTCGGCGCCTGGGCCGCCGTACTGCGAAGCCACTGTAAGGAGGACGGCGTCATCACCCGGATCGGCGTCCACCAGCGCTCCCTCCCGGACGACGGCGCCGCGCTGCGCTCCTGGACGGAGCGGCACATCTCCCAGGACGCCCCGGCCCCCGCGGTGGAGGCCCTGGACCAGTTGATGGCGGGCGCCGGCCCTGCGGCCACCATCCGGGAGACGTATCTGGCCGTGACCCTCTCCGCGTTCCGCGCCCGGCTGGCGATCAAGGGCGCGGGCGGCGGACAGCGCGGCGCCGCCGCCGTGCTGGTGCGCGAACTCAACGCCATGCAACCCGCGCTGAGCAGCGCGGGGCTCCAGGTCAAAGAGTGGCTCACCCCGCGCGGGGTGGCGCAGACGATCCGTACCGCCTACGACCCGGAAGCGCATGTGCTGCTCGCCGAGCGCAACGAGGCGGCGTCCACCGTTCCCGGATGGGAGGGCACCCCCCGCGGCGTCGCCCCGGAGGTTGCCGGCCCGGCGGCGGCCGAGACCCAGTGGGGCGTCTACCGGCACGACGGCGCCTGGACTGTCAGCTACCAGGTGCGCGGCTTCCCGCAGAGCGAGGTGTACGCGACGTTCCTCCAGCCGCTGCTGCGGCCCCGGGCGAACGCCCGCCGCTCGCTGTCGCTCGTCTACGAGCCGATCGGCCCGGCCAAGGCCCGCAAGGAACTGGCCAGGGAAAAGACCAAGCGGGACGCGGCGCGCGGGCTGCGGGCCAAGACCGGCCGGTCGGAGAGCGAGGACGAGCGGCGCGAGGCGATGACCGCGCGCGCCCAGGACATGGCCCGCGCAGCGGGCCACGGCGTGGTGCGGCTCACCGCGCTGGTCGCGGTCACCGTCGTCGACGTGGACGAGCTGGAGATTGCCTGCGCCGATCTCCAGGCGGACGCCTCGGCCGCCGGGCTGGAGCTGCGGCGGGTGTGGGGCGCGCAGGACGACGCGTTCGTCGCCTCCGCGCTGCCGCTCGCCCAGGGGCTGCCGGAGAGGCGGGTGGGCATCTGATGGGCCTCTTCCGCCGCCGCGATCTGAAGGGCGACTCGCTGCTCAAGGCCGAGGCCGTCGCGGACCTGTTCGCCCCCGGCGGGCAGACCGACGCCCCGGCCCGGACCCCGCAGCTCAGCGCCCGCGAACAGCGCCGCACCCGGCTGCTGGAGGACCCGGCAGCCGCGATGCGGGTCGCCCCGCGCAAAGGCTGGAGCCAGCCCCTCGCCGGGCGGGCCGCCTCGATCAACAAAGCGGAGGTCTTCCGCTCGGACACCTCGCAGGCCAGCGGCATCTATCCCTTCCTGCACGGGGCTTCGCTGCCCTCGATCGGGGTCTACGTCGGCTGGAACACCCTCACCCAGCAGGCGTTCAGCGCCCACCCGACCGCATGGGTCAGCGAGGGGCTGTGCACCAACCCCAACGTGATGATCACGGGCATCCCCGGCTCCGGGAAGAGCGCGCACATCAAAGCGCTGGCCTTCCGCATGATGGCGCTCGGTCACCGCACGCTGATAGCGGGTGACGTCAAGGGCGAATACGCACAGCTGAGCCGCCACTTGGGGGTCGAGCCCGTCCGGCTCGGCCCCGGCATGCCCGGACGGCTCAACCCGCTGGACGCGGGCCCGCTCGGCTACGAACTGGAAAAGACGACCGACCGCGAGACGTACAAGTCCCGGCTCCAGGAGATCCACCGTCGCCGCCTGACGCTGCTCAAGGCGCTGCTGGAACTCCAGCTCCGGCGGAACCTGACCCCGCAGGAGGAAGAGTGCCTGGATGTCGCCGTACGGGAGGTGACCGGCGAGCTGTACGGCGGGGACCACCTGCGGATACCGACCCTTCCGCTGGTCTACGAAAAGCTGAAGGACCCCACCACCCAGATGGCCGGCGAGATGCGGGTCCGCGGCAACGACGTGCAGCTCGCCCGCGAACAGATGGCCTCGCTGCGCGCCGCCCTCGGCGGCATGATCACCGGCCATCTGGCAGGGCTGTTCGACAAGGAGACCTCGATCGGCCTGGACTGGGACGCCCCCATTCAGTCGGTCGACGTCTCCGCCCTGGAGTCGTACGGAGACGACACCATCGCCATGGTGCTCACCTGTGTCTCCTCCTGGGCGCAGAGCGCCATCGACCGCCCCGGCAACCGCCCTTGGCTGGTCGTCCGCGACGAGCTGTGGCGTCAGCTGCGCAGCGGCGGCTCGGCCATGGTCCGCAAGATCGACGCGGACCTGCGGCTGAGCCGGGCGACCGGCACCATCCAGGTCCTGGCCACCCACCGGCTCTCCGACTTCGAGGCGGTCGGCTCTGCCGGCTCCGAGGCGGTGGCCATCGCCAAGGACTTGATTGCCAGCTGCGAGACCCGCATCCAGCTCGCCCAGGACACGGCCCCCCTGAAACTCACCCGTGAGGCGATCGGCCTCACCGACGCCGAGTGTGACCTGATCGCCTCCTGGGGAGCGGGGCAGCGCGGCCGGGCCCTGTGGAAAGTGGGCCGCGGCAGCGGGCATGCGGTGCAGCTGATGCTCTCCCAGATCGAGCAGCAGCTCTTCGAGACCGACGAACGGATGGTGATGTGATGTCCCAGCGATCGGGCACAGGAGACCTGTCCGACGGCACCGTCCTGGCCGTCTACGCGGCGGGCCTGTCGGCCATGGTGGGCGTATCGGTCCTGCTGGCCGCCCCGTTGGCCGCGACGCTGGTCGGACTGGGATGGGCCGACCGCACCTCGGGGGTCGTCCCCACGGTGCTGAGCGCCCTGGTCCAAGGCCCCGGGTCCGCCTTCAGCCCCGCCCCGCCGGCCTGGCTCTTCTATCTGCTCTTCGTGCTGCTGATGACGGGGCTGATGCTGCTGGTGATCAAGCTGGTCTCCATGGTGCGCTTCAACCACACCGGCGGCGCCCAGTGGGGTGGCGGCAAGACCGAGAAGGAGCTGACCGCGCCGGAGGACCCGGTCAAGCGGTCCGGGCGGATCACCGCGGGCCGCGGCCAGGCCACCAACAAGCTGGTCGCCACCGAGCCGAACATCTCCGCCACTGTCTTCGGTGTCCCCGGCAGCAGCAAGACGACCGGACTGGTACTGCCCAACGCGGCGGAGTGGCAGGGCCCGTTGGTCGTCACCACCACCAAGGCCGCCGACCTGGACGTCATCTACGCCCGCCGCCGCGCGCTGGGCCCGGTCTGGGTCATCGCGCCCGCCGGCATCCCCGGCCGCGAGACCAACCACTGGTCCCCCATCGACTACTGCACCGACGCCAAGTCCGCCGAGCGGATGGCCGCCTGGATGGCCGAAGCCTCCTCCTCCGGCAACGACAAACGCGCAGCCCCGTGGGTCGACCAGGCCCGCAACGTCCTCAAGGGCGTGCTGCTGGCCTCCCACCTCAACGGCGGCGGAGTCAACGACATGCGCCGCTGGCTGTCGCTGGGCAAGGACGCCGTCGATCACGTACGCGCCGTGCTGCTGGCCCACGACTTCCAGGAGACGGCCGACGACTACGCCTCCCCCTGGCTGCGGCTGCACGAGGACGGCATCGGCTCCATCCAGTTCACCCTCAACGTCCTGGCCCGGGTCTACGCGGATGAGGAAGTACGCGAGACCAGCTCCAAGACTGACTTCACCGTCGAGGAACTGCTGGACCAAAACGGCACCGTGTGCCTGATCGCCTCCGAGGCCGACGCCGAGCGCTTCGCCCCGCTGCTGACCTCGCTGGTCGCCTCGATCATCCACGGCGCCGAGGCCCGCTACAACTCCACCGGCATCGCCCTCGACCCGGCCCTGGGCGTGATGGTCGACGAGGCCGGCAACATGCTGCGCTACCCGCGGCTGCCCAACATCCTCACCACCGGCCGCGGTATGGGCATCAGCCTGCTGACCGTCTGGCACGACCTGTCCCAGCTGCGCGAGAGCCTCGGCCAGCAGAAGGCCAACACCGTGCTGTCCGCCTCCGGAATGCGCATGCTGCTGCCCGGCTGCGGTGACCTGGAGACCCTGCGCTACTTCAACGGCCTGTACGGACGCACCGAAGTCCGCCGCGAATCCACCACCCGCGGGCGCGGCGGCGACCACTCGACTCAGATGTCCATCGCCGAGGTCGACCTGGCCCCGGTCCATGAGCTCCAGCAGCTGCCCAAGTTCACCGCGATCGCGCAGTACACCAACCTGCCGCCGGTCAAGGTGAAAATGCGGCTGACCTTCCGCGACAAGGACCTGAAGAAACTGCTGGCCGCTCCCGAGAAGGCCGGGATATCACTGGAGAAGAACACCGAGAACAACCCGCCGGCCGGCACGACCACTCTGGAGGCCGCTGATGTCTGAGTACGCGACGGAAGGTCTGGGCGAGAGCCTGGACAGCAGCTTCGGCGACAGCCTGGAGGACCCGTCTTCCCTGTGGCCCGACCTCCCCGAGCTGGACGACGAAGAAGAGGCCGCCTCCTACGGCTGGGTCTGGCCGGCCATGACACCGGCCGAACGACGCACCAAAATGCGGGAATTGGCCGAATGGGTCGAGTGGTTGCGCCGCACCTTCGAACTGCACAACAACATCCCCCAGTGCTGGTACCGCCACCCCCCGGTCCGCGAACACCTCACCGCCCTGTACGCGGCCTGGGTCCGCTCCTACTGCCAGCCCACCCCCGGCCGCGACCTCGCCGAAGCCGAATGGATCTCCACCCTCCACGGCTTCCTCCCCCATCTCCAGGTCGCCAGCTGCGCCAACGGCACCCACCACGACCCCCCGCCGCGCCCGGCCCCCCGCCCCGAAGCCGAAGAAGCCTTCGAGGACTACCTGACCACCTCCGACTTCGGCACCGCCGACGGCACCCACCCTGCCGAGGCTGAGGCACTGCGGCAGGCAGCGGGGTTCTGAACGGGGCTCTGTGGGCTCCCTTTTGACACGTATTTCGAGGAGTTTCTAAATGACAGAGCAGGCTGTGGCAGCCGTGCAGGCAGACATCATCCAGATGCTGAATGATGTCTGTGACCAATTCGAGAAGCCCTCCACGCAGGCACGCGTACGGAAGCTGCTGCGCGATCCGCTCTCGGACCTGGAAAAGACATGGAACAGTGCACGGGAGCTCGGTGAGCCCGCCAAGTCTCCCCCTGCTGACGAGCCACCCGACAAAGAGGCTCTCACCGATGCCCTGGGCAAAGTCGTAAAGCACGTCAACGACCTACGCGAAAATCCGCAGCTCGCCCACCTGCTCCCCAATCCGTTGTGGAAGGAGTGGAAGCAGGCCCGCTCGGCGCATTTCAAATGGGAGTTCGCACTCCGCGAGCTGGCCGATACCCCGAAAATGGAGGGCAAGCAAAAAGAGGACTGGCAGAAGCTGCTTTCCTACACCGCAGGGGAACGCGACGCCACCTTTGCCCGTCTCTCCCGCGCAATGTTCGGCGAGCTGACGAAAGAGGAAGAACACAAACAGGCCGTCGAGCCACTCGCCGAGGCGCTGAAGGAGGTGAGTCACGCCGCGGGGTACAGCCTGACGGCGCAGGAACCATCACGAAGCCGACGGCAGTTCCGGAGCCACCCGGCACGACAGCAGAAGAAACCACCACAGAGCAAGCTGGCGAATCAGCAAGCGGTGGACATGTGGGAGTCCCAGGAGGTGGCGGCCAAGGCCCATAACAGCCTCGAAGGCGAATTGCGCCGGCGCAGAAACAAGTGGGACCGACTCTATTCAGACCTGGCGACGGCATGCACCATCGCGAAAGTGGTCGACGAAGGCCAGTTGTTCGAAACCAATGAGCGGCCGGCAAGGGCCGAATTGGGCACCGCCCTGGGGGACGTCCTCGAGAAGCAC
The DNA here is from genome assembly GCF_052245835.1 of Streptomyces sp. 8N114. NCBI lineage: Bacteria > Bacillati > Actinomycetota > Actinomycetes > Kitasatosporales > Streptomycetaceae > Streptomyces > Streptomyces sp. 8N114. The sequence continues at coordinate 22,814 of NZ_JBQQBT010000040.1, read as the reverse complement.
GCCGACGTTCTGCAAGGCAATAAGCTGTTTGAAAAGCTCGAACACACCCACAAGCTGAAGGAGCGGTTGCAGACCACCGTCCAGTCGATCCTGGCAGACGTCTGGGAAGACCGCATCCAGGGTGAACCGGCATGGCAGGAGTGGTGGGCCTACGTCGAGAAGGAAACCAGCGCGGCTGTCGCCCGTTACGCCCACGAACTCACCCGTCAACTGAGCAAGGAACGCGACCGTCTGTCGCAGCAGGAGAGGCGCGAGGACGAGCAGACCGACAAGGCTGTCAACGCGCTGGAGAAACTCAGCCACATAGCGGCGGGATACAGCCTGCGCTCCACGGAGGATCTGCCCATTCCCACCGCGGATGCGCTGACAATTGAGACAGCGCCGCACAAGCGCTACCCCGGATACGGGCCGCACGGAGGGGCGATACGGGAACCGGCAGACGGGGCCCTCATCCAGCAGGCGATCAACGAGGGCGCCGAACGCGTCGTCAAGGCACTCGAGCCATGGCAACAGACCGGCATGGAACAGCAGCTCCGCAAAGACCTGCCGGATCAGCTCTCAGCGTTCTTGACCGAGTGGGAGAACCGCCCTGCCGACCTGATGCAAGGACTCGGCGAGGCACAGGACTTGCTCTCTTCTGCCCTGGAGCAGAACCGTCCCACGGATCTCGCGGAATGGGTCGGCCAGGCCAGGAGGGGCGCGCTCTGGTACTTCAACATGGCGGACCATGCCTACAAACTCGCGGAGGAGGCCGACAAACTCGCGAAGAAGCCCCGCGAGATCAAACAGGGCTCTCCCGACCCCTACTCGCCCGAGAACATCCAATCGCTCATCGATTTCGGCAGCTCCCTCAACGAACACGCCTCGCACCTGGCTCGCACCCTGCCCCCCGGAAACAATCCGGATGCCAAGCCCTTCGCAACGCCGCACGATGCGCGGTTGGCCCGCGAGGAGCTGAGAGGGCTGCTCGTCGAATGGGCGGGCTTCGAATTGCAGGACAACAAGTGGGTCCAGGTGACAGTTCCCCACCGGAGCGCGGCGGTGGACGAGCTGATCAATGCCATGAGGGCGCAGATGCCGTTCTCTCTCGGGGAGAAAAAGGCCGAGAGTGCGACACCCAGAGAGTATGGGCGTTTGCCGGCCTCCGGGGAGAACAAGGCCGACTTCGAGACACGCGGAGGCGATACGGTCGAATATGACGGGCGGGATGACGGATCCCAGCACGACAGGTGGGGGGCGTACGACTATGACCAGAACGGCGCCAGCTACGACGTAATCAAGATCGCCATGGCCGCGCAGGCGGTGCTGGACGAGAACCGCACCACGGATAAGGAAAGGGATCTGCTCCGCCGAGCGGTGGACCTCGCGACCAATAACGCCTCGCGGCTGCACCAAGCACCCGTTTCCTCATCCATCGTCCCGGAAAAACCAACGGTCCGCCAGGTTGCCGCGAACGCCGCAGCGTTGGCTCCGCAATCCCCGAGGCCTGCTGAGATCGCGGAAACAGCGGAAGAACGCTACCCCGGATACGGGCCGCACGAGGGGGCGATACGGGAACCGGCAGACGGGGCCCTCATCCAGCAGGCGATCAACGAGGGCGCCGAACGCGTCGTCAAGGCATTCGAGCCATGGCAACAGACCGGCATGGTAGAGCAGTTCGGCAAAGACCTTGCAGAGCAGCTCCGCAAAGACTTGAAACTGAAAGATCACGAAGACCTTGAAGTGCCGGATCAGCTCTCGGAATTCTTGGCTGAGTGGGAGAACCGCCCTGTCGACCTGATGCAAGGGTTCGGCGAAGCGCAATTCGGGCTTTACTCCGCCCTCGTGCAGAATCGCCCTGAGGATCTCTCGAAATGGGTCAACCAGGCCAATCAGGGTGCACACTGGTACTTCGATATGGCGAACCGCGCCTACAGACTTGTGGAGGGAGCCCACAAGCTCGCGGAGAAGCCCCGCTATATCGACGAGGGCTCTCCCGACCCGTACTCACCCGAGAACATTGAATTGCTCCACGAGATCGGCAAAGCCCTCGAGGAACACGGATCACGCCTTTCGCGCACTCTTCCGCCCGGAAACAAGCCGGACGCAGACCCCTACGCAACGCAGGGCGACGCACTGCTGGCCCACCACGAATTGGTCGGGCTGCTCTTCGCATGGCAGAAAGACAGCTCGATGGGCCAGCAGATGATGTCGCTCCAGGACAAGCCGGAGCCGGTGGCCGAACTGATCAATGCCATAAATGCGCAGATGCAGTTCTCCATCGATAGAAATATCGCCAGCGGGTCGAACGAATTTGACCAGTACAGCGAATTCGACCAGTACGGGGCCAGTTACGCAGCGCTCAGGGTCGCGAAGGCCGCGCGGGAAGTGCTGGACTGGAACTCGGCAGGCGAGGCACTTCCCGGAGCGCTGCCCTATTCCTCGGAAGAGGTAAGGGCCCTGGCCACAGCCCACTTCCCGGAAGAAGAAAAGGCCATGCTCCGCCAAGCCGTGGCCCTCGGGACCGAAAGTGCCACGCGGCTGAACATGGCGCCCATTTCGCTATCCGTCCTCCCGAGGGAACCGAGCCTCTACGATCCTGCACGGGTCCCGCAACCGCCGAAGACCAAGCACGAGAAGGCGGGCGCCGAGCGTAAGTTGAAGCGTGACCAAGGTAGAGCGAACCGTGAACAACGTGAAGCGAAGCGTAAACAAGATGAAGCGGTGCGTGCACTACGTGGGGGACGACAGAAGGAGGTTGATACACAGTCTGGGACAGGACAGCCCAACCCAACGCGCTCGCAACGCCAATCGGACACATGGCGCCCGCCAGGTCCTGTGACAGTGCGGCGGGCAGCACTACAGCAGCAAGTGCCACGAGACCAGCCGCTGCCGCCGGGGCGGAAGCAAACTCAAAGGCAGCAACCACCGCGCCTCATTCATGGTTACGGACCGTACAGAGGGGGGGCCAGGAATAAAGCCGAGTGGAGGGAAACCCTGGCAAGGATCGAGAAGGCGTCCCTGGCCATCGACAAACTAATCGATCAGTGGGGCGTCACCGATAAGCGCCAGGAACTCGAGCAGGCCAAGAACGAGGACCTCAAGAAACTCAAAGCTGCGTGCGACAACCGTCCTTCCGCCGACAGGCAGCTAGGACTCCGGGAGGCAGCAGAGCGGTACGGCCAGATCGCGCTCCGGGCCAACAATCTCGCAGATCAGCTCCGCCATGACGCTATGGCCTCTCGCAGGACTATCCCTATCTCGCAGAAGGACATCGATAGCGTCAAAAATCTCTACTCTCTGGCCGATGCCAGCTTCAATCACGCGGCGCTTCTGGCCCGCACTGTGCACGCGGTGCGTCTGGCCCGCACCGTGCCGGAGGAAAAATTTCTGAACGCACGTGCCTACGAAACAGTAAGGGGGAGGAAGGCTGGCGAGACGGAGATGGATAAACGGTGGGCCGCCTTCAAAAACACCGACTGGGGCGAGTGGTTGCTCAACCCCAACCAAGGGGCCAACCATCGGGATCCCCTCGTGCAGCAACTCGTTGACGCCTGGGACCGGCGGTCTCCGGTCCCTCACGACGACTGGACGGCGGCCGACAGAATGATCGATGTCGGCAAGGCGGCGAATTTGGTGCTGGAGAAGTATTCCTCGCCCGAATTCGAAGCCCAGTACCCCAACATCAGGGAGTGCAACGAAAAGCTCCGGTCGTTGGCGGAGGGTGCGCCCCAGTTCGCCGTTCGACTGGCCCAGGGGGACAGCTTTCCGAAGTCGCTCATACCGGAAGACCCGGTGGCGAGCCGGGCGAAGAAGTGGGGGCAAAGCCAGTCGCAAAGCCAAAGCTCCGCACAGCACACTCCAGGGGCGCGGCAGCGACAGGCACCCGCCGCGCCGAAGACGGCGCACGGTCCGGGACCGGGGCCTGCGCCGGGGCCGGCTCAGCAGGGGCGTCCGAGGTTCGCGGCCAGGCGCTGATCCGGCCCGTGCTCGATGTCGCCGGCCGGGGGCAGAGGCCGTTTCGACGTGGCGATCAGCCGGGCAGCGTACCTGCTCGGCGTCGCCCCCTCAGTGAACGAAGCGGAGCCGCTGCTTCCCGGCTGGCGGGCACAATCTATGGAGCCGCGCTTTCCGGGTTCCGAACGGAAAATGATCGATCGATACGAGCTTGATCACCACCCGCCGCGGGCGACTTGGGATGCGCCCAGAACTTACTAAGCGGGAGTTGATACCAGCCTTTTCACAAGGCCATGAGCGTGACGCGGCCGTGCCGGATGCAGCCCCCGCCCGCATCCGGCACGTGACTCAGCTCCTGGTGCCGGCCATGGTCCGCTGCTTCGGCTGCTTCGGCTGCGTCATCTGCTGTGGGGCTTGTGCGGGCTTCAGTCCGTACCCGATGCCAGTACGCGCCAGGCTCGCCTTGTGCTCCTGCGCCTTCTTCTCCTGGGACTTGAGCTTTCCCGGAGAGAGCTTGGCGCGACGCTGGAAATCGGCTAGGACGGTCTGCACGGATTCACCGTGGAATTTCACGTAGTCCTGTGCGCCGGCCTGCAGGTTTTGAAGCTTCTTTGTTTGTGCTTCGTAATCCCTCTTCTCTTCCGCAGTCTTGCCGGGGCCCTGCTGAAGATGATCATTGAGTTCTTGCCGGAGAAACTCGCGCTCCTGGACCGCCTTGCCGACGCTGCGCAGACGGACCATCAGCATGGCTTCCAGATCCTCGGAAGGGGTGAGTTTCAGCGAGCTGTCGGGGCGGACCCGGCCGTCCACGTGCCAAGGCGAGTCCGAGTTCTCGGACTGGCTGTTGAAGGCGGACAAGTCGAAGCCCTTGGACCAACTGAAGCGCACGGACCGGGGGTGGATGTCGATGGCCGCACCGACCACCCCGCCCCAGGACTCTGCTGCTTTGTCCGAGCTGGCCCGGAGGACGTCTGCGGTGACTTGCCGGATCTCGTCGTGGTGGGCCCGGTCCTTGGTCGAGGCGGCGAGCCGGGCGAGCCTCGCAAGCGACCGCAGCGACATCTCGTCGCTCAGTTTCGCCTTGCACGCGGTCTCGATCCGCCGATCCGCCCGCTCACCGGGCTGCAGCGGCGCGGAGCTGACCCAGCCGCGCTCGTCCGCCTCGAAAACATGCATCTCGGCACCGAGCGCTACGGCGCGGCTGGCGCCCTCCGCCAGCTTGTGCCCCGTGGCGAGGGTCTCCATCTCCGAGAAGCGGGGATCGATCTTGGCTGCGAGGTTGTTGAGGGCGCACAGGGGGTCCTGCGTCGCCGCGGCTGCGAAATGGAGGCGGAAGCCGGCCTCGGCGAAGCCCTTCATGTCCTCGGCCAGTGCCTTCGGATCACGGCCGTCCGTGAGCAGGATGGTATTGCTCCCGGAAGCGATGGCCTGCTTGGCAGCCTCCAAGTGCTGGGCCGGTTCCAGCGGCTTGTCACCGAGGGTGACGAAATTGCCCTCACCGAGCTGCTTCTCCGCCAAGCTGCGGATCGCATCAGCACCGCTTCCCTTGGCACCGGCGACGACGACCAGAACCGGCCGGGGATCCTCCTCGGTCGGCGCGATCTGGAACGGCGGATAAGACGGCTGCCCCGGCCCCGAAAGCGCACTGTCGACAGCATCCCCCGCGGCCTCCAGGGAGCCCTCGGCCGCGTCCCCGCTGCGGGGCGTGGGGGGCCCGGCACTGGCCCCATCCGCGGTACTTGCGTCGTACTTCCGGAGTTTCTCGTCGTGCATCCGGAGTGTCTCGTCGATCTCGTCGACGAAAGCTTGCGTGTCGCCCCGGGACCTGGCTACGTTCCTTTCCGCTTCGTTCCGGAGGGCCGTGTCCGCCCCGCCTTCCGGGGCAGTGTCCGCTGAGGCTGCCGCGCTGTCGCCCGAGGGCCCGCCCAGGTCGTCGTACCACCGCTCCCTGTCTTCCGGGGACAAAGACTGCCACCGCTCACGCTCGCTGGCGTCCCAGCTCCTCGCGCCCTCTATCGACTCGGGCCTGTTCCTCTCATCGTCCTCGCCGAGCATCCAGTCATCGTTCTCGTCGACGGCGGTTTGCGCATTTCCCCGGGACTCGGAGGTGAGCCTGAGCCTTTCCCGGTCGTTCCGGAGGACCGCGTTGACCGCGCCTTCGAAGCTCACGTCGGCAGAGGATGCGATGTCGTCGCCGAGTGCACCCTCCACGTTTTCCCCACCCAGCCAGCTGCGCGCCGCTTGCCTGCGCTTCTCAGGTGCGTCCACTTCGTGCAAGGCCACGTCGTCATGGGTCGCCCACATTGCCGCGGAGATGCGCTGGTACCTGCCGAGGAAGTGGAGGGGAGTGAGGTCCATCCTCATGGCCTCGGCAACCAGGTCGGGGTTACGCCACAGCATCTGCAACAGCCGCCTCTCATCCTGCAGATGCTGCGCGGAATCGTAGCCCTCGGGAGTAGCGGCCTCGCTGCCGTCGGCTGCCCCCGCGCCACCCGGCGAGGTACCGGCCGCGCCGGTGCGCGCGCCGTCCTGCGACTCCGGCCCGACATCGCCCAGGAGCCCGTCTGGGGATGCTTTCGACCCGTCGTTGCCGTCCGCGGCTGCCTCGGCGCCGCTCGCCGACTCGGGCTCGCCCGCATCCCCCGCATTCGCGCGCCCCGTGCCTGCCTCGTCTCCCGGAGCGGCGTCCGCAGGGGCTGTCGCGCTGTCGCCCGAGGGCCCGTCCAGGTCATAGTCCAAGTCGTATACCCGCGACCAGCCATCGTCGTCGGGGACGGCCCGGCCCACCGCCGACTCGAGCCCGCCCCTCTCCCCTGTGTTGCGGACCGCGGCCAAGTCGCTGTCCAAGGTGGTGTCCGCGGAGGCCACAGTGCTGACGCCCACGGGCGCGTCCGCCTCACCGTCCCCGGCCCCGACCTCGCCCTCGGCCTCCGCCTCCATCACCCCATCAATATCCGCGGCGACGCCCTCCGGGCCCTCCGCCCGCGCGGGCCCGCCCCACTCCGCTGCGTTCCGGTCCGCTGCGATCCGGCGGCGCGCGGCCAATTCGCTTTCCGGGGTGTCGGAGGGCCCGCTGTTACGGAATCCATCGGCTGCCATTGTTTATCGCTCCCCGTCTTCCCGCTGCTGCTCGCTGTCGCCAACCGGTTCCGCCTCTTCCCGGGCCAACTCGTCCAGCCGGGCCGCATACCCCTCGAAGGTGGCGATCAACTTGGCCAGTTCGGGGTCGGCCGGGTCGAGGGGGAGGTAGCGGTCCTGGCGGGCGATCCACCAGCGGCCCCCCGAGGTGATCGCCGCGCCGTCCGGCGTGAGGGAACGGGCCCTCCCGGCGGCCAGAGCCTCGTGCAGCGGGCGCACGGTCGCATAGTCGTCGATGACCTGCGAGCAGTAGGCACGCGCCGCCTCGACGGCGTCGTGGTTGTCCGGGTGGATCGCCGTACGCCACTCGCTCATTCGGCGGCTGACCGCCAACCATCGCTCCCGTTCCGCTTCGCCCGCACCGAGAGGGGAATCCGCGAACTCCATACGGTCGGCACAAACCTTCTGCGCACGGTCCATCAACGCCCAAAGGGCATCGAATGCACCAATGGACAGGACATCCCAGCCGCCCGGCCGGGACCCCTCACTTCTCACATTTCGTACGGCGGCCACGCCAACTCCTCGCACACAAAGCCGAAATTCCCAGCCAGAGCCACAGTAGCGACCCCGGGAGTTACTGACGCCTCGAAAACAGCGCTCAGCAGCCGGAATTGGTATCAGCTCTGTCACAACGCTCCGGTAAGGGAGTTGTCCTTCCGTGATCGGCCACATTGAGGTATCCGGCGAGCACTTGGAGTGCAGGGCCCAGCCCCATGCAGGGCGATGACGATCTGGTTGTGCACCGCCGAGCCGGCAAGAGGCGTCCGGCCACCGACTGGGGCTGCCCCGGTGAAAAGGGCCTCGATTCCGACGCACGCACCCCCCACCCGCGGCCCCGGGAGCAAAGGCAGGAACGACCCGACCCGGAATCCACCTCGCCGCATGCGCGATCCGGCCGCGCCTTCCCGAACTCCTGGTGTTCGACCACATCGCCCTGCCGCAGGCCGGCACCCGGATCCCCGCGGGAGGAGCCGCACCAGGCGAAGAACTCCAAGAAGCCGTCGTCCGCGAAGGCGCCGAGGAGACGAGACTGTTGACAGCCGCCGTGGTCTATCAGAACGCCGTCGAGGACAAGCCCCACCCTCGAGACGGGACACCCCCACCGCACAGCTTCTTCCACCCCCGGGCCCTGCGGACACCCCCAATACGTGGTAACACCAGATCCACCGCGACGGAGACGACACCGACCTCACCTTCACCTGCCGCTTCCTGCTCCTCCCCTGCAACATTCCTGTCCGACACTCAGGACACCTGACCCGACCGCACCGTCGTACACGACCCCAAGAACCCTGAGCACAGGAGCCTCCCCGGTACACCGCCGCCGAGCGGGACCCCTTCCGGACCGCCGTCATAAACGGCGCACTGTGCCTCGAAGGCGGCAACGCTGACGACGGCCCCTCTCCCCGACCTGGCGAACTCCGGGAGCGTTCCAACGCCACTGGTCGGCGCCAGGTCCAGTAGCGCCCAACTCCACGGGGACCACGGACCACCGGCCCTGCCACCAACGACCGGGCCCAACCGCCGCAGACCGCCGCCGCCTTTTGACGTACGCACGCCGCCGCCTCCGGGGTCACATCCCCCGCCGCGGCCCCCGCGAGGAACCATCACGCTGCGGCGGCACCACCGGCGGAACCGAGGGCGGCTGGGGCCGCTCGGACTGTTGGGCCCGGGCCGCATGTTCGGCGGCCCGGCGGGCGTCCGGGAGGGTGGCGCGGATACCCACTTCACGGCGCAGCTCGATGGCCCTGTCGCGCAGTTGCTCGGCGCGTTCGCGCATCTGCCGGGCCTCGGCGGTGGCGGCCTGGGCGTCCTCCTCGGCGGACGTACGCGCGCGGGCCAGGACCGTCTCCGTATCGCCGCCGGACTCCTGCCAGCGGGCCAGCACCTCATCGTGGCGAGCCGGATCCCCGGCGGTGACCGCAGCCTGGTCCCGGAGCCGTTCGGCTGCCATCAGCTCCTCGGCGAGATGGGCGGCCTGCTCCTCAAGGTGGTGCAACTGCTCCTGCACAGCCGCCGCTGAGCACCCCGCGCCCAGCGTCCGCCGGCCCCCAACTGCGCGGCCGAATCACGCTGCTCGACGGCATTCTGATCGACCTGACGACGCACGGCCTCGGCCTGCTGCCGGGCGGAGCGCCACTGGCGGACGGCCTCGACCCGCGCCGCCTGGGCACCGGCCCGCTGCTCGATCCAGCCCGCCGGGAACCGCTTCCGCCCACAGCCGCTGGGCGCGCGCCTGCTGCTCCTCGGCAGCACCGTCGGCAGCCTTCGCCCCCTCCAGCGCACGCCGGTTCGCCTCCCGCAACTGGGCATCCGACAGCCGCCCATGGAGCCGCTCCTGCCACGGCGGGGCCTGCGCAGGCGGCGGCAGCCGACTCCTCATCGCCGTCACCCCGCAGCATGCGGCATGCCTTGGTCAGCAGCGAGCACCCGGCGAGCGCAAACCAGATTTGTCGGGCCCTGGTCGCCTTGGGGCCGAGCCGCTCTTCGATCCGGAGTTGCGGTCCGAGGGTCCGGAGGAGGAGGACCGTCTGCGGTTGAAAACGGCCACGCCTGCTCGCCATCCCCACATGGTTGCTGGCTCAACCAGGGGCAGGTCCGTGCTGCGGACCTGGGCCACTTACCTGCCAGGTCATCGCCCCCGGCGCGTCCGCATGCCATGATCGGCGGCGTACGGAGCCCGACCGGCCGGAAGGACGCCATGCCCGCCTACGCCATAGCTCACCTGCAGGAAGCCACCCCGCACCCGGAGATCGCTGAGTACATCGAGCGCATCACCGCCACCTTCGAGCCGTACGGCGGTCGCTTCCTCGTGCACGGGACGCAGCACGAGGTGACGGAGGGGAGCTGGCCCGGGCACGTCGTGGTGATCGGCTTCCCCGGGATCGCCGAGGCACGGGCCTGGTGGGACTCCCCCGCATACCAGGAGATCGCACCGCTGCGCTCACGGCACATTGAGGGCGACCTCATCCTGGTCGAAGGCGTCCCTGAGGACTACGACCCGACTGCCACGGCGAAGGCGATGCGGGAGGCCCTGCCTGCCGAGTAGCCCCTCGGAAGGGGGAGGCCGGTCGAGGGAGCTGTGCGGGTGCCCGCTTTCCCCGGCTGCTCCCACAGCCACTCCACGAACATCACCAGGTTCCGGAGGTGACGGCGAGCAGGGGGACTGCGCTGGCCACACACAACTTGCTCCAGCTCGCTCCAGCTCGTCCAGTCCTGCGCGTAGCCCCAGCAGGTGCGCTCGGGGCAGCCGTCGGCGACGGCACGCACCGCCTGCCCGTCGATGTGCTCGAGGGCGGCGCGGGTGGCGGCGTCGTAGGTCTCGGGCCGTGCGGCCGGCACCGGGGTGACAGCCGGAGCGTCCGGAATCTTCGGTTTCGTAATAGATCTTTCGGTACTGGTTCCGGGCCCTTCTGAACGACGGACACGGAAAGCTTTATCCGGAGCCCACAGAGCCTTCGGCGGACTGCTCATGCTAACCGGTGTCACACATGAGTATGCTCGACCGTATGACCACACGTACGCGTACCACGGTCAGCCTGCCGGCCGATCTCGTCGCCCACGCCCGCGCCGCCTCCGGCGGCAACCTGTCGGCCTACATCGAGCACGCGCTCCGGGCCCAGCAACTGCGCGACGCGGCCCCCGCCGTACGGGCCTGGCGCGAGCAGGCCGCGAACGACACCGAAGAACTCGCCGACATCTTCGGCGAAGACGTCGCGTGACGCCGCTCGCCCGCGGACAGGTCTGGCGCGTCCAGCTCGCCGCCAAGAGCCGGGCCGTGGTCATCGTCGAGTCGGACGCCGCCCTCGAAGCCCTGCCCGGCACCGCCGTGTGCATGATGATCGACGAGACCCAGGGCGCCCCGGACACCGTCGTCACCATCCCCATGGCCCGCCCGGTGCGCGGCGCCGCCGTCGCCATCGATCTCACCGCGCTGACCGACAAGCGGCTAAGGTCCGGCGAGTTCCTCGGCACCGTCGACGCGGAGACCATGGACCGGATCTCCGCCGCACTGCGCGTCACCCTGGACCGCATCTGACAGGCTCGAACGTCGGCAGTGGGGGCGAGGATTGGCCTCAGCGAGCGGCGAGGAGGCAGGAAGATGGCCCGCGTCTGGCTGGATGTGCCCTTTGCGGAGAAGGACGAGGCCAAGGCGCAGGGGGCCCGCTGGGACCCGGCCGCCAGACGCTGGTTCGCCCCCCGGCAGGGGATGCCGGGCCTGGAACGGTGGGCGGCGCTGCCGGACATACCCGCCCTCCTCCCGGGCGAGGACCGGGCTTTCGGGTCCGGATTGTTCGTGGACCTCGTACCGTCCTCGTGCTGGTTCACCAACGTCCGCTCGTGCGTGGCGCCCCGCGACTGGGAGCGGCTGCGGCGCATGATCAACGGGCGGGCCGGGCAGCGGTGCGAGGCGTGCGGGCGGGGCGAGGACCGTACGGCACGGCGGTGGCTGGAGGCGCATGAACGCTGGGAGTACGACGAGGAGAGCGCGGTGCAGCGGCTGCGGCGGCTGGTGTGCCTGTGCACCGACTGCCACACCGTCACCCACTTCGGACTGGCCGAGATCAACGGCAAACGGAGCGCGGCGCTGGCCCACCTGCGGTCCGTCACCGGGATGTCGGCGACCGCGGCGGAGAGTCACGTACGGGCCGCGTTCGCGCTCTGGCGGGAGCGCTCGGCCCGCGAGTGGACCCTGGACCTGAGCATGCTCACCGGTGCGGGCATCACAGTGGTACCGCCGCCCTCGGCCCCCGAACGGGAGCGGGCGGCGTGGCGGACCGTACGCCGGGAGCGGGCTGCCGGGGCACCCGCTGCTCCCCCTGTCACCGCCCGGCCCGCAGCCCCCTCACCCGCGGTACGGGAGACACCCTCGGCGCGGACAGTGAGCGAGGAGGAGCTCGCCCGCGCACTGGACACCGTCTTCGGCCGGCCGGCCCCCGGAGGCGGGCCGCAGTGGATCGCCGTACCGCGGTGGCCGTGGTTCTGCCACATGTGTGACACCCACATGAGGCCGCCGGACATCGCCGTGGCATCGGTGACCGAGACCTCCCAGGGCCAGTGGCGGATCGTGTGCCGACCCTGCGAATGGGCTCACTTGGTGGACGACTTCGCCCTGCCCGGACCGGTCCACCGAGCGGTGCTGGCATCGGCGGCCGAAGCCCTGGAGACCCCGCAGAGCGCGGCCACCTGGGACCCGGGTGAACGGCGCTTCCGCACCGTCACCGGGCAGCTCACCGACGGGCGCCAGGAGCGCGGGAAACTCCCCTGACCTCCCGGCCGGGACGGTCGGGCCAGGGGTCACGTCGCCCGGCGCGGCCCGTCGCGGCGAGCGGGATCCGGACGCTGTTGAGGTACGGCGGGCGGAGCGGGGCGCTGTTGCGGTGGACGGGACTGCTGCGCCCGGGCGGCCTGTTCGGCGGCGCGCCTGTCGTCCGGAAGGGTGGCACGCACGCTCCCTTCGCGGCGGAGCGCGGCAGCCGTCTCGCGGAGCTGACGGGAGCGCTCGCGCATACGCCGAGCCTCGGAAGCGGCAGCCTCCGCGTCCTCCCCCGCAGTGGTACGTGCACGGGCGAGGACCGCGTCGAAATCGCCCCCGGCCTCCTGCCAGTCGGCCAGGACCTGCTCCTGCCGGGCGGGATCCCCGGCGGTGACAGCGGCCTGATCGCGGTGCTGTTCGGCCTGCGCGAGCTCCTCGGCGAGCCGTGCTGCCTGCTCCTCCAGACTGCGCAGATGCTCCTCCAGTGCACGCCGCTCCGCACCGCGCACCGCGGGCATGCCCATACGGTGGGTGGCTGCCAGCCGCGCGGCCGACTCCTGGCGTTGAGCGGAGTTCTCCCCGGCCTGCCGGCGCACGGTCTCGGTCTGCTGCTGGGCGGTACGCCACTGGTGGATGGCCTCGACCCGCGCCGCCTGGGAGCTGATCCGCTGCTCGATCCGGCCGCCGGGAAGCGCTTCGGCGGCAAGTCGCTGAGCACGCCCCTCCTGCTCACCGGCAGTGCTGTCGGCAGCCCTCGCGGCCTCCAGCGCCCGACGGTGCGCCTCCCGCAACTGCGCGTCGGTGAGCCTGCCATGGGGCCTCTCCTGCCAGGCCGGGACCTCCTTGGCTGTGCTGGCGGCCGGCTCCTCGTCCGGGGCACCCCGCAGGGTCCGGCGGGCCAGTTCCCGCCGGGCATCCGAGCCACGCCGGACCCGCTCACGGTCCTCGAGCACGCCGGGAGCGAGCTCGCTGAGGGTCTCGCGGGCCTCGGCGATCAGCCGCTCCTGGGCGGCGGCCGTCTCGTGCGCCTCGGCGGCCTGCTCGGCCAGTTCCCGGGCACGTTCCGCACGTTCAGGCGTGCGGGCGTTGCGCAGAGCATGGGCGCGGTTGGTGGCGTCCTGCGCGGCCTGCCGGGCGGCGTCCCGAGCGACCTCCGCACGCTGCAGAACGGCCAGCGCCTCCTCCACCCGCTGGACGCGATCCGCGCTGCTGCGCCCGCGCCAGTCCGTCCGGCGCAGTGCGTCGCCGTCCATCTCGCCCAGCCGCGTGCCCGGCAGTTCGATGCCCGAGCTGGTCCGCCAGGCGCCGACCGCGGCACTGGCCGCGTCGTAGTCGGCGGCAGCCACCGGATCGGCGGGCCGCTCCCCCAGCGCGACAGTCTCGTGCCCGAACTCCCACAGCCTGCGGTACGTGTACGTCGCCAGCGCGGCCCGGTCCCACAGCTTCCGCGCCGCCTCATCAGCGCCCGGACGGGGGCCGAGCGCGACGAGCCAGGCAGGGGCCTCGGCAGCCAGTTCGTCCGCCGTCCGGGCGGGTTCGCCGAGAGGCTGCGCAGCGCGCCACACGCCGCGCAGAACCGCATCCATGCCCTCGGCGGAGGGGGCCGGCCCGGTGGGGGTGGGCCCGTCGTGGCCGGCCACATCGCGGTAGACCGCCGCCGCGGTGAGCCGCTCCTGCCAGACCGCCGCGTCCTGCGCATCGGCGGGCCGGGGACCGTAGACGGCAGCCCAGCCCTCGCCCGCCTCGGCGTCGAGCTGGGCGGCTTCACCCAGCTGTGCGGCACGCTCCCGCGCAGCGGCAGCCAGCGCCTCGGCCGCCTGGACTGTCTGCGCATCGTCGCCCGGCTCGGCCTCCGGCAGCAGCAGCCCGAGCGCCGTCAGCGGGTCGGCGCTCGGTGCCGGAACAGCAGTCAGCAGCTGGGGCGCCGTGGCCGGACGGGGCGCGTCCTGCGCACGCCGGAAGTCCTCGGGGGACCCCTCGTCGACGTCGACGGCACGGGCGTTGCGCGCGTGCACGACGGCGGCGATGTCCCGCACCGGATTGCCGTCGCCGTCGAGGAAGTCCCGCTGGTTCCAGGTCGTCCCGAGCAGCCGGTCGGTGTCGATTCCGTCATCGGCCAGCCGCCCCAGCTGCGCACGCAGCGCGGGCCACGCGGGTGCCGAGACCAACTGCTCAGCTGCGTCCTGACCGAGAAGAGCGACCACTGCGCGGCGGGCCCGGTCGTCGGCGATCTGGTCGAGGACAAAAGCCAGCCGGGCCGTGTGAGTGCGCACCGAGCGGGCCGCTTCCTCGCTGCGCCGCCCAGTCATGGTGGCCGACTGCTGGGTGCCGTCACGGCGCAGCACGGCCTGCCAGACCTGGCGATCGGTGAGCCGCTCACCAGGCTCGCCGGTCTCCGGGTCACTCGGCTTGACGGTGACCAGATAGGCGTAGTTGGCCAGGCGGCCCCGGGTCAGTGCCGGGTAGGCGCCGTTGCGGTCCATGGAACTGTCGAACAGGGCATGACCGGTGTCGACAGTCAGGCCCTGAGCGCGGTCCTTGGTGACTGCGTAACCGAGCTCCACCGCCTCGCCGACATACGCGGCGGGCAGCGTGACACGGCGGCCGGTGCGGTCGTGCACGGCAGTGATACCGCCGTCGTCCTCGACGGCTTCCACCGTCCAGGTGTCCCCGTTGCGCACCCACTGCCGGCCGTCATGAGTGCGCAGTCGACGGTCGTTGGCGCGCGTGACGACCCGGTCTCCGGCCCCCGCCCGGTTGCCGTCTCCCAGCTCGGCCTCGACGCCGGTGTCGACCTCACCACGGGCCGCCAGGTCGCTGCGTGCGCGCTCGTTCAACTGCGCAACGAGCGCGTTGCTGGAGGCGATCATGACCGAGTTGAGGCCGTCCGCAGTGTCCCGCTGCCAGGCGGTGTAGACGGCATCCAGCATGGCGTCGGCACTGCCGTGCGCAATCCGGCCGCGCTGCGCATAGGCGTCGAACGAGGCGTCCGCATCGCCGCGGGAGACCGCCGCCGCAGCCTCGACCTCCCAGCGGCGGATCGTCTTGTCGGCGTCCCGGAACCGGCGCACCTCGGACAGATACTGCGCACCCGCGTCGGCCTCGATCAGAGCCAGCGCGCCCCCCACTCCCGGGGAGCCCAGCTGGCGCGGATCACCAACCAGAAGCAGCCTTCCGCCGACGGCTTCCACCTGCTCCGCCAGCGCGCGCAGATCAGGAGTGGATGCCTGGCCCGCCTCGTCGACGATGACGATCTGTCCCGGGCGCAGAGACCACTGAGAACCGCCGTTCCGCTCGCTCATGTAGCGCCAGCGGGCAATGTTCTCCGCGCGGATTCCGGCTTCCTCCGCGAGGTTGTCGGCCTGCACCTGACCGCCCGCCAGGCCCAGAACAGGGAGCCCTTGTGCGTCCGCGGCCTCCCGCACCAGCCGCATGATGGTGGTCTTTCCGGTGCCCGCGGGACCGATGACAGCGCCCACCCGCACGTCCGAACCCAGCACGTTCCGCACGACCTGACGCTGCTCCGCGCTGGGAGTGAACCCGCGCTCCTCGTCCCCCGCAGCGATGGCCGTGTCGACCTGCTCAGTACTCAGAACCCGCACCGAAGCCGGCCGGGTCGCGGCCTCCACCAGCTCCCGTTCGGCGGCCAGGATTCCGTGCGAGGTGAAGACCTGGCCGGTGGCGACCGGCTCGAAGAGAGAGGCTCCGTCGGCCCGGCGGAAGCGCTCCGGAAGCGCCACTGCGTCCGGCGCGTCCAGCCGCTCACACAGGTCCGGATCGAGCAGCGCATCCGTGGCCCGCTCAACCGTTTCGCCAAACGCGGCGTCGTCCAGCCGCACATGCCATCCCGACTCCACGAGCTGCCGGTAGACCTCGGCAGCCGCGTTGGAACGGGTCCACTGCGCGCGCTGTCCCTCCAAGATGCGCAGTGCCCGCACGGGTATCTCGGTCAGCGGAACATCCGCCTCCGCAGTGGTGTCCGCATGCTTCCGGGATACCTCAACCGCGTGCTGCAGCAGTGCTTCAGGGTGCGCAATACCCATCTCCCGGGCCTGCTCGATCCACCTGCTGCGCTCCTCCTCGTCGGTGGTCGGCTGCTTGTCCGGACGGGCTGTCAACGTGGCGGCCTGAGCCAGCTTGTACTCCTCCGCACGGGACGGCTCACGCCCCTCCCGAACCCTGAAGTCACGGGTCATGGAGGCCAGTGCGGCCTCGGTGGTACAACGGCGCTGCGAGAAGCCCCGGACCACCTCGTCGTCCACCCCGAGGAACTCCCGAACCGGCCGACGGGCGGGACGCACCGAGTTCTGCCGGGTCCTCGCCAGGACACCGAACTCGGCCACCATCTCCCGCTCCAGCTCGGCGGTGTACTGCTCGGAGAACTCCACCAGACGGGCGTGCAGCGGCCGTGCGTCCAGCGCCAGCCAGCGTCCGTCCTCGGTGCGAACCTTCGAGCTGATCTCCAGATGCCGATGGAAATCCGGATCGCCGGCGCGGGAGCTGCGATGGGTGAAGACCGCCCCGATGAACCCCCGTCCGGGCACCTGAACCTGTGCTGCCGCGGTCGGTCCCACCCGCGTCCAGCACGTCTCCTTCTCGATGCGCGCGAAGACTTTTTCGAACGCCGCGCGCTCCACTGCTTCCAGCCGTGCGCGCTGCTCGTCGTCGGCCGTGGCCCACAGCACGGAGAAGCTTTTGACGGGTGAGAAGACCATCTCCCAGCCCGCCCGCGCCGTGCGGTTCCCCTCCTTGTCGGCCTTGGCCTGCAGCTGCTGACGGCGCGCTTCAGACGCCTCTGGCTCCGCTTGGAGGTACTTCGCGAACAGCTCGTCGGCGGGCGTATAGCGAGGCCACGCGCGGCCCATCCGCTGACCGCTGACAGGGTCCACAGCGTCCTTGAAGACCGCGTCGGCGGCCTCCTGAGTGACCGTCCCCGACAGTCCGAGCGCCGCCGCCTCGGCCCCCATCCACTCACCCGGAGTGTCCCCGCCATCGGCCCACTGCTCGGTCACTCCCCGCTGGCCGACCTCAACGTCATCACCGCAGACGGTGCGCATGAGGTAGTCGATGCCGGAGCCTGCTGAGAGCGGGTGCAGCGTGATCACCGGCAACCCCCACGGGACCGCGATGCGGAGCGACCATCGAGCCGCGGTACATGTGGTATCCGCGGTATCGAGGGGTCATCTGGGAGCTGCATGGGATCAGTTCACCCGATCGAGGGAGCTTGGCGCAAGGGAATAGCAAGAGGTGTGACTGGATTGCATTTAACCGGCCCTTGGCCGGACGGCTCAACTCGTTGAGCCGTCCGGCCAAGGGCCGGTTTCCTTTGTCCTTTGGGCGTTGGCGTTACCGGTCACGCATGTGATCCGGCAATGCCAACGCCCAACAACGGTGAGGAAGATGACCACGGTAGGGAAGTCAGGGCGGGTGGGTGAGTGGGTGGGGCAGCCCGCGGCCCTGCGCGGCGGGACGGGGGAAGGCCGCCGGTGGCCGCGGCGGCGGGCGGCGACCAAGGCGGGCGGCAGGTGCGGACCCCGGCCCGCGGGCGCGGCGGCGCGCGGTGGAAGCGACGCTCGGTGGCGCCCTCGAACCCGCTGCACACGCCGCACAACCACAACAGGCCCCGGCGCCGCCCTGGAGCAGCCGAGGCCACCAACCAGTCAGCCACTGCCCACCGAGCGGGCAGCGGACCAACATCACGCCGTGGCCACCGCCGGGGTGCCCATCTTCTGATCCCGGACGCCCACGGGAAGCGCTCGGACCCGCTGGCACCACGCGGTGCTCTGAGTCACCACGAACAACAGAACCGCGCCTGCGAGCATCGCCCACAACCCGAACTGGGCCAGGCCCGCTCCAACAACGAAATTGCCCACCGAACTCCCCGACCTGCCAATGGAACCACTGACGGCCATCGTTCGGGCCTGGAGCTCCTTCGGAGGCAACAGGCCGTTGATCGCCTGGAGCTGCGCGTACGGGGCCGACCCAGAGATACCGGCAAGGATCCAAACCACGGCGACCTGCCAGACCGGCACGACGACGCCCAGCGCACCCAAGCCCAGCACGGCCAGCTGAGCCACGATGGCGACGTACGCCACCGTCAGAATCTTCCAGGGCTGCACCCGCTCGCCCACACGCATCGCTAGCAGGGCTCCCGCGATGCCCGCGAACGCGGACGCACTGACGATCGTCGCGACCGCCCCCATGCTGGCACCGGTCTCCTTGGCCCACATGGGCAAGGCCACTCCGTTCAACGGAGCAATCAGCCCCTCGACGACGAACAGCATTCCGTTCACCCTGCGGAGCGTGCGGTTCTTCCAGACGTAGGCGACGCCGCTACCGAGGCTCTTCCAGTACCCGCCCGGCTCTGCCGGAACAGGAGTCTCCATGTCGCGCGGCAGGGCGAAACCGGCGATGAGAGCGTTCACCTTGAGCAGGGCCGCAGCCCCGATCACGCCCACCAGGACGTACGACGACGCAAACGCACCGAGCGTAGGCCCGAAAGCCTGACTCGTGATGATCGCCGCGGAATTGAAAGCGAACCCTCGCTGAGGCGTGAGCCCGACGTACATCGCCACCTTCGGCGAGATGGTGTCCTTGGCGAGAGTGTTTGCGCCGCCCGCACCCCCCAGCACAGCCATGGCTCCGATCAGCACCAGGATGGGGGGCTCGTCCATACCGACGAGCACGGCGATCCCCACCGCGCAGACCGTTTGGACCGCCGCGGCAACCCACTCGGTCCGTCGCGCCCCGATCTGGTTGATCACCGGACCGAGAAGAAAGCGGACAACAAATGCGGCGCCCAGCAACGCACCGCCTGTCGCGCCGCTCATGAACGGGTCGCCAGTCACTGAGAAGACGAACATCGGCACGATCAGCATGATCGACCACTCGGCCAAACCTCCTGCGAAGGTTGCGCCTTGCGCCCACGCCACGGGGCTAAAGTGCCTTGCGTACGACATACGCAGGGCCAAGCCGTTCCAAGCCACGGCTGAACCTCCCAAGCTCCATAAGGAGCCCGGGAACCCATGACGGATTGACCCGACGGGTTCCACGGTGCCCCACCGGGGGTGTCCCGGCAGGGGGGCTCGGACAGATGCCGGAGGTACCGGGGTGCGGCGAAGCAAGCCCCGGTACCTCCGGCATCTGTCAAGCTCCTGTGCCGGGACACCCCCGGTGGGACGTCAGGACCCGCCGCACCCACGGGACTTCACGTGGATTTGGGATTTGCGGCACCGGCACGAAGCGCCGGGAACACCGCAGCCGCAGAGCGGCTCGGATTCAGCCCGAACGCCGCCCCCTGCCTGCCCCGGCCTCGGAAGACCGTCAACGGAATCACCGCACACGCCCGCACACAAAAAAACAGGCCCCGGACGCCCTGTGGCGCCGAGGCCGAACACCAGCCAGTCAGCCGTTGCCCACCGAAGGAGGCAACAGCGTGACACTCAACGTATGGACTACTTCACCGGGGCAACCTGCTTCGGACGGTCCTCCCGGATCTCCGGAGTGAGCCCCCTCATGTCCTTCCGGAACACCGTGCTCTGGGTCATCAGGAAGTACAGCACCGCAGCCGCAATCAGCGGCACCGTCAGCCCGAAGTGGTCCACGACGAACCCGGCAGCGAGGCCGCCGAGGGACGCCCCCAGCTTCGTAACCGAACCACCGAGGGCCCTCGCCCGGCTCCGGAACTCCTCCGGAGGCCACCAGTACATGATCTTCCCTACCACCGCATAGGGGAACGCCCCCGCGAACCCGGCCACGACCCAGGACACCATGACGAGCCACACCGGCGCACCCAGAGCCAGCACAAGCAGCTGCGGAACGATCAGCAGATACCCTGCGGCCAGGAGCACCGTGGGCCGCACCCGCTCGATCACCGGTACGGCAACGAGGCTCCCCACGAAGCCCGCGAACGCCGCCGCACTGACAAGCGCTCCGATCACCCCCGGACCGGCGCCGGTCTCCTTGGCCCAGAGGGGCAGGAACACACCGTTCATCGGCGCGACGAGAAAGCCCATGAGGGCCAGCATCACGTGCAGCCTGACGAGCAAGCCGTCCTTGCGGAAGTAGTTGATCCCTTCGCCGAGACTCCGCCAGTACCCGAGTTTCTCCTCGCTGGGGTCCATCTGGACATGGCCCGGCTCCATGCCGTGCGGCAGCGCCAGACCGATGATCAACGCGCTCGCGGTGAACAGCGCGGCCACCACAACCAGGCCGACCACAGGCACCGGCGCCAGAAGCGCACCGAGCGAAGGACCGAACACCTGACCGGCGGTCATCATCGACGAACTCAGGCTGATACCGCGGCCCTCGGCGACACCGACATAGCGCGCCGCCGACGGAGCCAGAAAGCTCTTCGCCAGAGTGCCCGCACCGCCCGCAGCACCCATCAGCGCCAGGAGCGCCAGCAGCAGCGGAAAGGGCAGCTTGTCCATGCTGATGAGCACAGCGATCACCACGACGCAGACCGTCTCGACCATGGAAGTGATCAACGACGTCCGCCGCAACCCCACACGGTCCACTACCGGACCGGCCAGAAACCGCGCGACAACAGCCGGCGCCAGCTCCGCGAAGACAACCATCCCTGCGTGACTCGTACTACCGGTCGTGGCGAAGACGAACCAGGGCATGGTCAAGGTCAGCACCCATGTGCCCATGACCCCCGTGAACGTCGAGGCGAGCACCCACGACAGGGTGCTGAAATGCCTTGTCATCGACCACCGCAGGGCCAAGCCGTTCCAAGTAGACACGGCCATGACACCTCCCGAACTTCATAGGAGGCTCGGAACCACAGACACGGGCTCCGATGCCCCGCCGGGAACGTCCCGGCAGGGGGGCCCGGACGGGTGCCGGAGGTACCGGGGCGCCGCGGAGCAAGTCCCGGTACCTCCGGTATCCGTCAAGCTCCTATGGCGGGGCGTTTTCGGCGGGGCATCGGAGCCCCACCTCAGGCCGTCACTGGGCGATGTGCGGCACTGGATCTTGAGGGACACCGTCGGCCCGGGCACACCGAAAGGCCCCCGGCCCCCGCTGTACGACACGCCTTCGGAAGAGCACCACCACCACGAGGCGAACCAGTCCGCGCAATGCGGTAACCCTCACGCTGGAAAGACCCCCGGAGAGACCACTGGAGAACCCACCGGAGAAACCACCGGCCGTTGGCTCAGCCCCATTCGGAAGTTGAGCCAGCACCGGCCACGGCCGTTCTCCTTGCCTGTGGCGGTCACACGTGAGATCAGAAGCCCCTTGTGGCGGGCGTTGTGAGCGTGAAGCATGTGCACGCATGACGTCACGACACAACGAACGCCTCCAGGCACGGCGCCAGGCGCTGCGCGAACAGCACAAGCGCGAACTGGAGGAGGCCAAGCGGCGCCAGGCCGCCCAGCTCGCCACGGTCACCACCTTCGACCAGCGCATAGCCAAACTGGAGGACGCCCGGCGCGAGGTGGCCGAGGCGGTCGCCGAGGCCGTCGCCGTGTTCGGCGGCCGCCGCGAGGTGGCCGCGGCCCTCGGCCTGACCGCGGCCGAAGTGCGGGAGTACCTCAACACACACAACCGCGACGCGGACAGAAACGCGGACGGAGACGGAGACGCCGAGGACAACGCGGCCCCGGACACCAACCCGGGCGCCCCGGCAGCCGAAACCCCCGCACCCCCCGAAACCACTGCGCACCCGGCCCCGGAACCCCCGGCCGGACAACCCCCCGCCACCACACCGGCCCAGGCCCCGCACCCGGTCTGACCCAACCAGCAACCCGCACACAAAAAAGGTCCCGGCGCCGCCGCGATGGCGGCGCCGGGACCTACTACCCGTCGGTCTCGGCGAGGGTTCAGATCTTGCGGATGCCCTCGGCCCTCTGCTGCCCGCGCTCGTAGGAATCCGCAACGATCTCGTCCACGCGCTCGCTGGCCTCCTCGTACGTCACATCGAGGTTCGGGACCCCCAGATCCGTGCTGTCGCCGCTCTGGGTGGAGGCGCCGCTCTGGCTCGTGTCCGTCATGGCTGACGTCCCTTCTTGGCTGCCGGACATCGTCTGACTCCGTCTTCGGAGGGGCCCGCCCCTTGGTGGGCCCTGCCCGGCGCCGCCCTTCAGGGCCGGGGGGTGGGGTGGGGGCAAGCCCGCGCACTTCGGGCTTGCGGCCACCCCACCCCCCGGCCCAGCTTTTGAGCAGCCGGGTAGGGGTCACCAAGGGGCCCCCGCAGACAGATCCAGACGCCTGACACCGCGGAAGAAAGGCATGCCTTGGCAGAAGCCGCGACGTCCAAGGCGGACCGAACAGAGCGGCGAACTCGCACGTGCACAACAGCCGAACGGCTCGGTGCACAAGCCCGGGAAACCGGCCGAGAGGCCGCTCGGCACGGCGAGTACCGGGGGTACGGCGCCGTGCCGAGCAGCTCCACTCAGCGGACGGAACAAAACCACGGCCCCGTGCTGCACGACGGCGAGGTACTCACGGCCCTCACACACAAAAACGGGCCCCGGGGGGG
>NZ_JBQQBT010000039.1:0-39431 GCF_052245835.1 Streptomyces sp. 8N114 | reverse complement strand
CACACACCGCCGTTGCCAGCGACGCATGCGAGCGTGGGGACGGATCTGGACACTGATCCGGGACGGTCCGACTCTTCCTTTCTCCTTTCAGACCGTCCGCTCATAGGGAGCGACTTCGTGTCGCACTACCGCCTGTGCCTCCTCCTGCCAGCGCCGCACATGCGGCAGATCGTCGTCCAGCCAGAACGCGCTCTCCTCGGGATCCCGGGAATCGGTGACGACCAGAATCTCCTCGAACTTCGCGCCTGTGCCGCGGAATCCCAGATGCGGCTCGACCGCCCACAGCCCCGGCTGCGGCGGGTGGTCCGAGAAGCGGTACGGACTCCACAGCGGTGACCAGCCGTCCCGGTGCCCGTGCAGCGCGTCCCGCGCCAGCCCGCGCAGCGCGTTGGTGCCGAAGCCGAGGACGGTGGGCGACCAGCGGCGGTCCGGGACGCGGTCGACCTTGTGCGCGATGACGCCGAAGGGATAGGCACGGTGCCGGTTCGCATACCCCTGCTCGACCATCAGCCGCTCCACGTCTTCGTATATCCGCAGCAGCGAGCGCCGCTCCCGCACGCCGGTGAGGATCAGCTCACGGTGCGCCCGCAGGTCCGCCATCAGCCGTTCGTGCACCGGGTTGGGGCCGAGGCAGCCGGAGTAGCCGATGTCGGAGGTGTAGCCGTCCCGGATCGGTGCCATGTCGAGGATGAAGGGCATGCCCGGCTCCAGCTCCCGGTTGGTGGGGAAGAACTGGAGCGGGACCTTGAAGCCGGTGAACGCCGTGCGATCCCCGAACCAGGCGAAGGGCAGATGGAACCAGTCCCGCACCCCGCGTTCGCGCAGCCACTCACGCTGCATCCGTGCGGCCTCCCGCTCGGTCACCCCCGGCTTCAGCCGGGCGGCCACCGACTCCGCGCAGGCGTAGGCCAGTTGCTGTACTTCTCTGAAACCCCGCAGGTCAGCGGAGGAATAACCGATCGTCGCCGCGCGCATGTCCAGCCTTCCGTCCGTGGTGATCCTCGATCTTGGTCGTCGGTGCCGTTGTTATCGGTTGGTGTCGGTGGTCGTCGGTGGTCGTCGGTGGTGCGGCCGGAGCGGTCGGGGCTTCCATCTCCTCGGTGCCGCCGGTCGGTGTCGTCGGCGCGTCGGCGCATCAGCACGTCTGCACGTCCGCGCATCCCCACGTCCGCGCATCCCCACGTCCGCGCACCCGCACGTCGGCGGGCTCCGATACCCATGCGATCCGTTGCTGCGCCGTTCCGGTGCGTGAGCAACTTGACACTGATGAATGTGACATCGGTCCGTGGCGGGGTCAAGGGGCCCGCCAAGCCTGTGGATAACTCCGGAAACGATCTTCGGGGTCGGTCCCCTACGGGGCTCTCCGACCTGAGAGGGACGGGCCCAAGCACCTGAGAGGTACGGAATCGGCGCGGAAACCAACGCCGCGTCTGACGCGGACGCGACGATTCGCTCCTAGCGTCGAAGCGTGACTGTGATCGCGATCGAAAGCCTCAGCAAGCGGTTCCCGCGGGTGACCGCACTGGACCGGCTGACCGTCGGCATAGAGCCGGGCGTCACCGGTCTGGTGGGCGCCAACGGGGCCGGAAAGTCCACTCTCATCAAGATCCTGCTCGGGCTGTCCCCCGCCACCGAAGGCACCGCCTCCGTGCTCGGCATGGACGTGGCCACTCAGGGCGGCGCGATCCGGGAGCGGGTGGGGTACATGCCCGAGCACGACTGTCTGCCCCCGGACGTGTCCGCCACCGAGTTCGTCGTCCACATGGCACGAATGTCGGGGCTGCCCGCCACGGCAGCCCGGGAGCGCACCGCCGACACCCTGCGCCACGTCGGCCTGTACGAGGAGCGCTACCGGCCCATGGGCGGCTACTCGACGGGCATGAAACAGCGGGTCAAGCTCGCACAGGCCCTGGTGCACGATCCGCGGCTCGTCCTCCTCGACGAGCCGACCAACGGACTCGATCCGGTCGGCCGAGACGAAATGCTCGGCCTGATCCGCCGCGTACACACCGACTTCGGCATCTCCGTGCTGGTCACCTCGCACCTGCTGGGCGAGTTGGAACGCACCAGCGACCACATCGTCGTCATCGACGGCGGCAAGCTGCTGCGCTCCTCCTCCACCGCGGACTTCACGCAGCGCACCGCCGTGCTGGCCGTCGAGGTCACCGACACCGACGAGCACCCCGACGGCACCGCGGCCCTGCGCACCGCCCTCCGGAAGGCGGGCCTGGACCCGCACGAGCCAGCGCCCGACAGCGCCCTGGCACCCGGCGCCGGGCACCTGGTCACCCTCGACATCGGCGGCGAGTCCGAAGGCGCTGACGAATCGGTCTTCGACACCGTGCGGGACACCGCGGCGGATCTCGGCCTGGGCCTGGTCCGCATGGAAGAGCGCAGGCACCAGATCTCCGAGGTCTTCACGGAAAGGAGCGCCGGCGATGTCGCCTGACCGCACCCCAGGGCACCCCACCACTGGGCACCCCACCACCGCGCAGCCCACCGCCCCCGCGCACGGCCGGGCGGCCACCGCCGAACGCGGCCAGGACGTCATCCACAACATCGGCTACCGCGGCTACGAGGGCCCCCGGCTGGGCCGCTCCTACGCGCGGCGCGCCCTGTTCACCCAGTCGCTGCGCGGCTCCTACGGGCTGGGCCGCTCGGCCAAGTCCAAGGTCCTGCCGATGCTGCTGTTCGCCGCGGTGTGCGTACCGGCCGCCATCCTGGTGGCAGTCGCGGCCCTCACCAAGAGCAAGGAGCTGGAGGCCGGTTACGCGGAGTACGTGCTGCTGATGCAGCCCCTGCTGGGCATCTACCTGGCCGCCGCCGCACCGCAGGCCATCTCCATGGACCTGCGCTTCAAGACGACACCGCTGTACTTTTCGCGCCCCATGGAGCGCAGCGACTACGTGGCCGCCAAATACGCGGCCCTCTCGGCAGCGCTTTTCCTGTTCACGGCAGTACCCGTACTGATCATGTACGTCGGCGCCCTGCTGGTGAAGCTCGACTTCTCCGACCAGACCAAGGGAGCCGCCCAAGGGCTCGTCTTCTGCGCACTGTTCGCCCTGCTGCACGCCGCCATCGCCGCCTGGATCGCGGCACTGACTCCGCGCCGCGGCTTCGGCGTCGCCGCGATCATCGTGGCGATCACGGTGCCGTACTTCCTGATCACCGCGCTCCAGGGCATCGCCCTCACCTCCGACAACGGCAGCGCCATCGGCTGGCTCGGGCTGGGCTCGCCCGGCACGCTGCTGGACGGCATCCAGAGCAGGTTCCTCGACGGCCGCTCCGGATTCCCGGACGCGCAGACCCTCACCGGCACCCAAGGCGCCGTCTACCTCGTCGTCTTCGTGGCGCTGGTCGCCTGCTTCTACGCCCTCCTGCTGCGCCGCTACCGAAAGGCCGGACTGTGAGCCGCCCGTCACCCGCCACCACCCTTCGAAGGAATGGGCTGCGCCCATGAGCACTCTTCACATCGACCGTGTCTCCCGCTGGTTCGGAAACGTCGTCGCGGTCAACGACATCACCATGGACATCGGCCCCGGTGTCACCGGCCTCCTCGGCCCCAACGGCGCCGGCAAGTCCACACTCATCCATATGATGGGCGGCTTTCTGGCGCCCTCCAACGGCAGCGTCACCCTGGAGCCCTCCCCCGGCCCCGACGGCAGGACGGCGACCGCAGCGCCGATCTGGCGCAACGAGGACTCCTACCGCCACATCGGCCTGGTGCCCGAGCGCGAGGGGATGTACGACTTCCTCACGGGCCACGAGTTCGTACTGGCCAACGCCGAACTGCACGGCCTGCCCGACCCGCGCGCCGCGGCCGCCGAGGCGCTGGCGACGGTCGAGATGGAGTACGCGCAGGACCGCCGTATCTCCACCTACTCCAAGGGCATGCGACAGCGGGTGAAAATGGCCTCCGCACTGGTGCACCAGCCCTCGGTGCTGCTGCTGGACGAGCCGTTCAACGGGATGGACCCGCGCCAGCGCATGCACCTGATGGAACTGCTGCGCAGGATGGGCGACGAGGGCCGCACCGTGCTGTTCTCCTCGCACATACTGGAGGAGGTCGAACAGCTCGCCTCCCACATCGAGGTCATCGTCGCCGGACGGCACGCCGCCAGCGGCGACTTCCGCAAGATCCGCCGCCTGATGACCGACCGTCCGCACCGCTATCTGGTGCGCTCCAGCGACGACCGGCGGCTGGCGGCGGCGCTCATCGCGGACGCTTCCACGGCGGGCATCGAGGTGGACAAGGCCGAGAACGCGCTGCGCATCCAGGCCGTCGACTTCACCCGCTTCACCACGCTGCTGCCCCGCGTCGCACGGGAGCACGGCATCCGGCTCTACACCGTCTCGCCCTCCGATGAGTCCCTGGAGAGCGTCTTCTCGTACCTCGTCGCGGCCTGAGCGGCGGAAAGGAGCTGACCAGATGTACAACCCGACGGTCGCGCGGCTCACCTATCGTGCACTCCTCGGTCGCCGCCGCGCGCTCATCCTGTGCGCGCTCCCGGCACTGCTGCTCGTCGTGGCGGCCGCCGTACGCGCCATGAACGGCGCCGACGACGCGGTCACCAGCCAACTGCTGGGCGGATTCGCGCTCGCCACACTGGTGCCGCTGATCGGCGTGATCGCCGGAACGGGTGCGATCGGACCGGAGATCGACGACGGCTCGGTCGTCTATCTGCTCTCCAAGCCGGTTTCACGCACCTCCGTCATCGTCACCAAACTGCTCGTCGCCACCGGCACGACCGCCGTCTTCTCGGCCGTACCGGTACTCGTCGCGGGCTTCGTCCTGAACGGCAACAGCCAGCAGATCGCCGTCGCCTACGCGCTTGCCGCGGCGGTCGCCTCCGTCGCCTACAGTGCGCTGTTCCTGCTGCTGGGGACGGTCAGCAGGCACGCCGTCGTCATCGGCCTGGTGTACGCGCTGATCTGGGAGGCGCTCATCGGCAGTCTGGTGCCGGGTGCCAAGACGCTCAGCGTGCAGCAGTGGGCTCTCGCACTCGCCGAGAAGGTGGTGGGCAGCGGCGCGGACGTCACCTCTTCGGTGGGACTTCCGGCGGCACTGGTGCTCATCGTGGTCGTCACCGTAGGCGGCACCCTTTTCGCCGGGCAGAAGCTGCGCACGCTGACGCTGGCGGGGGAGGAGTAGCAGCCCGCTCGGGAGGTCCGAGGACTCGCCCCGGACGAATTTCTCAGAGATGTTGTCGATGAGGTTGTCGATCCGGCCGCAACCCGTTCGTCGTCATGGTGTGCGGCGCTTCGCTGCACATGGAGACGACAGGATCCGGGAACCGACAGACCCGGGAACCGACAGGAGTTCAGCTGTGAAGTACATGCTTCTGATCAACGCCGGTGCGATCGACGCCGACGGCGGGGCCGCCGAGTGCGACGTGCAGGAGTGGACGGCCTACGACAAGGAGGTGCGGGACGCGGGGATCTTGGTCTCGGGGGAGTCGCTGGCAGACCTGGTGACCGCCACCACCGTCCGGGTCGCCCCGAACGGCGAGCGGACGGTCGTCGACGGGCCGTTCGCGGAGACCCGCGAGGTGCTCGGCGGTTTCTACGTCATCGACGTGCCGGACCTGGACGCCGCGCTGGACTGGGCGGCCCGCTGCCCGGGGGCGCGCGGCAGCGGTTCGGTCGTGGTGCGGCCGGTCGCCGACTTCGGAGCGTGAGCGCGGTGCACGAGCAGGCACCCGGTACCGGCAGCGCTGTGGAGTCGGTATTCCGCGAGGAGCACGGCCGGCTGCTGGCCTCTCTCGTGCGCCGTTTCGGCGACCTGGAC
Organism: Streptomyces sp. 8N114; assembly: GCF_052245835.1. Lineage (NCBI taxonomy): Bacteria > Bacillati > Actinomycetota > Actinomycetes > Kitasatosporales > Streptomycetaceae > Streptomyces > Streptomyces sp. 8N114. The sequence goes on along the minus strand of NZ_JBQQBT010000039.1, from coordinate 33,643 downwards.
CTGGCCGAGGAGGTCGCCTCCGAGGCGATCGAGGCGGCGCTGGTGCACTGGCCGGCACAGGGGGTCCCGGCCAGGCCCGGCGCCTGGCTGCTGACCACAGCCCGCCGCAAGGCCGTCGACCGGCTGCGACGGGACCACACCTACGCCGCCCGGCTCGCCGTCCTGCAGGTGGAAGCGGACCGGGCCGCTTCCACCCCGCCCGCGGACGCCGCAGCCGCCCTTCCCGACGAACGGCTGCAGCTGTTCTTCACCTGCACCCACCCGGCACTGCCCGCCGAGGCACGCGGCGCCCTGATGCTGCGCTGCCTGGCCGGGCTGACGACAGCAGAGGTCGCACGGGCCTATCTTGTCCCCACTGCGACGATGGCGCAGCGGATCGTACGGGCGAAGAAGAAGATCCGTGAGGCCCGGATCCCCTTCCGGACGCCCGGGGCCGACGAACTGCCCGAGCGCCTGCCGGGGGTGCTTCAGGTCCTGTACTCCGTCTTCACGGAGGGATACGCGGCCAGCTCCGGTCCCGACCTCCAGCGGCCGGATCTTGCCGAGGAAGCCATCCGGCTGGCGCGGATCCTGCGTCGGCTGCTGCCCGCCGACCGGGAGGTCACTGGGCTGCTGGCCCTGATGCTGCTGGTCCATGCGCGGCGCGGGGCCCGCACCGGGCCGGACGGGAGACCCGTCCTGCTCGAAGACCAGGACCGGAGCCGCTGGGACCGGCCCCTGATCGAAGAAGGGCTTGCCCTGGTGCCCGCCGCACTGACCGGCGGCCCGCCCGGCCCGTACGGAGTGCAGGCCGCCATTGCTGCCCTGCACGACGAGGCGGCGGACCTCGCGACCACCGACTGGCCGCAGATCGTCGCGCTCTACGACGTGTTGCTCACGCTCGACCCGTCTCCTGTCGTCGCACTGAACCGGGCGGCGGCCGTGGCCATGCGTGACGGCCCGGAAGCGAGCCTGGCCCTGCTCGACGAACTGGCCGACGAGGAGCGGCTCCGCGGCTACCTTCCCTACCACGTGGCCCGCGCGGACCTGCTGCAGAGGCTCGGCCGACCCGCCGAGGCCGCGGCGGCCTACCGCCAGGCACTTGGACTCGCCGGCAACGAAGCCGAACAGGCTCACCTGCGGCACAGGCTCAGCACAGTGGAGCTGCTGCCGCCGGACGGCACAGCGGGCACCCCCGGCGCGGTGTGACGAGCCGGAGGCACCCCCTCAGTTCACTGGTTCGCTCTTAGGTTTCCGTGCCCGACGGCGGGGAAGCCGGCTCGGCGCCGACGGCACGTACGACGCCGCGCAACTCCCCTCGCATGGCCCGCATCTCCTCACCCATGTCGGCGAGCCGCTGACTCATCGCGCACACCACCTGCTCGGTGCGCTCCGTGCGGCGTTCGGTCTCGGCCAGCCGGTCGTCCATGCGCTCGACCCGTGTCGAGAGCCGGCCGATGACCGGACCCAGCTCCTGCAGTACGGCACCGAGTTCGGCACCGGCCGCCTCCAGATTGCCGACCCTGCGGTCGAGCGACCCGTAACCGGCGGCCAGCGTGCTGACCGTCTGCCGCAGCTCCTCCGTCGACTGCCGCACCGCCTCGACCCCGGGGTGCGTACGGGCGCTCTCCTCGACGTCGAGGAGGTACGTACGGACCCGCTGGGCGACCAAGCTGTCGCGCAGCAGCATCGCCACGTAGAGGACGGCACGGCGGCTGAAGACGGTGAGTCCACTGCGGCGCTGTGGATAACCACTGTCCGGCCCGGATGAGACTGACATCGTGTCGGTCTGATATTGGTGCAGGTCAGCGCCCCTCAGAACGGTCATACCGTTGCTGACGAGCTCTTCGCGGTGTCGGGTGACCAACTTTTCCACAGTGTTCAGGGGCACTTCGAAGTAGTTGGCCACATCCCGGGTGGTGGCCTGTGCATGGCCTGTGGAAAAAGCCAATGCCTTCACTTTGTCGAGGACTTCGACCCTGTGTGCCATGCCGGAGCGCGCGCTGCGCGACTCCAGCAGGACGGAATCGGTGTACATGAGAGACCCTCCTGGGTCCTGGTTTCGGACATGTCTGGGAAACCCCGATCGCCTGGGGGTCGACAGGTGTCCGTATCCAGGAACCAGGAGCGGAGATCAGCTCATGTCTTCCCACGTACCGCACTACCGGCAAGAGCCCTTCCAGGAGCCCTTAGGCACCCGCCCCGCGTCCTCCGCGGGCCGGCTCTCAACCGGCTACCACCACTTCACACACTCTCGTCGCCGCGCTCTCCAGTCGTCTCCGCGCAAGGAGTACAACGATTCGACAGTCGTACGGTTACGCGATTCGGGGGACGGGTTTCGGGGGACGGGGAGCGCTCTCCCCCATCCCCCATCCCCCGCCCCCCGTTGCTCCGTACGTCCCGGCGGCGGCCCGGGCGGTTCAACCGCGCCCGGCGCCCCGCAGGTTGAACCGGAACAGCCCCTGCGGATCGCACTCCGCCTTCAGCCGCTCCAGTCGCGCGTCGGTCTCGGCCCCGTACGCCGCCTGTGCGACGCGGCGGTCCTGCGGCCCGTAGAGGAAGTTGGCGCTCCGTCCGAGCGCCTGGTCACTCACCGGGTCCAGCACCCGCTCGTGCAGGGCACGCACCACGTCCTCGCCCGGGTCCGACACCGGGGAGAGCACATAGAGCAGATATTCCGCGTCCCGGTGCGCCACCGCGTTCGGCACGGAGGGCGGACGGGAGAAGGCACCGCCCAGATGGCGCACGCTCAGCACACACATCGCCTCGGCGGACGGTCCGGCAGCCGCCAGTACGGACCGCCGTGTGCTGTCGTCCAGTCCGCCGGCGCCCAGCAGTACGTTGGTGCTGCGGTACGAGTGCGGCGTGTCCGGCTCGCTGAAGACCGCCGCGCACTCGGCGTACGGCATCTCCCGCAGCTCGTCCACCAGGAGCGAGCCGATGCCGCGCAGCGGCTCGACCAGCCGCTCGCCCTCTTCACGCGACCCGGTGAACGCAATGTGCACCTGAGCCAGATAGCGGCCCCGCAGAGGTGCGGGAACAGCCGGTATGTCGGGCATCGGCAGCAGCGTCACGGCAGAGGTCAGCTCGTCGGGGACCGATTCGGTCCACTTCTGCCAGATCCGCAGCACCTCTTCCGCGACCTGGCCACCGTCGAAGATGAGCCGTCCGCCGAAGATGCACTCCACCGGGACGAGTTCGAGCTCCATTCCGGTCACCACACCGAAACCGCCGCCGCCCCCGCGCAGCCCCCAGAACAGCTCGGGGTCGCTGTGTGCTGTCACCTCGCGCAGTTGCGCGTCCGCCGTGACGACATCGATCCGCCGCACCCGGTCCGCCGCGTAGCCGAACTCCCGCCCCAGCAGTCCGACGCCGCCGCCCAGTGCGTACGAGACGACGCCGACCCCCGGAGCCGAACCGTTGACAGGCGCCAGTCCGTGCCGTGCCGCCTCCGCAACCAGATCACGCGCCCGGACGCCCGCCTCGATCCACGCGGTGCGCGCCGACACGTCGATCCGGATGCCCGTCATATGGCGCGTACTCACCAGCACGCCCTCACTGGCCGCCGCACCCAGCCCGTGCCCGGTCGCCTGCACGGCCAGCGGCAGCCTGTACCGCTGCGCGTGGTCGACCGCCGTCCGGACGTCCTGAGGCATGTGCGCGGCGACGATTACGTCCGGGCGGTGCGGATTCCCGGTCTGGAAACCGGCGCGCTCCTGGTCGTACCCCTCGTCCCCAGGTACGAGCACACTGCCGCGCACCGCGTCGCGCAGCGCGTCCAGTGCCTCCGTCTGCATCCCGTCCGTCCCCGCCATGCTGCTCTCTCCTGTCACTGTCCGGACTGTCGCTCGTCCGGACTGTCGCTCGGTCTGTCTCTTGGGCGGCTTACTGCTGCGCCGGCTGTCCCTCGTGTCGGCTTACTGGTGCGCCGTGCTGCCCGGTGAGCGCCACTCCGGGTCCCGGCCCAGCCAGGCGGCGAGCCGGGTAGTGGTGTCGGCGCCCTCCGGGGCCTGCTGCACCTCGCCGAACGGCATGTGCTCGCGGCCCTCGGCGGGCAACGCCATCTGTGCGGTGCTCAGCGCGAACCGGGCCACCTCCTCGTCCAGCTCGCCGGTCCAGCCGATGGACCGGGCCAGGTCCCAGGTGTGGCCGGCGGTCTCCATCACACAACCCGACAGCGCGATCCGGCCCGGCATCTGCCCCCAGGGCACCGTCACGACAGCGTCCATGACCTCGTCGCTCTCCCAGGCGCTGATCACGCGTTTGCAGCCGTCCTCGTAGAGCTCCGGCCACTGCTCGGCTGGTACGTCGGCCGTCCAATCGGGCACGTCGGGGCCCTTCCCCTCGCTGCCCTCGGGGACGGTCGCGATCCGGCGGTTCGCGCTGACGAGGTGGCCCAGCAGGTCGCGTACGTCGTACTCGGAACATGGCGTCGGCCCATCCAGCTGCTCGGGCCGGACAGCGGCGATCAGCGTCGCCAACTGGGCGGTGGCGCGGGCGTACAGGGGACGGGGGTCGGGGATCTCAGGGGTGCTGTTCACAGTCCACTCCTCAATGCGGTGCAACTGGCTCCGGCTGAGCCGGTGGCTTCAACCTGTAGGAGAGAGTCTGCCGCGAAAACTTGACACAACCCGTCAGGTTTTTACGGCACTGTGGGGAGGTGAAATCCGACCGGCTGCTGGCCATCCTGCTGCTCCTCCAGACGCGCGGCCGCGTACCCGCCGACGAGCTGGCGGCGGAGCTCGAGGTCTCCGCACGGACCATCTACCGGGACGTGGAGGCGCTGTCGGCCGCCGGGGTGCCCGTGTACGCGGAGCGCGGGCGGCACGGCGGTATCACGCTGCTGCCCGGCTACCGCACCGATATGACCGGCCTGACCAGCGACGAGGCCCGTGCCCTGTTCGTACTGACCGCACAGGGCGTGCATTCCGCGCTCGGTCTCGACAGTGCGCTGGTTTCGGCCCTGCGCAAGGTGATGGCTGCGCTCCCCGCACCGCACCGTCCGGCAGCCGAACTGACCAGCCGCCGCATCCTGGTCGACCCCGACCGATGGCTGCCCGGCCCCCGCCGCGCAGTCGAACTGGACGCGCTGCACACGGCGGTCTTCGCCGACCGCAGGCTGCGCCTGCGCTACCGGCACAGCGGCGACCGCCGGCTGCGCACCTACACCGTCGATCCGTACGGTCTCGTCAGCAAGGCGGGAGTCTGGTATCTGGTCGCCGACCGGCGGCGCTCCCCTGCCCTCTTCCGCGCGGACCGGATCGCTTCCGCGACCGTGCTGGAGGAGCCGGTGCGGCGACGTGGCGAGGTCGAACTCGCGGACGTCTGGCAGACGCTGCGCCGCCGCGTCGAGGAGCGGCCCAGGGACGTGCAGGTGACCGTACGGGTGCACCGCTCCCGGCTCGACATGTTCACCCGGATCGTCGGCCCCCTCCTGACCGAGCCACCGGGTGCGGACGCAGCGGACCGGGACGAGGACGACTGGGTCACTGCCCGCCTTGCCTTCTCCGTCCTCCCCGGCGTCAGCGTGCTCCTCCAGTTCGGCCCTTGGGTAGAGGTGCTCGATCCCCCTGAGGCCATCGACGAACTGCTGCACCGGCTCAGCGAGGTGACCGCGCTGTACGACGCACAGCGCGGTGCCGCCCCCTCCCCCCGTACCCCTGGCGACACAGCACCGGCCACCTCCGCCCGCGAACCGTCGTCCTACGAAGCCGAGGAGTGAACCGCCTGCCGCGTGTCCAGCGCGCGCCCCTCAGCCGCTGTCCGCCCGCGCCCCGGCACTCCCTCGCGGCTGCGGCCGGACGCGTGCCCGTCTCCGGACGCGTGCCCGTCTCCGGACGCGTGCCCGTCTCCGGGCGCCTGCTCGGTCGCCGCGCGCCCCCGTACGAACAGCAGGACCGCGACCCCGGCCGCCAGCGCCGTCACCCCGCAGATCACGAAGATCCGGTCCAGCCCGGCTGCGAACGCCTCGCGGACGAGCTCCATCGGTACCCCGGCCTCCCGGGCGCGTCCGCTGCCCGCTGCCTCGGCGGCCGCCCGGGGCACGCCGTGGCCGGTCAGTATTTCGCGCACCCGGGAGGCGAAGACGGTGCCGAGGACCGCGATGCCGAGTGCGTAGCCCAGCTGCCGGAAGGTGTTCACGGCGCCGCTGGCGACCCCCGCACGCTCGGGCGGCACGGCGCTCAGCGCGGCGGAGACCAGTACGGTGAGCGCCATTCCGACCCCGATGCCGATGAGCACGCACCCGGGCAGCAGCGCCGTCCAGGAGGAGCCCGGCGCCACCAGCATCTGCGCCAGCACTCCGACGCCGATCACCAGCACCCCGGCACCCAGCGGATGCTGCGGCCGCATCCGCTGCAACCGGCCGCCGAAGACGCTCGCGACGGCGAAGGCGACCCCCGCCATCGGCAGCACGGCCAGCCCCGCGGCCAGCGGGCTCATGCCCAGCACCGACTGCGCCCACAGCGCGCTGTAGACGAAGTGCGTGAACGCGGCGGCCTGCGCGAGCAGCGCGGCGGCCATGAGAACCGCGAACGACCGGTTGCGCAGCAGCGCGAGATCCAGCAGCGGCGCCGGACCCACCTCCCCCACAGCCCGTGCCTCCCCCGTACCGCGTGTCCGTGCCGCACCCCGTGCCCGTTCCACCAGTACGAAGGCGACACCGGCCAGCCCTGCCACCACCAGGGCGCCCACTGTCAGGCGGTCGCTCCACCCGGCGTCGCCGCCCCGCACCAGTCCGTACGTCAGCGTGCCCGCGCCCAGTGTGAACAGGACGGCGCCGGCCCAGTCCACGCGCACACCGGTCCGCTGCGCAGCGCGGGACTCGTGCAGGGTGCGGAAGGTGATCCACAGGGCGAGAACGGTCAGCGGTACGTTGACGAAGAAGATGGCGCGCCAGTTGACGTATTCGGTCAGCACCCCGCCCAGCGCCAGTCCGCACCCGGCCGCCGCACCGTTGACAGCACCCCACACGCCGAACGCGACGCCCCTGTCCCGCCCCTGGTAGGTGGCGTTGATCAGCGGGGCGTTCGCCGCGAAGACCGCCGCCGCGCCCACGCCCTGCACCGCCCGCGCGGCGATCAACGTCCCGGCGTCCGGTGCCAGCCCGCACGCCAGCGAGGCCAGCGCGAAGAGCACCAGACCGCCGACGAACACCCGCCGCCTGCCGTGCAGATCGGCCAGTGAGCCCGCCACCAGGAGCAGCGCGGCCAGTGCGACGGCATAGATGTCCACCACCCACTGCAGGGAGGTGAACGAGGCGTCCAGTGACGTCGCCATCCGAGGCAGTGCGGTGTTCACGATCGTCACATCGATCAGCAGCATGAAGCCGCCGAGGGAGAGGGCGACCAGAGGCCACCACTTGCTGTGTCGGTTGTCTTTGTTCCCCATGCCACCAGACTCCGAGAGCACCGTCATATGCCCCACTCAGTGCCGCAAAGGCGGTGGAATCCGACATCGACTACCGTCCCGGTGGTGCGAACCGACATCGGATCCCGCAGGACGCCCCCGCCCCTGGACGACCTCGACCGGCAGATCGCCCACGCCCTCCAGCTCGACGGCCGGGCGGCCTTCTCGCGTATCGCCGAGGTGCTGGGTGTCTCCGACCAGACCATCGCCCGCCGGTGGGCAAGGCTGCGCGCCAGCCGCAGCATGCGCGTCCTGGGCCTGACGGAGTCCGCCGTGCTGGGTGACACCGTCTGGCTCATCCGCGTCTCGACCACCCCCGACGCCGCCGTCCCGCTGGCGGAGGCGCTGGCGCGCCGTACCGACACCGCGTGGGTGGGGCTGATGGCAGGCGGCACCGAGGTCAGCGCGGTGGCCCGGTCGAACGCCGACTGGGCGCGCGAGGGCGGCGAGGCGCTGCTGCTGCGCGAACTGCCGCGCACGCCGCGCGTGCTGGCCGTACACGCCTACTGTCAGCTGCACCAGTTCTTCGGCGGGGCCGAGGGACTCATCCTCAAGTCCGGGATGCTCTCGCCCGCACAGGTGGCGCAGCTGGCCCCGCCCGCGCCCACCCCGCCCGACGAACCGGTCCGGCTCACCGCCGACGACCACAAACTGCTCACCCGCCTCGCGTACGACGGCCGTACGCCGGTGCCCGATCTCGCTGCGGCGATCGGCTGGTCACCCTCCACGGTGCGTCGCCGCATGGCGGAACTGCGCGCCACCGGAGCGCTCTACTTCGACGTCGACTACGGGCCGCACCTTTTCGACCAGGGGCTGCGGGCCGCCGTGTGGCTGTCCGTACCGCCCGCCGAGCTGCACGCCACCGGGGAAGCGCTGGCCGCGCACCGGGAGGTGGCGTTCGCGTGTGCCACCACAGGTCCCGCGAACCTGTTCCTGGCGGTCGTCTGCCGGGACACGGCGGCGCTGTACACGTATCTGACCGGACCGGTAGCCCGGCTGTCGGGAGTGCGGGACTTCGAGACGTACCCGATGGTCCGCAGCCTGAAGGGGCCCGGGCCGTTCCTGGGCGGCGCGCACTGACCGGCCGTCAGCCGGCCAGTCTCTCCAGCACCAGCGCGATGCCGTCCTCGTCGTTGGAGGCGGTCACCTCGTCCGCGACGGCCAGCAGCTCCTCGTGGGCGTTCTCCATGGCGACGCCCCGTCCGGCCCAGGCGAACATGGGGATGTCGTTGGGCATGTCGCCGAACGCGATGGTCTCGGCAGCGCGGACCTTGAGCCGACGGGCGGCCAGGGCGAGTCCCTTGGCCTTGGACAGGCCCAGCGGCAGCAGCTCCACGATGCCCTCACCGGCCATCACCACGCCGACCAGCTCCCCGACGGCTGCCCGTGCGGCCTTCGCCAGCTCGTCGTCGTCGAGCTGCGCGTGCTGGATGTAGAGCTTGTTCAGCGGCTGCCGCCAGATGGTCTCGCGGTCGTCGAACGGGACGTAGGGCAGCGGCCCGTCGTGGACGCAGTAGCCGGGCCCCGCCAGCACCTCACCGTCCACCCCGTCGCGGGAGGCGGCCACCGCGACCGTGCCGACCTCCTTCTCCAGCTGCGCGAGGGCCTGTTCGGCGACCCGCCTGTCGAGCGTGACGGAGGTCAGCAGCCGGCCGGAGCCCGCGTCGTAGACCTGGGCGCCCTGTGCGCACACCGCCAGCCCGCGGTAGCCGAGGTTCGCCAGTATCTGCTTCGTCCACGGCACAGCCCGGCCGGTGACGACGATGTGCGCGGCACCCCGCGCGGTGGCGGCGTCCAGCGCGGCGCGGGTGCGCTCCGAGACGGTGTCGTCGGAGCGCAGCAGCGTGCCGTCGAGATCGGTGGCGATCAGCCGGTAAGGGAACGCGGATGCCTCGGACGCGGCGCTCACTTGGCGACCGGCTCCAGCGCCTCACGGCCGCCCAGATACGGCCGCAGCACCGGCGGCACCCACACCGAGCCGTCCTCCTGCTGGTGGTTCTCCAACAGCGCCACGATCGTGCGCGGTACGGCGCACAGCGTCCCGTTCAGCGTCGCCAGCGGCTTGACACTCTTGCCGTCCCGCATTCGGATCGACAGTCTGCGCGACTGGAACTCGGTGCAGTCCGAGGTGGAGGTCAGCTCGCGGTACTTGCCCTGGGTGGGGATCCACGCCTCGCAGTCGAACTTGCGGGCCGCCGAGGAGCCCAGGTCACCGGTTGCCACATCGATCACCTGGAAGGGCAGCTCCAGGGAGGACAGCCACTGCTTCTCCCACTGGAGCAGCCTGCGGTGCTCCTCCTGGGAGTCCTCCGGGGCGACGTAGGAGAACATCTCCACCTTGTCGAACTGGTGGACGCGGAAGATGCCGCGGGTGTCCTTGCCGTACGAGCCTGCCTCGCGCCGGAAGCACGGCGAGAAGGCGGCGTAGCGCATCGGCAGCCGGTCGGCCTCGATGATCTCGTCCATGTGGTACCCCGCCAGCGGCACCTCGGAGGTGCCGACGAGGTACAGGTCGTCCTTGTCCAGGTGGTAGACGTCCTGCGCGGCCTGACCGAGGAAGCCGGTGCCGTCCATGGCCTGCGGTTTGACCAGCGCGGGAGTCAGCATCGCCGTGAAACCGGCCTCGGTCGCCTGGGCGACGGCCGCGTTGACCAGGGCGAGCTCCAGCAGCGCCCCGATGCCGGTGAGGAAGTAGAACCGCGAACCCGAGACCTTGGCACCGCGCTCGACGTCGATGGCACCGAGCTTCTGGCCCAGCTCCAGGTGGTCCTTGGGCTCGAAGCCCTCGGCTGCGAAGTCGCGGGGCGTGCCGATGGTCTCCAGGACGGTGAAGTCCTCCTCGCCGCCGACCGGGACGTCCGGATGCACCAGATTGCTGAGTTGGCGCAGCAGCCGCTGGGTCTCCGCCGCGGCCTCGTCCTTCTCCGCGTCGGCGGCCTTCACCGCGCTCGCCAGCTCACCGGTGCGGCGCAGCAGCTCCGCCTTCTCCTCGCCCTCGGCCTTGGGGATGAGCTTGCCGAGCTGTTTCTGCTCGGAGCGGAGTTCGTCGAATCGGACGCTGGAGGACCTGCGCCGCTCGTCGGCGGAGAGCACCGCGTCGACGAGGCCGACGTCCTCTCCACGGGCGCGCTGGGAAGCGCGCGCACGGTCGGGGTCCTCACGGAGCAGGCGAAGGTCAATCACCCCGCCAGACTACCGGTGGCCTCGGACGCCGCTCGATTCGATATCCCTTTGCCACGCTTTGTCCGAATTAGGCGTTTTGCAACCCTTGGAAAAATACTGTTCTCGGGGTTTCTCGCTCTTCCGGTTTTACGGCTTTCCGGTCTTTCGGCAGCGCCGGGCCGAGTCTGTCCGCTCTGCCGGGGGCCGGTGGACTGGGCGCACTCGCGGGGGAGTTGAACAGGGTGTGAGCAGGGATCCGGCGGCACTTATCCACAGCTGTGCCGAGCGCCGGATGAGTTTTCCACAGGCTGAGAAGTGCTGCTGTGGAAATGGAGGAGTTCTGTTCCGGCAGCTGTTCGGCCGACGCGGAATTCCCGGGGTAAACCAGAAATACCCACTCAATCGAGGGGGATTAGCTCACTCCAAAGGGTTGATCAATGGAATTGTGGTGACGGAGTGGGAGCTGGGGGCTGTGGAGGGAGATGCGGTCTGCATGCCGCTTTGTCGACTGAGTCCGTTTTCTCTGTCGACTTGTTCACAGGTCGGCACCCACCCCTGTGGATAACTTCGGAGAGGCTGTGTACGACGCCCCGCCGGGGTCAGTCCCGCCCGTCCAGACAGCGCGACAGCCAGTCCGCCGCCGCCACGAAGTCCTTGTCCGCCGTGCCGGAGCGCAGCGTCGGCGGCTGCTCGTCGGCGCGCGGGTACGAGCCCAGGAAGCGCACCGCACGGCAGGAGCGCTTCAGCCCCATCAGCACATCCCCCACCCTGCGCTCCTGCACATGGCCCTCGCAGTCCACCGAGAAGCTGTACTGCCCGATGCCCTCACCGGTGGGCCGCGACTCGATCCGCATCATGTTGACGCCGCGCGAGGCGTACTCGTGCAGCACCTCCAGCAGCGCACCCGGCTGGTCCCCGCGCAGCCAGAAGACCACCGAGGTCTTGTCCGCGCCCGTCGGAGCTGCCGGCCGCCCCGGCTGCCCCAGCAGTACGAAGCGCGTCGTCGCGTTCTCCGCGTCGTGGATGCCGGTGACCAGCGGCTCCAGGCCGTAGGTCGCGGCGGCGAACTCGCCCGCGAAGGCCGCGTCGTAGCGGCCCTCCTGCACCAGCCGGGCACCGTCCGCGTTGGAGGCCGCCGACTCCCACAGCGCGTCCGGCAGATGCGCGGCCAGCCAGTTGCGCACCTGCGGCTGTGCGACCGGATGCCCGGTGACCGTCTTGACCTCTTCCAGCGCCGTGCCGGGGCGCACCAGCAGCGCGAAGGTGATGGGCAGCAGCACCTCGCGGTAGATCATCAGCCTGCGGCCGCCGGCCAGCTCGTCCAGGGTGGCCGTGACGCCGCCCTCCACCGAGTTCTCGATCGGTACGAACGCCGCCTGCGCCTCCCCGTTCCGTACGGCGTCCAAGGCAGCCGGGACCGACACCATCGGGGTGAGCTGACGGGTGGCGGCCTCGGGCAGGGTGTGCAGCGCGGCTTCGGTGAAGGTGCCCTCGGGGCCGAGGTACGTATAGCGGCTCGCAGGTGACATGCCGCCACGGTAGTCGGGCCGGGAGCCCACCGGGTGCCGGTCTCAGCCTTCGAGCAGCCGCTGGCCCACGTACTCGCCCTTCCGGGGACCGCCCGGTACGGCGAACAGCCCGCTCGCCTCGTGCCGCAGGAAGCGGGAGAGCGCGTCCCCCCGGTCGAGCTTGCGCTGGACGGGTACGAAGCCGCGCAGCGGGTCGGCCTGCCAGGCCAGGAAGAGCAGCCCGGCGTCCGGCGCACCGTCGTCCCGGAAGCCGTCGTGGAAAGAGAACGGGCGGCGCAGCATCGCAGCTCCCCCGTTGGTCTCCGGGGCCGTGACCCGGATGTGTGCATCCCCGGCGATCAGCGGCGACCCGTCCGAGCCGCGCTTGACCAGGTCCGGCTCGGTGTGCTCATGGCCGCCGGACAGCGGCGCGCCGTCGGATTTCCGCCGCCCTATCACCTTCTCCTGCTCGTCCAGTGAGCGCTTGTCCCAGTCGTCCAGCAGCATCCGGATGCGCCGCTGCACCACGTACGAGCCGCCGGCCATCCAGGAGGGCTCGCCCGAGGACGGCACGAACACCTTCGCGGCGAAGTCCTTCTCCCGAGGCTTGGGATTGTGGGTGCCGTCGACCTGGCCCATCAGATTGCGCACGGTGCGGGGGCGGTCGGTGGCGCCGGGGGAACGGTTGAAGCCGGACATCTGCCAGCGCACCCGGGCGGTGCCCGCTGCCTCGCGCTGGAGGGCGCGCAGCGCGTGGAAGGCCACCAGCGCGTCGTCGGCACCGATCTGCACCCACAGGTCGCCGTCCGAGCGCTTCTTGTCCAGCGCGTCCGCCGAGAAGTCCGGCAGCGGCGCCAGCTGTGTCGGCAGCCGGTCCTTGAGGCCGGTACGGGTGAAGAACGTACGGCCGAACCCGAACGTGACCGTCAGCGAGGACGGACCGGCGTCCAGCGCGATCCCGGTGTCCCGCTCCCCGTCCCTGGGCTGCTCGCCCGCCATCATCCGCCGGGCGGCCTCGGACCAGCGGCGCAGCAGTGCCGCGGCCTGTTTCCGGCCCGCGTCCGGGACGAGGTCGAAGGCGAGCAGATGACCGTGCGCCTGTGCGGGCGTCACGATCCCCGCCTGGTGGGTGCCGTGGAACGGCACGGTGGAGGAGCCCAGCGTGGCCAGCGCCGTGGGCGGCTCCTCCTGGGCCGCAGAGTGCGCCCAGGCGCCCCCCGCACCACCCAGCGCCAGTCCCGCAGCTCCTGCCGCTGAGGCGGTGCCCAGCAGTCGGCGGCGGGACAGCGGTGCGGCCTCGGGGCGCGCCCGGTTCCGCGTTGCGGAGGCGCTGTCGTCGGCGTCCTCGCCTGGGCTCGGGGTGTTCTTCCCTTGGGCCGTCTTCTTTGTGCTCTGTGTGCTCATGTTCGTCGCTCGGTTCCGGCTCAGCCGATGGTGGCGGTCGTGGTCTCGGTGACCTGGTCGATGTCGGAGGTGCGGACGGTGATCGCGACCTTCCATTTTCCGGCCATGGGCAGTTGGAGCCCGGCGGCCTTCCAGTGCCCCTTCTCGCCCTTGACCGGCTTGAGGGGGGCCGGCAGCGGACCGAGGTCCTTGGCCGGCAGCGTGAAGGTGGCCTTCACCTCGCGTGCCTCCACGGGCTTGCCGCTGGGGCTGGTGGTGCGCAGCTCCAGGGCGTTCTCGCCGCTGGTGCCCGGGTCGATCTCCAGCTCGGCGGTGCCCTTGCCGTCCGGGCCGCCCGTGTCGAACGGCACCTTCACATCCACCGGTCCGGTCGGCTCGTTCTGCGCGGCGCTGTCCGCCTGCCGTACCCGCTCCTCGGTGCGGCCCGGCTCGGTGCCCGTCAGGAGCGTGGTGACGGCCAGCAGCACGACGGCGACGGTCGCCTCGGTCAGCACTGAACGGCGTAGCCCGCTGCGCTGCGGATCGGCCTCCCGCTCCTGACGGCGCCTGGCTGCCTCGGCCGCGGCCCGCTGCCGCGCCAGCTGTGCGGCCCGCACGGGGTCGGCCGGCTCGCGTCCCGGGCCCTCGGCGTCGCGCTGCGCGGAGGCTCCGGGCTCGTCCCGTGCTGGGGCTTTGGTGCTGTCCTGTGCGGACGTTCGGACAGTGGCCCGTTCCGGGCTGCGGCTGCCCGGAACGGCTGCCGTACGGGCTGCGGATCCGGCCCGCTCGGATGCCGAGCTCTTCCCGGCTTTTCCAGCCTCTGCCGGGACATCGGTCAACCTGGTTGTCCACCGTCGGGAGAACCAGCCGACGGACACCAGGGCGGTCACCAGGACGACCTTCACGATCAGCAGCTGCCCGTACGAGGTGCCCGTCAGCGCACTCCACGACCCCACCTGGCGCCACGACTGGTACAGCCCCGTGGCGGCCAGCACGGTGACACAGGTGAACGCCAGCCGGGAGAACCGCCGCACTGCTGTACCCGAGGGCGCGGGCCCCCAGCGCAGCAGGCAGAACAGCGCGGCCAGACCGCCCAGCCACAGCGCGACCGCGAGCAGATGCAGCACATCGACGGGCATCGCCAGCCCGGTCTGGATGCCGGTGGAGGCGTGCTCGGCCATCGCCCAGGTCGCCGCGAGACCGGCCGCCACCACGGTGCCTCCGATGGACAGCCCGAAGAACAGATCCCGCCGCTGCCGGTCGGCCTCCTCCCTCTCGGTCGGGTCCGCGCTCTCGACGTCCTCCTCCTCGCGCCGCGCGTACGCGCCGAAGAGCACCGAGACGAACAGTGCGGCTGCCGCGAGCAGCAGCAGCCGGGCAACCAGCGCGGCACCCGGCTTGGTGGCCACCACGTCCTTGAGCCCGCCCAGTTCGACGACGTCGGCGAGCTGTCCCGAGCCGGTGTACGGGCCGCGCAGCAGCAACAGCGCCAGCGTGGACGCCGCGAGGACGCTCCAACCGGTGACCGTCAGCCGCTGCACCGCCCGCGAGGAGGCCGCCCGCGGTGAGCACAGCAGCACGAAGGCCGCACCGCCCACCAGCAGCACGAAGCCCGCGTAGGCGGCGTACCGGCCGAACCCGTAGAGGGTTTCCACGCTCCCGCCGCCCGCGTTCCCGTCCTGCTGCGGCGGTGCCACGCTCGTCTTGGACGGCTTGCCCACGGAGAAGGTGAACGCGCCCGAGACGGGGTGGCTGTCCGCGGAGACGGCCTGCCAGGCGACGGTGTAGGTGCCCTTGCCGAGGTCCGGCTCGAGCGAGACGGCCCGCCGTACCTTGCTGCCCGTGCCGGTGTCGCGGACCTTACGGGTGTCGACCCGCTTTCCGCGCGGGTCCAGCACCCGGATGGCACCGTCGGACATCGCCACGCCCTCCGAGAAGTCGAGCGTGACCTGCCGGGGCGCGCCGCGCACCACCGAGCCCTCCGCGGGGTCGCTGCCGGTCAGCGCGGCGTGCGCCCCTGCCGGGCCCGCGGCGGCCAGTACCCCCAGCAGCGCGACGGCACCCGTGACGAGGGCCAGAAGCACGCGGGAGGCGGCGGACCGGGGTGCGCGGGAGCGCCGTACGGCGGAGCGGACAGCTGTGCGGAAGGGAG
Organism: Streptomyces sp. 8N114; assembly: GCF_052245835.1. NCBI lineage: Bacteria > Bacillati > Actinomycetota > Actinomycetes > Kitasatosporales > Streptomycetaceae > Streptomyces > Streptomyces sp. 8N114. The sequence continues at coordinate 18,052 of NZ_JBQQBT010000039.1, read as the reverse complement.
CTCGGGTGGTGGGCGGCACGCCTGCGAACCTCACTTCTTGGGTGTGTAGTTCGTCGCTTCGACGGAAGCCTTGACCGTGACGGAGCCGGACCGCGCGAAGTGCAGCACAAAGGTGACCGTCTGGCCCTTCACCGGCTTGCGCTCCAGCTCCATGAGCATCAGATGGTTGCCGCCGCGCTCCAGCCGGAGAGTGCCGTGGGCGGGCACGGTCAGTGACTTCACCTGCTGCATCTGCTGCTTGACGGTCCTGTGCAACTCGACCTTGCCCGCGACATCGCTGGAGACGGAGGTCAGCTTGTCGGCCTGGTCGCCGCCGTTGCGTACGGTCAGGAAGCCGCCGGCCATCTCCTTCGTCGGCGGCTGCGGTACATAAGCGCCGCTGACCTTCAGCTCGGGGCGGCCGTCACCCTTGGCGGCGCCGTCCTTGTCGTCGGAGGAGCAGGCGGCCAGCGCGAGCGTGAGTGCCGCACCGAGCGCTACGGCGCCGAGCGACCGGCGAGCACGGGGGGCGGGAAGTCGCTGCGCACAGGGGCTGGCAAGACCGTGCGCACGGGGGCCAAGGGGGCGGGCGGTCACGGGTTCTTCCCCTCGACGATCTTGGGCAGGTCCTTCCGGAGGATCTCCGGCCCGGTGTTGTCCTCGGTGTACAGGACGTGCGCCTTGTCGTCCTTGGGGGAGAAGACGAGCAGCTGGGCGCCGTGGGTGGAGACGATGTCGCCGTTTTTCTTCTTGTACGAGGGCTCGACGCTGACGCCCACGCTGCGGGCGCCCGCCTGGATGGTGTCGAAGTCGCCGGTCAGTCCGGTGAAGGACGGGTCCTGGCCGTGCAGCCACTTCCCGAGCTCCTTGGGGGTGTCCCGTTTGGGGTCGGTGGTGACGAAGACGACCCGCAGCTTCTTCTTCTGCTCCGGCGACAGCTTGGACTTGGCCACCGAGATGTTGCTCATGGTCAGCGGGCAGATGTCCGGGCAGTGCGTGTAGCCGAAGTAGAGCAGCGTGGGGCGGCCCTTGGTCTCCTTGATCAGGTCGTAGCTCTTGCCGTGTGTGTCGGTGAGCGTCAGGTCGGGCTTGGCGAAGGGCTCGTCGAGGACCGTGGCGCCCTTGTGCTGCCCCTTCTCGACCTTCGCCGGCTTGTCCGCGGCCTTGTCGCCGCCGTCGCCGGAGCCGCAGCCCGCCAGGGCGAGCGTGGCGGCTGCGGCGAAGGCGACGGCGGCCGCGGCCGTTCTCGTTGTGCGCATAGTGCTTGTCCGCATCGTGCAGTAGGGATGGTGCAGAGGGTGAGGGTGTCCAGAGGCTGAGGTGCCGGTGGTGCGGCCGGGCGACGGACGCCGGGCCGCACCACCGTGAGGGACGTACGGGCCTGTCAAGGAAGGTACGGGCCCCGGGTCACGCGGTGCGGCGCCGTCCCGCCAGGACGCCGAAGGCGACGCCTGCGACCCCGACGACGATGCCCACGACGCCGAGGACCCGTGCGGTGGTGTCCGAGCCGGAACCGGAGTCGGCGTCGGAGGAGGCCGCGGTCTTCTCCGTGGCCTTCGAGTCGTCCGAGGAGACGCCCGAGGCGGCCGCGCCCTCCCCGGCGTCCTCGGCGGCGGCGAGCTTCAGCACCGGAGCCGGGTTCTCGGGCTCCGCAGCGCCCTCCTTCGGCTCCTCGATCCACCGGACGATGTCGTCGTTGTCGTAGGTCTGGAGGGCCTTGAACACCAACTGGTCGGCGTCCTCGGGCAGTTGTCCCATGGAGACGGGGAACTGCTGGAACTGGCCCGGCTCGACCTTCCCGCCGCTCCAGGTGACCTTCGAGACGGCCTCGGTGATCTTCTCGCCGTGCACCTTGATCGGCTTGTCCAGCTTCTTCTTCTCGACCTTGATGTCCCAGCCGGGCACCGGCTGCGGCATCACGGAGGCCAGCGGGTGGTCCGTCGGGAAGGTGACCTCCAGCTTCACGGTGGAGGAGTCATCCTTCTCGTTCGGAACCTTGAAGTTGACCGTGCTGTAGTCGCCCTTGGCGGCCTCCTCCGGGTCGACGCTTACGTGCGCCGAGGCGGGGCCCGCGACCAGCAGTACGGTCCCGGCGGCGAGCGCGCAGACGGTCGCGGCGCGGCGGTTGGCGATCTTCATGGTGAGCTCCTGAGAGACACGGCCTGCGAGACGCAGGACGAGTGACATGACATGCGGGAGGGCGGCACGCGGGCGCGCGAGGCCCGCACCGCGCCGCTGTCATGGCAGGGCCGCCCCGTGCCCGTCGAGCGGGCACGTGGACAGTCCGATCCCGGTGAGCGTCGTGAGTGCGGTGCGTCAGGCCGCGAGCGTGAAGGTGCCCGCCGACCGTGCGGGCGGGCCGCGCCGGTGGACGGAGTGCTGGAGCAGCAGTTGCCGTGGCGGCGTCTCGTCGGCAGGCCGGTCGAAGCCGACCCGCACGGGCGCCCAGGACAGCAACCCGGTGTGCAGCGCCCGGACGTAGGCCAGGGCGGTAACCAGGGCCAGCGCGGCCACCAACTCGTCCGCCGCCGCGGCGGCGGCGGACGACAGCCGTACCAGCCGCCACAGCGCGGCCTCGCCCCGCCGCAGCATCCAGCCGAGCAGCAGCCCGGCGCACAGGTGCCCGAGCAGCATCGGCACCTCGCACATGCCGGCCGCGGCCCGTGCGGCTTCCCGCAGACAGTCGAGCGGTGTGTCCGGGAAGGGCATCGCGGAGCCGGCGTGGTGGCCGGCGTGCGCGGCGTGCTCCGCCGCACCGCCCGTGCCGCTGCCTGCCGTGGGGGAGGCCGCGTGCGGGTCGAGCCCGGCGCGGGCGACGACCCGCCGTGCCTCGGACTCGCTCATGCCCATCGCGCTGTCGTTGCACAGCAGTTTCCCGGCCAGCGCCCGTACCCCGCCCGGTTCCGGGGCGGTGGCCGAGCCGGCAGCTCCTGCCGCGGCGTGGTGTCCGCCGGCGCCCATCGAGAACATCAGGTGCAAGGCGAGCTGGCCCAGTGAGAGGAGCCCCACGATGCCCGGCAGGGAGCGTTCCCGCCCGGCCAGCGCGACGGCGATCACGAACACGCAGCCGAAGCCCAACGCCAGCGTTCCGAACGGAAGCACGGCGTCGGCGGCGAGCAGGTGCCCGGCGGCGGACACGGTGACGCAGACCGCGGCGAACACCGCGGCCCGCAGCAGTCTCAAGTCCGCACCGGCAGTCATGGCCGCGCCATCATCTCACCGCCCTCCCACCCTGCACACAGCAGGGCCACACCGGCTCCACCGGCGCTCAACCGCCCCACCGGTGCGCCGCGTCAGGTTGCCAAGGTGCCCTCCGACCGAGGGGGCGCGCACCCCGGGTCGTGCTTCCGCCGTACCGCATGTAGTGCCTTACGGCCTGCACATGGCGCTGCCCCCCTCCGCCGTACGGGGGTCATCGCGACGGCACCGCGTAGTGCTGGTACGGGCAGGCAATAGGTAATCCGTGTGTCGAGCCGCATGGAGGGTGAGCATGAGCAGCCTGTGGTGGTCTCTCCGGCTACGGCGCGAAGCCGCCAGTGTGCCGCTCGCGCGGCAGCTCCTGCTGAGCTCCATGGCCTCGGCCGGTGTCGACCCGGACGTGGCCTACGACATGTGTCTAGCCCTGTCCGAGGCGTGTGCGAACGCCGTGGAGCACGGCAGCACCGCGGGTGACATGGCCGGTGCGTACCGTGTCTCCGCCTATCTGGAGGGCAACCGCTGCCGCATCGAGGTGGCGGACACCGGCCCCGGCTTTCCCGCCGGGTACGCCCCGGCCCGCTGCGCGAACGAGGCGGAGAGCGGGCGGGGCCTGTTCCTGATCGAGTCCCTCGCCGACCACGTACGGTTCCGCAACCGGCCCGGCCACGGCGGTGCCGTCGTCAGCTTCGACAAGGTGCTCGCTCGCCGTGACGGACACCTCATGACCGCGTCCTGACCTCCTCCTGCTCACCCGTGGCGCTGCGGTAGCGCAACAGCAGCATGGCCGCGTCGTCGTGCAGCGGGGAGCGCACGTGCTCCTGGAGGTCCTGTCGTACGGCCTCCAGCGCGCCCTCCGCGTCGGTGTCCTTGAGCAGGTGGGCGCGCTCGTCCAGCGGGTAGAAACGGTTGTCCGGGTCGCGGGCCTCGGTGACGCCGTCGGTGTACAGCAGCAGTTGGTCGCCCGGGGCGAACGGCACCTCGTGCGGGCGTGGCGGCTCGCTGCCGTGCAGCCCGAGCCCCAGCGGCAGGGAGCGCTGCGGCGGCTCCGCGAAGTGCACGCTGCCGTCCTGCCGGACCGCCAGCGGCGCCGGGTGCCCGAAGTTGAGCAGCGTCGCGCTCTGGGCGTGCGCCCCGTGCGGCACCTCGGTGAGCACCGCCGTCACGAACTTCTCGCCCAGCAGGTGCCGGTCCAGGGCCCGTTCCAGGCGCTCCCCGACGGCCGGCAGGTCCGGCTCGTCGTAGGCGGCCTCGCGGAACGCGCCGAGCACCACGGCGGCCGTCTCCACCGCCTCCAGTCCCTTGCCCTGGACGTCCCCGATGATGACGCGCACGCCGTGCGGCGAGGTGACCACCTCGTACAGGTCGCCGCCGATCCGCGCCTCGGCGACAGCCGAGGTGTAGGAGACGGCGACCCGCAGCCGCCCGGCGCCGCGCGGCACCGGACGCAGCAGCACACGCTGGGCGGCTTCCGCGATGGAGCGCACATTGGCCAGCTCGGCCTCCCGCTTCTGCCGCATCGCGGTCGCCACCAGCGCGGCCACCGAGACACCTGCGACGGAGATCAGCGTCGCGTTGCCGCGGCGTTCGCCGAACTGGCCGTTGTAGAGGCTCAGCGCGACCGACAGCGCCATCGCCAGCGCACCGACCAGCGCGGTACGCCGCTTGCCGCCGGTGAGCCCGGCGAAGGCGGGACCGAGCGCCATCATCGGCTGCACCCCGATCCCGGGGCCGCCCGTCAGATCGGCGGCACCGACGACACCCATGGCAAGGAAGGGAAACGCGGACAACAGTCCGGTCCGCAACCGGGAGACCAAAGCGTGCTCTCTTCCTTCTTGTCCGTGACCTCGCTCAGCAGGCTCGTGCCGTGACGTCGACTCCCGTCCTCACCGCTGTGCTCGACTGTTTGCCGGCTGCCTCGGAGCAGCCGCCGGGCTCAGGCCCGCAGCTTCGTCATCCAGCTCTCCACAGCGGAGCTGCTGCGCGGCAGTGCGGCGGACAGGTTCCGGTTGCCGTCCTCGGTCACCAGGATGTCGTCCTCGATGCGCACGCCGATGCCGCGGTACTCCTCGGGCACCGTCTCGTCGTCCGCCTGGAAGTACAGCCCGGGCTCCACCGTCAGGCACATGCCCGGCTCCAGCGTGCCCTCGGCGTACGTCTCCCGGCGGGCGACCGCACAGTCGTGCACGTCCATGCCGAGCATGTGGCCGGTGCCGTGCAGCGTCCAGCGCCGCTGGAGGCCCAGCTCCAGCACACGCTCCACCGGACCCTCCAGCAGACCCCACTCGACCAGCTTGGTGGCGAGCACGCGCTGTGCCGCCTCATGGAAGTCGAGGTACTTGCCGCCCGGCTTGACGGCGGCGATGCCCGCCTCCTGCGCCTCGTACACCGCGTCGTAGATCCTACGCTGCAGTTCGGTGAAGCGCCCGTTGACCGGCAGGGTGCGGGTCACGTCCGCGGTGTAGAGGGTGTGGGTCTCCACACCGGCGTCGAGCAGCAGCAGCTCTCCCGAGCGCACCGGGCCGTCGTTGCGCATCCAGTGCAGCGTGGTGGCGTGCGGCCCGGCCGCGCAGATGGAGCCGTAGCCGACGTCGTTGCCCTCCACCCGGGCGCGCAGGAAGAACGTGCCCTCGATGTAGCGCTCGGAGGTGGCCTCCGCCTTGTCGAGGACCCGTACGACGTCCTCGAAGCCGCGCACCGTCGAGTCGACGGCCTTCTGCAGTTCGCCGATCTCGAACTCGTCCTTGACCAGCCGCATCTCGGCCAGGAAGCTCCGCAGCTCCTCGTCCCGCTCGGCGGTGACCTTGTCCGCCAGCGCCGCCTCGATCCCGCCGTCGTGCCCGCGTACGACCCGGACCGGGCCGGTGGCCTCGCGGAGCGTGTCGGCCACTGTGCGTACGTCGGCACAGGGCAGTCCGTAGAGCTTCTCGCTCTCGGTGAGGCTGTGCCGGCGGCCGACCCACAGCTCGCCCTGGCCGTCCAGCCAGAACTCGCCGTTCTCCCGGTCGGAGCGGGGCAGGAGGTAGAGGGTGGCACTGTGGCCGTGTGCACCGGTGGGCTCCAGGACCAGCACGCCGTCCTCGGTCTGGTTGCCCGACAGGTAGGCGTATTCGACGGACGACCTGAAGGGGTACTCGGTGTCGTTGGACCGGGTCTTGAGGTTGCCCGCGGGGATGACCAGACGCTCGCCCGGGAAGCGTGCCGACAGCTGCTCGCGCCGCTCGGCAAGCTCGGCGACCTGCGCGACGGGCTCCAGATCGTGCAGCTCGGTGTCGCCCCAGCCGGACTTCATGTTCTCGGCGAGCTCATCGGAGACGCCCGTGTACAGGCCGTTCTTCCGCTGCTTGATCGGCTGCTCGTCAGCGGCGTCTGCCACGTCTGCCTCCTCTTTGACGGATAAAACCACCTTCCATCGTATGGGTGGGGCCCGGCTGGTCCACAGCCGTGCGCATGTGACGTTCGGCTGTGCGGATGTGAGCTTCGGCCGGTGCGGGCCGATGGTGGTCCCGGTCCGGGCAGGAGCGGCGTCCCTCAGAACCGGGCCGCCAGCAGTACGACGTCCTCGGGGTGGTCCGGCAGATCGGCCAGCGGCCCCGGCAGCACTGTGCGCAGCACGTGGTCGACGAGGGCTTCCGGGTCCTCCCGGGCGGCGCGCGGGGCCGAGGCAGCGGCCGAGCGCAGCCGGGCGAAGGCGCGGTCCATGGAGTGTCCCGTGCGGTGCAGCAGCCCGTCCGTATAGCACAGAAGCGTCTCGCCCTCCTGCAGGACGACCTCCGCGCTGGGCGCCTCCCAGCACGCCAGCATCCCCAGCGGCGCCGAGACTGCCGTCTCCACCGGCTCGATGCGCCGGGGCCCGACGATCAACGGCGCACAGTGCCCGGCCCCGGCGAGCAGGACCTTGCGGGTGGCGGGCTCGGCGTAGACGAACAGCGCGGTCGCCGAACAGGACGGCTCGGTCAGCCGCAGCAGCAGCTCCAGATCGGACAGCACGGCGACCGGGTCCTCGCCCTCCATCACCGCGTACGCACGCAGGGAGGCCCGCAGCCGCCCCATGGCGGCCACCGCTGCCGGTCCGCTGCCGGTGACCCCGCCCACCGCGAGCCCCACGGCCCGGTCGGGCAGCGGCAGCGCGTCGTACCAGTCCCCGCCCCCGCACGGGCCCGTACGGTGCCGTACCGCGAGCGAGACACCGGGCACCCGGGGCAGCGCGCTGGGCAGCAGTTCCTCGCTGAGGGTGGCCATGTCGGCGCGGGTTCGGGCGAGTTCGCCCAGCCGGGCGCAGTGCTCGGTGGCGTGCCGCAGATAGCTGCCGAGCAGTTCCCGCTGGCGGGGCGTGGGCTCGCCGGGTTCGTCGTAGAGCCAGACGGCGGCCCCCAGCCGGGTTCCGGACTCGGTGGTGAGCGGAACGGCGTAGGTGGCCGCGTAGCCGAGGCGGGCCGCGACCTCCCGGTGCCGGGGGGAGAGGTCCTGGTCGGCGGCGATGTCGGGGCAGGTGATGCCGCCGGCGGGGGCCAGGACCGGCGACGCGTCGGAGGCGGCGGCCTCGTCGTCGCCGCGGCAGGGGACATCGCTGTGGCCGGAGTCGTCGCTGTGGCCGGGCCTGTACGGCTGAGTTGTACCGGCCGGCGCGCTCCCCTCGGCCGCCGCACCAAGGCCGGGCTCCGCGTCGAGGATGCGCGCGTACGCGGCGGAGGAGCGGGGGACAGTCTCGATCTGGCCGAGATCGGCGCGGCCGAGGCCGAGGCCGATGGTGCGTTCGGGGGCGCGGCCCGGTGTGGTGGAGGGGCCGCTCCCGGGATCGGTGCCGGGTTCGAGCGCGATCATGCCGCGGGGGGCGCCCAGCAGCGTGGAACCGGCGCGCAGCGTCTCGCGCAGCGCTGTGTCGAGACTCGTGATGCGAACGAGCCGAGTGGTGAGGTCATGGAGCGAGGAGAGGTCGCAGATCCGGTTGCGGTCGGCCAGTGAGCTTCCGCTCTCCGGGGGAGCGGTCCTGGCGGACGGATCCGCTGCCGATGCGGCAGATGACGTGCTGGTCGCTGGACCGGGAGACGTCGTGGAGGTTGTGGACGCGGTGGGTGCCGCAGCGGCGGATGCCGCTGCGTTCGTGGAGGAGTTCGAGGAGACCACCGGTTGGATTCCAGCCACTTTCGGCAGGTGCGGGGAGGTCATGGGTGGCGGCTCAGGCTGCGGGTGAACTGTCCCAATAGCATCGCAAACCCCCATGTCATGCTGCTCCGCTATCAATGGCACTACATCTACACATGCCGTTGGGGCATGTCCAGCACGTGCGCTGCGGTGCCGAGAATGTCCGGCGAGGGGACCCGCCTCACGGGGGCTGGCCGAGGTGTGGAAAGATTGGCGGAAAATCGCCCACGTGGCGTGCATACTGCTGTCGACTGAGGCCATTCGGCAGCGCGTTGGCACCGCCGTTGCGGGTACGGAACCCTGTGGGGAGTCATGGCGTCCTAGGGAGCAGCGGGCCCCGACCCGCCCGCTTCTTGCGGGAGGGCACCAGCCGCAGGATTGCACCAGGCAGCACAGGCGCGGTACGAGCGGATTCTGTGGGTACCTCACCAGCCGGAGGCTGGGGGAGGTTCTCGGCAAGTAACGAGCAAGTACGAGCAGCATCGGCGCAGGTGGCAGTCCACAGCGCGAACGCCATGCATGCGCCACCCCCCGCCACGTTCCACGCCCGGTCCGCAACATGATGCGCTGTTCGGCACGCACGGTCACCAGAGCTTCACGTGGTGTATTGAGCTAGAGATCGATCGGCACGGCCAGTTGGCGATATTTGCTGTGTTTGCGTAATAGGCGTTGTTCGGCGTTCACGGAAAGGAACGAGCGCTCATGCGCGAGATCCTCGGAAGGCGCTCCCTCCGGGCCTGGGCGCAGCTCCAGGGCCGTCGGCTCTGGGCGCGGTCCGGACGGTACAACCACAGGTCACCGATGCGGAACACGGCGCTGACGGCGGCCCTCGAGTGGCAGTGGCCGGTCGTTCCCGGCGCCGCGCTCGCGTCGCCGGGAACCCGCGGTGCTTCGGCCGTCTGCGCGTGTCCGGATCCCGAGTGCGTGGTGCCGGGGGCACACCCCTTCGAACCCGTGCTGCTCGCGGCCACCACCGACCCGACGATGGTGCGCTGGTGGTGGGAGAACCGGCCGGACGCCCCCGTCATCCTCGCGACCGGTGGCACGGCGCCCTGCGCGCTGAGCCTGCCGGCCGTCGCCGGGGCGCGCGCCCTCGCCACGTTCGACCGCACCGGCGTCCGGGTCGGCCCCGTGATCGCGACGCCCACCCGCTTCTCGGTCCTGGTCGAGCCCTACGCCCTCGAAGAGCTGGGCGAACTGCTGTACGCCCAGGACCGGGTGCCCAGTTCGCTGCGGTTCCACGGTGACGGCGGCTATGTGGCGCTGCCCGGTTCGCTCACCGGCGCGGGCAAGGTCCGCTGGGAGCGGGAGCCGGAACGCGGTGGCGAGGAGCGGCCGTGGCTGCCCCGGATGGAGACGCTGCTCGACGTACTGGTCGAGGAGAGCTCCGCGACGCCGGACAACGGGAGCCGGCTGGCCTACTGAGGCCGGCCTGCCGAGCGACCCACTGAGGGACTCACCGAGACCGACCCATTGGTGCGGGGGCTACTGGGGCGGGGCCGCTGAGGCTTGCCACCGGAACGCTGAGGCTTGCCACGGAACGGGGCGCGTTGTTCACCCGTACGGGTAGGAGCCGACCGGAGTTGTGGGGGAAACGGGCGGCTTGTCGAACCGGCGGCGCCTTGGCCCCGATATGTTCACCTCATCAATCGGCCCGGTCCCCCTCTCCTCGCTCGTGTCCCAAGTGGGTCCCTCATGCACCAGCCGCAACAGCGCACCTCCCGGCTCCGTGCGGTCACGCTCGCCAGCGCGCTTGCGCTCGCCGCCGCGCTGCCGCTCGCCGCGGCGGTGGCGGGCCAGGACGCGCGACTGGCGTCGGAGGCGTTCCACGCCGCCCAGCCGCCCCGGCACGCTGATGACGGTGACGCCGCTCCCAATGCTCACCCCTCCGATGTCCGCCCCTCGGAGAGTGGGCGTCCGGCCATCTCCTGCGGGCCGGAAATCGCCTCCCCCGAAGGTGTGGCGGCCCGCGCTTGCGTGTTGACCGAGGGCGGCGATGCCTGGGCCCGTGCGTACTACCGCAACCCGACCGACCGCCGGCTGCCTGCCGTCCTCACTCTCCACGGCCCTGACGGACGGATGGCGAGGGTGCACTGCACGCTGCGCGTCGGCGGTGACCGGGGGGTGTGCGAGACGCCGCGTGACCGCGGTGCGAAGGCTGCACAGAGGGCTGAGGGCGCGTATTCAGCGGTGGTCGAGGTCGTCCCGGCGGACGGTGAGCGGCTGCTGCGGGCCGACAGCCACGAGCGGCACCGCAAAGACAACTCGCCGCACCCAGGCGGGAGTTAGCCGATCAGTTCGACCGCCGTCCGGAGCCGGGCACAAAAGAACCCGGTCGCTGGCGACGGGGGATGCACCAGCGACCGGGCTCTTAGAACGGTAACAAGAGATCGGCTGTTAGCAAATTCGATCGCCCATATCCGGACGCCGATTTACCTGCGAGTAGGGCAACTTAGGACGTCGATGTGACCGGAGTCACGGCACGAGTCCTTCGCAAGTCCACCGTCGAATCCGCCGACTTCCTTCAGCTGAGCGTCACCTGACGGTTGGTGAGACCGCTGCGCGCCCGGCGCTCGTCGGCCGTCAGCGGCGCCGTCACCGACAGCGCCTCCGCCAGCCGCTCGGCGAACGCTGCCGCGGGCTTCTCGCAGTCCTCGGACGTCATCTCCGAGGGCAGGTCCCACACCGGCACGGTCAGCCCGTGCGCGCGGAAGGAGCCCACCAGCCGGGAGCCCTCGGCCCCGGAGGCACCGCCCGGCTCCCCCAACGCCGAGGCACCGGCCGCGTGCAGCCGCGCGAGCGCGTCCAGCAGCCGCTCCTCGGGGTGGGTCATCACCCAGCGCAGGTGGTTCTTCTCGGGCGCCTCGCACCAGTACGCGCCCTCCACGCCCGTCAGCCGGGCGGTGGGGATCGCGGCCGCGTTGGCGCTCTCCAGCGACGCAGCCACCTCACCGGCCGGCTGCTCATCACCGTCCAGCCAGAACTCGAACCCCGTGTGCACCTCTGGCTCGAACGGTGCGTTCAGGTCCAACAGGTCCTGGAGCCGCGGGCCGTCGGGCGCCGCCCGCCCCGCGTCGACGGGCGTGCCCGGCTCGGCCGCCAGCGCCCGGCTGAGGGTGTCCGCCAGATCGCGGCTGATGTCGCCGGACGCCGTGTCGTTCTGAAGACCCAGCAGGACCTCGCCGGTGTCGCGACGGAGCGCGGGCCATGCCATCGGCAGCACCGTGGCAAGCGTCACCGCGGGAACGCCCTCCGGCAGCCCGTCCTTGAGGGTGAGACGTGCAGTGGCGGCGGGGACCAGCTCGCGCATCGCGACCCAGTCGCTCTCGTTCGGCAGCCCCTCGAACGGGCGGCGCACCAGCTCGGTTGCCGCCTGTGCGGCTGCCCTGCCGTGGCACGCCTTGTAGCGGCGGCCCGAACCGCAGGGGCACGGCTGCCGGGCTCCCACCACCGGGTAGCTTCCGGCGGCTGCCGTGCCCGCGGAGGTTCCGGCGGGCGCCGCGGCGGCTGACTGGGGTCGGCGCTTCTTTGCCATACGAGCGGTTCTCCAGGTATGCGGCGGTGTGTAGGCGCCGCGATCCTAGTAGCTGGACGGCGCGCGACGCTGCCCGCGCGGCTTGCGCCTCCGGTGGCGGCGTGCGCTTCCTGTGCCCCCGTTGTTCCGGTGCGGGGGTACCGCTGCCCGAAGCGTGCGGGCTGCGGGCTCCCCCAAGCTCTTCGAGCAGGGAGGTACCCCCATGGCTGGTGGGGGCACCTCCCGGCCGGAGGCTGGGGGAGCAGTTCCCCGCGCCTCTTCGGGGCGCAGCCCTCATGCCGGGTATGCAAGACACTCCGGTCAAGCGCTCGGCTACTTGAGCTCTTCCACCGAGGCAAGGTCGAATTCATCGTCGAGGTCGCCCAGGCTTGCGGCGACCCGGCCGCTGAACGAACTTTCCGGCCGCAGCACGGCCCAGACCGTCACACCCGGTGGCTCGTCCGCGGGGGTGCCCGTTTCGGAACGCACCCCCCAGTCGCGGGCGAGGGCCGTGATGATGGCAAGCCCTCTGCCGCCGCGTGCGGTGACGGAGGGCTTGGCCGGAAGTGGGCGGGTCGGACCGCCACCGTCCGTGACGGCGATGGTCACCTCACCCCGTACGTCCCTGCGCCACGACGCTCTGACTGTGTCGACCGGGCTGCTCGTGCCGCCCGCTCCGGCCGCCTCCTCGTGCAGCGGGCGTGCATGCCGGCACGCGTTGCTGAGGAGTTCGGAAAGAATCAAGGTCGCATCATCGACCACCGTGTCGGGCGCGCCACATGCGCGAAGTTCCTCGCGCATCCTGCGCCGTGCGACTCGTACACCCGACGGACCATGGGGCACGGCCATGGTCGACGAAGTAGGCACCTCCTGTGCCACCACCAACGCCACCCCCGAGACCTCCTTTGCCCCACGCCATCGGGATGAATGCCCCAGTTGAGTGCGGCGGAAACCGGCCACTCTTCTTCTCTTGACGCACTCGCGTGTCTGCAATAAGCGCCGAGTGCGCCGGTGCACTCCGTCCGCCAGGCCCTCTCGCTTCTCAACCGGCCCGCCCGCGCCCGAGTTGGGCGCGGACCTGGCGGGGGCGGTTGGTGATGATCGCGTCGACACCGAGCCGTACGCACAGATCGACGTCCTCGGGTTCGTCGACCGTCCACACATGCACCTCGTTGCCCGCGCGCTGTGCCCGTGCCACGTACTCCGGGTGGGCACGCAGGATGCGGATGCTCGGACCGGCGATACGCACTCCGTGCGGCAGCCGGCCGTCCCGGTGGCGGGGGAGCAGGAACTGCATCAGAAAGACCGTCGGCATGTGCGGCGCCGCCACGCGGATGCGCTGCAGGGAGCGCGCGGAGAAGCTCATGACGCGTACGGGGGTGCGAAGCCGGTGCCGGTCAAGGAGTTCCAGCAGCCGCTCCTCGACCTGGCCGGCCCAGCGTGTGGGGTGCTTGGTCTCGATGGCCAGTTCGACCGGGCGGGGCGCTTCGGCGACGAGGGTGAGCAGGCGGTCGAGGGTGAGGACGGAGGTGCGCTCGGGGTCCGCCGTACCGGGACGTACGGAGGTTCCGGAGCTGCGCTGCGGCCTCCCGGCAGGTCCTGCGGCGCCGGCCGGTTCCATGGCGCCGGCCGGCCCCGAGGCGCCGACCGGTCCCGGCGTCACGGCGCGGCCGTCGGTCTCGTCGGTGTCCAGCGCGGTGTCCGGCGACTCGTAGGGGTCGGCGTGCCGGTCCTTCCATGAGCCGAAGTCGAGCGCGGCCAGTTCGGCCAGCTCCAGCGCCGAGACGGCACCGCGTCCGTTGGAGACGCGGTTGACCCTGCGGTCGTGGACGCAGACGAGATGTCCGTCCGCGGTGAGCCGTACGTCGCACTCCAGCCCGTCGGCGCCTTCCTCGATGGCGCGGCGGTAGGCCGCCAGCGTGTGCTCGGGCGCCGCCATGGAGGCACCGCGGTGGGCGATGACGGACGGGTGGCGGCCGAGACGGTGGCGCGACCCGGCGTCGATCTCGTTGCTCACCGGGTTATCGTGCCACCGGGCCGGGTGAGCACGCTGTGCAGGGCTCTACGGAGTGCTTCCGGTGGAGGTCGGCCTCCGTGCGGTGGCCGAGGTCGCCGAGGGGCGGTTCGGGCCCGGCGCGCCTAGGCTGGTTGCTGTGATCACGGAGTACGCGTGTGCGAGCGGTGGGTCTTGTGGGTGACGCCGCCCCGCTGTCGGTCCGTACGCCGTCGACAGTGGCGGCGGAGGGCGCGATGGCGGCCGGGAAAGCCGGGCGTTCTGTCCGGAGTTGGCCCGTTGTAAAGAAGGGCAGCGGACGCTCAGCGACGGCTTACGTCCGTCTGACGTGCGATGGGAAAAGCTGTCCGCGGATACCCGCGTACGTGAACACACCCAGCCCGGCGATGTCGTGTACCTGATGAGGAGTGAGTTGTGAGCACCGAGAACGAGGGCGCTGCCGTGACGCCTGCGGCGGGGCCGGGTCCCACGCCCCCGGCGCCGGCCCAGGCCCCGTCCACCGGCGCCCCGACGAGCCGCGAGGACGGCGACTTCTCGCTGCCCTCCCCCGACTCTTCCGCTTCCGGTCCGGCCTCCGCCGCTGCTGCGGCTGCCGTGGACACCGCCACCGCCATGGACCGTACGCAGAACGGTCCGGACGTCCAGGACACGGTCGTCTCGGCGAAGGAGTCCGCGGGGGACACGCTGGTGCAGTCGGCGCAGGCGGACAGCGACGCGGCGCCGAGGATGCCAGAGGGCGCGGGCGACGGGCCGACGGCCCCCGTGCCGCAGCAGCCGCCTTCCGCCCCAGCAGTCCCCTCCGCGTCAGGCGGCGGACCGGGCGCGGGCACGGGCTCCGGTACGGGCCCCGATGACGGCGGTGCAGGGCAGTCCGGAGGCTGGGGACAGGGCGGTGCGGGCGGTCAGACGCCGCCGCCTCCGCCCCCGTACGGCGGCGGAGGCGGCGCTCCTGGTGGCCCGGTAGGTCCCGGCGGCCCGGGCGGTGGTGGGATGCCGCCGCACGATCCCTGGGCGATGCCCTCGGACCCGCTCGGTCCGGAGCCGGGCGGCCGGAAGCGGCGCGGCGGGCTGCTCGTCGGCGTCCTCGTCGCCGCGCTGGTCGCGGGCGGCATCGGCGGCGGCATCGGCTTCTGGGCGGCCGACCGCAACGCGAACGGCGACACCACCACGATCAGCTCCTCCGCCGACCCGAAGAAACTCAACCGCTCCCCCAAGTCGGTCGCAGGCATAGCCGACAAGGCGCTTCCGAGCGTCGTGACCATCCGGTCTTCCGGAGGCGGCGAAGAGGGGACCGGTACCGGGTTCGTCTTCGACAAGGAAGGCCACATCCTCACCAACAACCACGTGGTGGCCAACGGTGCGCAGGGCGGCAAGCTGACGGCGACGTTCTCCGACGGCAAGAAGTACGACGCGCAGGTCGTCGGCAAGGCACAGGGCTACGACGTCGCCGTGCTCAAGCTGAGCGGCCTCGGCGACCGGACGCTGCAGCCGCTCCCCATCGCCGACTCCAACGATGTGGCGGTCGGCGACGCGACCATCGCGATCGGCGCTCCGTTCGGCCTCTCGGGCACGGTCACCACCGGCATCGTCAGCGCGAAGAACCGCCCGGTGGCCTCCAGCGACGGCCAGGGCAGCCAGGCGTCGTACATGAGCGCGCTCCAGACCGACGCCTCGATCAACCCCGGCAACTCGGGCGGCCCGCTGCTGAACGCCCAGGGCGCGGTCGTCGGCGTCAATTCGGCCATCCAGCCGGGCGGTGGCGGAGGCGGTCTGGAGGGCGGCCAGTCCGGCAGCGTCGGCCTGGGCTTCGCGATCCCCTCCAACCAGGCCAAGCGAGTGGCGGAGCAGCTGATCAAGACCGGCCAGCCGGTCTACCCGGTGATCGGCGCGACCGTCGAGCTGGGCGGCGGCGGCAAGGGCGCCACCATCTCCAACACCGGCGAGGGCGGCGCCGACCCGGTCACCGCCGACGGCCCGGCCGACAAGGCGGGCCTCAAGCCCGGCGATGTCATCACCAAGCTCGACGACACGTTGATCGACAGCGGCCCCACCCTCATCGGCACCATCTGGACCCACCAGCCGGGAGAAAAGGTCAAGCTCACCTACGAGCGCGACGGCAAGGAGAAGACCGTTGAGCTGACCCTCGGCTCCCGCAAGGGCGACGACTGACCACGCGCTAGACACCTCACCTCACGAGGCCAAGCGTCAAGCTGCAGCAGCGAGTTGGGTGGGGAAGGCGGTGTATTCGTCGAACAGCTTGCGGTGCTGGAGGCAGTGGTAGAGCTGTCCGATCATGCGGTTGAAGAGGTTGCGTTGGGCGGCTGCGTGCCAGTCTCCGGCTTCTCGCCGGCGCCGGTAGTGTGTGTCGGCGCCGGGCGAGTGGCGGAGAGCTGAGAAGGCCCAGAGGTAGCCAGCATGATTGAGCCGGTCGTTCTTCACCCACCGCCTTGTGATCGCCGTCTTTTTGCCCGAAGCTCTGGTGACGGGGCTGGACCCGGCGTATGCCTTCAGTCCGCGGGCGTCGGCGAAACGGGTGCGGTCGTCCCCGATCTCAGCCAGGATCCGGGCGGCGAGCTGGATACCGAGCCCGGGGAAGCTCAGCAGGATCTCGGCGTCCGGGTGCTGAGGGAAAGCCTCTTCCACCGCCTCGGCGAGGTTGTCGGCGGCGGTGCAGGCAGCGTCCAGCTGGATGAGGAGGGCGAGCATCTGCTTGCCGAGCGCATCCTCGACAAGCGGCGGCTGATGGGCCCACTCGGCGCGGAAGACCTCGCGAACGCGGTCAGCCTCTGCCTCGATGCCGCGCTTGCGTCCAGCTCGTTTGAGGGCGGCTTGGAGCTGGGGGCGGGTCATCCGTGCAGCCCGGGTCGGCGTCGGCGCGGCCTTGAGGAGTTCGCGGGCCTCGGGGCGGCACAGGCCGTTGGTCCAGGTGGCGAAGGCGTCCAGGGCGGACGGGTAGTACTCGCGCAGGAGGGAGCGGAGCTGGTTGGCAATCTGCTGCCGGTTCCAAAGGGCGTCCTGCTGAGCGCGGGCAAGGACCGCGATAGCACGGCCCAGGTCACTGTCTGTGGGCATGGACCGGTGGGCATGCATATCGGTCCGCAGAATGTTCGCCAAGACCAGGGCATCGCCGGGGTCCGACTTCTTGCGCGAGACTGAGTGGCGATCGCGGTAGCGGGCGGCGGCCATCGGGTTGATCGCGAACACTTTCCGCTTGCCCGTGCGCAGCACGGCGACCAGCAGCCCGCGCGAAGTTTCGATCGCCACTGGGATCGGGTTTTCCTCGGTGTCGCCGTACTCGGCGAGCAGCTCCAGCAGGATCTGGTAGCCGGCTGCGTCGTCGGTGATGTGCCGCTTGGCCACCAGCGTGCCAGTGTCGTCGACCAGGGCGACGTCGTGGGTACGTTCCGCCCAGTCGATACCGCAGTAGATCAAGAGGTCCCTCCCCTATGTACAGGTGTTCGCGCTGGTCACGAGCGCATGCGGGCCACGCGAGCGACCTAATCCAAGGCCTCAACCGCAACCGGGCCGGGCCGACACCTCACTAGCCGTTCGTGGCACCAGCGCACCTCACGGACCTCAGTCTGCACAGGAGCTCATGCGGCTCGGGCGTATCAAGAGGTCACCGCACGGCGGGCTCGCACCACCAACACCAACGAGTGATCAAGGCGCAGGGTGTTGACATTCGGCGGCTCTAGACGCCGCCGCTCTGGCATGAGGCGTCAATGCCTGGGCTTTGCAAGGCATTCGTCCAGAACCGGCGGATGGTGACACCCTGCATATGGGTGGTGGCGGTCACGGTGGCGCCGAGCGTGCCACTCTCCGACTAGGTTTCGCCGCCAGCATGAACCCAGGCTTCCGCCCGGCGCCTGCGCGATCGCCACCACCCTGAGCAGCGAGACCGCGCGGCGATCTAGCGCGAGGCCTGGGCGGCCCAGCTGTCCCGAGGCATCAGCCCCGCTGCTCGAACAGTCGGCAGAGGCACTGCCCCCGCGCGACCGTCCTTAATGAGGGATTAGGCTGTCCCCGCGTCGTCCTCGGACGACGCGGGGAGGCGTGCCCGAGCGGCCGAAGGGAGCGGTCTTGAAAACCGTAGAGGTGGCAACACCTCCGTGGGTTCAAATCCCACCGCCTCCGCACTGGCGGTAAAGCCGCAGGTGAAAGGGGTGCCGCGCACTGCGCGGCACTCCTTCGTCATTCGAACAGTC
>NZ_JBQQBT010000038.1:0-40806 GCF_052245835.1 Streptomyces sp. 8N114 | reverse complement strand
GGCGCCACCGGCAGTGCATCTCGGCCCCCGCCGCGAAACGGAGCCGTCTTACGTCAATGGCTCCGGGATTTGCGGAAGGGGGGTTCTAGGGGGGCGAAGCCCACCTGGCGGGGGGCCGTTGGGGGGCAGAGCCCCCCGACACGACCTGTCGGCGGCAGCCGAAAACGAAACAAGGCGTGCCCCCACAAGCGACGGGACCCTCACGGGGCGCCCCCACAAGCGACGTCACCCCGGAAGGGCTGCCTGCAGAAAGGGTTCCACGACGCGCCGCCAATCCTCCGGCTGGTCGTAATGGATCAGATGCCCCGCCTCGGTCACCTCCGCATAGATACCGCGCGGCAGCACCCGCACCATTTCCTGCGCCTCGGCGCGGCCCAACTCACCGTCGAGACCGCGGACCACGAGGGTGGGGCAGCGCACTTGGGCGAGCTCGTCCCAGTGCGCGTCGTGCACCCATGTCTCACGGACCCGCATCATCACCTCTGGCGAGAACACCGGCCGCCAGCCGTCCTCCCCCTCGGTCATCACCTCAGCGAAGAACTCACCCCGGGAGGGACGGGAACGCTCCAGCGAGGGGTCGTCCTCGCCGAACCATCTGCGTACGTCGGCGAGGGTCGCAAAAGGGGCGGGCCAGGACTTGAACCACTCCTCCCACTCGCGCTGCGACTGCTCGCCGAGCGCCGAGGCCCGCATATCGCTGATCACCAGGGCCTGGACGAGATCGGGGCGCTTGGCGGCGAGTTGCCAGGCGGTCAGCGCGCCCATGGCGTGACCGACGAGCGCGACCGGGGCCAGGTCGAGCTGTTCGAGCGCGGCCTCCGCGTCGGCGACGTACGCATCCCGGTCGTAGCGGCCCTCGCGCGGTTTGTCGCTGCGGCCGTGGCCGCGCTGGTCGAGGGCGACGGCGCGGTAGCGGTCCGTGAGCCAACGGGCCGTGCTCGCCCAGTGCGCGGCGCGGCCCATGAGTCCGTGCAGTAAAAGCACGCCCGGCGGCTTGCGGCGCGGTGTCTCGGCGTCCTGCCCTGCGCCGGGGGCCTTGCTTCTCCCGCCTGTCACGCCGGCACCTGTCACGCCCGGCACGGCGGCTCCGGCCAGGGCCTCGGGGCCGGCCTTGGGCGGGTCGGCGAACTCCCATGCCGCCAGCCGGATTCCGTCCGCCCCCGTCACATCGATCCGTCGCACCATGCGTCGTGACACCCCCACTCCTGTGACCGCCGCGTCAGACTATCGAACCTTTATTCGAACAGCCGGGCCTCACGGCGAATACCCCACGTTCGAGTGACACGCCTGCGGGGTTGCCCGTCGCCCCCCGGGGGAGACAGGAACCGGGAGGGCGGCAGACCCTGAGAGCTCGGGGCTCCGGGTCGCCGCGGGGGGACATGGGGAGGCGGGGCTCCGGCGGCCGAAGGCACCGGAGCCCCGGCTGCTCACCCGCCCCGCGCGGGGCGACGTGGGGCCTGTGGAACACGGCATCGATGGCTCCCCTTCCCCCAGCGACAGCGTCGCACGGCACGCACACAGCCGCTTGTGTTCCGGCAACTCTGGTACGGCCGGAAGAATTTGGGAAGACGCCCACCCGCGGGGGCGCGTCCCCGTACGCCGGGGCGCACCTTGTACGACCCGGCCTCGGGGCAGACGCCCCTCTCGCGCCCCGACAATCACGCGCCGCCCGGGGAACCCGCCGTGAGGGTTGCGCGGAATTACCGAGTGCGGGCGCGTCGTGGTCACTCGCGCCTGCCTCGAAGCCGGCGAAGCGCCCGCGAGAGGCGCACAGACAGAAAGACAGAAGGGGTCCCGCGCCCCTTCGGGGCGCGCTCCCCCACGTCGGCTCCCCCGCGTTGTCGGCTGCGCCCGCCGCAGGCGTCAGCGCTTGGCGACGAAGACGTGCGCGGCGATCTCGGTGCCGAGCTCGGCGGCCTCGCCGCTGCTGCCCACCTGGACGCCGCCCGCGGAGCCGGCGTTGACGCTGACGACCGCGCCCGGCTGCACACCGGCGCGCCGCAGCGTGTACATCAGCTGGGCGTCCATCTGGATCGGCTCGCCGATCCTGCGGACCACGACCGTCTTGCCGTCGCCGCCGGTCTCCACGTCGTTGAGGCTGACCAGACCGTCGTCCAGGAACGGGTCGGCCTCCGCCTTCTCGCCCAGCTCCTCCAGGCCCGGGATCGGGTTGCCGTAGGGCGACTCGGTGGGGTGCCGCAGCAGGTCCAGCACGCGGCGCTCGACCGCCTCGCTCATCACGTGCTCCCAGCGGCACGCCTCCGCGTGCACCTGCTCCCACTCCAGGCCGATCACGTCGACCAGCAGACACTCGGCCAGCCGGTGCTTGCGCATCACGCGCGTGGCCAGCTGCCTGCCCTCCTCCGTCAGCTCCAGATGGCGGTCCCCGGCGACCGTCACCAGCCCGTCCCGCTCCATCCGGGCCACGGTCTGGCTGACCGTCGGACCGCTCTGGTCCAGGCGCTCGGCGATGCGGGCACGCATCGGGACCACACCTTCCTCCTCAAGCTCCAGGATGGTGCGGAGATACATCTCCGTGGTGTCGATGAGTCCTGACATTGCGTAGCCCCTAGTCAGCTCGTGCGGTGGCCCTCAAGCAATTCTGACGCATCCCACCGACAACCGCGCCGTCCCGACCGCGAACCGGTACCGATGACGGGCGCCTGCCGGTTGACAGGGGAAAGGTCCAGACCTCAACGTGAGCGCCGTACTACGGAACGCACAGGAGCGGGACCGGGGCGTATCCGGGCCGCGGGGACGACGGACGCGAAGGGCGCGCGATGGGCGAGCAGGCCGGGGGACATGTCGAGGAGAAGGCCGAAAAGGCGGAGAGGACGCCGGCCGGGGACTTCTTCGACGCGGCCGTCGCGCTGCTGAAGGAGGTCAGGGACGGCGAGGCGGCGGCGATCGAGGCGGCGGGCAAGCTGCTGGCCGACACCGTCGTCGAGGGCGGCCGGATCTTCGCCTTCGGCGCGGGGCACTCCTCCCTCCCGGCGCAGGACACCGTCTACCGGGCGGGCGGGCTCGCGGTGATGAACCTCCTCAACGTCCCCGGCGCCGTCGGGGTCAATGTCCGTCCCGCGACGCTCGGCAGCGCGCTGGAGCGGGTCTCCGGGCTGGCGACGGCCGCGCTCGACTCCAGCCCGGTCCGCGCGGGCGACGTGCTGATCATCATCTCCCTCTCCGGCCGCAACGAGCTTCCCGTGGAGCTCGCGCTCAACGCCCGGGCTCTCGGCCTCAAGGTCGTCGGCGTCACCTCGGTCGGGTACGCCGCACAGACCCGCTCGCGGCACACCACCGGCGCCTTCCTCAAGGACCACTGCGACATCGTCGTCGACAGCCGTATCGCCGTCGGCGACGCCGAACTGACCGCCGAGGGTGTGGGAGCGCCGTTCGCGCCCGCCTCCACGGTGGTGACCAGCGCGGTGATGCAGGCGATCGTCGCCACCGCCACGGGTGAGCTGGCCCGCCGGGGTGTCGAACCCCCCATGCTGCGCTCGGGGAACGTGGACGGGGGGCACGATTGGAACGCGCGCGTGATGGACGAGTACGCGGACCGGATCTTCTACCGCTGACCCGTACGGATCTTCCATGACCGGCCGTAAGGACCCGCTACGGCTGTCCCCTGTCCAGCGCGCCCGCCAGGTCGGCCGCCGCCGCGACCTGGGCGGCGATCTGCTCCGCGTAGTCCGCGTCCTCCCGGTCGAAGGGGCGGCGGCCCGCATCCCGGAGGAAGGTGACGACGCCGAGCGAACGGCCCCGGCAGCGCAGCACCGTGCACAGCCCGTGCACGGTGCCCTGCGGCCACTTGCGGGCCCGCGCCCACTCCGTGGCGTCCGGCCCGCGCTGCTCGCCGCTGCTGGCCCGTACGGAGGTGCAGCGCTGGTACGCCTGGAGCGCCGGGTGGCCCTCCGGGTAGGCCACGGGGATGCCGCTGGCGGTGCCCGGCTCGATGAACGGCGGCCGGCCGCGTTCGACCGCCGGGGCCAGCGCGGCGCGTACCAGCCGCGGGTCGCGGTGCGGCAGCGCGTCCAGCGAGGCGTCCCGCGTGCGCGACGGCTCGGGTCCTGGCTCGGCGGCCAGGTCCAGCAGCGCGTGGTCGGCGAACCCGGCCAGCGCGAACTCCAGGTGGAGGCAGGCGGCCTCCATCGGGTCCGCGCACTCCGCGGCGGCGCGTGCCGCGCGGTGCAGCTGACCGGCACGGAAGCGCAGCCTGGCCGCCTCCCGCTCGGCCTGCTTCTCGGCCGTGACGTCCTGGAAGAGCCAGGCGACGCCCAGCGGCACGGGCTCCTCGGCCAGCGGTGAGGCCAGCCGCAGGAAGCCGCTGCGCCAGCAGCGGCGGCGCGCCGAGTCCGTGGTGTCGGCGGCGGCCTCGGCCCCGGCGGCATCCGCGTCCGCACGGTCCGCTCCCGCCCGGTCGGCGCCGCTCCGGCCCGCGTCGGCGCCGCTCCGGCCCGCGTTCGTACGGTCGCCCTGCCGGCGCAGCGTCACCCAGAGCTCGGCGGGTGCGGGCGGCGCTCCCTCGCCGAGTACGTGCTGAAGCGCGCCCTCCAGCTCCTCCATGCCCTGCTCCAGCAGTTCGCCCAGCGGGCGGCCGAGCATGGTGGCGCGGGCGGGGACGCGGAAGGCCCGTGCCGCGTACGCGTTGGTGACGGTGGGCCGCAGATCGGCGTCGACCAGGACGACGCCCCAGGAGGCGTCCTCCAGCAGCGCCTCGCTCAGCGCGATGCAGCGCTCCAGGTCGATCTGTGCGTGCACCTCGCTGAACGCGCAGTAGACGCCCTTGGGACGGCCGTCGGCGCTGCTGACTCCCGAGGACTGGATGCGTACCAGCACCCGGCCGCCGTCCTTGGTCAGCAGTGCGAACTCGTGGACCTGGCGGCCGGGCGAACGCATGGCGTCGAACAGCCGGCCCTCGACCTCTTCCGCGTCGGCAGGGCGCACCGCCCAGCCCGCCAGCCCCTTGCGGCCGACGGCCTCCTCCTGCGTCCAGCCCAGCATCCGCTCGGCCTCGCGGTTCCAGTGGGTGACCACGCCGTCGGCGTCGAAGGCGCACAACGCGGCGTCCATGCCGTCGAGCAGCGCGGCGAGCAGGAGTTCGTCGTCAGGCCCGCCGCCACCGTCCGAGGACGACGCGGAGTGAGTCTCGGATCGAGCCGCCACCTCGGCACCCCCTTGTTGCTGCGCCCATCTTCTGCCGTGCCCGTCGCTCAGCGCCACGACCTGTGTACGGATCATTCAACTCGAACGTGACACACCCCACAGCGAGTTCCCCGAAATCGTTGTCGCCCCGAAATTCGTTTGCCGCCCCTGAGGGGGGTGCTTACGGTGTGGAGCACACAGGAAGGGAGGTGATCCGGCTGATGATCAATCACCGGACGTGTGAGGTGGCTGCGGCCTGAGGCCGACGCCACTAGCGTGACGCCGGTTCGCCGGCCAATCCACAGCAGTCACCCGGCCCGTGGGCTCGTCGGACTCGTCCGACCGACGCCGTCCGCTTTTTGCGGAGGGAGTCGCCCACGGGCCGTTCTGCTGCGCGCATGTTCTGGAGAGGGGCTGCCCCCGGCTGTCGCTTGCAGACTGCGGATGCGTTGTGGCTTGTCACGCCCACGCGGCGGAGCCGCACATCGACACAGCCCCGCGCCCCTTCGGGGCGCGACCCCCTCCGCTGCGCTGTGCTTGGCCCTACGGGCAGAGGCGCTCGATCTCCCAGCCGCCGCTTTCCGTACGGCGGTAGCGCAGCCGGTCGTGCAGGCGGTTCTCCCGGCCCTGCCAGAACTCGACCGTCTCCGGGCGCACCCGGTAGCCGCCCCACTGGGCCGGCGCCGGAACGTCCTCGCCCTCCGGATAGCGCTCCGCCAGCTGGGCGTACAGCCGGTCCAGCTCCTCCCGGGAGGCCACGCGCGAGGACTGTTCGCTCGCCCAGGCGCCGAGCTGCGAGCCGTGCGGGCGCGTGCGGAAGTAGGCGGCCGTCTCGTCGCGCCCGGTGCGCTCCGCGGTGCCGGAGATGATCACCTGGCGGGCGATGCCATGCCAGGGGAAGAGCAGCGAGACGTACGGGTTCGCCTCGATCTCCCGGCCCTTGCGGGAGCCGTAGTTGGTGAAGAAGACGAAGCCGCGCTCGTCGTAGCGCTTGAGCAGGACGGTGCGGGAGCTGGGACGGCCGCGTTCGTCGGCTGTGGAGCACACCATGGCGTTGGGTTCGTGCAGCCCGCTGGCGGTCGCCTGGGCGAACCAGAGCGCGAACTGGGCGAACGGGTCGGGGGCCAGCTCGCTCTCGCCGAGTCCTTCTTCCCGGTAGTGGGCCCGCATCGCGGCGGGGTCGAGGGTGGTCGAGGCCGTGGTGTCGGTGGCGTCGGTGGCAGCAGCGTCGTCAACGTCATCAGCGTGAGGCACGCCGCTATCTTGCAGCATCCGTCCCGGCCGCGGTCGGACAGTCTGCCCGGTGGACACCCTCCGCACACCTGAGGGCCCGGAATCGGCGGCTGTGCCTCATCTCACCCTCCCGCGCAGGTGCTGGAACCGCCAGAATCCTGCCCCGAGAGCTGTGGCAGCCGTACATCAAGAGCTATCGTTGCCGCTCCGCCCGACAGCGTGCTCCAGGCCACAGGCAGCGGAGCGTGACCACCGACCGGGGCGGGCATGACCGAGGTGACGGCCCGGTCCGTGAGCCGCGAGAAGCCGGCAGCGGAACCGTTCGCCGCGCTCACACAGCATGCGCAGCATGCACAGCAGACCACGCTGCCCCGCGCAGCCCACGCCAGCAGGTCGATCCGCCGTCAGCACAGCTCTGACGACGCTTTACGAGGGAGCCGCCAGATGTCCGACTTCGTACCCGGGCTCGAGGGAGTCGTCGCGTTCGAGACGGAGATCGCCGAACCCGACAAGGAAGGCGGCTCGCTCCGCTACCGCGGCGTGGACATCGAGGACCTGGTCGGCCAGGTGTCGTTCGGCAGCGTGTGGGGGCTGCTCGTCGACGGCGGCTTCAACCCCGGCCTGCCGTCCGCCGAACCGTTCCCCATCCCGGTGCACTCCGGGGACATCCGCGTGGACGTCCAGTCGGCGCTCGCCATGCTGGCTCCCGTATGGGGCCTCAAACCCCTGCTCGACATCGACGAGCGCACCGCCCGTGACGACCTGGCGCGGGCCGCCGTCATGGCCCTGTCGTACGTCGCGCAGTCCGCACGCGGCCAGGGGCTGCCGATGGTGCCGCAGAAGGAGATCGACAAGGCCGACACCGTGGTCGAGCGCTTCATGCGCCGCTGGCGCGGCGAGCCCGACCCCAAGCACGTGGCCGCCGTCGACGCCTACTGGACCTCCGCGGCCGAACACGGCATGAACGCCTCCACCTTCACGGCCCGCGTCATCGCCTCCACCGGCGCCGATGTTGCGGCGGCGCTCTCCGGTGCGGTGGGTGCCATGTCGGGGCCCCTGCACGGCGGCGCCCCCTCCCGGGTCCTCGGCATGATCGAGGAGATCGAGCGCACCGGCGACGCGGACGCGTACGTGAAGCGCCAGCTCGACCGCGGAGAGCGGCTGATGGGCTTCGGCCACCGCGTCTACCGCGCCGAGGACCCGCGCGCCCGCGTGCTGCGGCGTACGGCCAAGGAGCTGGGCGCCCCCCGCTACGAGGTCGCCCTGGCGCTGGAGAAGGCCGCCCTCGCCGAGCTGCGCGCCCGACGGCCCGACCGGGTGCTGGAGACCAACGTCGAGTTCTGGGCCGCCATCGTGCTGGACTTCGCGGAGGTCCCGGCCCACATGTTCACCTCGATGTTCACGTGTGCCCGTACCGCCGGATGGTCGGCGCACATCCTGGAACAGAAGCGAACGGGCCGACTGGTGCGCCCGTCGGCCCGCTATGTGGGACCAGGGCCGCGCGACCCCCGCGAGGTGGACGGCTACGCGGGCTGACCGGCACCAGGGGCTCGCCCCGTGCCTTTTGCGTTCCCCGCGCCCGAAGGGGCGCGGGGAACTGCGCGACCAGCCACGACGCAGTCGCAGCCTGCGGACGGCAATCAGGGGCAGCCCCTGGTCATGGCTGACCTGCCAGCTTCTCGATGAAGTCCGCCCACCGACCGGTCGGTACGGAGAGCACGGGGCCGCGCTGATCCTTGGAGTCGCGGACATGAACGGTGCCGACCGTGTGCGCGACCTCCACACAGTTGCCGCCGTCCGGGCCGCTGTAGCTGCTCTTGCGCCAGGACAGCTCGTTCATCCTTCTTCCGCCAGGTGTCCGACGAAGGCCACCCACTGGGCGGACGGTACGGAGAGGACAGGGCCGCGCTGATCCTTGGAGTCACGGACATGAACGGTGCCGACCGTGTGCGCGACCTCCACACAGTCACCGCCTTCCGGGCCGCTATAGCTGCTCTTGTGCCAGGACAGCTCGCAAGACCGGGCTGCCACCTGCTCGTTTCTCATGTCTCCCCTGCCAAGTGACGAATGAAGGCGGCTGATTCCTCGACGTTCAGGGCCTGTGATCGCAGCTTGCCATACCGAAGTGCGAACTCACTCACGTGCCTGGCGTCGCTGACGACGTGGCCGATGCCCTGCGATTCGAAGTAGCCGTACTGCTGATGCTCCGCAGTCTCCACCAGCACCATCGCGCCGTGAAGGCCGGGATGGAAGCCGACACCGAGTGGCATGACTTGGATGGCCACGTTGCGAAGCTCGCCTTGGCGCAGCAGATGTCGGTACTGCTCCTTCATCGTGCTCGGGCCGCCCAGCTCTTGGCGTAGCGCAACCTCGCTGACGACGAAGGAGAAGTCCACCAGGGGGCTTTTGGTGAGGATCTTCTGCCTGCTCAGTCGCGCATCGACGCTGTCCTCGATGGCTTCCTCTTCGAGCATTGGCACGTGCCCCTCGAACAGCGCCCGCGCGTACCCCTCGGTCTGCAACAGCCCGGGCACCAGCAGGGGGTCGTATCCGAACCGACTCACCGCCTCCATTTCCAGCAGCACGAAGTCCCGGAAGAACGCTGGCAGCTTGGCGAAGTCCACCTCCTCCTGGAGGGTTTCCAGGACGCCGCCCGCGTCCAGCACCCGTTCTGCGGCCTCGGTGAAGGGGGCCTTGGCTGGGCGGCGGCCCTGCTCGACGGAGGCGACCTGTTCCGGCGAGTAGCCGAGGAGTGGGGCAAGGGCTTCCTGCGAATAGCCCGCAGCCGTACGGAACTTGCGTAGCAACTTGCCGTAGCCGACCCAGATGCCGGGGCGGTCGTCCTCGCGTTTGCGCTGGTGGGCGGTGTCCGCCGTACGGGGAGAGGGAACGGCGCGGCCGTCCTTCTTGCGATCGGTCGGTTGGTTTCCGTTCGCGCTGGTCATACGCTTCACGTCCTTGTGCGCCCTCAACGGGTCTCTGCGTCAACGCCGTTCGCCGTGGCCTGGTCACGGCGTGCGGCCCGTACATCCCCGCGCAGGAGGCGTGCCCCGCCGTACCCGTGGCCGGGGGAAGCGCTCCTGACCTGGCCACGGTATGCGCGTAGCGCGACCGTCACGCTATGAATCCGCACACGCAGGAAATTCGCCAACCTGAGCCACCCCAGGCGCCGTTGGAGACGTTCACCGTGCAGCTCAGTTCCACCCGGCGCGGGGCACGCCTCGCGCGCCTGCTCGCGACGCAGTGGCTGGACGAGCGCGCTGTCCCGTACCGCAGCACCCCCTCGCACGCGGCGGCACTGATCGTGGCGGAGCTCGCGGCGAACGCCGTACGGCATTGCGGCAACATCGGCCGCGACTTCCGGCTGTGCCTCACGTTGAGCGAGCCGGCGCCAGGGAGGCGGCTGCGGGTGAAGGTCACCGACGCACGGGCGGACAAGCCACTGCCACCGGAGCCGCCCCGACCGTCGGTCGCCGAGGAGGAGTCAGGGCGCGGGCTGCTGCTGGTGGACGCCCTGGCGGACCGCTGGGGAGACCGGGTGAACGACCCCATCACCAAGACGTTGTGGGCGGAGCTGGATCTCCCCTTTTGAACGGCGGGACCTCCGATGGCAAGCTCCAGGGCCGCCCCTGCGCACCTGGTCCGCGCCCTCACGCCGCAGAGCGGTGATCAGCTTGCCGAAATGACGCGGACTCAGCCCGGTGAACCGGGGGGCTGCCCAACAGCCTTTAAGTAGAACCGTCCTCAATGGGTGCGGCGAAACAGGCAAGGGAATGGCCGTCCCCGGCTGCCGCCTTGAGAATCCGTATCAGGTCCTTACGGGTGTCGTCGCCCTTCTTCGTGAAGGACTCCACCTTCACGTGCAGCGAGGTGTTCTCGTCCTCGTCCTTGGCCTTGGTGCAGGGCAGGGCAGCAGCGGCGGCGCTCCGGGTGGCCCAGCTCTTCTTGAAGCCGGGGATCTTCTTCCCCTTTCCTTGCCACGGCTTTGGGCCGTCCAGGGAGCGGGTGGCGTTCAGCTGCCCCAGGGACACCGTCAGCGCACGCTTCCCGTCTGCATTGATGCCGCACAGCGCGCTGTATTCGCCCTTCTTCCGGGACACCTTCTGCCACCCGCCCACGTAGTGGGACTTGGGGATCACGCGGTCCAGCACCGAGTTGGACAGGCCCGTGAGCACGGTGTGACAGGTGTCCCCGGACACCTCCGTGAACTTCTTCGGCTCCTTGCGCTGCATCAGGGCCCCGCCCACTGCCCCCGCCGCGACGAGCGCCACGGCGAGGACGAAGAGCAGGATGTAGCGGACCCACCGGGTGGGGCGAGGATGAGCGGTCATGCCTACTGTTCTTTCACTTTGTCGAGGGAGCTGAGGAACGGTGCCGTGGTGCCTACGCGAGAATATGCCTGGGAGAACCCGTCGTCGGAAAACTTCTCCGCCCAGCTCTTCGACAAGTGGATGCCGTGTTCCTTTTCCAGGGCGCCGAAGATTTTCTCGTTCTGCTGCACATCGCGTTTGGAAAGCTCTTCGTAGATCAGGCTGGCCTTCTCCGCCGCGGGAGTGGACTTGTTCATGTTCCAGTACGCGGCGTCGGCGTCGCTGGCGCCGGCTGACGACGCGCCGGTGAGAACAGCCGCGGTGACCACGGCAGCGACCGGGTGGGAGTCGGCGATGGGCTTGAGGGCACTGACGCCTCCCGCGACAACTCCGAGAGCGCCGTTGGCCCACAGCCGCTTGCTGAGCGTCGACTGGTCGAAGTCCTGTTCTTCCCGGATCGCGGGGGCAATGAGCGCTTCCTGGCGTCCGATGGCGAGCGTTCCGGCACTCTCCCCGGACGCGCGGAGGATCTCGTCCACTGTGTCCTTCCGGGAGGCGTCGTACCGCTGGTCGGCGGGCAGGTCGCCAGCCAGGTGGTGCTCGAGCGCCTGGGCGGTGTAGTGCTTCTGCCCAAGTGTGATCGCCGCGTTCGCGTCGGCGTCCTGCCCCACCTGGACCAGGAACCGCGTCGCCTCACCGTGGCTCATCCCGGCCTGCTCGCCGGACATGGGGAACAATTTGCCGTCGTCCGATCCGTCCTTGATCGCCCGGAAGAAGTCCGGGCTGTACTCGGCAGCGGCGTTCCCCAGACCATCATGCATGCCGGGTGCCAGCGTCAGGCGGTGCTCGGCAGCGCCGAACCCCGTGACGAGCTTGGACATCAGCTCGGCCTGCTCCTTGGTGTGGGACGGGTTGTGATCCAGCGGCGTGTCCCAGGCGTGGCCGGTTGCCGCGGCACCTAGCGCGTGACCAAGGGCAGTCCGGGAGGGAACGACATCCTTCCTCGGGTCGAAATCGGGGTTGTTCGCACCGTCCTGGATGTACTCGCGGTCCTTGAGCAGGTAGTCGAAGTGGCCCTTGTCAGTGAAGAACTCTGTGGACGCGTCTCCGTTGTGACCCATCGCCTCCAGGAAACCGGTCATAGGATCCGCGCCCTGGTCGGCCTTGGGACCGAAGTTGAGGTAGTCCACCGGCTTCATGCCCTCGCTGAGCCACCGGCGGTGGCCTGGGAGCTCTTGCCCGTGCGATTCGAACTTCGACTTCTCCCTCGCTATGAGCTCATCGCCATAGTGGTTGAGGAACTGCGAATCCCACTTTCCGGTGCGCATGAGGTTGCTCATCACCTGGAAACCGTACGGTGGCCGGGCGTCGTGCGTCCCCGGATCTTCCACGGCGGGCAAGCGCTTGTACCCGAGATCGATGACGTCCTGCTTCCACTGCGTCATCTTAGGCGAGTCCGAGTGGCTGGCCAGTGCAAGTGTGTTCCCGAGGTTGTCCTGGAGCGCCGCGAGCTGCTTTCGGGTCGCCGCGTCGAGGGCTTTTGCCTTGGGGAAACCGTGCTCGTCCTCCCCGTACTCAGGCCGTGCCGTCCTGTTCCAGAAGTCGAGAATCCCTTTGGCGCCCTTCCGGGTCGCGAACTCTTCCGCGAAGTCGGAGTTGTGGGCGTTTTTGGCGAGGATTGCGTTGAACTGCTCCAGCTTCTTTTTGTCCGTCTTCAGGCCGTCGTCGCCGGCCAGCTTCATCAGGGTATCGACGTCCTCCTTGGTCTCCTTCCGTACATCCCGGAGGTGGCCGGCGATATCGTCGTTGAAGCCCTTCCCCGGAGGGTCGATCTGAAGGACCGTCTTCAGCGCGTGATCGGCCTTGCTCGCATTGGCGATAGCCTCCTTGATGCGACGGTTGCACTCGTCGACGCTCCGCTGCAACTTCTCCAGGTTCGGTATGTCCTCCTTGTGGCCGTGGTCGATGGAGACGACGCCCTTCGTCTCATCGAGCTTCAGGTAGTTCTTGGTGCCCTCTTCGGGCTTGGCGTGCACTGCCCGTTCGACGTTCTTGATCTCATCCTGGGAGAACTCGAACGTCGAGAGCGCCTCTGACAGATTGGTACTGATCTTCCGGGCCTCGCCAGCGGCCTCCGACATCTGCTGGCGGACGCTTCTGAACTTTTTGAAGGCCGCATTGGCGCTCTCGCCGTGCCAGCCGGACTGCTCAAGGGGACCAGCTACCGTACGGCCGAAAGTCGTGGCCACAGTGTCCATCTTCTCGGGAATCTTCTTCCACTCCCGCACCGCTTCCCGTAGCGGTTCGAGGTTGGCGTCGCGTATGGCTTTGTAGGTGAGTTCATGAGCCATCGACAGTGGGCTCCTCCTCAGGGCGTCGGCTCGGTGCCGGACCCGTCCGGCCGGGGAACATACGGTCCGTACAGCGGCTTGTCGGTACCCCTGGCGTAAGGGCCGTACAACGGACCCTTTGTCGGGGTTTCCCCGTACGGCACCGCTTTACCGATCTCCGTCTTGCGCCGCACGTCCTCCTCCTTGAAGTGCGTCGCGGCGGACCGGAGGGATTTCGCCACCCCGGTGTAGAGGCCGTCCAGGTATTTCATCTGCTCCCGCCACAGCTTCTGGAAGTCCTTGAACGCCTCGTCGCTGGCGAAACCCTTGATGGAGCCGGGAACTTGCTCGGTCTCCCGCATGGCAACGTTGTCCAGCTTTTGGAAGTCGCCACTTACGTCTTCTGCTTTCCCCGCGAACGAGCGAAGTACGTGAGGAGTGACATCGAGGTACTTCCCGTCACCCTTGGCGCCGTCCTTGCCCCCGGCGCCGTTCAACTGCATCGGCGCGGACTGCTTCTCCCTGGCCTTGGCGACCAGGCCTGCCCATTCCTGTGCGAAAGACATGAATCCCCCTTGTCAAACGGTCCTCCCCCTCTAGAGGAACCTACAAGACGAGCGGAGGCGCTGTCTCGACGGTATTGCGCCTGGTTGAAGGCTCGCGGTAAGGCCATGGCCGCACTGGTCCGCCGGGATGGGCCGCGGTGAGAGGGAAGGTCAGGGGCCGGGCAGCGGCCGTCGACTGCGAGATGAAGCTACCTGGTTGGCCTGCCTCGAAACCGGCCGATGGCGCGGCATGCCAGTTCATCGGCCGGCCTTCCACCGGGACCGGTTGGCGTTCCGCCGACCAACGGAAAGCCGTTGCCCTTTGGCAGGGCAGGGCACGAGGGCAGCGGTGCCGCCCGCCCCCTGCCAGTTCGTCAGCGCAGTTCCAGTGGGGGCAGCGTGGGGGTGTCCGGGGTCGTCGGCTGGACCTCCGCCTGGAGGTCTTCGGCGAGGGAGTCGACTATGGCGTTGCCTGCTGCGGTATCGACGGGGCGGAGGAGGCCGATGGTGACGTAGAGCACGAGTGAGGTCAGCAGGGGGAGGCCGACCGTCATGGCCTCGGTGGCGTCGTCGACGGCCCAGTAGAGGATCGACCAGACTGCTATGCCGCCCGCCCAGGAGCTGATGGCGGCGAGGGAGCCGTGGCGCTTGAACCAGGGGAGGAGGCCGAGCATCAAGGGGATGGAGATCGGGCCCATGGTGGCGGCGACGATGCTGACGACGACCGTCATGATGAAACCGTCGGGGTCGGCGAAGAGGGCGAAGCCCATGCTGAAGGTGACGAAGGCGACCGTCGTGATGCGGGCGAAGAGGAGTTGGGCTCGCTCGCCGAGGGTGCGTACCCGGCGTACCAGCACCGGGGCCAGGTCGCGGGTGATGACCGCGGTGATGACGTTGGAGTCGGAGGCGACCATGGCCATGGTGTGGGAGAAGAACCCGGCCATCAGCAGCCCGATCATGCCGGTCGGCAGGAGTTCCTGGGCGAGCCGGATGTAGGACTCCTCACCGTTCTCGATGCCCGGCACGATCAGCGGCGCGGCGATCATCGGGAGGAAGAGGATCAGCGGCCAGACCAGCCACAGCGCACTGGACAGCAGCGCGGACTTCTTCGCCCGGGAGCCGGAGGGCGCGGCCATGTAGCGCTGGGCGAGGTTCCACATGCCGCCGTTGTACTCAAACGTTTTGACGAGGAGGAACGCGAGGATCAGGGTCGTGGTGACCGGGCCCGCCACCGGGTCGGAGTGTCCGGCCGGCAGATCGCCCCACATGGTCCACAGCGTCGAGAGACCGTCCAGGTGTGCCATGACGGCCACCAGCATGGCGATGCCCGCCACGGACTGGATGACGAACTGGCCGAAGTCGGTGAGGACATCGGCCCACAGCCCGCCGAAGGCCATGTAGATCATGGTGCAGACGCCGGTGAGGGTGATGCCCCAGGCGAGCGGTATGTCGGCGAATCCCTGCAACAGCACGGCGATGGCGACCCACTTGGCCGCGATGTCGACGACCTTGAGCGCGGCGCCGCTGTAGGCGAGCACCTGCTGGGTGGGCAGGTTGTAGCGCACCGCCAGATACTCCAGCGGGGAGTTGACGCCATGTTTGGCGCGCAGCCGGTTCCAGCGGGGTGCGAACAGGAAGGCGCCGATGCCGACGCCGATCCCGATGGTCAGCGGCCACCAGAAGTAGACGGTGACGCCGTAGTCGTAGGCGACGGCGGCGAAGGTGACGAACATGATGGCGCTGTAGCCGGACATGTGGTGCGAGATCCCCGACAGCCACCAGGGGATACGGCCGCGTGCGGTGAAGAAGTCCGCGACGTTGTCGATCCGGCGGGTCGCGTACAGGCCGATCGCCAGCATCACGAAGAAGTACGCGCCGACAACTCCCCAGTCCAGTCCGGACATGGCGGCTCCCTGGTTCGGTTCGCTCAATCAATTCATGTAGATGATTCATGTAGATGAACACGTGCCAGATCGCTGAACGAGCGTCACCCTAGAAGTGGCCTATAGGAGCGTCAAGACCGCCGACAGGGCCGGAACACACAGCACAGCCCCGCCGGTTCACATACATGTCGATGAATGCGAATCAGCGGGGCCGAAAGGCTGGTTCAGTTGTGCAGCGCGTCCTCCAGCAGCCGGGCCCACTGCGCCACGACCCGCTCGCGCCGCGCGCTGTCGTCGGTCAGCAGATTGGCGAGGCCGAGCCCGCGCGCCATGTCCAGCAGCCCCTGAACGGTCTCCCGGACTCCGGGCCTCCGCTCGTCGACGCGGAGCAGCTCGACCGCCATCCGGTGCGCCTCTCGTCCGATACGGGCTTCCAGCGCGGTAACCCGCGGGCCCAACTGCGGCTCGTTGGACGCCGCGACCCACAGCTGCAGCGCAGCGCGGAAGAGCGGACCGGTGTACAGCCCGACCAGCGTCTCGACGGCGGCGCGGGCGCCGGTGGGCGTCGGCAGCTCGCGCAGCGCCCGGGAGCGTTCCTCGGCCACGTACTCGACCGCCGCCGTGAACAGGTCCTCGCGGGTGGGGAAATGGTGCTGCGCCGCGCCCCGCGAGACGCCCGCGTGCTCGGCGACCACCGTGACCGTGCTGCCCGACCAGCCGTGCTCGGCCAGGCACGTCACCGCGGACTCCAGCAGCCGCTGCCGGGTGGCCCGACTGCGGTCCTGCTTGGGCGCCGCGCCACGGGTTCCTGCCGCGCCGCCGCGGGTTACTGCCGCACTGCCCATTCGGGCTCCCGTCGTTCGAGGAAGGCCGTCATGCCCTCGCGGGCCTCGTCCGACGCGAACAGCCGCGCCGACAGTTCAGCGAGCGTACCCGTGTCGCGGTCGAACGCGGCCAGCACCTCCCGGGTGACCAGCCGCTTCGACTCCGCCAGCCCCTGCGGGGAGCCCTGTCGCAGCCCGTCGAGCACGGGAGCCAGCGCCTCGTCCGGATCGTCGGCGGCCAGCGTCACCAGCCCGGTACGGGCCGCCTCCTGCGGGCCGAACCGCTCGCCCGTCAGGTAGTACCGCGCCATCGCCCGCGGGTCCGTTCGCGGCAGCACCGGCATCGAGATCACCGCCGGAGCCACTCCGATCCGCGCCTCCGTGAACGCGAACGTCGCCCCTGGTCCCGCGACGGAGATGTCGCAGGCCGCCAGCAGTCCGGTGCCGCCGGCGCGGACGTGTCCGGTCACCCGGGCGACGACCGGTTTGGGGAGGGCGACGATGCGGCGCAACAGTTGTGCGAGGGCCAATGCTTGCCCCTCAGCTCCTGCGTAACCCGCGCGGGCGCTGCGCTTGCCCACCCTGGGCCTGGGGGTACCCCCTGCTCGAAGAGCTTGGGGGAGCAGACTGCCCAAGCGCAGGGCAGGGAGCACGCGCCCCGTCAGGGGCGCGGGGAACTGCGCGCGCAACCACGACGCGCCCGCAGCCTGTGGACGTCGGCCAGGGGCAGCCCCGTGGCCAGTCGATGCGCCGGCCTCACTCAAATCCGCTCCCGCGCAGAACGTGTTGCCCGTATGCGTGAGCAACACCGCGCGCACGGAGTCGTCCGTCTCGGCCCGGGCCAGCGCTGCGTGCAACTCGCCGACCAGGCGGGCGGAGAGCGCGTTGCGGTTGTGCGGGGAGTCGAGGGTGAGCGTGCGGATGCCGTCCGCGGTGCCGGTGGCGAGCACTTTCTCCGGGGCGGCCATCAGTACGACCTCGGGAGGCCGAGGGTCTGGTGGGAGACGTAGTTGAGGATCATCTCCCTGCTCACGGGGGCGATACGTGCCACCCGTGACGCGGTGATCAGCGCCGCGAGCCCGTACTCGCGCGTCAGCCCGTTGCCGCCGAGCGTGTGCACCGACTGGTCGACGGCGCGTACGCAAGCCTCCGCCGCCGCGTACTTGGCCATGTTCGCGGCCTCGCCCGCGCCGATGTCGTCGCCCGCGTCGTACAGCCGTGCCGCCTTCTGCGTCATCAGCCGCGCGCACTCCACCTCTATGTGCGCCTGCGCGAGCGGGTGGGCGATCGCCTGGTGCGCGCCGATCGGTTCTTTCCACACCTGCCGGGTGCGGGCGTAGTCCAGCGCTCTTTCGATTGCGTAGCGCGCCATTCCCAGTGCGAATGCCGCCGTCATGATGCGTTCCGGATTGAGCCCCGCGAAGAGTTGGAGGAGGCCCGCGTCCTCATCGCCGACCAGCGCGTCGGCGGGGAGGCGTACGTTGTCCAGTACGAGTTCGAACTGTTTCTCCGGTGCGCTGATCTCCATGTCGATCCGGTTGCGGGAAAAGCCGTGGGCGTCCCGGGGGACGATGAACAGGCACAGTTTCAGTTTCCCCGTACGGGCGTCCTCTGTGCGGCCGACGATCAGGGTTGCCTCCGCGATGTCGACCCCTGAGATGAAGACCTTCCGGCCGGTCAGCACCCATTCGCCGGTGGCCGGGTCCCGCCGGGCCGTGGTGGTGATGCGGTGCGAGTTGGAGCCGGCGTCCGGCTCCGTGATGCCGAACGCCATCTTGCGGGAGCCGTTCGCCAGTCCTGGTAGCCAGGCCCGCTTCTGCTCTTCCGTGCCGAAGCGGGATATCACCGTGCCGCAGATTGCTGGTGAGACCACCAGCATGAGGAGGGGGCAGCCGGCGGCGCCGAGTTCCTCCAGCACGATGGAGAGTTCTTGGATGCCGGAGCCGCCGCCTCCGTACTCCTCGGGGAGGTTGACTCCGAGGTAGCCGAGCTGTGCGGCTTCCGTCCACAGTGCGGTTGTTTGTTTGCCCTGGCTTGCTGCCTCCGCGAAGTATTCGCGGCCGTACCGTTTGCCGAGGGCGGCTGCCGATGCGCGGAGCGCCATTTGTTCGTCGGTCTCGATAAGGGCCGTCATGTTTTTCCCTTCCGATTCTGTGGCGCGACTCCCACCGCAAGGGCGCGTGCGTCCCCAACCAACGTCACCCCCTCAGGCGGTGACGACTGCAAGAAGGGTGCCCACCTCGACCTGCTGCCCCGCAACGACGTGCAACGCGGAGACCCTCCCATCCGTGGGGGCGACCACACGGTGCTCCATCTTCATCGCCTCCAGCCACAACAAAGGCTGTCCCGCGGTGACGTGGGCCCCGACCCGAACGCCCTCCGCCAGCCGGACGACCGTCCCGGGAAGCTGCGCCAGCAGGGAGCCGGGTTCCGCCGCCGTCCTGGGCTCGGCGAGCCGGGGCAGGGCGGTGAAGGCGTGCCGGCCGACGAACACCCGGTCGCCGTACACCGCGACCGGGTACCGGCGGCGCACCCCGCCCGTTTCGAGGACGACTTCTTCGGGCCGGGCCGAGACGACCCGCACCCCGGGGGCGGCCTCCGGCACGAGGGTGCCGCCCCTGCCCCACCGGTACCGCACCTCGTGTTCGTCCCCGGCGGCGTCGGCGTACCGCCGACAGGCGGGTGCCGAGGCGAGGTTGCGCCAGCCTCCGACGCGGGCGGCGACACGAGGACGCCCCGCCTCGTCACGTACCGCCGCCGCCAGTGCGGCGGCCAGCAGCGCGTGCACAGTGTCGTCTCCCGCGCCGGGGGCGGTCAGTTCGGCCAGGTTGCGTGCGTAGAAGCCGGTGTCCAGCCGGGCGGGGTCGAAGTCGGGGTGCCGCAGCGAGGCCACGAGCAGGTCCCGGTTGGTGACCGGTCCGTGCACGGCGGCCCGTTCCAGGGCGCGGGTCAATTTGCGTACGGCTGCGGGGCGGTCCGGCGCCCAAGCGATGACCTTGGCGAGCATCGGGTCGTAGTGGACGCCGATCTCGCAGCCGTCCGCGACACCGGAGTCCACCCGGACATCGCCGGGTACCTCCAGCCGCCACAACCGGCCCGTCTGCGGCTGCCAGTCACGCGCCGGATCCTCCGCGTACAGCCGGGCCTCGACGGCGTGGCCCCGAACCGGGGGCGGTCCGTCCGGTGGCAGCGGATCGCCTTCCGCGACGCGGATCTGGTGCGCCACCAGGTCCAGCCCGAAGACGCACTCGGTGACGGGGTGTTCGACCTGGAGGCGGGCGTTCATCTCCAGGAAGCAGGGGCGTCCGTCGGCCGTGACGAGGAACTCGACGGTGCCCGCGCCCACGTAGTCCACCGTGCGGGCCGCCGCCACGGCGGCCCGTTCCAGCGTGCGCAGCACCTCGGTGCCGAGCCCGGGGGCCGGGGCCTCCTCGATCACTTTCTGGTGGCGCCGCTGGAGGGAGCAGTCCCGGGTGCCCAGCGCCCATACGCCACCGTGCGCATCCGCCAGCACCTGTACCTCGACATGCCGCCCCCGCTCGATGTACGGCTCGACGAACACCTCGCCGTCCCCGAAGGCAGCGGCGGCCTCCGCACGCGCTGCGGCCAGTTCACCGTCCAGCGCGGTGAGTTCGCGGACGACCCGCATGCCGCGACCGCCGCCGCCCGCCGCGGCCTTGACCAGGACGGGCAGGTCGGTCTCGCGGATCTCCCCCGGGTCCAGGGGCGCCAGGAGCGGCACCCCGGCCTCGCCCAGCAGTTTTTTGGCGGCTGTTTTGGACGCCATGGCGTCGATCGCGGCGGGCGGCGGGCCGATCCACACCAGCCCGGCGTTCTGGACGGCGCGGGCGAAGCCGGCGTTCTCGGAGAGGAATCCGTAGCCGGGGTGTACGGCGTCGGCGCCGGCCGCGAGGGCGGCGGCGACGATGAGGTCGCCGCGCAGATAGGTGTCGCCGGGTGCGCTGCCCGGCAGCCGTACGGCGGCGTCGGCCTCGCGGACGTGCGGCGCTTCGGCGTCCGCGTCGGAGTGCACGGCGACGGTGGAGATGCCCAGTTCGCG
The DNA here is from genome assembly GCF_052245835.1 of Streptomyces sp. 8N114. Taxonomy (NCBI): domain Bacteria; kingdom Bacillati; phylum Actinomycetota; class Actinomycetes; order Kitasatosporales; family Streptomycetaceae; genus Streptomyces; species Streptomyces sp. 8N114. The sequence goes on along the minus strand of NZ_JBQQBT010000038.1, from coordinate 20,479 downwards.
ACAGGTGCGGAAGACGCGCCGGGCGATCTCGCCGCGGTTGGCGACGAGGATGGAGTGGATCATTCCGTGCTCCTCGGAGTGCCTGTCGGTTCCGTCCACCCCGCTCACATCCGGAAGATGCCGAAACCGCCGCGGGCTCCGGTCACCGGCGCGGTGTGGACGGCGGACAGACAGATGCCGAGAACGGTGCGGGTGTCGCGCGGGTCGATGACGCCGTCGTCGTAGAGCCGTCCCGAGAGGAACATGGGCAGCGACTCGCTCTCGATCTGCTGCTCGACCATGGCCCGCAGCCCGGCATCCGCCTCCTCGTCGAACGGCTTTCCCCTGACGGCGGCCGACTCGCGCATCACGATCGAGAGCACACCGGCGAGCTGCTGCGGCCCCATGACGGCGGACTTGGCGCTCGGCCAGGCGAAGAGGAACCGGGGCTCGAAGGCGCGTCCGCACATCCCGTAGTGGCCGGCGCCGTAGCTGGCGCCCATCAGGACGGACAGGTGGGGGACCTTCGAGTTGGAGACGGCGTTGATCATCATCGAGCCGTGTTTGACGATGCCGCCCTGCTCGTACTCCTTGCCGACCATGTAGCCGGTGGTGTTGTGCAGGAAGAGAAGGGGGATGTCGCGCTGGTTGGCGAGCTGGATGAACTGGGTGGCCTTCTGCGACTCCTGGCTGAAGAGCACCCCCTGCGCGTTGGCGAGGATGCCGACAGGGTAGCCGTGCAGCCGCGCCCACCCGGTCACCAGGCTGGCCCCGTACAGCGGCTTGAACTCGTCGAAGGCCGAGGCGTCCACGATCCGGGCGATCACCTCGCGCGGGTCGAACGGCACCTTCAGCTCGCCGGGGACGATGCCGAGCAGTTCTTCGGGGTCGTACAGCGGCTCCCGTACGGTGGCCGGGTCCGGGTCGGAGTGGGCCTTGCGCCGGTTGAGGCGGGCGATGACGCGGCGGGCCTGGCGCAGTGCGTCGGGTTCGTCCAGCGCGTAGTGGTCGGCGAGGCCGGATGTGCGGGCGTGCATGTCGGCGCCGCCCAGCTCCTCGTCGTCGGCTTCCTCGCCGGTGGCCATCTTCACCAGCGGCGGCCCGCCGAGGAACACCTTGGCGCGCTCCTTGACCATGATCACGTGGTCCGACATGCCGGGTATGTACGCGCCGCCGGCCGTGGAGTTGCCGAACACGACGGCGACGGTCGGGATACCTGCTTCCGAGAGCCGGGCGATGTCCCGGAAAAGGGCGCCGCCCGGGATGAAGATCTCCTTCTGGCTGGGCAGATCGGCGCCGCCGCTCTCCACCAGGCTGACGCAGGGCAGCCGGTTGGCGTACGCGATCTCGTTGGCCCGTAGCGCCTTCTTCAACGTCCACGGGTTGCTGGCACCTCCGCGTACGGTGGGATCGTTCGCGGTGATCAGGCACTCGACGCCCTCGACGACACCGATCCCGGTCACCAGCGAAGCGCCGGTGGTGCAGTCGCTGCCCCACGCGGCGAGCGGGGACAGCTCCAGGAACGGGGTGTCCGGGTCCAGGAGGAGTTCGATCCGCTCGCGGGCCGGCAGCTTGCCGCGCTCCCGGTGCCGCGCGACGTATTTCTCGCCGCCGCCCGCGAGAGCCTTGGCCTGCTCGGTGTTCAGCTCTTCGAGCTTGCCGAGCATGGCGGCGCGGTTGTCCCCGTACTCCGGAGCTTGCACGTCGAGGGCGCTCATGGAAGGAACACCTCCGGTATGTCGAGGTGGCGCGCGCGCAGCCACTCGCCGAGCGCCTTGGCCTGCGGGTCGAACCGGTGCTGCGACGCCACGCCTTGGCCGAGGATGCCGTCGATCACGAAGTTGAGGGCTGCGAGGTTGGGGAGTTCGTGCCGGGTGACGTCGAGTTCCCGGGTCTCCGGGAGGAGTTCGCGCACCTTGGCGACAGTGAGGGTGTCGCGCAGCCAGCTGTAGATGTCCGGGTCGGCGTCACGGGCCCAGACGCCGATGTTGGCGCTCCCGCCCTTGTCCCCGCTCCGTGCCCCGGCGACGAGACCGAGAGGGGCACGCCGAACGGGGGACGACGCGGGCCGCGGCGCAGGCCCTCCCTCTACACCGGCCCGCTGCCCCTCGCCCGCCCGCCCCGCGAGAGGCGAACCGGCGGGGAAGGCCACATCCACCCGCGTACCGTCCGGCAGCACCGCGACATGCGGCACCGCCTCAGCGCGTACGTACGCCGCCTCGAACACTCCGAACGGTGCCCCGCCCGTCGGTGGTGCCGCCAGGTGGAAGCCCGGGTAGCTCGCGAGTGCCAGCTCGACGGCGGGGCCGGACACGGCGCGGCCCACCACTCTCTCGTCGGCGTCCCGCACCACCAGCCGCAGCAGAGCGCTCGACTCCTCCTGGACGTCCGCGTCCATGCGATCCGTACGAACGAGGCTCCAGCTCACCTCCCGCGGACGCCGTGCCCCGGACCGCGAGAAGGCGGCCTCCAACTGCTCCTGCACCAAGGCGGCCTTGGCCTCCACATCGAGCCCGGTCAGCACGAGGGTGACCTCGTTGCGGAAGCCGCCGAGCCGGGTGAGGCCCACCTTGAGGGTGCCGGGCCGGGGCTCCCCCCGGACCCCCTCGACACGGACCCGGTCGGGGCCCGCCTGGCTGAGCCGCACGGAATCCAGCCGGGCGGTCACATCGGGGCCGGCATAGCGCGGCCCCGCGGTCTCGTAGAGGAGCTGCGCCGTGACGGTGCCGACGGTCACCGCGCCGCCGGTTCCCGGGTGTTTCGTCACCACCGACGAACCGTCCGCGGCGATCTCCGCCAGCGGGAACCCGGGGTGGCGCACGTCGATGCCGTCACGTACGAAGTCGCGTACGAAGAAGGCGTAGTTGCCGCCCGTGGCCTGTGTTCCGCACTCCAGCACATGCCCGGCGACAACGGCCCCGGCGAGCCGGTCCCAGTCGTCGTCCGCCCAGTCGAAGTGCGCGGCGGCACACCCGCTGACCAGCGCGGCGTCGGCCACCCGCCCGGTGACGACCACATCGGCACCGGCGCGCAGGCACGCCGCGATCCCGGCGCCGCCCAGATACGCGTTGGCGGTCAGCACCCCCTCGCCCCAGTCCTGGCCACCGAGCAGATCGTCACCCTCCACATGTGCGACCCGCGCGGGCACGCCGACCCGCTCGCTCAACTCCCGTACGGCGTCGGCGAGCCCGGCCGGATTGAGGCCGCCCGCGTTGGTGACCAGGGTGACGCCGTGCTCGCGGGCCAGCCCCAGCCCTTCCTCCAGCTGCCGCAGAAAGGTCCTGGCGTAGCCGCGCGCGGGGTCCTTCAGCCGGTCGCGGCCGAGGATGAGCATGGTGAGCTCGGCGAGATAGTCGCCGGTCAGTACGTCCAGCGGGCCGCCGGTCAGCATCTCGGCGAGCGCGGCGAAGCGGTCGCCGTAGAAGCCGGAGGCGTTTCCGACCCGCAGGGGCTCGCGTGGGGTGCCTTCCGGAGCACTCACGCCTCTCCCTCCCCGAGTTCGCGGCGTCGGCGGGCAGGACACCGAGACTGACAGCCAAGGCAAAAACAAGCAAGCGTGCTTGCATTACTTCCTGCCCGGCCGGGGAGCGGGGAACATGGGTTCTATGACCAGACTCGAGGATCAGAAGGCGTTGCAGGCACTGGCCGAGGGGTACCACGCCCGTGCTGTACGCCCGTTGGGCTGCTCGGAGATTGCCGGGCACCTGGTGAAGGCGTACGCGATCGAGGCGCCCGGACGATCGGTGACGGAGCAGGACGCACAGACCGGGCGGCGCATCGCGGGCGAGCATCTGGCGTCGGCCCGGCTGCGCGGCTCCGCGGGGCTGTCCGTGCTGTTGTTCCATGCGGGCGGGGACGGTGACTACGTGCTGGTGCACACCTGGATCGAGGGGCACATGTCCGACCTCGCGGTGTTCACCGGGCCTGCCGGGGAGCCGGACCAGCTGCGGCCCGGCCGGTCGGGGCTCGCCCCGTGCGTATGGGAGGCGGCGGTGCTGGCCCACGAGCGGGACGCGTTCAGCCGGCACGTACTGGACGGGACCGGACCCCTCGAAGAGCGGCTGGCCGCATGGCGCGGGGACGTGCTCGAAGGAGAGGTCCGGTGACCGGGGCCTAGGGTGCGTCGGTGCCCTCCAACAGGGCCTTGGCGCCGCGGATCTCGCGTTCCATGTCGGGCCGCAGGGTGCGGCGCAGGACCGGCTCGGCCAGGTGGCGGAGGAGCGGGGCGAAGCCCATCTCGATCGTCCGTACCACCCGCGTGGTGTCGTCGTCCTCCGGCGTGCAGACGAAGCTCGCCGCGAAGGTGGAGACGCGCCGCACAAGGCGGTTGTGCGGCGCGGGCGCGTAGCGGACGTGGACGGCCTTCCCCGGGGTGAGCCGCATCCGGGAGATCACCTTCGGCGCCGGGCTGGGAAGGCCCGGCAGCCGCGAACGGAACTTGAACTCGGTGACGTTCTCCTCCCGGCGCACCCAGTCGATGGCCCCCAGCTTGGCGTCGATCCCGGCGTACCGCTCCGGGTCCATCACCAGGGCCAGGAACGCGTCGGGCGTGCACCGTACGGTCTGCTCCACAGTCACTCGGATCATAGGCCGCTCCTACCCCAGCCCCTCCGCCAGCACCTCCGCCAGATGCCGGCTCTTGTAGCCGCCGAGCTGGTCCATCTGGGTGCGGCAGGAGTAGCCGTCCGCGAGGATCTCCGTGCCCGGTCCGGCGGCTCGCAGGGCCGGCAGCAGCTGGTCCTCGGCGCAGGCGGCGGAGACCTCGTAGTGGCCCTTCTCGAAGCCGAAGTTGCCGGCCAGACCGCAGCAGCCGCCGCTGAGGGTGCCGGTGAGGCCCGCCCGGTCACGCAGCCGGCGCTCGGCGGCGTCGCCGATGACGGCGTGCTGGTGACAGTGGGTCTGACCGGCGACCGGGCGGTCGATACGGGGCGGCTCCCAGTCGGGGGCCTGCTCTTCCAGGGTCTGCGCGAAGGTGCGGACGGCCTTGGCGAGCCGCCCCGCGCGGGGGTCGTCGCTCAGCAGCTCGGGGACGTCCGTTCGGAGCGCCGCGGCGCACGGCGGCTCCAGTACGGCGACCGGCAGGCCCGCGTCGAGGGCCGGCTCCATCACATCGAGGGTGCGGCGCATCACCGTACGGGCCCGGTCGAGCTGACCCGTGGAGACATAGGTGAGACCGCAGCACACCTGCTTCGGCGGTACGACGGGACGCAGGCCCGCGTCCTGGAAGACCTGCACCGCCGCCGACCCGGCCTCCGGGGAGAGGTAGTTGGTGAAGGTGTCCGGCCACAGGACCACCGGCTTGCCGTCGGCGGCGGAGCGGCCGGGCTGCTTGCGCCACCAGTGGGTGAACGGGGTACGGGGCAGCGCCGGAATGTCCCGTTCGGGGGCCAGCCCGCCCAGCCGCTTGGCGAGCGCGGCCAGCGGGGGCATTTTGGCGCCCGCGTTCAGCAGCGGCACCGTACGGGTGGCGGCGGCCAGCCGCAGCCAGCGCGGCAGCCAGCCCATCGAGTAGTGGGCCATCGGGCGGCGCTTGCCCGGGTTCTCGGCGTCGCCCTCGTAGTAGTGGTGCATAAACTCCGCCTTGTAGGTGGCCATGTCCACACCCACGGGACAGTCGCTGCGGCAGCCCTTGCACGACAGACACAGATCGAGCGCGTCGTGCACCTCCTCGGACTGCCAGCCGTCGGTGACGACTTCCCCGGCGAGCATCTCGTGCAGCAGCCGGGCGCGCCCGCGCGTGGAGTGCTTCTCCTCGCCGGTGGCGCGGAAGGACGGACACATGACGCTCGCCCCGGCCGTCTCGTTGCGGCACTTGGCGACACCCACGCAACGGCGTACCGCGGCGGAGAAGTCGCCGCCGTCGTGCGGGTAGCCGAACTCCACGTCGACCGGCTTGCGCGGCAGCGGCGCGAAGCGCAGGTTGGCGTCCAGCGGGTCGGGCCGCACGAGCACACCGGGGTTGAGGCCGTCGGCCGGGTCCCACAGGTCCTTGAACCGGCCGAAGAGACCGACCATTTCCTCGCCGTACATCCGCGTCAGCAGCTCGGCGCGGGCCAGGCCGTCACCGTGTTCGCCGGAGAGGGAGCCGCCGTGCGCGACGACGACATCGGCGAGCGCCACGGAGAAGTCCCGGAACTTCGCGATCCCCGCCTCGCCCAGCAGGTCGAAGTCGATCCGTACGTGGATGCAGCCGTCCCCGAAGTGCCCGTAGGGGAGCCCGCGCAGCCCGTACTCGCGCAGCAGCTTGCGGAAGTCCCGCAGATAGGCGCCGAGTCGGGGCGGGGGTACGGCGCAGTCCTCCCAGCCGGGCCACGCCTCCGCCCCGTCCGGCATGCGGGTTGCCGTGCCGGAGGCGTCCTCGCGGACCCGCCACAGGGCGCGCTGCCCGGCCGGTTCGGTGACCAGCGCGTGGTCGGTGGTGCCTTCGCGGGCCGCCCGGCACAGCTCCTCGGCGTTGGCCCTGGCCTGCGCCGCGTCGTCGCCGCCGACCTCCACGAACAGCCAGGCGCCGCCCTTGGGGAGGGAGGCCCGCGCGGCGTCGCCGACCAGGTCGTTGGCCATGCCTTCGACGGTCAGCGGTTGGTGTCGGAGCAGCCCGGCAGCCGCCTCGGCCGCCGCGGACTCGTCCGCATATCCGAGTACGGCCAGCACCCGGGCGCCCGGCGTGGGCACCAGCTTGACGGTGGCGCGGGTGAGCACGCCCAGGGTGCCCTCACTGCCGGTGAAGGCGCGGGCCCAGTCCTCGCCCTTCTCGGGGAGGAGCTCGTCCAGGGCGTAGCCGGAGATTCTGCGGGGCAGTTCGGGGAACCCGGTGCGCAGCCGGGCCAGTTCGCCCTGTACGAGGGAGGAGACGCCGCTGCGCAGCCGCTCGGGGACGCCTTCGCCGCCCCGCCCGAGCCGGGCCCGCTCGCCGCCGTAGGTGAGGACTTCCAGCTCGTGCACGTTGTCGGCGGTGGTGCCCCAGGCGACCGAGTGGGAGCCGCAGGAGTTGTTGCCGATCATCCCGCCGAGCGTGCAGCGGGCATGGGTGGAGGGGTCGGGCCCGAAGGTGAGCCCGAAGGCTCCGGCGGCGTTGCGCAGGTCGTCCAGGATGACGCCGGGGCGTACGACGGCGGTGCGGCTGTCGGGGTCCAGATGCTCGATGGTGCGCTGGTGCCGGGTGAAGTCCAGCACCACACCGAGCCCGGTGGCCTGCCCGGCGATGGAGGTCCCGGCCCCGCGCGCCACCACGGGGACGCCCCTCTCACGGCAGACGGCCAGCACGGCCGCCACATCGTCGTCGTCCCTCGGTGCCACCACGCCCAGCGGCACCCGCCGGTAGTTGGAGGCGTCCATCGTCATCAGTGCTCTGTCCTGGGCCCCGAACTCCACCGCGCCGCCGCGCACCGCTGCGCGCAGCGCCCGTTCCAGCTCCCGTGCGTCTGCCCTACGTGCGTCTCCCATGCGCACAGCGTGCATGCTCACCCGGGCCGTTGGCTGCCCCTGCGCGATCTTTCGTGTCTGTGGTCCGCATCACCCCGCCGATCGGCCGACGATCAGCTGCCGATCGGCCGCCGGCAAGCGTCCTACCTGCGGAGAGACCGTCTGTACGACTCAGTCCGCGTACGGGTCCGGCACCGTGAACGTCTCCAGCAGCCGGGGTGGCGCGGCCTGCTGCCAGGAGTCGACGACGATGTCCCGCAGCTCCGTCATGTCCTCCAGCGCCACCAGCCGCGCCCGCACCCAGTTCGAGCCGGCCTCGTGCGGCGGCACCCAGAACTTCTCCGGCTCGGCTGCGATCAGCTCTCCCCGTTCCAGGCGCGGGCAGCGCACCGCGAACGAGGACTCGTCGTCCGGCATGGTGAGGAACATCTTCCCCGCCACCCGGAAGGTCGGCATGGACCACGCCTCCACCTCCTTGGTCTCGGGAAGCGCGAGGGCGAGGCGCCGTACGTCGTCAGGACCGGGTCTGCGACCTGCTGTCATACGCCCAGCTTAGGAGCCCCGACCGACACTCACCTTGTCCACCGTTCGTCTCAGGCGCTGGACAGCTGCGGGAACGCGCGAGGCGGCGGCACTAGGCTGGCCCCGTGGCTGATCTCCAGATTCCCGCTGACCTCAAGCCCGCCGACGGCCGTTTCGGCTCGGGCCCCAGCAAGGTGCGTCCGGAGGCGCTCAGCGCCCTGGCTGCGACCGGTACCTCTCTCATGGGCACCTCCCACCGGCAGGCGCCCGTCAAAAACCTGGTCGGAAAGGTGCGCGAAGGCGTACGGAGCCTCTTCTCGCTGCCCGAGGGGTACGAGGTCGTGCTCGGCAACGGCGGCTCCACCGCTTTCTGGGACGTGGCGACCCACGGCCTGATCGAGAACAGGTCGCAGCACCTGTCCTTCGGCGAGTTCTCCTCCAAGTTCGCCAAGGCCGCCGAGCAGGCGCCGTGGCTGGGCGAGCCCAGCGTCATCCAGAGCGACCCGGGCACCCACCCCGAGGCGCGCGGCGAGCAGGGCGTCGACGCCTACGCGCTGACCCACAACGAGACCTCGACCGGCGTCGCCATGCCGCTGCGGCGCGTGCCGGGCTCCGACGACGGGGCACTCGTCCTGGTGGACGCCACCTCCGGCGCCGGCGGGCTGCCGGTCGACATCGCCGAGACGGATGTCTACTACTTCGCGCCGCAGAAGTCCTTCGCGGCCGACGGCGGGCTGTGGATCGCGGTCTTCTCCCCCGCGGCGATCGAGCGCGCGGAGCGGATCGCCGCCTCGGACCGGCACATCCCGGCGTTCTTCGACCTGCACACCGCGATCGACAACTCGCGCAAGAACCAGACGTACAACACCCCGGCGCTGGCCACGCTCTTCCTGCTCAACGACCAGCTGGAGTGGCTCAACGGCCAGGGCGGCCTGGACTGGGCCGTCTCCCGTACCGCCGACTCCTCCTCCCGGCTCTACGGCTGGGCGGAGAAGGCGTCCTACGCGACCCCGTTCGTCACCGACCCGGAGCAGCGCTCGCAGGTCGTGGGCACCATCGACTTCGCCGACGGCGTGGACGCTGCCGCTGTGGCCAAGGTGTTGCGGGCCAACGGGGTCGTCGACACGGAGCCGTACCGGAAGCTGGGCCGCAACCAGTTGCGGGTCGCGATGTTCCCGGCAGTGGAGCCGGCGGACGTCGAAGCGCTGACCTCTTGCATCGACTGGGTGATCGAGCGCCTCTGAGCTGATGAGGGGGTGCCCCTGTCCCTCGTCCGCAGGCTGCGGGTGCCTCGTGGTTGATCGCGCCCACGCGGCGGAGCCGCACATGTACAAAGCCCCGCGCCCCTTTCGGGGCGCGGGGTTCAGTCATCTGCTGAGGTTCTGGAACCTGCGTACGGCCAGCGGAAGGAAGAGGGCCGTCAGCGCCAGCGGCCACACCACCGCCATCAGCACCGAGTGCTCCTCGATCCAGCTGCCCCCGGTCGGCAGAGGGTTGCCGTACAGCTCGCGTACCGCGTTCGCGGTGGCCGAGACGGGGTTCCACATGGCGACGGTGCCCAGCCAGTCCGGCATCGCCGAGGGCGGGGTGAAGACGCTGGAGACCATGCCGAAGGGGAAGGCGACGGCGAACAGGTTGCCCGCCGACTCCTGGTTCTTGGCGAGCAGGCCGAGCAGCACGCCGATCCAGATGAGCGCGAAGCGCAGCAGGAGCAGCAGCACGAACGCCCAGAGCGTGTTGAGCAGGCTGCCGTCCGAACGCCAGCCGATGATCAGGGCGATCGCCGCCATCACGGCGAGGTCGAGCGCCGCGTGCAGTACGTCGGAGACACCGCGCCCGGTGACCACAGCGGAGGGCGCCATCGGCATGGAACGGAAGCGGTCGGTGACGCCGCGCTCCTTGTCCACGACGACGGCCATCGCCGTGTTCATGAAGCCGAACGCCATGGTCATGGCGAACATGCCGGGCATCGCGTAGTCCTTGTAATCCACCCCCTTGCCGACGTCCATCCCACTGCCGAAGACATAGACGAACAGCAGTACGGACACGATGGGGAAGCCGAGCTGCCAGGCGATGATGGACGGCTGTTTCACCAGGTGGGTCAGGTCGCGGCGGACGATCGTCCAGCAATCGGCGACCGCCCAGTACAGCCGCCGCCCTTCGCCCTGCCGCTCCGCGGACTGCTGCTCTGCGATCTGCACGGCGCTCATACGGTGACCTCCACGTGCTCCGCGCTCTCCTGCTGCTCGGTGCGGTTCCCGGTCAGGGCCAGGAAGACCTCGTCCAGCGTGGGGCGGCGCAGGCCGATGTCGGCCACCACCACACCCTCGTCCTGGAGGCCGCGCGCCACCTCGGTGAGCGCCGGCACACCTGCGGAGACGGGTGCGTGGGCGCGGAGTTCGGCGGTGTCGGTCTCCGGCTCGGCTCCCTCCGCGACCCGCGCCACGGCGGCCACGACGGCGGGCAGATCGCGGGCCTCGGCGGCGACGACCTCGATCCGGTCGCCGCCGATCGCCCGCTTGAGCCCGGCCGGGGTGTCCTCGGTGACGTTGCGGCCCCGGTCGATGACGGCGATCCGGTCGGAGAGCTTGTCCGCCTCGTCCAGGTAATGGGTCGTCAGTACGACGGTTGTGCCCTGCTCGGTCAGCCCGCGCACCGCGTCCCACACCTCGCTGCGGCCGCGGGGGTCGAGCCCGGTGGTCGGCTCGTCCAGGAAGAGCACCTCAGGCGCCAGGATCATGCTGGAGGCCAGATCGAGCCGGCGCCGCATACCGCCGCTGAAGTCTTGCGGCTGTTTGTCGGCCGCCTCGGTGAGCCCGAACTGGTCGAGCAGTTCGGCTGCCCGGCGCCGGGCGCGGGCCGCGCCCAGGTGGAAGAGGCGGCCGAACATCTCCAGGTTCTGCCGCGCCGTGATGATCTGGTCCACCGCGGCGTGCTGCCCGGTGAGACCGATCCTCCGGCGCACCGCGCGCGGATGGCGGCTCACGTCGTACCCGCCGACGGTGGCGCGGCCCCCGTCGAGCCGGATGAGGGTGGTCAGGGCGCGTACGGCGGTGGTCTTCCCCGCGCCGTTCGGGCCCAGCAGCCCGAAGACGGTGCCGCGGGGCACGGCCAGATCGAGTCCGTCGAGTGCGTGCTTGTCGCCGTAGGACTTGCGGAGCCCTTCGGCGACGACGGAGTACGGCGAGTCGGTGGTCGCCGGTTCCGGTGCGGACATACATCCCCTCCTTGAATTTGGGTACGCTGTACCCAGATAAAAAAGCGTACAGCATACGCAGAGGAGTGCAAGGGGATTTCCTAGGATGGCCACACCATGACGACCAAGAACCCCGCCGACCGCGGTGACCAGGGCAGTCACGGCGACGACGGCCACGCCCGGCTGGTCCGCAGCCTCGACCTGCTGTGGGGCCGCACCGGGCGGGACCGCCCCGCGCGCGGCCCCAAGCCTGGGCTGACGCTGACGCAGATCGTGACCACCGCCGTCGAACTCGCCGACCGCGAGGGGCTGACCGCCCTGTCCATGCGCCGGGTCGCCACCGAACTGGGCGTCGGCACCATGTCGCTGTACCGCTATGTGCCCGGCAAGGACGAACTGGTGGCCCTGATGTTCGACCATGTGCAGGGCTCACCGGACGAGTCGGAGGAGTGGCACGCCAAGAGCTGGCGGGAGCGGCTGGAGCTGATCGCCGAACAGTCGTGGGAGCTCTACACCGCCCACACCTGGCTCCTCCAGATCAACCAGGCCCGCCCCGTCCTCGGCCCCAACTCGATGGCCGACTTCGACTTCGCCCTGGCCGCACTCGACGGACTGCCGCTCAGCGGCCAGGAGAAGGTCAACGTGTTCGTCGCGCTCGACAATCTCGTACTGGGCTCCGCCCGCTCGCACGTGCTGCACCAACAGGCAGCACAGCAGACCGGGGTCAGCGACGAGGAGTTCTGGCGTACACAAGAGCCGTACCTGGTGCGCGCCATGGAAGAACAGGGGTACACCAGGATCGCGTCACTTGCCGAGGACGCGTTCGCCGCAGCCGCCGCCGACACCCTGCGCTTCGCCGTACGAGCTCTCCTGGACGGCTTCCAACGCCTGCTGGACCAGCGCACGGCGTCGCCCTGACGCCCGACCCGCGTCGAGGTTGTCCGGGGACAAGGTGCCGGGCAGGGGTGCCGAAAACGTCACCGCCTTGGGGGGTGACGCTTCAAGGGGGGCCGGGGCGGGGGCGGGGGCGTTGGACCGGCTCACAGGTAAAGCTGGCGTTTGCAGTCCTGGCAGCGGGTCTTGCCACCCCGCTTCTCGATCCGCCAGTGCTCGCACGCACCCGCCCTGTGTCCGGCCGCTTCGACTCCGTCCCGCCCGTGGGACTGGTTGCGCACCATGTGGTCGAGTTCCGCGACACAGGGACCGCACGCGTAGACGTCGCCGATCGCACCAGGAGTCCGCACCGAGCCGACCCACAGCACGCGGGCGGCCTCGCGTCGGCAGTACAACCAACACACGCCGGTGAGCCACTGGTTACCGTCATCGGGCTGCGCCGCGAGTGGCCACGCGTCGCGCCACGCCACACTCACCGCACCGCACCCTTCTCGATGACGGCCGCCAGATCGCGGGCCACGGGCGCCGAGCAGTCGCCGAGCCGCACCAGTGCATAACCGGTGTCATCGGTACGCGTCGAAGGGCGTACGTCCATCACCGGCAGTTGGATTCCCGCGTGCCGCAGCGCCACCCGGAGAGCCTCCCGCGCCCTTTCGGCTTCCCTCACTTTCCTCACCGATCGCCCTTTCTCCGCCATACCGGCCACTCCGAACGCCCCCTTTGTGCATACTCGTTGCGCGGGTCGCTACGCGCTGTACTCCAACCATCACCATCATTGCCGGGAACGTCCGCCGGACACGACTCGGCGCTGTCACCAATTACCCGCCGTTGACAGCGGGTTGATCCACGGAAAGAGGTTCGACGGATGGAGTTGAACAGCGAAGACGGCAAGCTCACGCCACGGGTTCGCCTCGGCAGGCGGCTACGGCGACTGCGGGAGCGCCAAGGGCTGTCCCTCCGCCAACTCTCCGAGCGCGTGGGCGGCTACTCCCACAGCTACCTGGGCCGCGTCGAACTGGGAGACCAACTCCCCTCCGAGGCGCTGGTCGACGCGCTGGATGAGTTCTTCGATACGGACGGAGTGCTCGCGGAGCTGTTGGAGTTGGCGCACGACACGTTGATTCCGGATTACAGCCGGAGGGCCATCCAGAAGGAGCAGGAGGCCGAACGAGTCCAGGTGTTCACCAGCAGCACTGTTCCCGGGCTTCTTCAGACGCAGGAATACGCTCGTGCACTGTTCCGGAGGTCCCTGCCGAAGGAAACCGACGAGCAAATCAGTGAGCACGTTGCCGTCCGCATGAAGCGGCAGCGGATTTTCGACCGCGAGGAACCACCTTCCTATTGGGCAATCCTGGATGAAGCGGCACTCAGGCGTCCAATTGGTGGTGTCTTGTGCATGGCCGCACAGGTGGAGCATCTGGCGCAATTCGCCACCCGCCCGCACGTGACGATGCAGGTTCTTCCCTTCGAGAAGGGGGCACACCCCATGCTCGGCGGAAGCCTGAACTTGCACACGCTGCGCGATGGCGGGACCCTTGCCGTAGTTGAGAACTTCGAGTCTGGCGAGCCGATTGAAGCTCCGAAAAAGGTCCTTGAGCTGACGCAGAAGTTTGACCTGGCCCGCTCGCTGGCTCTCACCGACGATGAATCACTCGACCTGATCCGCCGATACCTGGGGGAGTACGCAGTTGAAGACGATTCCTGACGCATCAGCTCTGTCGGCGTGGCGCAAGTCCAGCTACAGCGACAACGGGACGGGCGGCTGCATCGAGGTGTCGGACAACCACCCCAACGGCGTCCCCGTCCGCGACTCCAAGAACCCCCACGGGCCCGCGATCGTCTTCGCCGCAGCCGCCTGGACAACCTTCGTCACCGCGACGAAGCGCGGTGAGTTCGCCGCCTGAGACCGGACGCAGGCCGGAGGACCGACCGAGGGGAGGTCCATTACGGGACGCCGAGTTCGAAGAGGGCGTAGCCCGCGTACGAGCCGGAGGCCAGTGCGGCGAGGCCGAGCAGTGTGAGCTGCAGGGGCAGGGTGAGTCGGCGCAGGGCGGTGGCGAGCGGGATGAGGAGCGGGAAGGCCGGGAGCAGGTAGCGGGAGACGTTGGCGAATATCTGCTGACTGCCCAGGACGAGGACGATGGTCAGGACGGTGTGGACCACCAGCGCGGCCGGCGGTCGGCGCCGTATCAGCAGCGGGAGCAGCGCGAGGGCCAGCAGTACGGCGCCGACGCCGATGAGGTCCGCGAAGGGCCATGCGAAGAGGTAGTCGTCGCGGCCCACCGGTAGGGAGGTCAGCACGTCGAGCGTGTGTCTGCCGTAGTCGAGCGTGTGGGCCCAGGCGCCGGTCTGCAGGGTGAAGTAGCCGCCGTAGTCGCCCATTTCGTGGCCCACCCAGCCCAGGTACCCGAGCAGGCCGAGCGGGGCGAGGGCCATCGCGGCGAGGGGACGTACGACACCGTCCTGCCGTCGGCGGAGTGCGAGCAGCGCGGCCACGGCGAGGGCGGCGATCAGCGAGACGGCGGTGGGGCGGTTGAGTCCGGCGGCGCAGGCCAGGAGACCGGCGGTGAGCCACTGGCGGCGCATGACGGCGTGGCAGGCCCAGGCGGCGAGGGCGATGTAGAGGGAGTCGGAGTAGAGCGCCCACTTCACGCCCGAGCCGGGCCAGACCGCCCAGAGGCCGACTGCCGCCAACCCGGCCCGCGTGCCTGCGAGTCGGCTGGTGACGGCGTAGATGCCCAGTGCGGCGACGAACGAGGAGACGACCGAGACCAGCAGGCCGGCGCCGTACAGGCCGAGGCCGGTGACCTCGGAGACCAGCCGCATCAGCGCCGGGCACCCCAGCACCTCCGCCACCTGTCTCTCGGGCAGGTCCTGGTAGTAGCGCAGCACCACCGCGGCCCGCTGCTTCGCCGGCAACCGGCCGAGGGCGGCCTCCAGCCGGAAGCGCTCCGCCACGGTCGCGGACACATCACCCGTCGCCGCGGTCTCGGGCAGGTGCGCGACGGGGTGCTCGCCCCACCAGCGCCGCCTTGCCGAGCGTGCCGCCGCTCGCGCCATCACCTTGCGTACGTACGCCTCCGGAGCCTCCTCAGCGACCTTCGACCAGACGAACCAGAGCTTGAACAGGGACTCTTGCACCAGGTCCTCGGCGCGATGCCGATCGCCTCCGGTGAGCAGCCGAGCGAGGTGGAGCAACGCCGACCAGCGTGCCGCTACAAACTCGTCGAACTCACCGGCCCGAGCTTGCTCCATGCGCACGTCCCCGCTCCCGCCAGTTGCCTACGCAATGGGAAAGACGGTGGCATCCGCTTCGCTATGCACCCACGACGCGTGATCCGGGTCACTTCGCCGACTCGGGCAGGGAAGGGAGCAGGTTGTATACCGCCCCGGGGGGCCCGGGCGCCCAGTACGGTTACGACGACCGGCTCAGTCCCTGCGACGCCCGAACAGGCGGCGCAGGCCGAACCAGGCGATCAGGGCCGCGATGAAGGTGCCGGCGCCGAGGGTGAGGTTGCGGTTGTCTTCGTCGGACGAAGCGTTGTCGCCGCGCCCCTCGGGGGACTTGGAGTCCGACCCGGACGAATCCTTCGCGGCGGGCGGCGCCGCCTCGCCGTGCAGCTGCGCCGGGTCCACGCTGCTGCCCTCGCCCTCGGAGCCGTACATCAGCGTGCGTCCGTCGGGCGCGAAGGTCACCGACTCGCCCTGCCGGGCCAGCGGCACGGGGACGGAGCCGATCTTGACGGGCTTGCCGTCGCGCCATTTGTAGCCGAACCCGCTGAAGTACCCGCGCAGCACCAGCCGGGAGCCGTCCGGCGAGAACGCTCCGTCGGTCGCCTCGAAGTCGATCTTCGCGACGCGCGAGAAGGTGTTGACGCCGTTCGCGTTCAGCCGCTGAGGACCGGCGTAGACGCCGCCCTTGCCGTTGTCGCTCTTGCTGGCGATGTAGACGCGCCCGGTCTTGGGGTGCACCATCAGCGACTCGGCGTTCCGCGGTCCGTCGGCGTAGCGGACGGTGTAGCGGGTGGGGGTCACGGCCACGTCGCCGCGCAGGCGCTTCGGTTCGGGGAAGCGGTAGATCCACACCTCGGACCAGGAGCCGTCCAGGTTGTCGCCGATGTCGCCGACGTAGACGTTGCCGTCCGGGCCGATGGAGATCGCCTCCACGTCCCTGGGCTTGATACCGGTCAGCGTCACCCGGCAGACGGTCTTGCCGGTGCGGCTGTCGACGGCGTAGACGTACGGGCCGTCGTCGGAGTCGTTGTGCGTCCAGTAGATGCCCTGGTGGGCGCGGCTGGCGGCCAGACCGCTCGACTCGGTGATCCGGGAGTCGCGGATGGTGAACCCGTCGGGCCCGTCGGCGGCAAGGGCGGCGGGCCCGGCCGGCAGGGCCACCACCCCGCCCACGATCGCCATCGCTCCGACAGCCGTCCCGACCCAACGCGTACGCACAGACATAGGCTCCAGTGTCCAGCATCACGGTGCAGCTCAGCGCGTGATCCCCGAGGATGTGCGGATGCGCGTTCTCTTCGTCGGCGACTCCATGACGATCGGGGCTGCTGGGGGTACCCCCACCCGGCCGGAGGCTCGGGGAGATCACACCTGGCGCTACCGGATGTGGCAGCACCTGTCCCGTACCGTTCCCGAGGGCGAGACCTGGGAGATCGTCGGCCCCCGCACCGCACTGCACGAGGGCAGCCATGCCTACGCCGACCCGCGCTTCCCCGTCCACGCGCGGGGCCATCTCGCGGGCTGGGGTGCGGGGTGGCTGCACATGGCGCCGCTCATCAAGGAGACGGTGGCGACGTACCGGGCGGACACGCTGCTGGTCTCGCTCGGGCTGATAGACCTCGGTTTCTACACCGACGCCGAGCAGACGCTCGCGAACGTGGAGCTCTTCCTGGCCCAGGCACGGGCCGCCAACCCGACCGTACGCGCCGTGCTGTTGCCCGTCATTCCCAACGTCCGCGCCGCCACCGACCCCGAGTTCGCCGCCGAGTGCGCGCGGTTCAACACCCTGCTGGCCAAGGCGGTCGCGGAGCTGTCCGAGCCGCGTTCGCCGTTGCTGCTGGCCTCGGTGCCGGCGGACTGGTCGCCGGAACGGGACACCTACGACGGCACCCATCCCTCGGCCGAGGGCGAGCACCGGATGGCCGCCGCCTTCGCCGAAGCCCTGCACCAGGCGTGGGACGTGGGCGGCCCGTACCGCAGGGCACCCGCACTTTAACTGCCGCATACGCCGGCGCCGGTACGGTCGCACCGCTTCCCGCGCGGCCGGCCGCCGACGAAGCCCACAGCACGCAAGCCCCAGGAACACAAAGCCCTTAGGACCCGTCAATTCCCGCTGGACCCATGCAAATAGCGTCAGGTTCCGCCAAGTGCCGCCTAGCGCGGCAAAATCCAGCCAGGCGGCGTACCTTTCACGTCGGAACCTCGTACGGCCTGCGGCTGAGTACGTCACCAGCGGCGTCGCTGAGCCAGACTGACGCCTTGTGTGCCGCGAACGCCCCGAGTGCGGCGGTTCAGTACCGCACCGCGGGGTGCTCGCGGCATCCCCCGACTAATGCGCGTGTGCGCGCACTAAGTGCGGGGAACAGTAACCGGGACCTGAGCCTCGACGCAACGTGGAACGATGACTGCCCCACGACAGCACGGATCCGACGAACCCGACGGATCATCCCGACCGCACGGATCGACCCGGCCCGGCGGACGGACCGCACGTACCCGCACCGCCGTGCTGAAAGCAACCTGGGAGGAGCTGGGCAGCCAGGAGTTCGCCTCCATCACCATCGACCGGATCGCCCAGCGCTCGGGGGTGCACGCCGCGACGATCCGGCGCCGCTGGCGCACGGTCGAGGGCGTCATCACCGACATGCTCAGCCAGCACAGCGAGAAGATCCCGATCCCCGACGCCGGCAGTCTGCGCGCGGATCTGCACGCGGTGACGCAATCCATCGCCGAGTTCTACTCCCTGGCACGCAACCGGCGCCTCGTCGAAGCCGTCGTCACCTCCGCGGCGCGCGAGCCGGGGGCGGCGGAGGTGCTGCGGGCCGTGTTCAAGAACCGTATACAGCGGGTCTCCGTACTGCTGGAGCGGGCCGTCGAGCGGGGCGAGATCCCCGCCGACACGGACGCGGAAGAAGTCATCGCGGCCATCGGCGCACCGTTCTACTACCGGCTACTGATCACGCGCCGCCCCATCGACGCCGAACTCGCCCGCATCAGCGCCGAGTCGGCCTACCTCGGCGCCGTCGAGGGGATCTTCCGCACCAAGGGGTCCCGTCCGGACTAGGGCTTGCCGGTTGGCTTTCGCGTATCCCGCATGGGGGCGGCGCTTGCCAGCCCTCCCAAGCGCAGAGGAGACGCGCCCCGTCAGGGGCGCGGGGAACTGCTCCCCTGGGGGTACCTCCCGGCCGAAGGCTGGGGGACTCCGGCCGGGAGGTACCCCCACCAGCCATGGGGGTACCTCCCTGCTCGAAGAGCTTGGGGGAGCACCCGCAGCCTGCGAGCAACAGAAGGAGGCACCCCCTCCGCAGCGCACGGCTTGCTTCGAGTGCACTCCAGCCGCCTAGCGTGGCGGCATGGAGTACACGCAGCTCGGACGCACAGGACTGAAGGTCAGCAGGCTCGTTCTCGGCACGATGAACTTCGGGCCGCAGACGGACGAGGCGGACAGCCACGCGATCATGGACGCCGCGCTGGCGGCGGGCGTCAACTTCTTCGACACCGCCAACGCCTACGGCTGGGACCGTAACAAGGGCCGCACCGAGGAGATCATCGGCAGCTGGTTCGCCAAGGGCGAGGGGCGGCGCGACAAGACGGTGCTGGCCACCAAGGTCTACGCCGACATGTCGCCTGACGGCGAGACGCCCTGGCCCAACCACGACAAGCTCTCCGCGCTCAACATCCGCCGCTCCGTGGAAGCCAGCCTGCGCCGCCTGGGCACCGACCGCATCGACCTGTACCAGTTCCACCACATCGACCGGGCCACGCCCTGGGACGAGATCTGGCAGGCGATGGACGTACTCGTCCAGCAGGGCAAGGTGCTCTACGTCGGCTCCAGCAACCACGCCGGCTGGCACATAGCCCAGGCCAACGAGACCGCCGCACGCCGCGGCTCGCTGGGGCTGGTGAGCGAACAGTGCCTCTACAACCTCGCCGAGCGACGGGCCGAGATGGAGGTGATACCGGCTTCGGAGTCGTACGGACTCGGGATCATCCCCTGGTCCCCGCTGCACGGGGGGCTGCTGGGCGGCGCACTGCGCAAGGCCCGCGAGGGCGGCAGCAGCCGTACGGCCTCGGGGCGCGCGGCCACCGCACTGGAGGACCCGGCGGTGCGCGCGCAGGTGGAGGCGTACGAGAACCTCGTCGCGGAGCACGGCCTGGAACCCGGCGAGGTGGCCCTCGCCTGGCTGCTGTCCCGGCCGGGTGTCACAGGACCCATCGTCGGACCGCGGACGGCCGGCCAGCTCGACTCCGCGCTGCGCGCCGTCGAGCTGAAGCTCGGCGACGAACTGCTCGCCTCGCTGGACAAGATCTTCCCCGGCCCCGGACCCTCGCCTGAAGCCTTCGCCTGGTAGGCGGGCCGCCGGTTCAGCTGCTACTGCCGGTTCAGCTGCTGCCGCCGGTTCAGCTGCCGCCCAGGGCCGAGGCGAGGACGACGACGAGGAAGAGCACCACCAGCACAGCCGTCACGATGCGCATTCTGGTTTTAGCGTTCACGCCGTCAACGGTAGCCGGGGCCGGGAGCGGCTCGGTCACGGGCCCAGGGGCCAGCGCTCCAGTGGCTCGTAGTGGGGCTGCTCCCCGGGTACCGCACTCCGCGGCGGCACACTGCGGACCAGCAGCAGTTCCCCGACGGCCCAGCTGGAGCCCTGGAAGGGCTCCAGCTCGGTGACGTACGGGCGCAGGTCCACACCGGCGCTGCCGCGGCCCCGGCCCCTGGCGCGGGCCAGCGTGAGGTGCGGGTGGAACGAGGGGTGCTCGTCGGGAGGGAGCAGCCCCGCGCGGCGGCCCGCCGCGGTGGTGACCGCGGCCAGTTTTCTGAGGGCTTCGAGGTCGGTGTCCTCCTTGTGGAGGCCCGCCCACAGGGTGCGGTCACCGAAGCGGCCGGCCCCCGCGAGGCGCACCGGGACGGGGCCCTCCGCCCGCTGTGCTGCGCGGGCCAGCCGCGTTTTGAGGTCCTCCGCCTGGTCCTGGGTCACCTCTCCGTAGAAGCTCAGCGTGAAATGCCAGCTTTCGGGCTGCGTCCAACGGAGCGCTCCCGCGCCCGGGAGGTTGCGGAGTGGACCGGTGGCCCGCTCCAATTCCGTCACCGCGTGCTGCGGGGGCCACAAGGCTGCGAACAGTCTCATGGGCGCAGCCTGCCATGGGTGTGTGCGGTTCGTCGGCGTCTGCGGACTGCTTTGCCCACCCTGCGCCCCTGGCGCAGACTGCCCAAAGCAGGGTTGTGTCCCCCCCCCCCCC
>NZ_JBQQBT010000037.1:0-43054 GCF_052245835.1 Streptomyces sp. 8N114 | reverse complement strand
TTGGTGGGGGGTGGTTTGGCGGGGTCCTCCCCCCCCCCCCCCCCCCAGGCCGCGGAGGCGCACGGGGTGCGGTTCTCCGGGGGCGCGGCCGGGTTCCATCGCACCGGTGCGGCGCTCGACCAGGCCCTCGCGTTGCATCGGCGCGGCACGCTGACCGTGCCGCTGCGTGAGCCGTTGCCGCTTGCCGAAGCGGCGCGGGCCCACGCAGTCGGCGAAGCCGGTGGCCTCGACGCCAAATTGGTGCTCACCACTGCTGGGTAGGGGGTGCCCCTGCCCGGCTCCCGCAGGCTGCGGCAGCGTCGTGGCTTGTCGCGCAGTTCCCCGCGCCCCTGACGGGGCGCGTCTCTCATGCGGCTTGAGCCCGGAGGTCAGGCAGCCTTGTGGGCGATGACCAGGGTGACGTCATGCCCAAGGGAGCGGTGTTCGACGGAGTCGAACCCCGCATCGCGCATCCACGCCGCACACTGCGCGAGGGTGTAGCCCTTTCCGTGCGGGGTCATCAATTGGAGGTTGAGGCTGCGCAGCAAGTTGCGGAGGTAGCTCTCCTCGTCGGGGACGATCACCGGGTCCCACACAAGGAAGGCGCCGCCGGGCCGCACTCCGGCGAAGGCGTTCTTGACCAACTGGGCGCGCTGGTCGTCGTTCCAGTCGACCAGCGCGTGCCCCAGCATCAGCACGTCGGCCTCGGGCAGCGGCCCGGCGAAGAAGTCGCCGCCGTGGAAGCCGAGCTTGCCGGTCATCCCCAGCGCGGCCATGTGCGCTTCGAAGTCGCCCTCCAGCTGCGGCAGGTCGAAGACCCGTGCGTCCAGGTGCGGATGGGCAGCCACCAGCCCGGCAAGTACGTTGCCCCGGCAGCCGCCGAGCTCCAGTACGGAGCCGTACGACGCCCAGTCGAAGACCTCGGTCAGCGCCGGGATCAGCGGCCGGCTGGCGTCCTCGGCCATACCGACCAGTCCGTCCTTCTTCTCCTCGCTGTCGTAGAGCTGGTCGAACATGTCCTCGCCGGAGTACGTCGCCGCCTGCGGCTCGCCGGTCCGCAGCCCCTCGGCCAGCCGCTCCCACGCCGGGTACATCACCCGGTCGGCGAGCTGCAGGAAGCCGCTGAGCGAGGCCGGGTCGCCGGGCACCAACAGCTGTGCCGAGACCGGCGAGTTGGCCCAGGCGCCGTCCGCAGCGCGCTCCAGGAAGCCGAGTTCGGCCAGCGCGGCGAGGAAGTGGTCGCAGCCGCGCGGGTGCAGACCCAGCAGCTCCCGCAGCCGCTCCTCGGACTGCGGGCCCTCGGCCAGCGTGGCGAAGAGGCCGAGCCGCACTCCGGCCAGCACCAGCTTCGCCGGCTGGAAGGCCATGGCCTGACCGAGTACCTGCCCGGCCCGGGCCGTCACATCGTCACCCACGAAGCCACCTCCCGGTCACGAGCCGGCCGTCGAGGGGGCCGCGGCCGAGGCGCGCGCCACCACGTCGTCGAGCACGGCGTCGGGGTCCGCGACGGACGAGGCGTCGGCCGCGGAGCGCCACGAGACGAACGCGTCGGGCCGCACCAGCACGGCGCCGCCGGCGCTCACCCCGTACGCCGTCGCCCAGTCCCGGTCCTGGGGCCGCAGCTCCTCGTCCGGACCGACCGCGTGGGTGCGCAGCGGTACGCCCAGCCGCTCGGCGGCCTTGACCGCCGCCTTCGCCCAGGCGCCGCCGTCGGGGCCGTGCAGCAGGACGAAGTCGTCCCAGAACAGGTCGATGGTGGAGATCGTCTCCGTACCCCCCTTGCCCGAACGGTTCAGCCATACGTGCGGGGCCCGGGTGCCCGGCTCGCCGGTCAGCTCCAGATCGGGGGTGAGGACCTTGGAGCCCTCGGCGCCGACGATGGAGGAGGAGCGGTAGCGGTAGCCGAGCGTGATGATCACGTCGTCGACGAAGTCCTGCCGGTCCTGCTCGGTGGCGTACCCGTGCCGGATCCGGTTGCGCACCAGCGCCTGCTCGGACATCGCGGTGCCCAGCGGACGGCGTTCCGCGTCGTAGGTGTCCAGCAGCGCGTCGGTGCCCCAGCCGGCCTGCACGGCGGCCAGCTTCCAGGACAGGTTGTGCGCGTCGTGGATACCGGTGTTGGCGCCGAAGCCGCCCGCGGGCGGGTGCACATGCGCGGCGTCGCCCGCGAGGAAGACCCGGCCGGCGCGGAACGTCTCGGAGACCAGCTGGGCGCCCTGCCACGGCACCTTGTCCATGATCTCGACGTCGATGTCCTTGCCCGCCGCGCGGCGGACGATCTCCACGCACCGCTCGTCGGTGTAGTCCTCGGGCGTCTCGCCCTTCTCCGGGTAGTAGATCGGCGCCGCCAGCCACGGGTCGCAGCCGTGCAGCCGGGAGAGCCCCATCAGCGAGCCGCCGGCCGAGGCGTAGCACAGGATGAACTTGCGGTCCTTGAGCAGCGTTTCCAGCTCGGGCGCGCGGAAGTAGATGCTCAGCGCGTTGAAGACGGTGCCGCGGCCCACCCTCTCGACGCCCAGCGCCTGCCGGATGCGGCTGCCCGCGCCGTCGGCACCCACCAGATAGTCGGCGCGGATGGTCAGCCGGTTGCCCGTCGCGGCCTCCTCGGCGATGGCGGTGACGCCCTCGTCGTCCGCCTCGAAGGAGATCAGCCGGGTGTTGAAGCGTACGTCGGCGCCGTACTCCTGGGCCTTGGCGACCAGCACCTTTTCGTAGCGGTCCTGGCCGCAGCCCATCACCCGCTCGGGGCTGACGGTGGGGCCGTCCAGCGACGGGGACTCCAGCAGTTCGGCGTTGTCGATGTCGGAGAAGGTGTCGACCTTGATGATCCCGCCCTCGAAGTAGGCGTGTGAGTTGCCCTTCTCCAGCGCGCGGATGTCCTTCCCGAGCCCCGCGGCGCGGAACAGCTCCATCGTGCGGGCCTGCAGGCCGGGGGCGCGGGGAAGCATGGAGGTGCTGTCCCGCTTCTCCAGCAGCATCGTGCGGACCCCACGCCGGCCGCTGAACAGCGCGGTGGAGAGTCCGACGGGACCACCGCCGACGATCAGCACCGGGATCTTCACGTCATACATGCATGTCCCCTCTGAACGGCTGGGCTTGGCCGGTTTCGGCACCCCTGATGAGTAGCCACGGCCCCTTGAGGGCTGCTGGAGATACGGCGGGGGCCGGGGCACCCGGAGCGGTCCGCAGCCGCCCCCACCGCCGTTCGAGGGGCGCTCAACTTCGCGGTGTGACCCTCCCGGGGCGGCCCTGGCGCCAGGCCATGTGCCGTTTCGGAAGGAGTCCTGCGCATGACGCACACCAGCCTGGATGTCAGCACCCCGGCCGGAATCATCCGGCTGAGCAACGCGTTCTGCGACGCGAAGGCGCTGCTGACCGCCGTCGAACTGGGCCTGTTCACCACCCTCGCCGAGAAGGGCCCCTCGACCCAGGAGGAGATCCGCAAGGAGCTGGGTCTGCACGGCCGCGGGCTGAGCGACTGGCTCAACCTGCTGGCGGCGCTGGGTCTGCTCACCCGCGAGGAGGGCGGCAGGTTCGGCAACGCCGAGGGGGCCGGCACCTATCTGGTGCGCGGCCGGAAGACCTACGTCGGCGGTTTCCTGGAGCGCTCCAACCGCAACCTCTACCCCGCCTGGGGAAAGCTGTCCGAGGCACTGCGTACCGGTCAGCAGCAGTCCGGCAGCGACTTCGAGGCAGTCACCAAGAACCCGCAGATCCTGCGGCAGTTCGTCGGCATGATGGACGCCCTCACCCACGTCGTCGGGCCCGAGCTGGTGGGCAAGTTCGACTGGAGCGGCCACAGTTCCGTCCTCGACATCGGCGGCGCCCGCGGCAATCTGTGCTCCCTCATCGTCAAGGCACAGCCGCATCTGCAGGGGCACGTCTTCGACCTGCCGCCCATGGAGCCGCTGTTCGACGAGAAGGTCGCCGAGTACGGGCTGACCGGAAAGGTCACCTTCCACGGCGGCAGCTTCTTCACCGACCCGCTGCCCAGCGCCGACGTCGTCACCCTCGGGCATGTGCTGCACGACTGGGACGAGAAGCAGCGCGGAGAGCTGGTCACCAAGGCGTTCGGTTCCGTCAACCCCGGCGGCGCGCTGCTGATCTACGACCGGATGCTGGACGACGAGCCCGACCACGTCGAGAACCTCGTCATCAGCCTGGACATGCTGCTGGTCACCGACGGTGGCTCCGAGTACCCGGTCTCCGAGGCCGTCGCACACGCCGAGCGCGCCGGGTTCGCCTCCACCGAGGTGCTGCCGCTGAGTGACTACGACACGCTCGTGATCTGCCGCAAGGCCGGCTGAGCGGGCCGCCCGAGGAGAGGAGTCCGTATCCCATGAGCGACCCCAAGGCCGACACTCAGCAGGCCCCCGAGCAGGTGCCGGTGCTCGTCGTCGGAGGCGCGGTGACCGGGCTGTCCACCGCGGTCTTCCTCGGCTGGCACGGCATCCGCTCCCTCGTCGTCGAACGCCACCCCGACACCCTCAGCCACCCGCGCTCGCGCGGCGTCAACCCGCGCACGGTGGAGCTGTACCGGCAGGTCGGGCTGGAGGGCCCGATCTGGTCCGAGGCGAGCCTGGCCACCGACTTCAGCAAGCTGCTGATGATCCGCGCCGAGACCCTCGCGGGCCCCGAGATGTTCAGCGGCCCCACCGACCAGCCCGACCCCACCGGCGGCGTCAGCCCCTGCGAGTGGGCACCGATCGACCAGGACCGGCTCGAACACCTGCTGCGCGGCCGCGCCACCGAGCTGGGCGCCGAGCTGGCCTTCGGTACCGAACTGGTCTCCTTCACCCAGGATGACGACGGAGTCACCGCCGTCCTCCGCAACGTCGCGAGCGGCCAGGAGCGCACCGTGCGCGCCGCGTACCTCGTCGCGGCCGACGGCAGCCGCAGCCCCATCCGTCAGGAGCTGGGCATCGTCGCGGACGGGCCCGGCGAGTTCGCCACCACCCTCTCGGTGCTCTTCGAGGCCGATCTGAGCCAGGCGGCGCGGGGCCGCGACGTCGGCGTCTGCTACCTCGACAAACCCGCGCCCTCCACCATCCTGTTCGCGCACGACGGCAAACAGCGGTGGATCTTCGCCACCGCCATGCCCGAGGGCGAGACGCTGGAGACCATCACCGAGGACGGGGCCGTCGGCCTGGTCCGCGCCGCCATCGGCCAGCCCGACCTGGACGTACGGATCGTTCCCCAGCTGCCCGCGGGCGGCGCCAAGTGGCTGAGCTTCATCATCGGCGCCCAGGTCGCCCGTGAGTACCGCAGGGGGCGGGTCTTCCTCGTCGGCGACGCGGCCCATCTGGTGCCGCCCACCGGCGGGTTCGGAGCCAGCCTCGGCATCCAGGACGCCAACAACCTCGCCTGGAAGCTGGCCGCCGTCCTCGACGGCGAGTCCGGGCCCGAACTGCTGGACACCTACCAGGCGGAGCGCCACCCGGTCGCCTGGATGACGCTCCAGCAGGCCCTCGGCATGATGCAGGAGCGCACCGGCCCCGACGGCGAAGGGGAAGGAGAGGGCCCCGACCCCGCGGAGGCGTACAGCACCACCGTCTTCGGCTACCGCTACGGCGACGGTCCGCCGGTCCCGCCGCACGCCCTGCGCGGCGAGCCGGGCACGCGGGCCCCGCACCTGGAGCTGGACCGCGCCGGCGAGCGGATCTCAGCGCTGGACCTGTACGGCCGCGCGCCCGTGCTCCTCACCGCGGAGGGCGGCGGGCCGTGGGCCGACGCCGCTGCAGCCGTCGCCGCGGAGACCGGAGTGCGGGTGGACGCCCACCGGGTGGGCGGTCCCGGCGCCACGCTGACGGCCTCCGGCGGCCGGACCGTCACCGAGGCGTACGGCATCGGTGCCGACGGCGCCGTCCTCGTCCGCCCGGACGGATTTGTCGCCTGGCGCTCCGAGGGCGCCGCCGCCGACCCGAAGGCGGCCCTGCGGGAGGCGGTGCGCTCGCTGTACCCGCGTACCTGAGCGCCCCCGGCCCGGTTGCGGACAGGGTCCGGCAGCATCCGCGATGCTGCCGGACCCGTTCGCGTGCGGTGAGGTGCGCCGCGGGCGAAGATGATCCCCATGGATATGGCCGAGCTCGTTCTCAAGTATGTCGAGGCCGTGATCTGGCCGTTGGTGACCCTCACGGTGGCCTGGTACCTGCGGGCGTATCTGCGGGAGGCATTCGCCCGTATGACGCGGATCGAAACCCCGGCGGGAGCCATCGAGTTCGAAGCGGAGGCACGGCAACTGCGCGAGCGGGCCGAGGAGATGGGCTCCACCGCCCCGTACGGCTGGACCCAGCAGCCCTGGCCGGCCCCGCCGCCCCAGCAGCAGCCCGTACCGCCCCCGACCGCCCCGGAGCCGACGCCGTTTCCTGGACAGGCCCAGCAGCCCGGACCGGCCCAGCAGCCCGTGCCGCCCCCGGCGACCACGCGGCCCCCGGCGCCCGCGCCGGCTCCCGAGGCCGAACCGGGGCCCGCCTTCGAGCTGGAGCCCGACTTCGACTCGGAGCCCGGGCAGCCGTGGTCGACAGTGGAGCGCGAACCCGGCACGGAGACGCAGCCGAACCCTCCGGCGCCCAAGCCCCTCGCGCCGGCGCCCGGGCCCTTCGCGGCTGCCGCGGTCTTCGGGGAGGCGTGGGAGATTGTCGACTCCTCACCCGTCGGGGCGCTGGCCACCGCATGGGCCACGCTGACGGAACGGCTGCACGCAGCCCTGCCGCCCCTGGCCGACCCGCGCCCCGGCAAGGAGGCACCGGTGCTGCGCCGACGGCTGCTGCTGATCGGCGCGCCGCCGGACACCGTCACCGTCTTCGACGGGCTGCGCCGCCTCCGCGAGACGGCGGTGCGGGACCGGACTCCCGTCACCGCGGGGGCGGCCAGGAACTACATCACCGGCTGCGAACGTCTGATCGAGAAGATCGCCGTCACCCACTAGGGTGTCCGCGTCAGTTGAATCTTCGTCGTACGCAGGGGGCCACCGCATGACCGTCACACCGAAGCCGGACAGCACCGACAAGGCAGCCGTACGGAGCCCGCGGCGCAAGCTGCGCTCCTCGACCGTCGTGCTCGGCAGCATGGGCGCCCTCGCAGTGGCGCTGTCCGGGTATTCGTCCGAGCCGGACCGGCGGTGCGTGGACCCCGACAGCTATGACGCGGTACGCGGTTACCGGGTCCTGCCGCCGAGCCAGTGCGAGACCGGCGGCGGCACCGGGGCCACGGCAGGGACCGCGGCCTTCCCCGCGGCTGCCACCGGGGCCCGTTCCAAGGACGCCCGGAGCGCCGAGGAGCAGGACAAGATCTGGTACTACGGCGGCCACGAGGCGAAGGGCAGGGCCAAGGGCGGCACGTTCATCCACACGGCGGCCGTCGAACGGGCCGGCTTCGGCTGCGACGACGATGACGACGGCGGCAGCAGCGGTGGCGGGTACGGCGGCTGAGGCGGCACGGCGGCGGACGAGAGGAAGAGGAAGCCCCGAGTGGAACGCCGGACCATCGCTCCCCGTCCCAACTGGCAGGAGATCGTCGAGGAGCAGGGCTGCATCTACCCGCTGACGCGGTACCCCGACGGTTCGCTGCGCCCGTACTGGGACGAGAGCGCCTACTACACCTTCACCCTTCCCGAGGTGGAAGCACTGGAAGAGGTCGTGGAGGAGCTGCATGGCATGTGTCTGCGGGCCGCCGCGCACATCGTGGAGGCGGGCCGGTTCGCGGACCTGGGCATCACCGACCCGGCCCTGGTGGACCGCGTCGCGGAGAGCTGGCGGCGGCGTGCCGAACTGCCCAGCCTCTACGGCAGGTTCGACCTGCGCTACGACGGGAGCGGCGGCCCGGCGAAGCTGCTGGAGTACAACGCGGACACTCCCACCTCGCTGGTGGAGGCGGCCTCCCCGCAGTGGTTCTGGATGGAAGAGTGCTTTCCCGGCGCCGACCAGTGGAACTCCCTGCACGAGCGGCTGGTCGACGTATGGAAGAAGCAGGCGGCGCTGCTGCCGCCGGGCGCGCCCGTGCACTTCGCCCACTCGGCGCGCGACGAGCTGGGCGAGGACCTGATGACCGTCGCCTACCTCCAGGAGACGGCCGAGCAGGCGGGTCTGGAGACCGTCGCCATACCGATGGAGCAGATCGGCTGGGACCGGCTGTCGGGCCGGTTCGTCGACCAGCGGCTGAAGTTCGTCCGCGCCTGCTTCAAGCTCTACCCGTGGGAGTGGCTGGCCTCGGACCGGTTCGGCCCTCACGTGCTGGAGACCCTCGACAACGGGGGCGGCACCGGCACCACGCTGTGGATAGAACCGGCGTGGAAGATGCTGCTGTCCAACAAGGCGCTGCTGGCCATCCTGTGGGAGCTGTTCCCCGGCCACCCCAACCTGCTGCCCGCCTATCTGGACGGGCCGCGCGAGCTGGCGCGGACGACCGGGTGGGCGGCCAAGCCGCTGCTGGGCCGCGAGGGCGCGGGCGTCACCCTGCACGAACCGGGCGCCGAGCCGGCGGTACGGGACGAGCCGTGCTGCTACCAGGCCCTGTGCCCGCTGCCGGACTTCGACGGCAACCGGACGGTGCTCGGCACCTGGGTCGTGGACGGTGAGGCGGCAGGGCTGGGCATCCGCGAGTCCGCGGGCCTCGTCACGGACGAGTACGCACGGTTCCTGCCGCACGTCATCTTGTAGCGGGCAACCCAAGCGAAACGAAACCGTTTCGCTTGGGGTATGCTCGCGAGTAGTACGAAACCGTTTCGTACCGCTGGGAGGTGCCAGAATGGTGTCTGTGGCAACGACGCGGCGTAGCAGAATCACACCCGAGCGCGAGGCGGAGCTCTACGAGACCGTGCTCCGGCTGCTGCGTGAGGTGGGCTACGACGCGCTGACGATGGACGCCGTCGCCGCCGGTACGCACTCCAGCAAAGCCACCCTCTACCGCCAGTGGGGCAGCAAGCCGGAGCTGGTCGCGCGGGCGCTCAAGCACAACAAGCCCGGGCCCGAGCCCGCCGTCGTCGACACCGGATCCCTGCGCGGCGATCTCATGGAGATCGTCGTGGGCGGGTTCGACGACTGCCGGATCGAGCAGGACACCGCGCTCATGCGCGGGATCGGCCGCGCGGCGCACGACAACCCCGATCTGCTCCGCGCCCTGCGGGAGTTGCTGATCGAGCCGGCCTTGGCAGATACGCGCATCCTGCTGGACCGTGCCGTGGAACGAGATGAGATCCGCGCGGACAACCCCGCGGTCGACTTCGTGCTGCACATGTTCCTCGGGGCGCTGATCACCGGCGAGCTGATCGAGGAGAAGCCGGTTACCCAGGCGTTCCTGGTCAACTACCTCGACGCTGTCGTGCTGCCCGCTCTGCGCGCCTGACACCGGCACCCTCTTCCGTCTCCACCTTCCACGGGACCCGTGCGTCCACTGGTGTGCGCCGGCGCCCGTCCGTGTTCCCTCACCACGACTGGAGTCCGACCTCGTGGCCACATACCTGTACAAGCTGGGCCGGTTCGCCTTCCGGCGGCGCGGCCTGGTCGCCCTGCTGTGGGTGGTGCTGCTCGGCATAGCCGGGGCGGCCGCCGCCGGCGCTCCGACGGCGACCGCCACCTCGTTCTCGATCCCCGGCACGGAGGCACAGAAGGCGTTCGACCTGCTGGAGGACCGCTTCCCCGGGGCGAAGGCCGACGGCGCCACCGCCCGGGTCGTCTTCAAGGCCCCGGGCAACGAGAAGATCACCGACCCGGAGAACAAGGCGGACATCAACCGGGTCGTCGGCGATCTCAAGTCCGGCTCGGATCAAGTGGCGCGCGTCGCCGACCCGTTCACCGCCAAGGCCGTCAGCAAGGACGGCTCGACCGCCTATGTGTCGGTCTCCTACGACGTCAGCTCGATGGAGCTGACCGACGACACCCGTACGGCGCTGGAGAAGACCGGTGAGAAGGCCCGCGACAGCGGGATGACGGTGGAGATCGGCGGCGATGCGCTGACCGCCGTCCCCAAGACCGGCTCCGGCGAGGTGATCGGCGTGGCCGTTGCCGCCGTCGTGCTGGTCATCACCTTCGGCTCGCTCGTCGCCGCGGGGCTGCCGCTGCTGACCGCGCTGATCGGGGTGGGCATCGGTGTCTCCGCCATCACCGCGCTCGCCAGTGTGCTGGACCTGGGCAGCACCACCTCCATCCTGGCGATGATGATCGGCCTGGCGGTCGGTATCGACTACGCCCTGTTCGTCCTCTCCCGCTACCGCGCCGAGCTTGCCGAGGGACGCGCGCGGGAGGAGGCCGCGGGCCGAGCCGTGGGCACGGCCGGCTCCGCCGTGGTCTTCGCCGGGCTGACCGTCATCATCGCGCTGGTCGGGCTGGCCGTCGTCAACATCCCGATGCTCACCAAGATGGGCGTCGCCGCGGCCGGGACCGTCGCGATCGCGGTGCTGGTCGCGCTCACCCTCGTCCCCGCGCTGATGGGTTTCGCGGGCAAGCGGGTGCTGGGCCGCAAGGCACGCAAGGCGGCGGCCGAAGAGAGCCCGGACGGCGGCGGCAAGGAGAACGCCGGAACCCGGTGGGCGCGGTTCGTGCAGCGGCGTCCGGTCGCGGTGCTGCTGGCGGGCGTGATCGGCCTCGGCGTCATCGCCGTCCCCGCCACCTCGCTCGAACTGGGCCTGCCCGACGACGGCTCGCAGCCCACGAGCACCACCCAGCGCAAGGCGTACGACCTCCTGTCGGACGGCTTCGGGCCCGGGTTCAACGGCCCGCTGATGCTCGCCGTCGACGCACAGGGCAGCGACGATCCGCAGTCCGCCGTGAACCGCACCGTGCGGGAGATCTCCCGGCTGGACGGTGTTGCAGCCAGCACGCCGCCGAAGTTCAACAAGGCGGGCGACACCGCCATGGTGACCGTCGTCCCGGACTCCGAGCCGTCCTCGGCGCGGACCGAGGAGCTGGTGCACTCCATCCGGGACACCGGCGCCGACCTGCGCACCGACACCGGAGCCCACGTCCTGGTCACCGGCACGACGGCGATGAACATCGACGTGTCGCAGAAGCTCAACGACGCGCTGCTGCCCTACCTCGCACTGGTCGTGGGCCTGGCGTTCCTGCTGCTGATGGTCGTCTTCCGCTCGGTGCTGGTGCCGCTGAAGGCTGCGCTCGGCTTCCTGCTGTCGGTCGTCGCGGCACTCGGCGCGGTGGTCGCGGTCTTCCAATGGGGCTGGCTCGGCGGCCCGTTCGGGGTCGAGGAGACCGGGCCCGTGATGTCGATGATGCCCATCTTCATGGTGGGCGTGGTCTTCGGCCTCGCCATGGACTACGAGGTCTTCCTCGTGACCCGGATGCGCGAGGCGTATGTCCACGGGGAGCCGGCGCGCGAGGCCGTCGTCACCGGGTTCCGGCACGGGGCACGCGTGGTCACCGCCGCCGCCGTCATCATGATAGCCGTCTTCGCCGGGTTCATCGGCTCCAGCGAGGCCATGGTCAAGATGATCGGGTTCGGCCTGGCCGTCGCCGTCGTCTTCGACGCCTTCGTGGTGCGGATGACCCTCGTGCCCGCCGTGCTCAGCCTGCTGGGCAAGCGCGCCTGGTGGCTGCCGCGATGGCTCGCCCGGGTCCTGCCCGACGTCGACATCGAGGGCGACAAGCTGCGCGACGCCGGGCCCGGGGCAGCCGTGCCGGCCCAGCTCGCGGAGCCCGACGCCGACCGGGACCCCCGGGTGACCACCGGAAGCTGACCCCGGGGGAGGGGGCCGAGGCCGCGGCCAGGTGGGCGGCAAGGCGTCCGGCCCTCTGGCCCGGACCGGTGCCGGGTCAGAGGGCCGGATCAGGGAGAACGACCGGCTAGCGGATGCTCGGCGTGCCCTTGAGCTCCTTGGTCATGGCGCCCTTCCCGTCATTGTTGATGTTGTAGGAGATGATTCCGTCGGTGGTCCAGCCGCCCTTGAAAGAGGAGGACGTGTTGAAGCCGGCCGAGGTCGTGTGGACCCGGCCGCCGTTCGGGATGTCCCACGGCTTCGTCCGGGACTTGACGGTCGAACCGTTCCGCTCCAGGTGGTAGATGATCTTGAAGGAGTCGAACCGCTTACCGCCCGATATGTGGACCCCTTCAAGCTGGACCTGGACCTTCGAGTTGAGGGTGGTCGAGTTGATGCGGCTCACGCACAGCTCGGCGTAGCCCTCCATGTCCGGGTTGCCGGGCAGGTTGAAGGAGAGGCTCGTCCGGTTGCACTCGGTGGACGCGGCCTGGGCCGTCCCGGACCCTGTCACCGTGACGAGCGCGGCAGCGACTGCCGCGATCGCGAGCGCGGACGTTCCCTTGCGCATGTGGATCTCCGTGTGGTCGAAAGAGGTGGTCGGTCAAAAGGTGAGACGCGGCCATACATGCGGAGTTGGTCTGGATCCCCCGTATATGCCGCTGGCGTATCTTCTTCGAGTGCCGTGCTCACTGGCGTTGTTCTGCGCAGACCGTTACCCACCTGCGATACTCGCGCCGTCGGCCCTGCCCCTGCACCAGCCGCGGCAATCCGGACCGCCGGGTAACCACCAGCTGACACGCGGGGCACCCGGGCACCACGAAAGGGCCCCCGTCCGGGGGCCCTTCATCGTCGCGGCCGGTCCGTGGGCGCGGGGAGGCGGACGACGGACCGGCCGTGGGCTACTCCTCCGTGACGCGGATGGACTTGGTGGGGCAGCCGCGCGCCGCGCGCCGAACCTCTTCGTGGAGCTCCCCCGAAGGGGTCTCGTCGAGGACGACGACCAACCCGTCCTCGTCCTGGTCGAAAACGCCGGGCAGCCGGTACACGCACAGGCTGCTGACCGCACAGGTCTCGGAGTTCGCCGTCACTCGGAGCATGTCACCACTCCACGGGGATCTCGGTGAAGCCTTCCATGAATCCGCCCAGCGCCCGCGGCAGTTCCTCGGCTGGCGCCGCCAGCCGGATGCCGGGGAAGCGCCGCAGCAGCGACTCCGTGGCCACCTGGAGCTCCATCCGGGCCAGCGCGGCGCCCACGCAGTAGTGGATGCCGGCGCCGAACGTCATGTGGTGGTTCTCCTGGCGGCGGATGTCCAGCTCGAAGGGCTCGTCGAAGACCTCGGGGTCCATGTTGGCCCCCTCCTCCGACAGCAGCACGCTGGTCCCCTTCTTGATGACCGAGCCGTCGGAGAGGGGGATGTCCTCGACGGCGTACCGCATGGTGCCGACCGAGGAACCCATGATCTGGGTGCGCAGCAGCTCCTCCACCGTGGAGGGCACCAGCGACCAGTCCGCCTGGATCTCCCGCACCAGCTCCGGGTGGTGCAGCAGCACAGCGGTGCCGGTGCCGATCTGGCTGGCGGTGGTCACATAGCCGGCGATGAGCAGCCCCTGGCACCAGAAGTGCAGCTCGTGGTCGTTGAGCCGGTTGTCCTCCTCGTCGCGGACCCGGATCAGCTCGCTGACCAGGTCGTCACCGGGCTCGGCCCGCTTGGCGTCGATCAGGTCGCCCAGGTACTTCCACAGGTTCTGCCGGCACTGTCCGACCTCCTCGGGCTGCAGCTTGGTGACGGACAGGAACCCGTCCACATAGGTGCGGAACTGGTCCCGGTCCTCTGCCGGGACGCCCAGCAGCTTGCAGATCACCTTGATCGGCAGCGGGAAGGCCAGCGCCTCGTTCAGCTCCACCGGCTGCGGCCCGGCCGCCATCTCGTCCAGCAGCTCGTCGGCGACCTGCTGAACGTACGGCCGCAGGGCCTCGATCCGGCGGGCGGTGAACGCCTTGGTCACCAGCGAGCGCACCTGGGTGTGCTTGGGCGGGTCCGGGTCGATCTCCGGGTCCATGAACAGGTCGTTGTCCTTGGAGATCCGCGCGCAGTCGGGCCGCGCGATGTTCCGGGACAGACGCTTGTCGGCGAACAGGGCGCGCACGTCCTTGTAACGGGTCACGAGCGTCGCCACGTCCCCGCTCGGCAGCGTCACCTCCATCGCGGAGCTGCCGTGCACGTGCCGCAGCGCTTCGGGCACCTGCATGGGCGGGGTCCAGGCGAACGGATACCTGGGCGGGGTCTGAGTGCTCACGGTTGTCCCTTCGGGTTGCGGTGATCAGGTGCGGGAGACGGGCGTGCTGTACGGGGCGAGCCGCAGGGAGCGCGTCATACGGGCCACTCCGGGCGCTCCCAGGCCGCTTCGGCGAACGCCCACTCGTGCCGGATGCCGATACGGAAGTGCTCGACCAGCCGCGCTTCTTCGGCCGGTGACGCGGTCTTGCCCAGCTCGTCGGCCAGCCCCATGAAGGCCCGCACCGCGTAGCCGTAGCCCTCGCCCGGGTGGTAGACCTCGATCCACTTCGCGTACCGGGAGCCTGCCGAGCGGCGCTCCAGCAGATCGTTGGAGACCTGGAAGTTGAACCACACCATCGGCAGCAGCGCCCCGACGCCCGCGGCGTACGAGGCCGCGCTGGAGGCGTTGAAGAACGCACAGTGCGCATGGGTGACCGGGCCCGCGGGCGGCATCCCGCCGGCCGGCGCCGGCAGCCCCAGCCCGTCCGCCAGTTCCGCGTACTTCTCCCGCAGCCGGTCGCGGGCCTCCAGCGTGCCGGTGATCGAGCGGCCCAGCAGCGCTGTGTGCGCGTCCCGTTCGGCAGCTGCCGCCGTACGGGCCAGCGCCCGCGCGTACGCGGGCAGCAGATGCCCCGTGTCCTGTTCCACGAAGTACGTCAGTGACTCGCCCGGCAGGGAGCCGTCCCGCAGCCCCGACCAGAACGGGTGGGCCAGCACCTTCTCCAGCACCGGCGCGGCCAGCTCCTTCAGCTGATCACTCAGCGGCATCGATCTCGCCCCTCTCCGTTCGCTCTCACAGATCCAGCCGGACGCGGTAGTGGCGCAGCCACGCGTCGAGCTGGAGGACCATCTCGACGTTGCGGCGCTCTCCCCACCCGTCCACGGCGATCGGCCGGTCCTCGGCGGCCAGCTCGGCGCAGGCGGGCCCGTCCAGCAGCGGCCGTACGGGGCTGGCCGGATCGGCGACGACCGCGTTGAAGCGCCGCCGCAGCACCTGCCCGTAGTGCGGGTCCTGGGTGATCGGGAAGGGGCTCTTACGGCGCTGGGTCACCGACTCGGGCAGCAGGTCGGCAACGGCCGAGCGCAGCACGCTCTTCTCGCGGCCGTCCGCCGTCTTCATCGCCCAGGGGATGTTGTAGACGTACTCCACCAGCCGGTGGTCGCAGTAGGGCACCCGCAGCTCCAGTCCGACGGCCATGCTCAGCCGGTCGTCGCGGGAGAGCAGCAGCGGCAGCCAGCGCGTCAGATGCGCGTGGCCGACCCGCCGCATGACCCGCTCGGTCCCCGACTCGCCGGGCACGTCGGGCACTTCGGCAACCGTCTCCGACCAGCGCTGTGCCGAGTAGCCGGGAACGTCGATCTTGCGCAGCAGCCCCGGGTCCAGCAGCCCGGTGCTCATCCCGTGCGGTGCCACCCGCAGCCCCATCGTCACCCAGGGGAAGTTGGCGGTGTCCACCAGCGTCGGGTCGCGGAAGGACTGGTAGCCGCCGAAGAGTTCGTCGGCGACCTCGCCCATCAGCGCCACCGTGGAGCGCTGCCGTACCGCGCGCAGCAGCAGATACAGCGAGCGGTCCATGTCGGGGATCGGCCGGGGCAGATCCTGGGCGCGCAGCGCTGCCGCGTCCACCACATCGTCGGCCAGATCGGCGGTACGCAGTACGACAGGCTCGTGGTCGGTGCCCACATGCCGGGCGACCTCGGCCGCGTACGGGGCGTCCGGGTCCTCGTGCCAGAAGTCCTTGCGGAACCGCTCCGTGTGCCCCTCGAAGTCCACGGCGAAGGTACGCGGCCGTCCGGCGCCCGCGCTGGCCGCGAAGGCGGCCAGCGCGCTGGAGTCGACACCGCCCGACAGCAGCGTGCACAGCGGTACGTCGGCGACCAGGTGATCGCTGACCGACTCCTGGAGCAGCCCACGCACCGTCTCGACAGTGCGCTCCAGCGTGTCCGGGTGCTCGTGGTCGGGCAGCGACCAGTACCGCGACTCGCTCAGCACCGCACCGCCGGCACCCTCCCTGAGCACCGCCGTATGCCCGGCCGGCAGCTCCCGGATGCCGCGGTAGACGGCATGCCCCGGGGTGGCGATGTAGGCCAGCAGCTCGGCCAGCCCCTCCGCGTCGACCACGCACTCCAGCCACGGGTGTGCCAGCAGCGCCTTGGGCTCGGAGCCGAAGAGGAGACCGTGCGCCGTGCGCGCGTAGTACAGCGGCTTGATGCCGAGCCGGTCGCGGGCCAGCAGCAGGCGGCGGGCGCGCGGGTCCCAGACGGCGAACGCGAACATACCATCCAGTCGGTCTGCGCACCCCTCCCCCCACTCCAGATAGGCCCGCAGCACCACTTCGGTGTCCCCGGCGGTGCGGAACCGGTGCCCGAGAGCCATCAACCGGTCCCGCACCTCGCGGTAGTTGTAGATCTCACCGTTGTGCACCAGTACCGCGAGGGTGCGCCCGTCGTGCTCTGCGGTCATCGGCTGGGTGGAGTCGTCGACGTCGATGACGGCGAGCCTGCGGTGCCCCAGCGCGGCGTCCGCGTCCGTCCACACCGCCTCGTCGTCCGGGCCGCGGTTGGCGAGGGTGCCCGCCATCGCCCGTACGGTGCTGCCCTCCTCGCTCATCTCCCGCGCGAAGTCGATCCAGCCCGCTATGCCGCACATGCGACCACCCGCTCCGCCAACTCGCCGACGACCGTGGCGGGTGCGGGCTGCTCCAGCATTCCGTCGCGCAGCGTCCGCGCCGCCTCGCGCCGCCCGGCGCCCTGTTCGCGGTCCAGCAGCCCGGCCGCCTCCGCGCGGAGCCGCTCGGCGCTCGCCTCGTCCCTGGTGAGCACCTCACCCGCGCCGGTCGCCAGCACCCGCGCCGCGTGCCCGGCGTGGTCCGGCAACTGGGGTACGAGCAGCAGCGGCAGGCCCGCGCGCAGCGCGGTGAGCACGGTGCCGGCGCCGCCGTGCGCGACCACCAGATCCGCGCTGCCCAGCAGCGTGTGCAGCGGCGCGTCGAGCACCACCCGTACCCCGTCGGGCACCTCGCCCAGCAGTGGCCGCTGCGCCGCGGTGACGGCCAGTACGACCTCCGTGCCCGGCAGTGCGGCCAGCGCCCGCGCGGCGTGCCCGGCCAGGAACAGCGCGGGATCCAGCCGCGCCATCGTGTGCCCCCAGGTGATCACGACCCTGCGGTGGCCGCTGCGCGGCAGGGGCAGCGGCGGATCGGGCGGGGTGCCGGGCCCGTTGAACGGCACGTACCGCATGGGCACCCGGGGGTGCTCCGCCGGGGCGGGGGCCTGGAACCCCGGCGGGCAAGGGTCGATGGTGAAGTCCCCGAACGGGTGGTAGCCCTCCGGGTCCACGCCCACCCGCTCGGCCAGCGGCGCCAGCGCGCCCGGCAGCAGCGGGCGGGCCCGCGCCATCAGATCGGCGCCGTACAGCAGCCGCACGGCCGGAATCCCCGCGGCGGCGGCAGCCAGCGGGCCCGCCAGCGCCGTCGGCTCGGACACCACCACATCGGCGCCCCACCCACGGGCCGTCTCCGTCACCCCGTCGACCATGGAGTCGGCGTGCGCGGTGAACATCTGCAGCGCCCGCGGCCCCTTGCCGCCACGCGGCGCCCGCTGGTCGCCGGTGGGGTCGTCCTTGCTGGGCAGCACATAGCCGCGCACCATGCCGACCCCGTCGACGTCCTTGCCGACGGCGGTGCCCGGCAGCCCGGTCCGCTCGATGAGGGGCAGCAGTTCCGGCTGGCTGACGACCAGCACCTCGTGCCCCGCACTGCGGCAGGCCCACGCCAGCGGCACCAGTGCGTACAGATGAGAGGGCCAGGCCCAGGTGGTGAAAAGTACCCGCATCGCAGCCCCAAACCCTTCCGCCGCCGACTCCTGACGATCCAGACGGTGACCCAGCGCCCTAGGGGAGGGGTCGGCGCTCGCTAGAGCCCGCGGTGCTCTTCTTGCGGAGCAGTGCCCTCTTCGCGGAGCAGTGCTCTCATCCCGGAGCGGGGCTCGATCGGATGTCGAGCGCCGATGGCGACCGTGGAGCACGTACGCGGCCCGCGCTGCGGGCCCCACGCGTTTTGGAGGCGGGCACCATGGAAGCTGACTCCCGGCCACCGTTCCGCGTCATGCTGCGGATGGAGATCCACCCGGGCAGGCGGCAGGAGTTCGAGCGCACCTGGCGACAGGTGGCGGCCGGCATCGCGCGCGAGCCCGCCAACCGGGGCCAGACGCTGGTGCGTTCGGCGGAGGACGAGAACGTCTACTACGTCCTCACCGACTGGGCCGACGAGCTCTCCTTCCGTACGTTCGAGCTGAGCGAGGCCCACGTCGAGAACCGGCGCAGGCTGCAGCCGTTCCGCAGTGGCGGCGAGATGGTCGTCACCGAGACGGTGTACGAGGTACCGCCGGCGCCCGCCGCCTCCCGGGACGAGGCGCCCACCGCCGCCGCTCCCGGCGACGACGCCGCAGCCGCCCCCGCCACCGAGCCGCTGGCCTTCGTCGGCCTGGGCAACATGGGCGGGGGCATGGCGCACCGGCTCCTGGAGGCGGGACACGCGCTCACCGTCCACAACCGCACGGCCGCCAAGGCCGCACCGCTGGCCGAAGCGGGCGCCACCGTCGCCGCGAGCCTCGCCGAGGCCGCCAAGGGCCGCTCGGTCGTGCTGCTCAGCCTGGCCGACGAGGCGGCGGTCGAGGAGGTGCTGTTCGGTCAGGTGGCCGACGTGCTGGCGCCGGGCGCGGTCGTCATCGACACCTCCACCGTCTCGCCCGCGTACGCCCGCGAGTGCGCCGCTCGGCTCGCCGGGCGCGGGCTGCGCCGGGTGGAGGCGTGCGTCGTCGGCAACCCCTTCCAGGCCCGCGAGGGCAAGCTCCGCGTCTACACCAGCGGCGACGAGGGGGACATCGCCCGGGTCGGCGGCATCCTGGACACCCTCGGGGCGCAGGTCGTCCACCTCGGAGCGCCCGGCACGGCCGCCACCCTCAAGCTCATCTTCAACCTGCTGCTCGGCGCGCAGGTGGCCTCTCTCGCCGAGGCGGTGGCCTACGGCGTCGCCGCCGGGCTGGACCGCGACCGGCTGCTGACCTCCGTCGCGGAGAGCGGCTTCAGCTCGGTGGTGCTGCGCTTCCGCGCCGAACTGATGCGCAAGGGCGCCTACGAGCCCGCGTTCTTCCGCTCGACGCTGATGGAGAAGGACCTCCGCCTCGCCCTCGGCGACGCGGCGGTGGCCGGAGTGCCGCTGCCCGTCCTCGACTCCGTACGCGAGCGCTTCGCCGGCGTCAACGAGGCGGGGGACGGCGACAAGGACGCGTCCGTACTGCTCGAACACACGGTGCACAGCGGCCGTTCGGAGGCGGCGTCGTGACCGCGCCGGAAGCGATGTTCCACCAGCTGCGCAACATCGCCCGCTCCAGCGCGGCCGCCACCCCCTCGCCGCCGCCCGACGAGGTGGAGGCGCTGCTGGACCTGGTCTTCGAGTGGTTCCGTACCCGGTTCAGCCCGGAGCGCGCCGCACGCGCGTCCGGTGTCTTCCACTACGAGATCGACACCCCGCTCGGCGTCCGCCACCGGTACGTCGCCGTCGGCGAGGGCGCCTGCACCACGTCCGCCACGCTGGACGGCGCGCCCGACGCCACCATCGGCCTGGCGCTGCCCGACCTGGTGGCGCTGGCGGTGGGGGAGTTGAAGGGCACCGACGCGTTCGTCGGCGGCCGGCTGAAGATCTCGGGCGATGTGTTCTTCGCGATGAACTGGATCGAGTGGTTCGGCGCCCGCAGCGGCCATCCGCCCGGCTCCGGCACGGACACGGCCTGATCCCCTTCCGCAGTGCTCCCATCCGAGCAAGGAGAATTCCCGTGCGCATAGCCGTGACAGGTTCGATCGCCACGGACCATCTGATGACGTTCCCCGGCCGCTTCAGCGACCAACTCCTGCCCGACAGCCTGCATACGGTCTCGCTCTCCTTCCTGGTCGAGGAGCTGGAGATCCGGCGCGGCGGGGTCGCGGCCAACATCGCCTTCGGCCTCGGCGGGCTCGGACTGACCCCCGTGCTGGTCGGCGCCGCGGGCAGCGACTGGGCGGACTATCAGCTGTGGCTCAAGGAACACGGCGTCGACACCGACTCCGTGCACGTCAGCACCAGCCGGCACACCGCCCGCTTCGTGTGCACCACCGACGCGGACCACAACCAGATCGGCTCCTTCTACCCGGGCGCCATGAGCGAGGCCCGCGACATCTCGCTGCGCGAGGTGGCCCGGCGTACCGGCGGGCTCGATCTGGTCGTGGTCGCCCCCGACGACCCGGAGGCGATGCTGCGTCACACCCGCGAATGCGCCGAGATGGGCATCCCGTTCGCCGCCGACATCTCCCAGCAGCTGGCCGTGCTGGACCGGGAGGGCGTACGGGCGCTGCTGGCCGGGCCCGCCTATCTGTTCACCAACGCCTACGAGGCGGTGCTGCTCCAGGAGCGCACCGGCTGGACCGAGCAGCAGATCCTCGGCCGCGTCGGCACGTGGGTCACCACGCGCGGCGCCGAGGGGGTGCACATCGAACAGGCAGGCGTCTGCCCCGTCGACGTACCCGCCGTGCCCCTCCGGCCGTCCGCCACCGTCGATCCCACCGGCGCCGGTGACGCCTTCCGCGCGGGCTTCCTGGCCGGCCTCGCCCGGCATCTCGGCCACGCACGCGCGGCCCAGTTGGGCAGCGCCCTGGCCACCACAGCGCTGGAGGTGACCGGCACCCAGACCTACACCCTGTCCCGGATCCCGTTCCTGGCGCGGCTGCGCGACGCCTACGGCGTTGAGGCCGCGCAAGAGTTGGCCCCGCATCTCACGGCGCTGGGCAAGCCCTAGACGGGGGTCAGGAGGCCAGCCGGGACGGGAAGCCGCCGGTGGCGATGGGGCCCCAGCGGCGCGGGGTGACCCGGATCAGCGACTTGCCCTGCTTCAGCATGGCCGCCCGGTACTCGTCCCAGTCCGGGTGTTCGCCGGAGATGACCCGGTAGTACTCGACCAGCGGCTCCACCGCCTCGGGCACGTCCAGCACCTCGGCCGCCCCGTCGATCTGCACCCAGGGCCCGTTCCACTCGTCGGACAGCACCAGCACGCTCACCTCGGCCTCGCGGCGCGCGTTGTGCGTCTTGGCGCGCTCCGGATAGGTCGAGATGACGATCCGGCCGGCGGAGTCGACCCCGCATGTCAGCGGCGACGCCTGCGGCGTGCCGTCCTCCCGCCGCGTCAGCAGGATGGCCCGGTGCCGGGGCCGTACGAACTCCAGCAGTTCATCGAGTCCGACCCGGGTGTTGGTAGCGATCGAAGGAGCCATGCCGTCGAACCTACGCCATGACCTCCCTCCGCTGCCCCGTACTACGTGTCGCACGGCCAAATCGATCCGCACAGCCCGCACCGCGCCCGCACATGACCCCGCACAGGCACCCGTACCCGCACCCGGCAGGTGGGGCACGGGAACGACACCCGCAGCCCCGCCCCGTCACCGGGCTCGAAGGCATACGCGGCGCCGCCGGGACCGGCACCGTGCCGCCGGTCCCGCGCATAGCGGCGCCGCTCCAGCCACGGCGCCCCGGCCAGCGGCGGCACCTCCTCGTCCCGGGCGGCCATCTCGCGGCCCCGCACATACGCCTCGTACGCCTGCGGGCTGGTGAACCAGATCGCCGGGTCCTCCCCGAAGAGGCGGGCGCGCTTGGCCAGTACGTAGCCGAACTCCTCCGGGGTGAGGTAGCCGAGCTTCTGCGAGGTGAGCGCGTCCTGCCGGAACGCGTCCAGCAACAGCCAGCCGGCGCCGAGGTAGGTGCTGGCGGTGTCGGTGAGGATCTCGTTGGCCGGGGTGCCGTCGAAGGCCAGCCCGAGGCGGTGCAGCCACACATGGGTCACCTCGTGGGCGAGCGCTGCGCCGATGTCGTTGCGGTGCTCCTTGAAGCGGGCGTTCAGCTCGACGAAATACTCGGGGCCCGCCGTCAGTTCGACGTTCGCCGCGTGTGTCATCTCGCGGAAGCTGACGATGACCCGCGCCTCCGGAAGCCGCAGGTGCCGCACCATCACTCCCGCGACGCGCTGGGCACCCAGATACAGATCGTCGGCGTCCGCGAAGGCGATGTCGCCGGGGGCGACGCTGGTGTCGAAGCCGCGCACGGACTCCGCCGACATCCGCCGGTAGAGCGCTGTGATCGCCTCGCGCACCGTCTCCAGGTGCGGAAAGCCCCGCTCCACGGGGTCAGCAACCGAACCACCCATCCCACACCCCCAGCGCACGGCCTACCGCCACGATAACGCCGCCCCGGGCGCCTGCCGGGAAAGCTGCGGCCGGTGGGGTTTGCGGCCGGTGCTGCCGGTAATACGAAACGCCAGGTGCTTGGGAGGACAGGCACATCCGCGGGAGGCGACCGCGCACGGTCACCCCGGGTGTCACCCGAGCCGCCTCTCGCGGTTGTCGGCACAGATGAAACCGGGAGGAGCGAGTTCCTATGTGCGCCGCACGGTACCGTCACGTTCGCGACCGCGCCCTGGACGTACACACGTCCCACCAGGTGCGGGAACTGCGTGAGAAGGTGCGCGCCGCTGTCCGAGAACTGAGCAGTACCACCCGATCCCACTCCGCACCTCCCACCGTCGAGCTGATCGCCCAGCACACCGGGCTGGCCGGGGACGAGGTTCGGACAGGGCTGGAAGCGACGGAGAACTGCTGCACAATGGGTCGGCGCCGTGCTGCCGAGCCCGGGCACCGCACCGTCCGCCCGCACGCGACGGGGCGCGTGCTCACCGTCTGACGGCCATGGCCGCGGGGCACGAGTCCCGCGGCCCCCGTGCGTCCGCGGGCCCTACGGCCTACGGTTGCCCGGGCAGGGAGGGGAGGAGTGGTCGTCGGTGGGAGGTTCGGCGTGCGCGTGGGGGTTCTGGATATCGGCTCGAACACCGTGCGGCTGGAGATAGCGGACGCCGACGGGGCGGTTCCGCTCCCCGTGCACACCGTCAAGTACCGGCTGCGGCTGGCCGACGACGTGGACAGCGAGGGCCGGCTGCCCGAGTACGCGGTGGAGCGGCTGGCCGAGGCGGCAGCGGCGGCCGACGAGGAGGCCCGGTCCTGGGGAGTGGTCCGGCTGACGGCCTTCGCGACGGCGATCGTACGGGAGGCACCCAACCGCAGCCAGATCGTGGAAGC
The DNA here is from genome assembly GCF_052245835.1 of Streptomyces sp. 8N114. Classification (NCBI taxonomy): domain Bacteria; kingdom Bacillati; phylum Actinomycetota; class Actinomycetes; order Kitasatosporales; family Streptomycetaceae; genus Streptomyces; species Streptomyces sp. 8N114. The sequence continues at coordinate 19,935 of NZ_JBQQBT010000037.1, read as the reverse complement.
CGTACGCAAGCGGGCCGGGCTGGAGCTGCGGATCATGTCCGGGCGCCGGGAGGCCGAGCTGACGTTCCTCGCCGCGCGGCGCTGGATGGGCTGGCGGGCCGGGCCGATGGTGCTGCTCGACATCGGCGGCGGCTCCGTGGAAGTGGCCTTCGGTCGCTCCGGAGTGCCCGACCTCGCGGTTTCGGTCCCGCTGGGAGCGGGCCGGCTCACCCGGGAGCACTTCGGCCCCCAGGACCCGCCCCCGCCCGAGCAACTGCGCGCTGTGCGCCGTCAGATACGGCATCAGCTGCGCGATGTCACCGCCCGCATCCGCTGGGAGAGGCCGCACACCGCGGTGGCCACCTCCCGCACGCTGCACCAGCTCGCCCGGCTGTGCGGGGCTGCGCCGGGTCGGGAGGGCCCGTTCACGCCCCGGTACTTGGAGCGCGGCCGGCTGCGCACGGAGCTGACCAGGCTGGCGCGGCTCCCGGCGGCCGAACGCGCCGAGCTGCCCGGTATCTCGCCGGCCCGGGCAGGCCAGGCACTGGCCGGGGCCCTCGTCGCGCACACCACCATGACGCTGCTGGACGTGACGTCGCTGGAGCTGTGCCCCTGGGCGCTGCGCGAAGGGGTGCTGATCCACGAGCTCGAACAGAAGGCCCCGGGCGCGTCCGGAAGTCCAACAGCCCCGCACACTTGTCCATAGGCAGCCGCCTACCCCCTCGCGAAGGCTGGGCGTCCAACCGAAGGGCGACGGCCGAGCGGAGGCGGACATGGCGAGCGGCGAGGCGGGCGACGACCGGACGAGCGCGGACGCGGCCCGGACCGCCACCCGTGGCGTGACCCGCAGATCGGTGGTGGCGGCAGGCGCAGCGGCGGGGGCCGGCACCGTACTCACCCCCCTCGCTTTTCCGGCGCCGGCGAGCGCAGCACCCCGCACCCACACCCTGCGCACCCCGGCCCTCGACGTCACCGTCGATACGGCCTTCCCCCGCATCGTCGGCTACACCGACCGCGAGACGGGCAAGACCCTGCACGCCCAGCAGGACCCGGTCCGCACCCTCCGCGTCGACGGCGAGGAACACACCCCCGAGGTCAGCAGCGTGCCGGGCGGCGACAGCCGCAGCATCACCTACACCCTCACCCTCGGCACCGGCACCGAACTCACCGTCGAGATCGAGGCCGAGGACCACCAGGTGCACTGGCGCGTCACCCGTATCAAGGAGAGCGCCTCCGGCCGGGTCGGCACCCTTCAGCTCCCCGGACTGGCCTTCCTCTCCGTCCGCTCCGACCAGCGGCCCGAGCCCGTGCTGTACGCCGCCCGCGTGGAGCTGGACAAGGACAGCAGCGGCGACACCCTGCTCGAGCTCACCGACAGCACCGAGCCCGATCCCGAACCGGTCGGCTGCGCATACGCGGTCGTCGCCACCGGCGAGCTCGCCGCGGCGATCGAGACCAACACCAGCTACGACAAGCCCGCCGGAACCAAGGGCGCCGCCTGGGACAACGGCCGGCTGTGGCGGCAGACCGTGACCGCGGGCGACGGGGCCCGCTCCGCGCGGCTGACCTGCGGCCAGTGGACCTACCGCGCCGCCACCGCCGGACCGGACCAGACCGAGCCGCTGCCCTACGTCACGGTCGTCATCACCCGGGACCGCAACGGGGACGGGACCGCTGACTGGCAGGACGCGGCGACAGCGATGCGCGACATCATGGTCGACCCGCACGGCGCCGACGAGCAGCATCTGCGGGTGGTGCCGCACATCCCGTTCAACTTCGCCAGCCAGGCCACCAACCCGTTCCTGACCACCCTCGACCAGGTCAAGCGCATTCACCTGGCGACCGACGGACTGCGCCAGTTCACCCTGCTCAAGGGCTACCAGTCCGAGGGCCACGACTCCGCGCACCCCGACTACGCGGGCAACTACAACGCGCGCGCCGGCGGCCTCGCCGACCTCAACACCCTGCTGGCCCAGGGCAAGCAGTGGAACTCCGACTTCGCGGTGCACATCAACGCCACCGAGTCGTACCCGGTCGCCAACGCCTTCTCCGAGACCCTCGTGGACAAGACGAACGAGCAGTGGGACTGGCTCGACCAGTCCTACCGCATCGACCAGCGCCGCGACCTGGTCTCCGGCGACATCGTCGAACGCCTGAAGAACCTGCGCCACGACACCGATGAGGGACTGAACTCCCTCTACATCGACGTCTTCCGTGAGTCCGGCTGGACCTCCGACCGCCTCCAGCGCACCCTCCGCGAACAGGGCTGGCAGGTCACCACCGAGTGGGGCCACGGCTTGGAGCGGTCGGCGCTGTGGGCGCACTGGGCGACCGAGACCGACTACGGTCCCGACACCTCGCGCGGCATCAACTCCCGCCTCATCCGCTTCATCCGCAACCACCAGAAGGACGTCTTCGCCGACAAGTGGCCCACCCTGCTGGGCATCCCGCGGACGGGCAACTACGAGGGCTGGCGCGGCAAGACCGACTGGCACGCCTTCTTCCGGCTGATCTGGACCCACAGCCTGCCCGCCAAGTACCTCCAGGCCAGGCCCATCCGCAGCTGGAGAGAGCACGAGATCACCTTCGAGGGCGCCGAGGCCACCTCCGTCACCGACACCGACGGCAAGCGCCGCATCACCACCGACGGCAGACGGGTCTACGACGACGGCACCTATCTGCTGCCCTGGGAGCCCCGCAAGGCCACCGACCCGGAGAAGCTCTACCACTTCAATCCGCGCGGCGGACGCACCACCTGGCAGCTGCCCGCCGGCTGGACGGGCACCCGCACGGTGTACGTCTACCCGCTGACCGGCCAGGGCCGCGGGAAGCCCCGGCAGGTGGCCGTCTCGGGCGGCAAGGTCACGCTGACCGCCGAGCCCGAGCAGCCCTACGTCCTCTACCGCACTCCCGCACCGGCGCCACGCGACCCCCGCTGGGGCGAGGGCACCCCGCTGGCCGACCCCGGCTTCCACGCGGGCGACCTCGCGGCGTGGACCGTCAAGGGCGCAGCGAGCGTCAAGGTGAGCGAGCGCGGCGACAACGAACTGGTCCTCGCCCCCGGCGGTGCCGCCTCCGTCAGCCAGCGGCTGGCCCGCCTGAAGCCCGGCAGCTACGCCGCCTCCGTACAAGTGCAGGTCGGCACCGAGGCGGCCCACCGGCGCCGCGCCGCGCTCTCCGTCCGCACCGCCGACGGCGTCACCGCGGAGAACTGGACGGAGACCTCCACCGCCGTCAACCACGTGGCGGCCGACCTCAAGCAGGGCACCCGGTTCCAGCGGATGACGACCTGGTTCACCGTGCCCGAAGGCGGCGGACCGGTCACCCTCGCTCTGACGGCGGGGAAGGGCGAGGTGCCGGTTCGCTTCGACCATGTACGGGTGGTCCCAGGGCGCCGCGCCGGCCGCCGCGGCACGCTGGTGCACGAGGACTTCGAGCACGTGCCGCAGGGCTGGGGGCCGTTCGTCAAGGGCGACGCGGGCGGCTCCACCGACCCGCGCACCCATATCGCCCAGCGGCACGCGCCCTACACCCAGCGCGGCTGGAACGGCAAGGCCGTCGACGACGTGATCGACGGCAGCCAGTCCCTCAAATCCCGCGGCGAGAACACCGGACTCGTCTACCGCACCGTTCCGCACACCGTCCGCTTCGCGCCGGGGAAGACCTACCGGGTCTCGTTCCGGTACGAGAACGAGAAGGCCGGCCAATACGCCTGGATCACCGGCGTGGACGAGCCCGATGCGCGCGAGCTGGACCGCACCGCACTGCCGGTGGCGACCGAACCTGCCACCCACAGCTACGAGTTCACCGCACCGGAGAACGGCGAGGCATGGGTCGGCCTGCGCAAGGCCGGCGACGACGGCAAGGCCGAGTTCGTGCTGGACACCTTCACGGTGACCGAGGTGCCGGAACAGTAGGCATCAACCGGCGATCGACCCGGTGACCCGCCCGGGGCGATCACCGTACGCTGCTGCCCTGAACGAGTGAGGGGAGCGCGCGCGGTGGCCGAGCACCGGTACCAGTCCTGGATGCGGTACTTCACCCCGGGCCCCGTACACCACCGGCTCGGCCTGGTCTGCCTCGGCGTCGGTATGCAGCACGGTGCGCTGCCCCCGGTCGGCCCGCGCACCCTCGATCACCACGTCGCCATCGTCATCAGCGGGGGCCGCGGCTGGTACACGGACCCCGGCGACCCGGAAGGCCGCCGCCGGGAGGTGGTGGCCCCCGCGCTGCTGTGGCTCACCCCGGGCGTACGGCACCACTTCGGCGCCGACCCCGGTGTGGGCTGGGACGAGAGCTTCGTCGACTTCACCGGCTCCGCTGTGACCGCCTACACCGAACTGGGCTGCATCGAACCGGAGCGTCCCCTCGTCCCCCTCAGCGACGCGGGCCCGGCGCGTGCCGCGATCGCCCGGATCGCCCGCTCGGCGCGCCCCGGGAACCCGCTGCTGGAGGTGGAGGCCGCTGCCGCCGTCCACGAGCTCCTCGTCGCCCTGCGCCGGGCCCGCGCCGACACCACGGCGGGCGGCGCACCCGTCCTCCAGGCCCTGGCCCGCGACGCCTTCCTCCCGCTCTCCGTCGCCGACCACGCGGCGCGGCACGGTATGACCCCCGCCGAACTGCGCGCCGCGGTACGCCGCAGCGCCGGCTGCAGCCCGAAGGACTATCTGCTGGGCATCCGCCTCGGCCGCGCCAAGGAGCTGCTGGCCGGCACCGATCTGCCCGTCTCCACGGTCGCCCGCCGCGTCGGCTACGACGATCCGGCCTACTTCTCCCGCCTCTTCACCCGCCGTGTGGGCACCCCGCCCGTCCACTTCCGCGCGGCCCAGTCCCGCAAGGTCCCCGGCGGCTACGCCAGCCGCGTCCCCGACCCGGACCACCCGCCGACCATCCCGAGCAGCCGGCTCAGCGGATAGGGTCGGGCGATGACCAGCAGCAACATCCAGCAGCCCGACGAGTCCGTACGCGCGGAGCTGTCCGCGCTGCGCGACAGCATCGACAACATCGATGCCGCCGTGGTGCACATGCTCGCCGAGCGCTTCAAGTGCACCCAGCGCGTAGGCCGCCTCAAGGCCGACCACCACCTGCCCCCGGCCGACCCGGCCCGCGAGGCCCGGCAGATCGCCCGCCTGCGCGAGCTGGCCAAGGACGCCAAGCTGGACCCGGCCTTCGCCGAGAAGCTGCTGAACTTCATTATTGCCGAGGTGATCCGCCACCACGAGCAGATCGCCGGGGGCGGCCGGCAGCACAACAGCTGACCCGGGCCGCCACCAGGCAGCCCGGGTCACACCGGTCCGTCAGTCCCGTCCGTCAGTCCCGTCCGTGAGTCCTGTCCGTCAGGAGATCTCGCCGCCGCTCAGGAGTCCTCCTCGCCCAGCCGGTGCACCCGCACCAGGTTGGTCGAGCCGGGGACGCCGGGCGGCGAGCCCGCGGTGATGATGACCAGGTCGCCGCGGTCGCAGCGGCCCAGCTTCAGCAGCATCTCGTCGACCTGGTCCACCATCTCGTCCGTGGTCTGCACCATCGGCCCGAGGAAGGCCTCCACGCCCCAGGTGAGGTTGAGCTGCGAGCGGGTCGCCGGGTCCGGGGTGAAGGCCAGCACGGGGATGGGGGAGCGGTAGCGGGACAGCCTGCGGACGGTGTCCCCGGACTGGGTGAAGGCCACCAAATACTTGGCGCCGAGGAAGTCGCCCATCTCGGCGGCGGCACGGGCCACCGCACCGCCCTGGGTACGCGGCTTGCTGCTCTGCGTCAGCGGCGGCAGCCCCTTGGCGAGCATGTCCTCCTCGGCCGCCTCGACGATCCGGCTCATCGTCCGCACCGTCTCGATCGGGTACTTCCCGACGCTGGTCTCGCCGGAGAGCATCACCGCGTCGGTACCGTCCATCACCGCGTTGGCCACGTCGCTGGCCTCCGCGCGCGTGGGGCGGGAGGCGTCGATCATCGAGTCCAGCATCTGCGTCGCCACGATCACCGGCTTGGCGTTCCGGCGGCACAGCTTGATGGCCCGCTTCTGCACCAGCGGCACCTGCTCCAGCGGCATCTCCACACCCAGATCACCGCGGGCGACCATGATGCCGTCGAACGCGTCCACGATGGACTCCAGGTTCGCCACCGCCTGGGGCTTCTCCAGCTTGGCGAGGACGGGCAGCCGCCGGCCCTCCTCCGCCATCACGCGGTGGACCTCCTTGATGTCGTGCCCGCTGCGTACGAAGGAGAGAGCGATCAGGTCGGCGCCCATGCGCAGCGCCCAGCGCAGGTCCTCGATGTCCTTGTCCGAGAGCGCGGGCACGGAGACCGCGACCCCCGGCAGGTTGAGCCCCTTGTGGTCGGAGACCATGCCGCCCTCGATGACCATCGTGTGCACCACGGAGCCCTCGACGCGGGTGACCTCCAGCGTCACCCGGCCGTCATCCACCAGGATCCGCTCACCGGCCGTGACATCGGCGGCCAGGCCCGGGTAGGTGGTGCCGCACATCGAGCGGTCACCCTCCATGTCCTCGACGGTGATCGCGAACTCGTCGCCCCGTTCAAGGAGTACAGGCCCTTCCTGGAAGCGGCCCAGCCGGATCTTCGGGCCTTGAAGGTCCGCGAGCACCCCCACGTTCCGCTGCGTCTCCTCCGAGGCGGCGCGCACCCGGTGGTAGCGCTCCTCGTGCTCGGCGTGCGTTCCGTGGCTCATGTTGAACCGGGCAACATCCATTCCCGCCTCTACGAGCGTCTTGATCTGCTCGTACGAGTCGGTGGACGGGCCCAGGGTGCTGACGATTTTTGCTCGGCGCATAGCCCGAGCCTAAGACTTACCGGCGCGTAAAGAACGGCCACCGGACAATTGTCCAACCGCCTTTTACCGAAAAGCCATTCAATCCCGAGGACAACTATTAAAGTGGGCGCCCAATTGCTCTGATGAGCGCCCACCGGGCTGTTCCGTCTCGACAGCCGAGACGGAACAGCCGAGCGCCCCTCGCGCCCTGCTCGCGGATCAGTCCAGCTGCGGCGGACTCATCACGAAGCGCGCGTTGACCTGCGCCGACACCGTCTGCCGCTGCGGCTCCAGATCCAGCGCCGGCGGCGGCCCGGCCGCCCTGCCGTACCCGGCCACCCCTCCGGGAGCCGCCGGATAAGGCGGCGGAGCGCTGTTCTCCGCACCCAGATCCGCCAGCTCGACCAGCGCCACCAGCCGGGCCCCGAGCGCCTCCGCGTACTCCCGGGCCCGCGTCACCGCCTCCCGTACCGCCTGCTGCCGTGCCGCCCCGTGCGCCGGCGAGTTCCGCCACAGCCCCCACCACGGGCCCTGGACCTGCGTCAGCTCCAGATCGGCCAGCCGCGTCGTCAGCTCCCCCAGCACCGTGAAATCCGTGACGGTGGCATTCAGCCGCACCCGCCCGTCATAGGCGTGCACCCGCTCCCGCTTACCGTCCCGCATCTGGGGCTGCACACTGAACGTCCCCGTCGACAGCTTCTCCACCGCATCGCCGTAGCTCTTGACCAACTCCAGCGCACGCGCGTTGCGCTGCGTCAGATCCTCCAGCGCCGCACGCCGGTCGGTACCACGTGCGGACACCGAGATACCGATCCGCGCATACTCCGGGTCGAACTCCAGACTCGCCTCCCCGCGCACCGCCACCCGCGGCGCATCAGGCGTGCCGTAGGGCACGGCGCCGAAACCGCCGCCCGGACCGGCATCCAGGCCGGGGTCCGAGTCGCCACCGTGCAGCGGCGGGGGAGGAGGTGGTGGAGTTCCTGGTATCTGTGTCATACGCCAACTGTGGCAGACCTCCCCGCAGCACCGGCGCCCGACCGGTCGGCCCCGAGCCCGAACCGGGTGAAGGCCGTACGCTGCGGCAGCGGGTAACTCTCCCGGCCCGTCACCGCGTTGAGGATCACCGCACTACGGTGCGCGGCCAGCCCCAGATCCGGCGCCCCCACCCCGTGCGTGTGCCGCTCCGCGTTCTGCACGAAGACCGAACCGGTGACCACGGGGTCCAGCACCAGCCGGTACTCCTGGTCCACCAGCGGACGATCCGAGCCGTCCCGCCGCAGATAAGGATCCAGCGCCGCCAGCATCCCGTCCGCCGGGCGTTCGGTGTACCCCGTGGCCAGCACCACCGCGTCCGTCGTCAGTACGCTCCGCTCCTGCTGCTCCGCGTGTTCCAGATGCAGCTCCAGCCGCGAGCCGCCGCCCCGCCCGGCCGTCCGCACCCGCACCCCCGGCGTGAGCACCGCGTCCGGCCAGCCGCCGCCGTCACCGCCTTGACCGGTGTCCCCGCCGGCGGCCCCGCCGCTGTCCAGCAGCAGCGTCCTGCGGTACAACTCGTCGTGCACCGCCGCCAGCGTCTCGGCGTCCACCGCCTTGTGCAGCTGCCACTGCCGGGGCAACAGCCCGTCGCGCACCCGCTCGGGCAGGCCGTGGAAGTAACGGGTGTAGTCCGGGGTGAAGTGCTCCAGACCCAGCTTGCTGTACTCCATCGGCGCGAACGCCGCGCTGCGCGTCAACCAGTGCAGCCGCTCCCGCCCCAACGGGCGCCGGCGCAGCAGATCCAGGAACACCTCGGCGCCCGACTGGCCCGACCCGACCACCGTCACATGCCCGGCCCCCAACAACTCCTCCCGGTGCTCCAGATACGCCGAGGAGTGGTACACCGGCACCGACGGCGCCTCCGCCAGCGGTCGCAGCACCCGCGGCACATGCGGGGCCGTACCGATCCCCAGCACCACGTTCCGCGCGTACGACCTGCCCAGCGCCTCCGCCTCGCCGTACGCATCCAGCTGCGTGAAGTCCACCTGGAACACGCCCAGTTCGGCATTCCAGCGCACCGCGTCCACCTGGTGCCCGAAGTGCAGCCCGGGCACGCCCTCGCTCACCCACCGGCAGTACGCGTCGTACTCGGCCCGCTCGATGTGGAACCGCTCCGCGAAGTAGAACGGGAACAGCCGCTGCCGCTCCCGCAGGAACCGCAGGAACGACCAAGGGCTCGCCGGATCCGCCAGCGTCACCAGATCCGCCAGGAACGGCACCTGAAGCGTCGCCCCCTCGATCAGCAGCCCCGGATGCCAGCGGAACGCGGCCCGCTGCTCGTAGAAGGCGCACCGCAGCCCCGGCAGCCCGTCGCCCAACGCCGCCAGCGAGAGGTTGAACGGACCGACACCGACTCCCGCCAGATCCAGCGGCTCCCCCGCATCCTCGGCCGCCGCCGGCCCCTGCTCGACATCCCTCACGCGTCCGCTCCCTCGCATGCCGATCCCGCCGGCTCCTCCGCCGCTGCCTCAGCCCCTGCCTCCGCAACGAGCTTGAGCAGCGCGGCCAGATCGCTGCCCCCCACCGCCGGGTTCAGCAGCGTCACCTTCCACCACAGCCGGCCGTCCAGCGCGGCCCGGCCCAGCACCACCTGCCCGCGCTCCAGCAGCCGCCGCCGCACCCGTGCCACCAGCGCGTCGTCCCCGCCCACCGGGCGGAACACCACCGTGGAGATCGCCGGGCGCGCATACAGCTCGAACCGCTCGTCCCGCACCACCCGCTCCGCCAGCTCCACCGCCGCCGCACAGGTGCTCTCCACCAGCCGGGCCATCCCCGCCCGACCCAGCGCCCGCAGCGTCACCGCCACCTTCAGCACGTCCGGCCGCCGCGTCGTGCGCAGCGACCGGCCCAGCAGATCGGGCAGGCCCGCCTCGGTGTCGTCGTCGGCGTTGAGATAGTCCGCGCGGTGGTCCAGAACCCGCAGCACGGTCCTGTCCGGTACGGCCAGAAAACCGGCGGCCACCGGCTGCCAGCCCAGCTTGTGCAGATCGAACGTCACACTGTCCGCCAGCTCCAGCCCCGCGAGCCGTCCCCCCAGCCCCGCACTGAACAGCAGCGGGCCGCCGTACGCCGCATCCACATGCAGCCGGGCCCCGTGACGGTGCGCCACCTCGGCGATCCGCGGCAACGGGTCGATGGCACCCGTATCCGTCGTTCCCGCCGTCGCCACCACCAGCGGCGGTGCGGCCGTTGCCGAACCGCCCCGCGCCAGGTCGCCCAGCGCCGTCTCCAGCGCCGAGGGATCCAGCACCCCGCGCGGTGTCGGCACCACCAGCGGCGGCTCCATCCCCAGCAACCACGCCGAACGGTGCACACTGTGGTGCGCGTTCGCGCCGCACACCAACCGCGCCGGGCCGCCACCACCGTCCGTACGAGACCGCTCGCGGGCCAGCAGCAGCCCGAGCTGGTTCGCCTCCGTGCCGCCGGTCGTCACCAGCGCCTCCGGCACCGCCGCAGCACCGGCCTCGGGGAACACCAGCCGCGCCAGCGCGCGGCACACCAGCGCCTCCAGCTCCGAGGCGGCAGGCGCCTGGTCCCACGAGTCCAGCGACGGGTTCAGCGCACTGGCCGCCACATCGGCGGCAGCCGCCACCGCCAGCGGGGGACAGTGCAGATGCGCCGCACACAGCGGCTCCGCCGGATCGGCCGCCCCCCGCGCCACCTCGCCGACCAGCACATCCAACGCCTCGGCGGCACCCACGCCATGCTCCGGCAGCGCCGCGCCCACAGCAGCCCGCACCCGCGCGGCGACCGCCTCGGGGCCGCCCTCGGGCAGCGGCCCCCCTCGCTCCACCGCGCCCCGCGACAGCGCCCCCAACACCGTGCCGAGCAGCGGACGCAACGCGGCCGGACCGGCCGGCCCGCCCGCGAGCAGGCCGACCCCCGGTACGGATTCCGGACCCGGGACCGTTCTCCCGTCCGGGATGGTGAATGCAGACGCAGGCGCAGACATGGCGGCTCTCTCGTACACGGCGGCCGAACGCGAACGCGACCGCGACCACGATTGGTTAGGGCGACCTAACTTAGGTGCCGTGCACTGTGCCGCCCGACGATCTCCGCGCTACTTCGCCCGAAGGAGGTAGATCGGCCCGGACCGGCGCGCCGGATCTGGTAAGAGGCCCAACACCCTCACCCCACCGCTGCCCGCACTCCCAACGCCCGCCGCAGATCGTCCAACTGGTCCTCCAGACGCCGCCGAAGCTCCGGCACCGGAGCGCCCGAGGTCAGGCACTCCTCGCCGCAGGTCAGCGTCTCCTCATCGACGAACGCCTCGGGGAAGGCGTACCGCCCGGCCGCCTCCGCCAACGCCGGACCGCGCCGAGCCGCCAACGGCACCACATCGGCGAAATACCGCCCCACATAGCCACGCAGCAACTCCCACTGCTCCGGCTGCCAGAAGCCCTGAGCAGTAGCCGTGAACAAGTAGTTCGACAACGCGTCCGCAGGACCGAACATGGCCTCCCACGCCGCCTCCTTGGCCACCGCACTCGGCAGAGCCGCCCGGCACCGCGCCGCCGCCTCCTCACCCCGCGCACTCGGATCACCCGCACGGGCCTCGTCGATATCCGCCGCGCCCACCGCACCCAGCACCGACAGCCGCAGCAGCAGCCGCCACCGCAACTCCACATCCAGCGCCGGACCACCACCCGGCACCTGGCCGGCCGCCCGCCACGCCAGCAGATCCTCCGGGCCCGTCGCACAGTCGATGAAATACCGCGCCGCCGTCAGCCGCACCCCCGACCCACCAGCAGCCGCACCACTCCCGTCACCGCTCTCCAGCAGCTCACGGCACACCTCGCCCAGCAACCCCAACGCCTCAGTACGCTCCGCACCCACCAGATAACGGTCGGCCGCATGACCCCGCGCGAACGCCAGCACCCCCTGCACCACTGCGTTGTCCGTCTCGTACGGCAGATGAGCCCGCACCGCACGCACGAACTCCAACGGCCCCAGCTCCGCCTCCCGCACCATGTCCCGCGCCGCATTCCACACCACCGCACGCGACAACTGCCCCGGCAGCCCCGACAGCGACGAACGCACCGTGCCCCACGACACCGGATCCAGCCGCACCTTCGCATACGTCCAGTCCAGGTCGTTGACCAGAACCAGATCAGGACGCGGCCCGTCCAACGTCACCGTCAGCCGGCCGCCGCCCGGCGGCACATCCCGCTCCAGCCGCTCCCGCAGCACCAGCCGCGACTCGTCCGCCGGAGCCCGGTCGTACAGCCCCACCGCCAGCCGGTGCGGCCGGTCGCCGCGATGCTCCACATCCACGTACCACTGCCGGGCCTCCGACTCGCCCACCCGCGGCACCAGCGTGTCCACACCCGTCGTCCGCAGCCAACTCTCCGCCCAGCCGCGCACATCCCGGTCCGAAGCCCGGGCCAACGAGTCGAGGAAATCCGCAAGCGTCGCATTACCGAACCGATGCCGCGCGAAATGCCCGTTGATACCCGCCAGGAAGCTCTTCTCACCTAGCCACACCACCAACTGCCGCAGCGCCGAAGCACCCTTCGCATACGAGATCCCGTCAAAATTGCCCCGCGCCGCCGCCACGTCAGGCACCGCGTCCGCATCCGGCGCCACCGGATGCGTCGAGGGCCGCTCGTCCGCGTCGTACCCCCAGCACTTCCGCTCCACCGCGAAATCCGTCCAGGTGTCCGTGAAGTGCGTCGCCTCACTCAGCACCTGATACCCCATGTACTCCGCGAACGACTCGTTCAACCAGATATCGTCCCACCAGCACAGCGTCACCAGATCGCCGAACCACATATGCGCCATCTCATGCGCGATCACCATCGCCCGCGTCTGCCGCTCCGTGTCGGTGACCGCGGAACGGAACACGAACTCGTCCCGGAACGTCACCAGACCCGGGTTCTCCATCGCCCCCGAATTGAACTCCGGCACGAACGCCTGGTCGTAGGAGTCGAACGGATACGGCTCGTCGAAGATCTCGTGAAAACGGTCGAAACAGCGCCGCGTCACCTCCAGCAGCTCCGCCGCGTCCGCCTCCAGATACGCCCCCAGCGACCTGCGCACATGCAGCCCGAACGGCAACCCCGCGTGCTCCGTACGCACCGAATGGAACGGGCCCGCAGCCACCGCCATCAAATACGTACTGATCGGCGGCGTCGGCGCACACTCCCACCGCCCACCCGCCCCACTGCGCGCGGCAACCCCGTTGCCCAGCACCGTCCACTCCTCCGGCGCCGTCACCGACACCCGGAACTCCGCCTTCAGATCCGGCTGGTCGAAACACGCGAACACCAACGGCGCATCAGCCACACAGCACTGCGTGTACACATACGCACAGCCGTCCTCCGGGTCCGTGAAACGGTGCATGCCCTCACCCAGCCGCGAGTACGGCATCAGCGCCTCGACCCGCAGCTCGTGCTCCCCGGCCGCCAGCCCCCGCAGCGGCAGCCGTCCCTCGCACAGCTCCCCCGGATCGATCCCCACCCCGTCCAGCTCGACCCGCACCAGCCGGCTCGGCCGCACCTCCACGAAGGTGTCCACACCCGCCTCCAGCGCGGCGAACCGCACCACGGTCGTGGACCCGAACACATCCTCCCCCCGCGTCAGATCAAGATCCACGGCATACTGCCGCACCGCCACAACCCGAGCCCGCCCCTGCGCTTCCGCACGCGTCAACACGACCATGCGCGCCATAGTGCCGCACCCGCGCACCCCACGCACCGGTATCCGCCCACGGCTTGCCATCCCGGAGCAACTCCCGGCCATGTGGCTGGCGTTGCGCCCTGCGGCGCTGTCTCCCCACCTCACCACTTCGCCCCGACATGCACATCCATCAGCGCCACGGAAGCACGCCGGGCGACGGAGATGTTGTACGGCACCGTGCCGCGCTTGGTGACCTTCCACTCGACGCCGACCTGGTCGAGGGTGCGGCAGTAGAGCTCGCGGATATCGTCGGACTTGTTGGTGAAGAGGTAGCGCGGATACTCGTACCGCTTCCGCTGCCCGCCGACCATGCGCGTGGTCCAGTTGGTGATCCGGCAGCCGTCGGAATGCACCAGCCCACGGATGAGCTCCCAGGGGTACGCGTCGACGATTTTTTGCTGCCAGGAAGCCAAGGCGATTCGGCGCTCGTGCTTCCTCCCCGGCCCGTGCTGGGGGAAGAGGCACCAAAGGTGCTGGGAGTACACCTTTACGTTGTGGCAGCCCTTCTTTGCAGCCCTGGAGACAGAGTTGTGCGGTAACACCCGCCGCATCGCTGTCTCACACTCGTCCGTCAGGCCGGGCCAGGCGTCGGCGCAGGTCACCATGAGGCTGGGCACCCGGTGCTCGGAGTACTGGATGATGTGGCCGTCGCCGAGGTAGAGACCGAGCAGGTACGCGTACGCCTGTCGGTCGAAGGCGCGGCCCTCGCAGCGCGGGCACTCCCGCCGCCGCCAGTCCCGGCCGCGGTGCAGTGCGCCTCCCGCCCGGCGCACCCGCTCCCTGTGTAACCAGTAGCCGACCGTGCCGTATGGGACCTGGAGGCGTTGCGACACCTCGCGGTTGGATGCTCCTCGCTCGTGCAGAGCGATTGCCTGTGCCCGTTTCGAAGGCTCGTGCTGTTTCATGTGGGGAGCATCACGCCGTCCGCTCCGACCAGGGGAAAGAACAGCACCCCGTTCACTCGTAGGAGTGAACGGGGTGCTTCAATGTGTGCCCGGTGTGGGATTCGAACCCACAAGCCCCAAAGGGCACGGTGGTTTGAGCACCGCGCGTATCCCTGTTCCGCCAACCGGGCTGGCAACGCAAAGCCTACCGTGTGCAGCGCCCGGCGCGCTCCTAGGTAGGCTCGAAGCTCCCACCTGTGCGGAAACGAGGAGCCAAGTGAGCGCGGCGGACTTCCCCGAGCCTGAGAGTGCCCAGAGTGCAGAGCCCGTCGAGGCGGAGACGTCGACGGGCGGGGGTGCGCATGTCCCTCCGGCGACGACCCGGGTCGTGATCGCGGAGGACGAGGCGCTGATCCGGATGGATCTCAAGGAGATGCTGGAGGAGGAGGGCTACACCGTCGTCGGTGAGGCCGGCGACGGCCGGCGGGCGGTGGAGCTGGCCCGCGAGCACCGCCCTGACCTGTGCATTCTCGATGTGAAGATGCCGGTGCTGGACGGTATCTCCGCGGCGGAGAAGATCGCCGAGGAGAGCATCGCCCCGGTGCTGATGCTTACCGCGTTCTCCCAGCGGGAGCTGGTCGAGCGGGCCCGGGACGCCGGGGCCATGGCCTATCTGGTGAAGCCGTTCAGCAAGACCGATGTGGTGCCGGCCATCGAGATGGCGGTCTCCCGGTTCACGGAGCTGAAGGCGCTGGAGAAGGAGGTCGCCGATCTCTCCCAGCGGCTGGAGACGCGGAAGCTGGTGGACCGGGCGAAGAGTGTGCTGCAGACGCAGTACGGGCTGACGGAGCCGGCTGCGTTCCGGTGGATCCAGAAGACGTCGATGGACCGTCGGCTGTCGATGCAGCAGGTGGCGGAGGCGGTCATCGCCGACGCCGAGGAGCGTAGGAAGCAGCAGTAGCCGACGGGAGGTGAGGGGGCGCCCACGATGGGGCGCCCCCTTTGTGCTCAGTCCTCGCCGAGGTACGCCTTGCGTACCGACTCGTCGTGCATGAGCTCTTCGCCGGTGCCCGACAGGGTGATGCTGCCGGTTTCCATCACATGGCCGTGGTCGGCGAGGGAGAGCGCTGCCTGGGCGTTCTGTTCGACGAGCAGGATCGTCGTTCCTTGGTCCTTCAGCTCGCTGATGGTGGACATGATCTTCTGCATCATGATCGGTGAGAGTCCCATGGAGGGTTCGTCGAGCATGAGCAGTTTGGGGCGGGACATCAGTGCGCGGGCCATGGCGAGCATCTGCTGTTCCCCGCCGGAGAGGGTGCCGGCGGCCTGGCGGCGGCGTTCTCCGAGGATGGGGAAGCGCTCGTAGGCGTTGTCGATGTCTTTGGCGATGCCTTCGGTGTCCTTGCGGAGGAAGGCGCCGAGCTGGAGGTTCTCCTCGATGCTGAGCCGGGGGAAGATGCGGCGGCCTTCGGGGGAGTGGGCGAGGCCCATGGAGACGATCTTGTGGGCGCCGACTCCGTTGAGTATCTGTCCTTCGAAGGTGATCTTTCCGGTGGCGGGTTTGAGCAGTCCGGAGAGGGTGCGCAGGGTGGTGGTCTTCCCTGCGCCGTTGGTGCCGATGAGGGTGACGACTTCGCCGGCGTCGACGGTGAACGAGATGCCTTTGACGGCTTCGATCTTGCCGTAGGCGACGCGCAGGTCCTCGACTTCGAGCAGGGCCATCAGTCCGTCTTCCCTTCCTGCTTCCCGTCCCGCGGGGCAGCCGCTGCTTCGTCCGGCGGGGCAGTGGCTTTCTTGTCCCGCGGAGTGGCGGTGCCGGCCTCTTCCGCTGCTTGTATCTCGGCTGCTTCGGCTTCGCCGGGTTCGCCTTCGAAGGGGGTGCCGAGGTAGGCGGCGATGACGCGTTCGTCGCGTTGCACGGTTTCGGGGGTGCCTTCGACGAGTTTCTCGCCTTGGACGAGGACGGCGACCCGGTCGCAGAGGTTGAAGATGAACCGCATGTCGTGCTCGATGACGAGGACGGCGGTGCCTTGGTCGCGGATGGCGAGGACGAGTTCGCGGGTGGCGGTGGTTTCGCCGGCGGTCATGCCCGCGGTGGGTTCGTCCAGGAGCAGCAGTCCGGGTTCGCTGGCGAGGGCGCGGGCGATCTCCAGCTTGCGTTGTTCGCCGTAGGGGAGGTTGCGGGCGAGGTGTTCGCGTTTGTCTTCGAGGCCGGTGAAGCGCAGCAGTTCCATGGCGCGTTCTTCGGATTCTTCTTCGGCTCTGCGGAAGCGGGGGCCGCGGATGAGGGCGGAGAAGAGGCCTTCGTGGGTGCGGGTGTGGCGGCCGACGAGGACGTTTTCCAGGACGGTCATGTTGGCGAAGAGCCGGATGTTCTGGAAGGTGCGGGCGATGCCTGCCTGGGTGACCAGGTGGGAGCGGTGGGGTAGGACGGTGCCTTTGTAGCGCACTGTTCCTTCGGTGGGGATGTAGAGGCCGGTGAGGCAGTTGAAGAAGGTGGTTTTGCCGGCGCCGTTGGGTCCGATGAGGCCGACGATCTCTCCGGCGTGCACATCGAGGTTCACGTTCCGTACGGCGGTGAGGCCGCCGAAGCGCATGGTGACGCCGGAGGCGTCGAGTACGACGTCGCCCGGGGCCGGGCCGGGGCCGGGGGTGGGCGTGTCGGCGGGTGTGGTGGTGGTCGTCATCTCGTCTCACGCCTCCGTCTTGCTGAGGCCGGGGGTCGCTGCCGTGGGGACGTCGAGTTGCCCCGTCTCGTGGAACTCGAGCTGCTTGCGGCGGTCGGCGATGAGGCCCTCGGGCCTGAAGCGCATGAGCAGGATGAGGGCGATGCCGAAGAGCAGCAGCTGGTAGTCGGCCATGAACTGGAGTTTGGCCGGGATGAGGTAGAGCAGTGCGGCGCCGATGAGGGGGCCGCTGACGGTGCCCATGCCGCCGAGGATGACGGCGATCAGGAGGAAGGCGGAGTTGGGTGGTGCGGTGTGTACGAACTTGTACGACTCGGGGGTGACGGAGAATTCGACGTGGGCGAGGACGGTGCCCGCCATGCCGGCGAGGGTGGCGCCGAGGGCGAAGGCCATCAGCTTGAGCCTGAAGGCGTTGACGCCCATGGCGCGGGCTGCGACCTCGTCCTCGCGGATGGCGATCCAGGCGCGGCCGATTCGGGAGTTGTCGGAGCGCTGGAAGACGGTGACGACGATGGCGGTGAATACGAGCATCAGCAGGTAGTAGTTGGCGAACCGGCCGAGTTCGAAGCCGAGGATGGTGTGGGGTTCGCCGAGGTTGAAGCCGAAGATTTCCAGGTCGGGGATGTTGGGGATGCCGTTGGGCCCGTTGGTGACGTTGGGGCCGGAGTCGCCGTCGAGGTTCTGTACGGAGATCCGGAAGATCTCTCCGAAGCCGAGGGTGACGATGGCGAGGTAGTCGCCGTGCAGCCGTAGTGAGGGGAAGCCGATGACCAGGCCGAAGACGAGGGCGACGGCGGCGCCGATGAGCACGGCGGCCCAGAACGGCACGTGGATGCCGATCGAGGAGGTCTCGGCTCCGGAGACGAGCGCTGCGGTGTAGGCGCCGACGCCGAGGAAGGCGACGTATCCCAGGTCGAGGATGCCGGCGAGGCCGACGACCATGTTGAGGCCGAGCGCGACGGTCGCGAAGATCAGCACGCTGACTGCGATGTTGGTGTACGCCTCGTTGCTCTGGGTGATCGGGAAGAGCAGCGCGGCGACGAAGGCGGCGGCCAGGGTGGTGGTGCGGTTTTTCCCGGCCAGTACGGACAGCCGCCGTGGGAGTCCGGCCCTGCCGAGTGCGGGGAAGGCGAATGCGGCCAGTACGAGGAATCCGATGAAGGGTGGTCCGTCCTCGGCCTCGATGCCGTAGGCGAAGACGTACAGCCCGATGGCGCAGGCGGCGCAGATCACCAGGATCTCGGCCCAGCCGGGGATGGGTGCTGCCTTTTCGGGTGCGGGTGCCTTGAGTGCGTGGATGAGCCGTTTCCAGGCTCCGGGCGGCTGTTCGCCGGTTCCGGGGTCGGGAGGGAGGTCGGTGGGCAGGGCGAGGGCGCCGACGACGGCCAGCAGGGTGCCTGCGATGCCGACCCACATGCCGGGTTCGAAGTTGACGAGGCCGCCGAGTTCGACGGCGATGGCCGCGGCCGTGTACCAGGTGACGCCGAGGTTGCCGAGGGTCAGCAGCAGCAGTGCGCTGTGTTTGCCGCCGGGGGTGAGCCAGCGCAGTCCGGGGACGCCTGCGGTGGCGAGCAGCATGGCCGCGGTGAGGACGGCGGCGGTGAGGGTGAGGAGCTGGAGTCCGGCCGGGTACATGGCGATGGTCAGGTCGCCGGGGAACTCGGAGGTCCAGGTCCAGGGGAGCATGGTGCTCACGAAGGCGACGACGGCCCCTGCGCCGATGAGGATCCGCCCCAGTTTGCGGCTGGCCGACGGGTCGGCGCCGAGTGGGAGCGGCGGGGGTCCTGCGGGGGTGTGCGGTCCGGTGGTGGCCGCTTCGTCGCTGTCCTTGGTGGCGGTGGTGTGCTGTGTCGTCATGGGTATCACGCCCGATCCGCGAGGCGTTCGCCGAGGATTCCTTGGGGCCGTACGAGGAGGACGAGGATGAGCAGGATGAACGCCCATACGTCCTTCCAGGAGCCGCCGCCGAACTGTTCGAGCCCTGGGATGTCGCCGATGTAGGCGGTGGCCATGGCTTCGGCGACGCCGAGGACGAGGCCGCCGACCATGGCGCCGTAGATGTTGCCGATGCCGCCGAGCACGGCGGCGGTGAATGCTTTGAGCCCGGCGATGAATC
This sequence comes from Streptomyces sp. 8N114, assembly GCF_052245835.1. Taxonomy (NCBI): domain Bacteria; kingdom Bacillati; phylum Actinomycetota; class Actinomycetes; order Kitasatosporales; family Streptomycetaceae; genus Streptomyces; species Streptomyces sp. 8N114. The sequence goes on along the minus strand of NZ_JBQQBT010000037.1, from coordinate 792 downwards.
CCATCCGGAAGTTGACCTCGCCGGTCTTGAAGCCCTGGGCGATGGCGGCGATGGCGGCGAAGGCGGCACCGATGGCGAAGGCCATCACGATGATGCGGTCGGTGTTGACGCCCATGAGTTTGGCGGTGTCGGGGTCCTGCGAGGTGGCCTGCATGGCGCGCCCTGTGCGGGTCTTGGCGACGAACAGGCCGAGGGCGAGCATGCACACCGGCGCCGAGACGAAGATGAACAGGTCCTCGCGGGAGAGGGTGACGAAGCCGAGGTCGAAGTCGCTGCCGCCGATCTGCGGGAAGGGCCGGGCCTTCTTCGCGTCGGGGTAGAAGGCCCAGATGGCCTGCTGGAGGGCGAGGGACAGTCCGATCGCGGTGATCAGGGGGGAGAGCCTGGGCCCGCCGCGCAGCGGCCGGTAGGCGAAGCGTTCGGCGCCGATGGCGACGAGTACGGCGGATACGACGCCGAGCAGGATCATCAGGGGGAGGGCGACGGCCAGGCCGGTGCCGTCGGGCAGCCACAGGTAGGCGGTCAGCGCGCCGAAGCCGCCGATCATGAATATCTCGCCGTGGGCGAAGTTGATGAGCTGGACGATGCCGTAGACCATGGTGTACCCGATCGCGATGAGGCCGTACAACGCGCCGAGTGCGAGTCCGTTCGCCAGCTGATCCGGCAGATCTTGCACCGGGACTCCTTGGGGTGTGTCAGATACGACGGCGCGGGGGCGCTTTTGGCGACCCCGCGCCGCTGAGGTTCCATTCTGGGTGTGGGTCCGGATCCGCGTTCCCTGAAGGTGCCGGT
>NZ_JBQQBT010000036.1:0-45826 GCF_052245835.1 Streptomyces sp. 8N114 | reverse complement strand
ACGCCGTATCGTTGCCACCGGACGGGTGGAGACGCTAAACGCCTGTGGAGTGCCGGTAAGACGGGCACACGTGCCCGCACAGCGCAGTGAAGCAGGAAGCCCCCGGAAGGGTCAGGCGACCCAGGCCGGAATCCCTGGACTTCAGGCCAGGGAGCACGTCAACCCAACTCGCGATCAACCTGGTGCAGATAACTGAAGGGGTGCTCATTCCTCGCGCGGAACAGCGGGCGAACTTCACGGGTAGCGAGGTTGAATCCGATACTGCCCGCTATACCGGCAACCCAGGCGAGATCCGCGACGACCAAGGCACCTGCAGCAGCGGTAGCCACTCCCACCGTGACTGAGACGGACCTGTGCACCCAGGCCATACGGCTGGCCCGGGCAGCCGCCTGGTAGTCCTCGCGCGCCTGCTTCAGCCCCGCCCGCATGCGTTCCAGCACGTCGGCCGGGTGTTCCCATTCGCGGCGTAATTCGCAGAGCATGGTCTGGGTAGCGCCCATCAAGCGTTCCCGTTCGGCGGCGTACCAGTCACGGAAGGCCAGGACCTCTGATGTCGGAGTGGCCGGTGCCGGCATGGGCATGAGACGGCCGAGCTCAACTCGCCAGGCTGCCACACCGGTGGCAGGTGCCAGTGGCCGCAGCGACGTCTCGTGGGCGGATCGCTGATCGGTGTACGGCGTGTAGGCCCGATCAGCGCTCTTCGAGGCCACTTCCTGTGCCAGTGCGGCCAGCAACAGGAGTTGCACCTCCGTGGACGCGGCCAGACCTGCGCCGTCCCACATCCCCGAGCCCCCCAGCCTTCGCCCCAGGCCGAGGCGGACGATTTCGCCCTGCAAGAAGTGGCCGACCTTCGAGCGGAAGACGAACGCGTCCATGACGGAAGCCTGAGGACTGGGTGGCCTGTCGGCGAGTTCACCAAGTTCCTGGAGCAAGACGGGAAACTGCTCCGCGTCGTCGTCGAGTGGTCGGCGGTACTCGGTACCGAGGACGACGGGGTGGTAGAGCCCTCGCTCTTCGAGGTCCTTCAAATCCGCCGAGACCGCCGCCTCGTAAATGCCTGGATCCCCCGGCACCACGGACGCAATGGCGTCCCAGTACAACAGCGCCTGGTGGAGGACCTCCTGGGGCGGTCTGACCAGAGGGTAGTAGAGCAGCGTAGGCATCGGGTCCCTCTCGACACTTGCCGTACCGGCAGAGTGGTCAACCGTGGTGGGCCACCACCCACGCCGAGGCAACCAAGTGGCCGATGGCGCCCTCTGTCGCGCGCTCGCTGTGCCGTACGGCGCCGCGCCGAGCACCGCTTCCGGGGGCGAGCGTCAGGACAGGTCGTAGCGCACCCACACGTTGGGTTCGACGTACACCGCGTGCTGCTGAGACAACGAGCAGTACACCGGAGCCAAAGCCCGGGGAACCTCCACCGGTCCCTCAGTTGTGAAGGGCATTCCCGTCCAGCGGCGCCACTGCGCCAGCGACCCCGAGATGGTCATCGCTGCCGGGGCGACTCCGGTGATCTTTCCGCCCGCGCGCACGTGCGTGCGTAGCCAGGGGTCACTGGGCAGGCCGTCGTCCCGGACACGAGCGGCGTACTCGCTCATCGGCACGCTCGGCTCCTGAGCCTTGTCCTCAGGACGCACAGGCACCACGGCGGTCTTCAGGCCCTGTGAGCGGGCCAGGTCTTTCAGCGTCCCCAGCATCCGGCCCGCAAGACCCACCCCCCGCCGCTCGGCAGACACTGTCACGCTGATGAAGGCGATGGTGTCCACAGCAGTACCCTCCCGAGCGTCTTCGGCGGCCCACTGGAGCACCTGATACCAGCCTCGATCGGGAAGTTCCCGCCGATCGGGCCCGGACGCGGAGAACGGAACCGCTGAGCCTCGTGCGACGACGCCCTCGGGTTCAGTGGCCACGATACTGAAAGGCAAATGGAGTCCATCAGCAATAGCAGAGGGTTTGTCGTTCCCCTGAAGCATGAACTCCGGCCACTTGAAGGGCTGTACCAGAGGAACCTCGGCAAGCCAAGGCCGCTCCGCCAGAGTCGTTACCTTCATTCAAATTCCCTCCCGACTGCGCTGAGCAGTTGATCACCACAAGGGCGCCCCAATGGGCCCGGCAAATGTTCGGGCCGTGTGAATGAACCTTCAGATTCGGATGGCGTGGAGGTACCACATTTCAAGTTGTAGGTGGCCTTGGCTGTCGCGTTGCCAGCGGACGTTTCCGGCTGGATTGTGGTCAGATCCACGCTGGGAGAGAAGTTTGCCGCTGACTGCATCAAGGGAGTCGGGGGTGAAGGTCGTGCTGAATTGGATTTGTGTAATGTGGTCGATATTCCAATGGGCGTCGAATGTGGTACGCAATTTGTCTTGTGTGATGCCGGAGTTCAGGGGGTAGCTTTCGGGGAGATCATCTGCGAAGGTCAAAAGATGCAGATGTGCCCCAGGGGCGCTGACGCGGTGGATGGCTGCGGCGTACGGGAGGCGGCCGTGATCAGGCAGAGAGTGATACAGGGCACTGCTGAGGATGGAGTCGTAGCCGGTTCCGACATCGTCGAGCCGGGTGGCGTCTGCGACTCGGAACTCGACGAGGTTGGCGCCACGGGCTGAGGCACGGTCCCCGGCCTGGGAGATGGCAGCGGGAGAGCAGTCGACGCCCATAACGTGGTGTCCCCTGAGGGCGAGGTAGATGGCGTTGTCGCCAAGACCACAGCCAGTGTCGAGCACACGGCCATGGAATGCGCCCGCTTCTTCAAGCGCAATGACATGTGGCTGCGCTGCACCGATGTCCCAAGGGAGTGTTTCGAAAACAAATGGGCTGCCGGTTGCGGCGATTTGTTCTTTGCTTGCTGCGTAGAAGTCGATCTCCTCGGCCGAAGGTGAACCCTGGGTGGGGGTGTTCATGCCGACTCCCATTCTTGTTCCTTTTCTGCGAATGAAGGACCGTGGCTCGTGTTTACTGCCCACGAGGCGTCGATCCAGCCCGAGGTTCCCCCGAAGGTGTGAGCGGCCAATTTTGGCCCGCAAACACGCCGCGCAGCCCCAGCCGAATACCTGAGGAGGGCGTGACCGGCCAGCAGACCGCGACGAGACCTGACCGACATGGTGCCCGTCGGAGCGGCGGCGATCCCGAGCTCCCTCGGGTGTGCCCGGCTCACGGGAGGGTCTCAAGACGCTCCATGTGTTCTTCGCCCCACTGGCCGAGTGGTTCGAGTGCGGCGATGAGCGAGCCGCCGAACTCGGTCAGTGAGTACACCACCTTCGGTGGGACCTGGTGATGGACCTCGCGGTGCACGAGGCCGCTGGCCTCCAGTTCCCGCAGTTGCAGGATCAGCATCCGCTCACTGATGCCGGCCACGGTCCGGCGCAACTCGCCGAAGCGCAGCGGTCCTTCGCCGAGCCAGAACAGGATCAGTCCCTTCCATTTCCCTCCCATGACGTCGATGGCAGCGTCCAGCCCGCAGGTATAACTCCGCCTCTTCACCAGCACTCCCCCTAACAAGAATGTGGGTACCGGACAGAATTGTAGGTACTTGCAGAAACATTGGTGCCCCTCGCAGCATGGAGCAGGCATCGCACCGAGAGCGCAACAACTCCGTGCGAAGGACCTGTTATTGGCCCCTTTCCGGGCTCCAGGTAAATCGGCATCAGGCAGGAGCAACGTATGACCGGGCATCACCGCACTCCCGTAACTCTCATCGGGCTGGGCTCAATGGGCAGCGCACTGGCCGAGGCATTCATTGACGCAGGACACCCGACCACCGTCTGGAACCGGAACTCGTCGAAGGCCGCGCCGCTGGTGTCCAAGGGAGCTGTTCACGCGCACACGGTGGACGAGGCGGTCGCGGCGAGTCCGCTGGTCATCGCCTGCCTGACCACGTATGACAGCACCATCGAGGCCCTGCAACCGGCTGCTGCCACGCTCAAGGGGCGGGCTCTTGTGACGCTCAACAGCGGTTCACCAGCCGGGGCCCGTCAGATGGCCGCATGGGCACACGAGCATGGCGCACGCTACCTCGATGGAGCGATCAAGAACGTGCCGTCCGCCGTGGGTGCCGAGGACACCCTCCTGTACTACGGCGGCGACAACAGCGTCTTCGACGAGTTCGCATCGACGCTGCGGGTGCTGGGTGGCGACACCGTCTACCTCGGCACCGACGCGGACCTCGCCGCTCTGTACGAGATGGCGGTGGGCGGCACCCTGCTACCCGCGCTCGTCGGCTTCTTCCAGGGCGCGGCAGCTGTACAGGCCCGCGGCCTCACGGCTGCCTCGATGGTTCGGTTCAGCATCAAGTGGTTCGAGATGATCAACTCGATACTGCCGCTTTTCGCCGAGGAGATTGACCGCGGCGACTACAGCAAGCCCGCGTCCTCAGTAAACCTGTTCCTGGCCGGAGCCGCCCATGACGAGGAACTCGGCAAGGAAGCGAACCTCGACATGGAGTGGCACAAGCCCTTCCACGACCTGCTCAAGCGAGCGGCCGAAGCCGGCCATGGCGACCACAGCATCTCCGCCCTGACAGAAATCCTCAAAACCCCAACGCAGCCCGCATAGCCCAGGACCACATACGACTCTGCGGGAAGCGAATAAATCACCCAACTCGCCCGCATTACGGCCGAGGCCACAGCCCCAACAATCGCCACCCCGACCGCGAGTACCAGCGAACCACCTCTCGTCGGGAAGAGCGGTCCTGGAGTCCTGCGTCACCTTCAGTTGCGTAGCAGGTCGAGTCGGCGCTCACGCAGTGGCGAGCCACCCATGGCTGCAGCGCCGTGCGCCTGTGTCCAGCCCGCATGGACCGCTCAATGATCAGTCAGCCGCCTTCCGAGAGGGGTCAGACGGGCGCTGGGTGAGTCAGGAGACCCTCCGGGTTCGTAAAGGCGTCGGACGCCCCCACGGGTGCAGGCTTTTGGGCCCGCGCTCTACTGCCAGGTCGCGGTATCGGGGTCGATGCTGTGGGCGCGCGCACTGGCGTCGATGATTTGACGGAACCACGTGGCAAGGCCGGCGCGGATGCCGTCGTAGTGGGCAGCAAATCCCGGATCAGCCTCAAACATGCGGCCGAGACAGACCTGCATCTGTCTGGTGAGGGGAAAGTACGAAGCAAAAACTTCGCGGTGCCGCTCGACGAGTTGATTCGCTTCTGGGCTGCCAGGTGTGACGCCGGCGTCCATCGCATCCCCGAGTGTGCGGTCGAGGTCGGCAACGGCGTCGGCGATGGTCTGCCATTCCTCAGGATCGCGAGAGGCTGAGCGTTCGGCGTATTGCCGCCATTGCGTCGTGTCTCCGTAGCGCTGACGGGCTTGGGCGGGCCAGTCCGGGTTCCATTCGGGGCCGAAGATCGCGGCCTGCTGCTCGATGTTCAGCAGCAGGCCGCGCTCATGGGCGTCGATCATCCGATCCAGCCCGGCGCTGAGCTTCTGGAGGCGGTCGATCCGTTCAGCAACCTGCGCGCGTTGCGCGCGCAATGCGCCGGGCACATCTGCGGCCGAGTCGTCCAAGACGGCCCGAATCCTGTCCAGGCCGAGGCCGATCTCACGGTAGACGACGATGCGGTGCAGGCGTTCCAGATCACCAGCGGTGTAGAGCCGGTACCCGGCAGCCGTACGCAGCGACGGTCGCGCCAGACCGATCTCATCCCAGTGGTGCAGCGCGCGGACTGTCACGCCCAGACGCGCTGAGACCTGTCCGACGGTCAGGCCATCGGCGTCAGTGGCATCATGCATGCCCCTCATTGTCGCCGCGACCGACGCCCGGCGGTGAAGTGATCCCGATGGCTTCAAGGTTCCGCGCATTTTTCTTACTTCCGGCGCCTTTTGCGGAACCTACCCAGACCCAGCCCCCCCACAACGCCCCTGTCCAAGAGGCAAGTTCAACAGGCTTTCCGCGGATTCTGCGCTCTCTCCGGTGGCGGCTGCGTGGGGTTCTCGTGGCGGCATTCTGCGTGCCGGAGCCGAGCCCGCACGCAGGAGATCTGTAGCTCATGAGCGGTCGCTGTCGAGGGGCAGCGGGTTGGAAGCCGCGCGAGCTTCGTGCGCGAGAAAGCCACGGTGTGCGAGAAAGCCACGACGGACCAGGTCGCAATTAGGGATCGGGACGGTCGGTCGCGGCCAAGGAGAGGAGCATGGGCCGCCCACGGACTGTCGCTCGACCGTCGGTGTGGAGCCCGAACTGGTCGCCTCGCTCCAGCCCAGCCAGTTAGGGTGGCGAAGTCGCCTGCCTCAGACGTCTGTTCGCCGCGAGACTTCCTCACGGCACTGCGACATGGACGACGCTGACCACGCGTGGCGGTGGGCGGCGGCAAGACAAAAGGGGGAACGGCGGCCGGGCGGGGAGGTGTGACACCCACGGTCGGACCGCTGTGCTACACGAAAGGCATTGACATGCGAAGCACTCTTCGGCGGACCGGGGGAGTCCTGGCGGCGACCGTGATGGGCGGTGCCCTGCTCGCCCTTGCCCCATCGGCTCAGGCCGCGCCGCTCAGCGCTCAGGCCGGCGCTTCTGCGGAAGGGCCCAGGTGCACGCTGGTCCGCCATGACGCGGTCAACTACGAGGTCAGGAACGAATCGTCCGAGCCGTCGCTCTGTGAGGTCCAGCGGCGGGACGGCACACCGGCCGGCAGGCTCTGCGTAGCACCTCACAGCGCTATCCCGCAGACAGGGCTCTCGACCATGAACCCCGAAACGTACGCCGTGTACGTCGGCACCTGCCGCCCGTAATCCGCCGGATCGTCCGTAACCTGCTGGCTGCCCACCGACTTCCGCTGGGCCTCACGCCCAGCCACGATGAAGGGCCGGACCCCAATGGGCCCGGCCCTTCGTCCTGCCGGCTCACAGCAGTAGCAGTGGGATTTGAACCCACGAAGGAGTTGCTCTTCACTCGCTTTCGTGGTCTGTTCGGGCTGGTCAGGGGCTGTAAGGGGTCGTTCAGGTACGTTCAGAACGCGCGGGGGACGTTCTGTGCGAACCTGAGCGGACGGCGCTGGACGCCCATGAATGAGACCCAAATTGAGACCCGTGGCGCGGCCTCCTGACGTCCCTTCAGCCGAAGCTTCCGCTGGCAGGTAAGGGCTTTCCACCCCGGTCATCGTCCTTCTCGTCCTCGTCGGCTTCAACGGCCTCATAGTCCGCCAGGCGGTCACCTGCTGTCAGCGACGCGGAGCGCATCGGTCAGCGCCCGGTTGGAGGCTTCAAGTGCCTGGCGGAGCGCGCCCGCGTCTGCCGCGCCGTTGTCCAGCACTTCTTGCCCACCCTCGCGGGCCGCGTCAGTCGTCGCACAGTTGCTCCTCTTCGACCGCCTCGGCGAGCAGCGCAAGCACGCTCGCGCCGTCTCCTGGGCTGAGGAAGCAAGGATTGCCCAGGCCCCGCAGGTGCGTGTACTCGATGCCGACCCCGGCGAGCGCCTGACCGAGGCGGGTCTTGCTGAAGCCTTTCTTACGACTGATCGGCGTGAGCCGTACGTCCGCCACGACATCGATACGCTGGTCATGAACGTGCTGGTACGAGTGCCCGTGGTCGCTGACTTCACGTGGCCCCAGAGCACCCGGTGGGAGAAGCCGACCAAGATCTTCTCCCAAATTTCTCCCAAAACAGACCCCGAAACGAATCAGGGGCCCGACCCGCTCTCACGGATCAGGCCCCTGACCTGGTGTTTCCTCTGTCGGGGTGGCGGGATTTGAACCCACGACCTCTTCGTCCCGAACGAAGCGCGCTGCCAAGCTGCGCTACACCCCGAAGCAACGACGACTACTTTAGCCCAGGGGAGCGCTGAGGCGAAATCGGGTTTTGAGGGGGTCCGCCGGGGGTCAGGTCCGGCGGGGGGTGAGGGTGAGGAGGGTGGCTTCGGGGGGGCAGGCGAAGCGGACGGGGGTGTAGCGGTTGGTGCCGCAGCCCGCGCTGACGTGCAGATACGACTCGTGACCGCCCGCGCGGTGGGTGGAGAGGCCCTTGACGCGGTCGGTGTCGATGTCGCAGTTGGTGACGAGGGCGCCGTAGAAGGGAACGCAGAGCTGGCCGCCGTGGGTGTGACCGGCCAGGATCAGCGGGTAGCGGTCGGCGGTGAACGCGTCGAGTACGCGCAGGTACGGAGCGTGTACGACGGCCAGCGAGAGATCCGCGTCCGCTTCGGGGCCGCCGGCGACCTCTCCGTAGCGGTCGCGCTTGATGTGCGGGTCGTCCAGCCCGGTCAGCGCGATCTCCTGGCCGCCGTCCAGCTTGAGGCGGCCCCTGGTGTTGGAGAGGCCCACCCAGCCCGCGGTGTCGAAGGCGTCCCGCAACTCCTCCCACGGGTTGTGGACGGCGCCGACGGCGGGCGGATTGCCATTGAGGCCGTGTCGGCCGGTGGCCTTCTCCACCAGGTACTTGGCGGGGTTGCGCAGCTTGGGCCCGTAGTAGTCGTTGGAGCCGAAGACATAGGCGCCCGGGTACTCCAGCAACGGGCCCAGCGCGTCGAGGACTTCGGGTACGCCCTCGGGGTCGGAGAGGTTGTCCCCGGTGTTGATCACGAAGTCGGGCCGTAGCCCTGCCAGCTCCCGCAGCCACCGCTGCTTCTTCCGCTGGCCGCGGACCATGTGGATGTCGGAGACCTGAAGGACGCGCAGCGGGTGCATGCCGGGGGGCAGTACGGGCACGGAGACCCGTCGCAGGCGGAACGAACGGACTTCGACACCCGCCGCGTACCCGACGCAGGCCGCGCCGAGCGCCGTGATGCCGACGGCTGTCTTCAGGGGGATCCGGTATCGCGCGCGCATGGCCCCATGGTCGCAGACCCTGGAGGCCGCCCGCAGGGCCTGTGGAAGAGCTGCCCCGCACCGATGCTCCCGCCCCGAAGAGCCGTCCGGCCCCGATGCCCCGCCCCGGTGCTTCCGCCCCGAAGAGCTGTCCCGCCCCGATGCAAGCCCGCATGCCTCCGAGTCACCCGGCCCCGATATCTTCGGCGCGCCCCGGCACGGTCCTGGCACACTGGCCCCCATGACCACGCTCAAGTCCCGGCTGCAGGACGACCTGACCGCAGCGATCAAGGAGCGCGACGAGCTCCGTTCCGCCACTCTCCGGATGACCCTTGCCGCGATCACGAAGGAGGAGGTCGCGGGCACCAGCGCGCGCGAGCTCTCCGACGACGAGGTGCAGAAGGTGATCGCCCGCGAGGCGAAGAAGCGGCGCGAGGCGGCAGAGGCGTTCGCGGACGGGGGCCGTGCCGAGCAGGCGGAGCGGGAGCGGGCCGAGGGCGAGGTGCTGGCGGACTATCTGCCCAAGCAGCTCACGGACGAGGAACTGGACGCGCTGGTCGCCGAGGCTGTCGAGGAGGCCCGTGCGGCTGGTGCCGAGGGGCCGAGGGCGATGGGTGCCGTCATGAAGATCGTCAACCCGAAGGTCGCGGGCCGGGCGGAGGGCGGCCGGGTCGCGGCAGCGGTCAAGAAGCGCCTGGCGGGCTAGCCACCGGCTGTACCAGACGCGTAAGGGGCGCCCTCCCAGGGAGGGCGCCCCTTACATCTGGGCCGACTGGCGCTCGCAGCCGACAGGGCCCGCCGCGGGTTACGGCCAGCCACCACCGCCGTCCGTATCCCAGCCGCCGGCACCGTTGCCCCCATTACCGTTGCCGTTGCCGCCGGGCCAGCCGCCGCCTCCGATGCCGCCACCGTCACCGGTGCCGCCCATGGCGTCCCCGCCACCGATGACGTCCGGCGGTACGGAGGGGTCGGGCCACGGGTCGGTGGGCCGGTCGTCCCCGGCGTCGTCGTCCGGCTTCGGTGGGGAGGGCGGCTTGGGCACGCGGGGCTTCTTACCGCCGTCCCGGATCGGTACGTGGTGGAAGTCCGGCGCTGCCTCACCGGCCAGCGCGCCTGCCATCGCGTCCCGCCAGATCGGGCCCGGCACCTCGCCACCGAAGACCTTGTCGTGCCGGACGCCGCCGATGGAGATGTTGACCATCCGCGTACGGTGCGCCGGGTCTCCGACCCAGACGGCGCCGGACATGTTCGGGGTGTAGCCGACGAACCAGGCCGCGTACCTCTGGTCGGTGGTACCCGTCTTGCCCGCACTGTCGCGGCCGCTCAGGCCCGCCTTCTTGCCGGTGCCGTCCTCGACCACGCCGCGCAGCAGCGAGTTGACCGTATCGGCGGTCTTGGTCTTCATCGCGCGCTCGCACCTGGTCTTGGGCACGCTCAGCTTCTTGCCCTGCGCGTCGGTGATCGACTCGATGGCGACGGGGGTGCAGTGAACGCCGCGGTTGGCGAAGGTGGCGTATCCCTCGGCCATGGTCAGCGGCGACATCTCCTGGGTGCCGAGCGAGATGGACGGCACCTGGTCGATCTTCTTGCCGTCGGCCCGCTCGATGCCCATCTTCTTCGCCATGTTCGTCACCGGGCAGATGCCGGTTTCCCCTATCAGCGAGACGAAGTAGGTGTTGACCGACTTCGCGGTCGCCTCCTTCATCCGATAGGGGCCGACTTCAGAGCTGTTCTCGTTCTCGACCGGTGCCTTGCCGCGCCACTTGCCCTTGCAGGTGTTGACCGGCGAGGGGTACTGCATGCGGTACGGCGAAGGGTAGGACTTGTAGGGGCTCATCCCCTTGTCCAGCGCGGCCGCGGCGATCACGGGCTTGAACGTCGACCCCGGCTGGTATCCGGCGCCGCCGCCCGCGGACTTGTCCACCGAGAGATTTATCTGCGTCTCGTTCTTCCCGAAGCCGTACGGGCGCGACTGCCCCATGCCCAGGATCTTTCCGGTGCCCGGCTGCACTATCGTGGCGGCGGTCGCGACCTTGTCCGACTTGTTCACATGGGACTCGATCGAGTTCTTCACCGACTGCTGCGCCTTCGGATCCAGCGTGGTCCTGACGGTGAGACCGCCCCGGTTCCACCGCTTAGCGCGCTCCTTGCGGGTCTTGCCGAACGCCTCGTCGTTCAGGAAGACCTCGCGTACGTAGTCACAGAAGAAGCCCGCACCGTTGGTTGCGGTGATGCAGCCGTTCTTGGGCTCGCTGACGTCCAGCCCGAGGGGCTTTTCCTTGGCGGCCTCGGCCTGCTTGCGGGTGATGTCGTGGTGCGTCGCCATCCTGTTGAGCACGGTGTTGCGCCGCTTGGTCGCCTCGTCCTTGTGGATGACCGGGTCGTACCGGCTCGGGGACTGGACGATGCCCGCCAGCAGCGCCGCCTGCTCCAGGTTCAGCTCCTTGGCCGACTTGGAGAAGTAGCGCTGCGACGCCGCCTCCACGCCGTACGCCTGCTGGCCGAAGAAGGTGATGTTGAGGTAGTTCTCCAGGATCTTCTTCTTGCCCAGCTCCTCCTCGACCTGGATCGCGTACTTCAGCTCCTTGATCTTGCGGCCGATCGTCTGCTGGGTGGCCTGGGCGACCTTGTCCGGGTCGTTGCCGGCCTCCTCCACGAAGACGTTCTTGACGTACTGCTGGGTGAGCGTCGAGGCGCCCTGGGAGACCTGGCCCGACTGTGCGTTCCGGTTCAGCGCCCGCAGTACGCCCTTGAGGTCGACGGCACCGTGCTTGTAGAAGCGCGCGTCCTCGATGGCGACGATCGCCTTGCGCATGTACGGGGAGATGTCCTTGAGGTCGACCACCGTGCGGTCACGGGAGTAGACCTTGGCGATCTCGCCGCCCTCGTTGTCCAGGATCGTCGTCCGCTGGCTGAGCGGCGGGCGCTTGAGATTGACCGGCAGCTCGTCGAAGCCCTCCACGGTGCCCTTCGTCGCCAGGCCGAGCGTCCCGACAGCGGGCAGCGCGAGTCCGGCCATCACCGTGCCCGCCAGCACACTGACGCCGACGAACTTGGCGATCTGCTGGGGCTTGCTGACTCCGCTGCCCGCGCGCTTCTTAGCCATGGGGAAGAGCCTACGACGCGTCGGTGTCAGAGCCTACGATGCGTCGATGTGACCGCACCGGCTGGGAAGCATGGCAAACGCCGGACAGCGTCGCGCCGGTCACTTAGGCTGAGACTGTTGTCACTCTGACACCTCCCTTCACCTCCCCTTACCTCCCTTCCTTCGCACTTCACCCCTCACCCGTCGCCCCTCTCTCTCCCTCGCGCCGCCGCGCGCCGCACGTTGTCGCCTTACGTCTGAGGCGACCGTCCCGTCGTCCGCCCCCCTGTCCGCCCCCGGATTCTGCGCAGCGCTTCCGGCTCACTCCGTTGGGTGATGTGCTGGGCACGCATAGTCCGTTCGGGCCATTCAAGATTGGGCCCGAAGGGGGTGTTGCGTGCTGTGCGCTCTTCCGTAACGTCCTCAACTGGCAACGGTGAATATGCCGTTCGCCGCCGTGGGGGAGCCTCGATTCGGGAGAGGACGGCACCGGCAATGAGCTGGGTAACAGACTGGAGCGCGCAGGCTGCCTGCCGCTCTACGGATCCGGACGAACTGTTCGTGCAGGGCGCCGCGCAGAATCGCGCGAAGGCCGTGTGCACAGGCTGCCCGGTCCGCACGGAATGTCTCGCCGACGCTCTGGACAACCGCGTGGAGTTCGGAGTCTGGGGAGGAATGACCGAGCGCGAGCGGAGAGCCTTGCTGCGCCGCCGCCCGACGGTCACCTCCTGGCGCCGCCTGCTGGAGACGGCGCGTTCGGAGTACGAGCGCAGCACCGGCGTGGTGCTGCCGGTCGACGTGGACCTGGAGACGGACGAGCACGAGCGGTACGCCGCGGTGGGCTGACCACCCGGCGGAACGGTACTGCGGCACGGAGACGCCGCACGGGCCTGTGGCCAGACGGGCCCCGGTGGTGCTGACTCCTGCATCGGCTGCATCGACTGCATCGATGTCGACTCGCCGTCAGACGTCAGACGGGAGAGTCGTCAGACGGGAGAGTGACGCGCCGGTCGCTTGTGGCGACGGCGCGGTCAGCCGGCGACGGCGCGGTCAGCCCGCGTCCGTGGCGGCCCGTCGACGCCGGTGGGCGAGCCGTTCGCCGATCGTGCGCAGACCGCCCAGGTCGTGTACGTCACCGGGCAGTGCGGCCACCTCGGCCATAGGCACGTCCGGGTGCAGTGCCGTGAACCGGTCACGCGTGCGCCGTTCACGTGCCAGCAGCCGCATGCGGTCGGCATGCAGCCGCAGCAGCCCGGCTGCCAGCACGGCTACGGCGTCCTCGCTGTGGTCGCTGTCACGGCTGTCGTCGCAGTCGGTGGTGCCGTCGTGCGCGGACACGTGGTCGACGGCCGACCGCGCGTCAGGGATCGTTCGCTCGGTTTTCGTCTCGGTCGTCGTATCGGTGGTCTCGTTCCCCCCAGGTGTGGTGACGGACCGGGCTGGGCCGGGGCGCTCGGGGGCGGGGGAGCCGTCCTCGGAATCCGCTGGGCCGGCCGATGGAGCGTCGCGATGCAGACTCTTCCCCCCGGCGCGATCCACAATGCCGCCGTCCTCAAGATTTTCGGCCGCCGCCATTGCCCGCTCGGCGCTCAGCCCGGCCGCGTCACTGCCGTGCATCCGGTTGAGCACCAGCCCGGCCAACGGCATCCGGTCGGCGGCCAGCCGCTCCACGAAGTACGCGGCCTCGCGCAGCGCGTCCTGTTCCGGTGCCGCCACGACGAGGAAGGCGGTGCCCGGCGCCTGGAGCAGCCGGTAGGTGGCGTCGGCGCGGGTGCGGAAGCCGCCGAACATGGTGTCCATGGCGGCCACGAACGTCTGCACGTCCCGCAGCAGGCCCGCGCCCAGCAGCTTGTTGAGGGCCCCGGTGAACAGGGAGAGCCCGGCCATGCCGAGGTTGACGACCTTCATCCCGGCCCGGCCGCCGACCCGGGCCGGGGCCATCATCAGCTTGATGAACTTCCCGTCCAGGAACGACCCGAGGCGCTTGGGCGCGTCCAGGAAGTCCAGCGCGGAGCGGGAGGGCGGGGTGTCCACGACGATCAGGTCCCACTCGTCGCCCGCACGCAGCTGGCCGAGCTTCTCCATCGCCATGTACTCCTGCGTACCGGCGAAACCGGTGGACAGCGACTGGTAGAAGGGATTGTCCAGGATGGCCTTGGCGCGGTCGGGATCGGCGTGCGTCTCGACGATCTCGTCGAACGTGCGCTTCATGTCGAGCATCATGGCGTGCAGTTCGCCGCCCGCGGCTTTGTCGATGCCGGGGACCTCGCGCGGGGTGTTGTCCAGCTCGGACAGGCCCATGGACTGGGCGAGCCGGCGTGCGGGGTCGATGGTCAGTACGACGGTCCTGCGCCCGCGCTCGGCTGCGCGTACGCCCAGGGCAGCGGCTGTGGTGGTCTTGCCGACGCCTCCTGAGCCGCAGCAGACGACGATCCGGGTCGTCGGATCGTCGAGCAGGGGGTCGATGTCCAGCGCGTCGGCGTCCGGCGGTGTGGCCATGGATGCCTCTCCTTCCCCGGATATCGCGGATGGCTGCGGCCTCTTGGGAGTCTGCGTCGGGTGCGGGGGACCTGGGGTCACGGGTGCTTCCCGCCCGTCCCGGCTGTCCGCGCGGCGGTCCCCGCGGTCTCCCACTGGCCCCGCAGCTCGCGGGCGAGCCCGTACAGGCCCGCCAGTTCGACGCCCTCGCTGAGCAGGCCGAGCTCTCGTACCGGCAGGCCCTGTGCGGACAGCTCAGCGCGCAGCCCGCGCTCCAGCTGCACTCGCTCGGCGTGCTCTCTGCCCTGCTCCAGGAGGGGCGCCACAAGCCGTTCGGCACGCCCTCCACGGCGTGCGCCCCCGAGTCCGGCGCGGGCGAAGGTGCGCGCGATCTCGTCCGTGCGCTCCTCGGCGGTCAGCAGCTGTTCCTCGCCCGGCAGTGCCGGGCGCACCATGTTCACCACCACGGAGGTGGCGGGCAGTCCGGCGGCCCGCAGCTCGGCGATGCCGTCCACCGTCTCCTGGACCGGCATCTCCTCCAGCAGCGTCACCAGGTGCACCGCCGTCTCCGGCGATTTGAGGAGGCGCATGACGCCTTGCGCCTGGTTGTGCACGGGGCCGACCTTGGCGAGCCCCGCCACCTCCTCGTTGACGCCGAGGAAGCGTGCGATGCGGCCGGTGGGCGGTGCGTCCATCACCACGGCGTCGTAGGCGGGCCGCTGCCGCTTGTCCCGGCGGCGTACCGCCTCGCACGCCTTGCCGGTCAGCAGTACGTCGCGCAGGCCGGGCGCGATCGTCGTCGCGAAGTCGATGGCGCCCAGCCGCTTGAGGGCGCGGCCTGCGCTGCCGAGCTTGTAGAACATCTGGAGGTAGTCGAGCAGCGCCCGCTCGGCGTCGATGGCGAGGGCGTACACCTCACCGTTGCCGTGCGAGACGGCGATCTTCCGCTCCTCGTACGGCAGCGGCTCGGTTTCGAAGAGCTGTGCGATGCCCTGGCGGCCCTCCACCTCGACGAGCAGCGTGCGCCGGCCGCCGTGTGCCAGCGCCAGCGCGAGTGCGGCGGCGACCGTCGTCTTGCCGGTCCCGCCCTTGCCGGTCACTACGTGAAGCCTGCTCACGGCTGGGAGCCTAATTCGTCGCCCGGCGCTCCGGCGAGACCGGTCACCGTCGGCCGCCCGGACGGCACTCGCGGCGGCTCTGCCCGCGGTTGCGTTCGTTAGGGTCTCCCCATGACGAAGTGGGAATACGCAACCGTGCCGCTCCTCGTGCACGCGACCAAGCAGATCCTCGACACCTGGGGCGAGGACGGTTGGGAACTGGTCCAGGTCGTTCCCGGACCGAACAACCCCGAGCAGCTGGTGGCCTACCTGAAGCGGGAGAAGCAGGCATGAGCGCGGTCGAGGACAAGCTTGCGCAGCTCGGGCTGGAGCTGCCCGAAACCGCCACCCCGGCCGGTGCGTACGTACCGGCGGTGCAGACCGGCCCGTACATCTACACCGCAGGCCAGGTCCCGCTGGTGAAGGGCACCCTGCCGATGACCGGGAAGGTCGGCGCGGAGGTCACGCCCGAGGAGGCGAAGGATCTGGCGCGTACGGCGGCGCTGAACGCGCTGGCCGCCGTCAAGTCCGTGGCCGGGGACCTGGACCGGATCGCCCGCGTCGTCAAGGTCACCGGTTTTGTCGCCTCCGCACCGGACTTCACCGGCCAGCCCGGCGTCATCAACGGTGCCAGCGAGCTGCTGGGCGAGGTGCTGGGTGATGCGGGCAAGCATGCCCGCAGCGCGGTGGGCGTGGCCGTGCTGCCGCTGGACGCGCCGGTCGAGGTCGAGATGCAGGTCGAGCTGGCCGACTGAGCCGGCTCGAGAGAGAGGGCGGCCCTCTCGCCGCCGCAGCCGCGGGGAAAGGGCGTGGCGGGGAGAGGGGCCCGGCAGGGAAAGGGCCTCTCGAACATCCGGGCGGTGGGCCGTAGCATCCGGCCATGTCGTCATCGTCGTCGTCCAGTCCGCCCGACCAGGGCGGCCAGTGGTATCCGCCCGAGTGGCCGGAGCGTATCCGCGCTCTGGCCGCAGGGGAGCTGACTGTGGTGACGCCGCGCAGAGCCGCCACCGTGATGCTCCTGCGGGATACTCCGGACGGGCCGGCCGTCCATATGCTGCGGCGGCGGACCTCGATGGCGTTCGCGGGCGGCGCGTACGCGTATCCGGGCGGCTCCGTCGATCCACGGGACGCGCGTGCCGTGGAGGCGGCGGGACCGACGGCCGCGTGGTGGGCCGAGCGGTTGGGTACGGACGAGGCCACGGCACGCTCGACAGTGTGCGCCGCCGTCCGCGAGACCTTCGAGGAGGCCGGTGTCCTGCTGGCCGGGCCCGACCCTGACACCGTCGTCGCCGACACCACGGGGGAGGACTGGGAGGCGGACCGCGCGGCGCTGGTCGCCCGCGAGCTGTCCTTCGCCGACTTCCTCGACCGCCGGGGGCTCGTTCTGCGTGACGATCTGCTGGGGGCCTGGGCCCGCTGGATCACGCCCGAGTTCGAGACCCGGCGCTACGACACGTACTTCTTCGTCGCCGCGCTCCCCGAGGGCCAGCGCACGCGCAATGCCTCCACCGAGGCCGACCGCACCGTCTGGGTCCGGCCCGAGGAGGCCGCGGCGGGCTACGACAGGGGCGAGCTGCTGATGATGCCGCCCACCATCTCCACCCTGCGCCAGCTGACGCCGTACGGGACGGCAGCGGAGGCACTGGCCGCCGCCGGGCAGCGCGATCTGGCGCCCGTACTCGCGCGCGCTCGCCTGGAGGGCGGTCAGGTCGTGCTGAGCTGGCCAGGACACGACGAGTTCACCAAGAGGATCGATCCCGCATGACCGACGCCGCAGCACTCCCCGGCCAGCCGCGCGGCGGCGCACTCGACGGCCAGGCCAGCCCTCGCGCCTACTGTGTGCTCGCCCCCAACCCGTCGCCCATGACGCTGGACGGCACCAACACCTGGATCGTCGCCGAACCCGGCTCCGATCTCGCCGTCGTCATCGACCCCGGCCCGCTGGACGACGCACACCTGCGCAATGTGATCGCCACCGCCGAGCGGCAGGGCAAGCGGGTCGCGCTCACCCTGCTCACCCACGGCCACCCGGACCACGCCGAGGGCGCCGCGCGGTTCGCCGAGCTGACGGGCTCGCCGGTCCGCGCGCTCGACCCGGCGCTGCGCCTGGGCGCCGAGGGGCTCGGCGCGGGGGACGTCATCACCACGGGCGGCCTGGAGCTGCGGGTCGTCCCCACTCCCGGGCACACCGCCGACTCGCTCTCCTTCCACCTCCCCGCGGACGCCGCGGTGCTGACCGGCGACACGGTGCTCGGCCGGGGCACCACGGTCGTCGCCCATCCGGACGGCAGGCTCGGCGACTATCTCGACTCCCTGCGCGCCCTGCGGTCCCTGACCGTGGACGACGGCGTCAGTCAGGTGCTGCCCGGCCACGGGCCCGTGCTCAACGACGCACAGGGCGCCATCGACTTCTACCTCGCCCATCGCGCCAAACGGCTCGCCCAGGTGGAGACGGCTGTCGAGCAGGGGCACCGCTCAGCCGCCGAGGTGGTGGCCCACGTCTACGCGGACGTGGACAGATCCCTGTGGCCCGCGGCGGAGCTGTCGGTACGGGCCCAGCTCGACTATCTGGTCGAGCACGGGCTGGTGTGAGCCCCTGCCGAGAGCGCGCCGCCTGGCACACGTACGGGCCGCCTGGCACGACGTAAGGGGCGCCCTCCCTTGGAGGGCGCCCCTTACACGTGCGTACGGATCGGGACGGGTCCCGGCGCAGGTGTCAGCGCGAGCGCTTCGCCAGCCGCTCGATGTCCAGCAGGATGACGGCGCGGGCCTCCAGGCGCAGCCAGCCGCGTCCGGCGAAGTCGGCCAGCGCCTTGTTCACCGTCTCGCGGGAGGCGCCCACCAGCTGGGCCAGCTCCTCCTGGGTCAGGTCGTGGACGACGTGGATGCCCTCTTCGGACTGCACGCCGAAGCGGCGGGACAGGTCCAGCAGCTGCTTGGCCACCCGGCCGGGCACGTCGGAGAAGACCAGGTCGGACATGGAGTCGTTGGTACGGCGCAGCCGCCGGGCGATGGCCCGCAGCAGCGCCGAGGCCACCTCCGGCCGGGCGTTCAGCCAGGGCTGAAGGTCGCCGTGGCCCAGCCCCAGCAGCCTGACCTCGGTCAGTGCCGAGGCCGTGGCCGTACGCGGGCCCGGGTCGAACAGTGACAGCTCGCCGATCAGCTCACCGGGGCCCAGCACCGCCAGCATGTTCTCCCGGCCGTCCGGCGAAGTGCGGTGCAGCTTCACCTTGCCTTCGGTCACCACATAGAGGCGGTCGCCCGGGTCACCCTCGTGGAAGAGGGCCTCGCCGCGAGCGAGCGTCGTCTCCGTCATGGAGGCGCGCAGCTCAGCGGCCTGCTCCTCATCGAGCGCCGCGAAGAGCGGGGCGCGCCGCAGAACGTCGTCCACGAGTTCTCTCCTTGTCGACCTGCCCATGGGGTCCGTGGAACCCATGATGCCGGACGGTGAAACCATGCGATCAGTCACAGCAATCAGTCACAAGTTTGACGCACGCATGCTGTCGCCCCCAACGCGGGGCGCGCTAGGGCCCCGGATCCGCCGCGTGTGCCACGAATGTCGGTGGGGCGCCTTACGCTGGCCGAGTGTCCACTACCCCGGGAAGCGCACGTACAGAGAGGGGGCTGGGCGGGTGACGGCAACAGAGGATTCCGCTGTGAGCGAACACGAGACGGCGGCCGAAGCGCCGGCGAAGAAGGCTGCCGCCAAGCAGGCCACCAAGGCCGGCAGGACGGCCGCCGCGAAGAAGGCTGCCGCCGCGAAGAAGTCTCCGGCCGCCAAGGCCCCGGCCAAGAAGGCTCCCGCGAAGAAGGCTGCCGCCGCCACGAAGTCCGCCGCCAAGAAGGCCCCTGCCACTAAGTCCGCCGCGAAGAAGGCTCCCGCGAAGAAGGCTCCCGCTCAGTCGTCCGCCGCGAAGAAGGCGTCCGGGGGCAGGCCGGAGTCGCAGGCGTCCAGAGCGAAGCGTGCCGCGCAGCTCAACGAGGCGCTGGCGGAGGTCTACTACTACGCGCATCCGGAGCTGGACTTCGAGAATCCGTTCGAGCTCCTGGTGGCCACCGTCCTCTCCGCGCAGACCACCGATCTGCGCGTCAACCAGACGACGCCCGCTCTCTTCGCCGCGTATCCCACCCCCGAGGACATGGCGACGGCCAACCCGGAGGAGCTGGAGGAGCTGATCCGTCCCACCGGCTTCTTCCGCTCCAAGGCCAAGTCCCTGCTCGGCCTCTCAGCGGCGCTGCGGGACAACCATGGCGGCAAGGTCCCCGACTCGATAGACGAGCTGGTGAAGCTCCCCGGCGTGGGCCGTAAGACGGCGTTCGTGGTGCTCGGCAACGCCTTCGGTGTCCCCGGGCTGACTGTCGACACCCACTTCGGCCGACTGGTGCGCCGCTGGAAGCTCACCGAGCAGACGGACGCCGTCAAGGTCGAGCAGGAGATCGACGACCTGCTGCCGGAGAGCGAGTGGACGATGTTCTCGCACCGCACGATCTTCCACGGCCGCCGCATCTGTCACTCCCGCAAGCCCGCCTGCGGCGCCTGCCCGATCGCGGAGCTCTGCCCCTCCTACGGCGAGGGCGAGACGGACCCGGAGAAGGCGAAGAAGCTGCTCAAGTACGAGATGGGCGGTCAGCCGGGGCAGCGTCTCAAGCCCCCGGCCAACTACCCGGGGCGCCCCGCCCCGCCGCTCCCCTCCCGCGACCCGGCCACGGAGTCCGCAACCACCTCCGAAGCCGAGCCCGCGACAGCCTCCGGAACCGAGTCCGCAACCGAGTCCGGACAAGCCGGGCCGACGACCGATTCCGCTCTCGGAGCGGCCCGGTGACGCGTGCCGGGCAGTCCTCGGACCGGGCAGCGGACGCCCGCGCGGCCTCGGTGCCGGTCGAGGTCAGTGGCCGGGGGCTGCCGGAATGGCTCGTCCCTGTGCGGGACGCGGCGGAGACCGTCGAGGCGGGCCAGCTCAGCCGCTTCCTTCCGCCGCGTGACGGCAAAGGCCGGCCCTCCGCCGTCCTGGTGCTCTTCGGGGAAGGACCACGCGGCCCCGAGCTGCTGCTGATCGAGCGTGCCTCCAGCCTGCGCTCGCACGCCGGGCAGCCCTCCTTCCCCGGCGGGGCGCTCGATCCGGAGGACGGCGATCCCGAGGGCGACGGCCGGCTGCGGGCCGCGCTGCGCGAGGCCGAGGAGGAGACGGGGCTCGACCCCTCGGGCGTGCAGGTGTTCGCCGTGCTGCCCAGCCTCTACATCCCCGTCAGCGGTTTCGTCGTCACGCCGGTGCTCGGCTGGTGGCGGCGTCCCACGCCGGTGGCGCCGGTCGACCCGGCGGAGACGGCCCGCGTCTTCACGGTCCCCGTCTCGCACCTGACCGACCCCGCCAACCGCGCCATGGCCGTCCACCCGGCCGGCCATGTGGGGCCCGCCTTCATGGTCGGCCCGGCGCTGGTGTGGGGGTTCACGGCGGGCCTGATCGACCGGATCCTGCACTACGCCGGGTGGGAGCGACCCTGGGACCGCGACCGCCGGGTCCCCCTCGACTGGCACGCGTGACTCACGGGTGACCCTCGCATCGACCGGATCGACGGGTACGCGTGACCCTCGCACCCGCGCGCGCATGAGACGGTGTCTCTTCCGCTCTCCTGGGCAGCCCCGTACACGCGGCCGCCTGTACCTTGCGCGGACCGCATACGGTGCGCCGCCGGGGGGCGGGGAGTGGACTACTGCGGAGATGGACCCGAGGCGAGGCTGATTCGGTGAACGTGCTGGACGTACTGCTGGTCGTGACTGCCGTATGGTTCGCGATCGTCGGATACCGCCAGGGCTTCGTCGTCGGCATCCTGTCGGTGCTCGGTTTCCTGGGGGGCGGCCTGGTCGCGCTGCTCGTCCTGCCGCTGCTGTGGGACGAGTTCACGGCGGGCAACCGGCCGGGGACGGGGCTGGCGATCGGTGCCGTGATCGTGGTGATCATCTGTGCCTCCGTCGGCCAGGCCCTCACCACACATCTGGGCAACAAGCTGCGGCAGTACATCACCTGGTCGCCCGCGCGGGCCCTGGACGCGACGGGGGGCGCGCTCGTCAACGTCCTCGCGATGCTCGTCGTCGCCTGGCTGCTCGGCTCCGCGCTGGCCGTTACGTCGCTGCCGACGCTGGGCCGGGAGGTGCGTGACTCCAACGTCCTGCTCGGCGTCTCGCGAGTCATGCCCCAGCAGGTCAACGCCTGGTTCGCCGACTTCTCCTCCGTACTGGCCGAGAACGGCTACCCGCAGGTCTTCTCGCCCTTCTCCAACGAGCCGATCCGCGACGTCCGGCCGCCCGACCCGGAACTGGCGGGCAGCCCCGTCGCGGCGCGCGCCAAACGCAGCATCGTCAAGGTCGTCGGTACGGCACCGAGCTGCGGGAAGGAACTGGAGGGCACCGGGTTCGTCTTCTCGCGGGGCAGGGTGATGACGAACGCGCATGTCGTCGGCGGGGTACGCCACCCGACCGTGCAGGTCGGCGGGGAGGGGCAGCGCTATCTGGCCCGCGTCGTGCTCTACGACTGGAAGCGCGACATCGCCGTCCTCGACGTCCCAGGGCTGACCGCGCCTGCGCTGCGCTTCGCCGAGCAGGACGCGCAGAGCGGTGACGGCGCGATCGTGGCGGGCTTTCCGGAGAACGGCGGCTTCGACGTCCGCTCGGCCCGGGTACGCGGCCGTATCCAGGCCAACGGCCCGGACATCTACCACCGGTCCACCGTCAGCAGGGACGTCTACTCGCTCTACACCATGATCAGGCAGGGCAACTCTGGCGGCCCGCTGCTCACCCCGGACGGCCGCGTCTACGGCGTGGTCTTCGCCAAGTCGCTGGACGACGACAGCACCGGCTACGCCCTCAGCGTCGACGAGGTGCGCCAGGACATCACCCGAGGGCGCACGGCCCAGCGGACGGTGAACAGCCAGGGCTGTGCGATCTGACGGGACCGGACCGATGCCGTCCTACGGGGAAACCGGATCTCCGGATCTCGGCGCTCAGGAGCGGTGGTGCCGCAGTCTGGCGCCGACCCAGCGTGCGCGGCGACGCAGAATGCGGGGGATACCCAGCTCGGCATCGGCGGGATGCAGCCGGGCCATGGCGCGCGGGGAAGCCTGGCCGCGCGGGTCCCTCAGAAGGCTGCGGTTACGTGCCACGTCACGGAAGTCGTGCGTCAACCCCATACCCGGGTCCCTGCCCCCGCCTCAAGGTCAGTAATCGCCGCCGCCCCCCTCAATCGGCCTATGCGGCGGGCACATGTACGAGGCGGCAGGGCACGCCGGTGCCGGCGGTCCGGGCCCGGCACAGACCGGTCAGCGGTCCGGCTCCGGGTCGCTCAGCCAGTGGACCAGCTCCGAGGTGAAGGTCTCCGGGTCCTCCTCGTGCGGCCAGTGCCCCAACCCGTCGAAAAGCCGCCAGCGGTATGGGGCTTCGACGTACTCACCCGACCCCGCGGCGCTGCGCGTACGCATCACCGGATCGAGCGAACCGTGCAGATGCAACGTCGGCACCCGGACCGGCCGCTTCATCCGCCGGTAGAACTGCATCCCGTCCGGCCGCGCCAGCGACCGCACCAGCCACCGGTAGGGCTCCACCGAACAGTGCGCCGTGGAGGGTACGCACATCGCGCGCCGGTAGTTCTCCACCGCCAGTACGCCCGCGTCGCCGGTCGGGCCGGGCAGGTCGTCGGACGGGTTGTCGTTCGGGATGCCGGTGGGGCCGGGCGGCTTGGGTCCGGCCCAGTTCAGGATCAGCTGCTCCACCAGCGCACCGTCGTCCGCCACGAGTTGACGCTCCGGCAGCCACGGGCGCTGGAAGCCCCAGATGTAGGAGCTGGCCGCTGTCTGCCGTACGTCACCCAGCATGGCAGCGCGCCAGCGGCGGGGGTGCGGCATCGAGGCGACGACGAGGCGGCGGATCAGCTTGGGCCGCATCACCGCCGCCGTCCACGCCAGGTAGCCGCCGAGGTCGTGCCCGACCAGTGCCGCGTCGGGCTCGCCCAGCGAGCGGATGACACCGGTCACATCGAGCGCGAGGTTGGCCGGGTCGTAGCCGCGCGGCGTACGGTCGCTGCCGCCCACACCGCGCAGGTCCATCGCCACGGCCCGGTAGCCGGCGTCGGCCAGCGCGGGCAGCTGGTGCCGCCACGCCCACCAGTACTGCGGAAAACCGTGCAGCAGCAGCACCAGCGGGCCATCGCCCATCTCGGCGATGTGGAACCGTGCTCCGTTGGCGGCCACGTCCCGGTGCGTCCAGGGGCCCTCGGGACGGATCACGGCCGCGGGACTGTCTGCGAGCGTCATACGGACGAGCGTGTCACACCCTGAAGCTGCGGGCGCTCCTTGCCGCCGTCCTCCCCCGCGCGGGGGTGCGGCCTGGCGTACGAGAGGACGGCCGCGCTCTGCCTGGCGGAGGCCATCGACTTCTGCGGGCTCTTGCTCTTGGAGACCTTCTTGAACTTCGCCAGCGCCAGCAGCAGCAGGAGCAACGCGACAGCGATGAAGGCGCCGCCCACGATCAGGAACGACCAGGCGAGACCGAGCCCCAGGTTGTGGATGCCGTAGGCGGCGGCGAAGCTCAGCACCGGCAGTGCGAAGAGCAGGAAGACCCCGGCGATCAGGGCCGCACCGCTGCCCAGCACGCCGCGCTTGACGTCCTGCCGCAGTTCGGCCTTGGCCAGCGCGATCTCGTCGTGCACCAGTGCGGACATCTCCGCAGTGGCCGCTGCGACCAACTGGCCGAGGCTACGGCCGTCGTCGGCTGCGCTCATCGCTGTCTCTCCCTCGCGGTAGTGAAGGCCCGCCACGGTGCGGGCCCCGGGCTTCCCCTGGCCGTCGTGCCGGCTTCCCCTGGTAGCCGGTCAGGCTCAGATCATGCCGGACCATCGTCCGTCACGTCGTGGCGCGTGGCCACCTCGGCGAGCCTGCGGTGCTCGGCCGCCTTCGCCTCGTAGAGCGCCGCCATCCGCAGATGGAACTGAGGGTTGTCCTCCTCGTACACGTCGGGGATGCCGTCACCGTCCTCGTCCCGGTCCTCGGCCTCCACCAGCGAACGGTACTTACGGGCCCGCAGTTTGAGCACGATCCCCGCGAACACCGCGGCCAGCAGCGAGCCGATCAGCACCGCCGCCTTGGCTTCGGCGGCGAGTACGGCGTCCTCGGTGAAGGCCAGCTCGCTGACCAGCAGCGAGACGGTGAAGCCGATACCGGACAGTGCCGCGACGGCCAGTACGTCGGCCCAGCCCAGGTCACGGTTCAGCTCCGCCTTGGTGAAGCGCACCGCAGCCCAGGCCCCGCCGAACACGCCGAGGGTCTTGCCCGCCAGCAGCCCCAGCACCACGCCCAGGGTCTCCGGCTGGGTAAACACATCGGTCAGCGCTCCGCCCGAGACCGCCACCCCCGCCGCGAACAGCGCGAAGACCGGCACGGCGACTCCCGCCGAGAGCGGCCTGACCAGGTGCTCGATGTGCGCGGCGGGTGAGGTCCCCGGCTCGTCGCCCGGCCGCGGCGTACAGCGCAGCAGCAGCCCCATCGCCACCCCGGCGACCGTGGCGTGCACCCCGCTGGCGTGCATCAGCCCCCAGACGACGAGGGCGAGTGGTACGTACACGTACCAGCCGCGCACCCCCCGCCGGTGCAGGAACCAGAAGAGCACCAGCCCGGCGACCGCGCCCGCCAGCGCCCCGAAGCTGATGCCCGCCGAGTAGAAGACGGCGATGATCACGATGGCGCCCAGGTCGTCGACGACGGCCAGGGTCAGCAGAAAGGCCCGCAGCGCGGAGGGCAGCCCGGTGCCGAGCACGGCCAGCACTCCCAGCGCGAACGCGATGTCGGTCGCCATCGGGATCGCCCAGCCGCGCAGATCACCACCTCCGCTGGCCGCGAAGGTCACATAGACCAGCGCCGGGACGGCCATCCCGCACATCGCCGAGACGATCGGCAGCGCGGCGGCCCGTGGATCGCGCAGCTCACCCGCGACCAGCTCCCGCTTGAGCTCGATCCCCGCGACGAAGAAGAAGAGGGTGAGCAGCCCGTCCTTGGCCCAGTCGGCGACCGAGAGATGCAGATGGAGCGCCTCGGGGCCGAAGTGGAAGTTCTTGACGTCCTCGTAGACGCCGCCGGCGCCGGTGTTGGCCAGCAGCAGGGCGACGATGGCGGCGGCCAGCAGCAGGGTGCCGCCAACGGTCTCGGTGCGCAACGCGTCCGTGAGGAACCGGCGTTCGCCGAGCGGGAGCCTGCCGAGAAAGACGGAGCGGCGGCTCTGGTCGTTGTCGCCGTGGGGCGGGGCGTGGGGCGGAGCCATGGCGGGCCTCCAGAAGATGGCATGGACACACCTGTGGTGTGTGCCGACCAGACTTCCCGGCTCGCCCAAGGTCTTGTCGCGTTCTTGATGCGGTGCGACGGCGCAAGCTTAACCAAACGAGTGAGGGCACCGGCCTGCAGGCCGGTGCCCTCACTCGCGCAGCTGTCCGTGCCGGCTCAGTCCTCGCTGGGCGCGCTCGGCAGCTTGGACTGGATGAGATCCATCACGGAGGAGTCGGTGAGGGTCTGGGTGTCACCCAGCGTCCGGTTCTCCGCCACGTCCCGCAGCAGCCGACGCATGATCTTGCCGGAGCGGGTCTTGGGCAGCTCCGCGACCGGCAGGATGCGCTTCGGCTTGGCGATCGGGCCCAGCTGCTTGGCGACATGGGCGCGCAGCTCCTCCACCAGCGCCTCGTCCTCGTCCGCGCCGCCGCGCAGAATGACGAACGCGCAGATGGCCTGCGTCGTCTGCGGGTCGGTCGCGCCCACGACCGCCGCCTCGGCCACCTTCGGGTGCGAGACCAGCGCCGACTCGACCTCGGTGGTGGAGATGTTGTGCCCGGAGACGAGCATCACGTCGTCCACCCGGCCGAGCAGCCACACGTCGCCGTCCTCGTCCTTCTTGGCACCGTCGCCCGCGAAGTACTTGTCCTCGAACCGCGACCAGTAGGTGTCCAGGAAGCGCTTGTCGTCGCCCCAGATGGTGCGCAGCATCGACGGCCACGGCTCGGTCAGTACGAGGTAGCCGCCGCCCCCGTCGGGCACCTCGTTGGCCTCGTCGTCTACCACCGTCGCCGCGATGCCCGGCAGCGGCACCTGCGCCGAGCCCGGCTTGGCCTCGGTGACGCCTGGCAGCGGGCTGATCATGATGCCGCCCGTCTCCGTCTGCCACCAGGTGTCCACCACGGGGGTGCGGTCGCCGCCGATGTGGTGCCGATACCACACCCACGCCTCGGGGTTGATGGGCTCGCCCACCGAACCCAGGATGCGCAGCGACGACAGGTTGAACTTCGCGGGGATGTCGTCGCCCCACTTCATGCTCGCGCGGATCGCGGTCGGCGCGGTGTAGAGGATGGTGACGCCGTACTTCTGCACGATCTCCCACCAGCGGCCCTTGTGCGGCGAGTCGGGCGTGCCCTCGTAGAGCACCTCCGTCGCGCCGTTGGCGAGCGGCCCGTAGACGATGTACGAGTGCCCGGTCACCCAGCCGACATCGGCGGTGCACCAGAAGACGTCGGTTTCCGGCTTGAGGTCGAAGACCGCGTGGTGCGTGTAGGCGACCTGCGTGAGGTACCCGCCGGTGGTGTGCAGGATGCCCTTCGGCTTACCCGTGGTGCCGGAGGTGTACAGGATGAACAGCGGGTGTTCGGCGTCGAAGTCCTGCGGCGTGTGCTGCTCGGACTGGCGGCCGACCACCTCGTGCCACCACAGATCGCGGTCCTCGTTCCAGGAGATGTCCTCCTGGCCCGTCCGCTTGACGACCAGCACGTTGCGGACCTTCTCGGTGCCCGGCCGGGTCAGCGCCTCGTCGACGGCGGGCTTGAGCGCGGACGGCGCGCCCTTGCGGTAGCCGCCGTCGGAGGTGATGACCACGCGCGCGTCCGCGTCCTCGATCCGGGTCGCCAGCGCGTCCGCCGAGAACCCGCCGAAGACGACCGAGTGCGGCGCTCCGATACGCGCGCACGCCAGCATCGCCACGATCGTCTCGGGGATCATCGGCATGTAGATGGCGACCCGGTCGCCCGCCTGTACGCCCAGCTCCGTCAGCGCGTTGGCGGCCTGCGAGACCTCCCGCTGGAGGTCGGCGTAGGTGAGCGTACGGGTGTCACCGGGCTCGCCCTCGAAGTTGATGGCGACGCGGTCGCCCCGGCCGGCCTCCACATGGCGGTCAACGCAGTTGTAGGCGACGTTGAGCTTCCCGTCCTTGAACCACTTGGCGAATGGCGGGTTCGACCAGTCCAGCGTCTCGGTCGGCTCGGTCCCCCAACTCAGGCGCCGCGCCTGCTCCGCCCAGAACCCCAGCCGGTCGGCCTTGGCCTGCTCGTACGCCGCAGCCGTGACATTGGCGTTCGTGGCCAGCTCGGCGGGCGGGGCGAACCGCCGCTCCTCCTTCAGCAGGTTGGAGAGGGAAGGACTCTCGTTCATGTCGGCTCCCGTTCCGGCAAGTGGTGTAGACCAGTACGTGACAACTGGCATGCTTCGTGATCGCGGGAGCCCGGTCAACCCCCAGCCGATCCTGGCACCTCGGACCCTGCTGGGTACAGCCGCAATCAGGGAGTCGTTGCGTGTCGCATTGCGCCAAACCTGAGTGTTGCCGCGGCCCCGTGCTGTGTGGGGCGCCTTTCAGGAGGCCACAGGGTCGGGTCTGACAGCGGCGAACACCGGCTCGCTCTCCGGGGCGTCGGGGCCCGCCGTGTCCAGCACATACGTCTGGGCCTCCCCGACGTGGAAATACATTCCGTGCAGCTCCAGCGTCCCCTCGCGAAGCCGCCGGGCCACGCACGCGTGCCCTGCCAGGTGCTCCAACTGCTGGACGACATTGGTCAGGCAGAGCGCCTCGAGTTCGTCGGCCGTCTCCCGGTCGGCGAGGCGCGGGGCGGCATCCCCACAGGTACGGAACCGTTCCAGGGTGGGCCGGCCGTGCCGCAGCCATCGGCCCAGCGGGGTCGCACGGCGGGCCTCGCCGCTCTCCTGGTCCGCCGCCCCGCTGTGCAGCGCCTGCATGGCACCGCAGCCCGAGTGCCCGCATACGGTCACCGATTCGACCCGGAGCACGTCGACGGCGTACTCGATCGCCGCTGCCACCGACTGGTCACCGCACTCCTCGCCGGGCGGCGGAACCAGGTTGCCGACATTGCGGACGGTGAACAGGTCGCCGGGACCGCTGGAGGTGATCATGCTGGTGACCAGGCGGGAGTCGGCACAGGCGAGGAACAGCTGGGAGGGCCGCTGCCCCTCCCGGGCCAGCCGCGCCAACTCGTCCCGTACGAGCGGAGCCGTGGTGCGCTGGAAATTACGCACCCCGCCCAGCAGTTGACCGCGCCGGGACCGGGCGTGTGCACGCTGCGTGCTGTCCGGGGAAGGGCCGCCTGCCCCCGCATCCTGGGCGGCGGACCCGATGTCGGCGGAGCCGGTGTCGGCGGAGCCGGTGTCGGCGGAGCCGTCACTGTGCGGGAGGCCGTCGCCGTTCGGGGGGCTGGCGCCGTGCGGGCTGGTGCCTGAGCGGCCGTCGGGGTGCGGGCTGGCGCCCGGTGCCGGGCCGTCATGGGAGCTCTCGGACTCCTCGGCGGACGGGCGCATGCACTGATGGTTGCGCCAGGGTGTCCACGGCGAGCACGCGTGCGCCGCCGAGGGCTCGCCGATCTCTTGTCCCGCGCGGCCTCTGATCTCCGCCTCGCCGCCCGTGGCCGTATGGGCGGCTCGCCAGTCCTCCAGCGCCTCGAACGCCGCGTGGTCCATGAACGATCCCTCCAGTTCCACCACTGCTTTCGCCCCCTCGGGGACCTGCGCCAGCGCCCGGCTCAGCCGCGGCACCGCCAGAAACGTCAACTGCCCCCGCACCAGCACCCGACAGCCGTCGCCGCGCCGAGGCGCGAGACCGCTTCCCTCATCGCGCTTCACGGTGATCCGCGCCCCCGCCAGCCGGCGCAGCGCGACGGCCACCGCCACCGCGATCCCCAGGCCGACCCCCTCCAGTACGCCCAGCAGCACCACCGCCACTGCCGTGGTGCCGAACACCAGCGCCTCGCGGTGCCGTACCAGCGCACCGATGTGGCCCGGATTGACCATCCGCACGCCCACGACCATCACCAGTGCCCCCAGCGCCGCGAGGGGGATCAGCTCCAGCGCCCCCACCAGCAGTCCAGCCGCCAGCAGCACCCACACCCCTTGCAGCAGTGCCGAGTTCCGGCTGGTGGCCCCGGCGTTGATGTTCGCCGTGCTGCGCACCGCGACCCCGGTGACGGGCAGCCCGCCCAGCGCGCCCGACACCGCGTTCGCCACACCGTGCGCACGCAGCTCCCGGTCCAGGTCGCTGCGCGGCACCCGGGCCCCGGTGCCCCGGGCGGCGGTGAGCTTGTCGGCCGCGACGGCGGACAACAGGGCCTGCACGCTGGCCACCAGAGTGAGCGTCAAGACCGCGGTTCCCAGCCCGAGCACCGGTCCTTCCGGAAGCTGAGGCAGCGCGTGCGAGCGCCAGGAGGGAAGGTCGACCCGAGGCAGCCGCGTATCGGCCAGCACGGCGGCGAGGGTGGCCAGGCCGACCGCCGCAAGCGCGGCCGGAACTCTCCCGATGACCGCGCCGAGCGGCCCGCCGTGCTCCTTCAGCAAGGGCCAGGCCAGCAGCACGACGACGGTCAGTCCGCTGACGGAGAGGGCGGCGGGCTGCACCGATGTGATCCGTCCGGGCAGCTCCAGCGCATTGGTGAGCGGCGAGCTGTCAGGGGCGCCGCCGAGCATCACATGGAGCTGGGCCAGCGCGATGGTGGCCCCGATCCCCGTCAGCATCCCGTGCACGACAGCAGGACTGACGGCAAGGGCGGAGCGCGCCACCCGCAGGAAGCCGAGCCCCAGCTGGGCGAGCCCGGCGAGGACGGTGATCGCGCAGGTGGTCTGCCAGCCGTAGCGCTGGATCAGCTCCGCCGTGATCACGATCAGCCCCGCCGCGGGACCGGTGATCTGCAGGGGAGCGCCGCCGAGCCAACCGCAGACCAGTCCGCCGACGGCTCCTGCCACCAGCCCGGACTGGAGCGGGGCACCGGCGGCCAGCGCGATGCCGAGGGAGAGCGGGAGCGCGATCAGGAAGACCGTGACGGACGCGGAGAGGTCCGCTGACCAGCGCTGACGTGCGGTGGAGCTGTCCTGGCGGGCGACCGGACGGCTGCACACCGGGGTGCGGTGGGGCATCGCGCTCCTCCCGAGGTCGGCACTTTGCGTGATCGTCTGATTACTCCCAGGCGGAAGTAAAAGAAGAGTAATGCCAAGTAAAGCCTTGGCGAAGCGCGGAGTGGGGCCTGGCCGTCCGTGTTCCACCCATCGAGTGAATGGGGTCTAAAAAGCAGCTTGTCCTATTTGTCTTATTAATATCTCGTGTCACTTTTATCCGAGTGGCAACGCCGGTCCCGTCCGGTGACCGACGAGACAGGCGAGAGGACGAGGTGAGCCGATGGCAGCCACGCGGAAAAGACCCGCTCTCACCACCGCGGTCCCGGCGGCGCTGGCGTTGTCCCTGGCCGCCGGCGGTTGCTCGGGCGGCGACGGTGCGCGACGGCCGGAAGATTCTCCCCGCGGAGCGCCGCAGGCCAGGCCGCAGAACAAGGTCCAGCTGCTGGGGGACGGTTCAACCTCGCTGACGGGGCGCCAGCCCTTTCAGCCCACCCCGCGCAGGCTTGCGTCGGGTAAGAAGCCTCCGCAGTTCGTCGTCTTCTCCTGGGACGGCGCCGGCGAGGACGGCAAGAGACTCTTCTCCCGCTTCCGCAAGGCAGGCAAGAAGTACGGCGCCGCGCAGACCTACTTCCTCAGTGGTGTCTACGCGCTGCCGGAGGACGAGGCGAAACGTTACTCCCCGCCCGGACACGCCCAGGGCGCTTCCGACATCGGCTACCTCAAGGACAAGAACGTGCGTGCCACCCTCGGGCAGGTCCGTAAGGCGTGGCTGGACGGCAGCGAGATCGGAACCCACTTCAACGGCCACTTCTGCGGGCCCGGCGGCGTGGGCTCCTGGTCCGTCGAACAGTGGAAAAGCGAGATCAGGCAGGCCCGCTGGTTCGTCGAGAACTGGAAGACGACGACGGGGTGGGACAAGGCCCGAGCGCTCCCGTTCGACTACGAGCGGGAGCTGGCCGGCGGTCGCACGCCCTGCCTCGAGGGCCAGGAGAACCTGCTAAAGGCCGCGAGTCAGATGGGCTTCCGCTACGACTCCAGCGGCAACGGCACCCAGGTGTGGCCGGGTAAGCGGCACGGCCTGTGGGACCTACCGCTCCAGAAGGTCCCTGTCCCCGGACGGGAGTTCGAGACGCTGTCGATGGATTACAACTTCCTCGCCAACCAGTCCGGCACGGTCAACGGGGCGGTGGGGAAGCGGCCCGCCTGGAAGCGCCAGATGCGGGACGGCCTGCTGCAAGGCTTCCAGCGCGCCTACAAGGGCAACCGTGCACCGCTGATCATCGGCAACCACTTCGAGGACTGGAACGGCGGCATCTACATGGACGCTGTCGAGGACGTCATGAAGACCGTCTGCCGCAAGGACGGCGTCCGCTGTGTCTCGTTCCGCCAGCTCGTCTACTGGCTGGACGCGCAGGATCCGCGCATGCTCGCCAGGCTTCGCACCCTGGGGGTGGGGGAGAAGCCGGCGGGCGGTTGGCGCGCCCTCCTCTCACGGCCCGTGACGCAGAACGCGAGGGCCGCGAAGACCGGCTGACCGAGCACCCCGTTCCGGGTCGGGTCGGCTTGGAATGGGGCTCGGGCAGCCGGACGACGGGACCGCGCCGCCAGGTATCCGCAACTGTCAGGCGGGCTGGGGAGCAGCCGCGGTCTCCCGCCGGTCCTCATGCAGGACGAAGGAGGGGTCGACCTGGGCTGCGAGGTCGGCTCCGGTCTTGGCGTTCCCCCAGCTCTCCGCGTTGCGCAGATGGAAGTGGACCATCTGCCGGGTGTAGCGCTCCCAGTCGCGCAGTGCGTAGGAGGCGTCGGCCGTCTCGTACAGCGTGGCCAGCGAGCGGGAGTTGTCCTCCTCCAGCTCGGCGAAGGGACGCGGGCGGCCCTTTTCCATCGCGCGCACCCAGTCCGAGTGGCCGAACGTCACCAGCAGGTCGTCACCCACTTCCTGGCGCAGGAAGTCGATGTCGTCCCCACTCTGCACCTTGTTGCCGACGACCTTCAGCGGAACGCCGAAGTCCCGTGCGTACTCCTTGTACTGCCGGTAGACGGAGACGCCCTTACGGGTTGGCTCGGCCACCAGGAACGTCATGTCGAAGCGGGTGAACATCCCGGAGGCGAAGGAGTCGCTGCCCGCCGTCATGTCGACGACCATGAACTCCTCGCGGCTGTCGACGAGGTGGTTCAGCATCAGCTCCACGGCACCGGTCTTGGAGTGGTAGCAGGCCACCCCCAGGTCCGACTCGGTGAACGGACCTGTGGCCAGGAGCCGGATGTCTCCGCCGTTCAGCGCGACAGTGCGCGCACAGGCGTCGTAAACCGGGTTGTCCTCTTGCAGGCGGAGCAGCCGGGACCCCTCGCCGGGAGGCGTCGTCTTGATCATCTTGTCGGCGGAGGCGATCCGCGGGTTGCTGCCCCGCAGGTACTCCTTGATGAGCGGAAGGTGTGCGCCCATTGCGGGCAGTCCCGCCGCCTCGGAGTCGTCCAGTCCCAGTGCCGCGCCGAGGTGCTGGTTGATATCGGCGTCGACGGCGACCACGGGCGTGCCCCGGGCAGCGAGGTGGCGCACGAACAACGAGGACAGCGTGGTCTTGCCACTGCCGCCCTTCCCTACGAAAGCGATCTTCATGTTCAATAGCGTAATCCGCCGCCGGTGCCGGAT
Organism: Streptomyces sp. 8N114; assembly: GCF_052245835.1. Lineage (NCBI taxonomy): Bacteria > Bacillati > Actinomycetota > Actinomycetes > Kitasatosporales > Streptomycetaceae > Streptomyces > Streptomyces sp. 8N114. Next base: position 12,608 of record NZ_JBQQBT010000036.1, on the reverse strand, counting down.
CGGCAGGCGCGAGTGAAGAAGACCACTCGATCGTGGGGTTGGGGCGCCCGGCCGGGTGCGTAGGGTCGTACGCATGAGTAGCACCGCTCGCCCCGACGACGGCGACACGTCGAAGACTTCGGCGCCCAGCACCCCCGCGGCCGACCCGCTGGCCCCTCTCGCCGCGCTGCCGGGCGTGCCGGAGGCCGTCGAGTCCGTGCGCAAGGCCGTCGACCGGGTCTACGGGCACCGCATCATGCGCCGTCGCAGCAGTGAGGTCAGCGCGGAGGCCGCACTGCGCGGAGCCCGTGCCACAGCCGCAGTGGAAGGCGTCGACTGGGCGCTCGAAGAGGTGCGCCGTCGCAGCGACTTCGGTACCGAGCCCGAGGCCCGCACCGTTGGCGCGGCGCTGCGCGTGACGGCCGAGGCGGGGCAGCTGCTCGACATCTGGCAGCAGTCACCGCTGCGCGTGCTGGCCCGGCTGCATCTGGTGGCCGCCGGCGGCGTGGCACCCGAGGACACCGTCGGCCGCCCACGGCGTCCCGGAGAGCCGGTCGACAGCCCGGATCTCGGCCTGGAGCTGCCCGGCGCGGACGAAGTCGCGGCACGCCTGGACGGCCTGGCGCAGCTCATGGCGGGCAGCACCTCGGCTCCGGCGCTGGTCGCCTCTTCGGTGGTGCACGGCGAGCTGCAGGTGCTGCGCCCGTTCGGCTCGTACAACGGGCAGGTCGCGCGTGCGGCCGAGCGCGTCGTGCTGGTCGGCAGCGGCCTCGACCCCAAGGCCATCTGTCCGGCCGAAGTGGGCCATGCGGAGCTGGGCCGCGAGGCGTATCTGACGGCCCTGGCCGGCTATGCCTCGGGAACACCCGAAGGGATGACCGCGTGGATCGCACACTGCGGCCGTGCAGTCGAGCTCGGTGTACGGGAGAGCACCGCCGTCTGCGAGGCGATGCAGCGGGGCGCGGCCTGAGGGCCAAGGGGACCCTCTCGAGGGCCTGAAAGGACGTGAAAATGCGCCGACCCCGCCACAACGGGCGGGGCCGTCACTGGCATGTCCACCGGGTTACCAGTGCGTGCTCCACATTGCGTCCGGTCATCAGGTGGGTCTTGCCCTTTCCTGACGGGACCTGCCCGATCGCGGGCTCTGCGTCGCGTGGGTGCCCGGTATTCATGCATGCGGTCCGTGGGGCCATTGAGAACGGGATCCTTTCGGATTCCGCCGGTCTCGCGGGCCGTCAACTCCTTTGTACTCCGTGCTGGAGCTGAGCGGAAGCCCTGCCCGCACATCTTTACTTTTGCCCTCAACTGCGGGCGTACGGCGTCGAACCGGACATCCCTTGTTGAAGCGGATCCAGGGAGGCGTCCAGCAAGGCAGCGTCCAGCAAGGGGGCTCAGAAAGGGCGGAGTGGTGGCCGCCGCCGGTTGTTGAGCCATACGAACCCCGCCGTCGCAGCGGCGGCTCCCACCGCGACGGCCGTCAGTGCGAGTGTCGGGCGGGACGGCATCGAGAGCGAGGGGATGCGCTGCTTGAGCCGTACGGGCCGGGAGAACGTCAGGACGGGCCAGTCGCGCGCGAGCGCCTCTTTGCGCAACGCCCGGTCCGGATTGACGGCGTGCGGGTGGCCGACGGCCTCCAGCATCGGCAGGTCCGTGACCGAGTCGCTGTAGGCATAGCAGCGTGCCAGGTCGTAACCCTCGGACTCCGCCAGCTCCTGGATGGCCTCCGCCTTGGTGGGGCCGTAGGCGTAGTACTCGATCTCCCCGGTGAAGCGGCCGTCCTCGACGACCATCCGCGTGGCGACCACCCGGTCGGCACCGATCATCCGGCCGATGGGCTCGACAACCTCTGCGCCCGAGGACGAGACGATCACCACGTCGCGGCCGGCCAGGTGGTGCTTCTCGATGAGGGAGGCGGCCTCGTCGTAGATGATGGGGTCGATCAAATCGTGAATCGTCTCCGCGACGATCTCCCTGACCTGCTCGACGTCCCAGCCGCGGGCGAGTCCCGAGAGGTACTCGCGCATCCGCTCCATCTGGTCGTGATCGGCGCCTCCGAGGAGATATACGAACTGCGCGTAGGCAGTCCGCAGTACGGCGCGGCGATTGATCAGGCCACCCTGGTAGAAGGACTTGCCGAAGGTGAGCGTGCTCGACTTCGCAATGACCGTCTTGTCCAGATCGAAGAAGGCGGCCGTGCGGGGCATCGCGAGATTTTCCACGCCCATGAGCATAGGCGCCCACCATTCGGCGTACTCTGGGGCGCGTGGGTTTGCCTGAGAAGGCTCTCGGGTACACCATGGAAGTCACGGATCGTTCGCGACCGTGCTAACCCGGCCCGACTCCTCCCCCCCCGAGTCGGCCGTGGGGACGACCCCCGCTCTCCCCCCCGGCGGGGGTCGTCGCATGTCCGGGGGCATTTCTCGGCCTCGGCCCATAGCGGCCGGGGCTTTTTCGATCTTTAGGGACCGGAGCCTCTGATTCCTCCGAGCTGTAACGGTGTGTAATCGCAGGGCTGCTCTCCGATAGTCACTGGTTTGGGTGAGCGAGTTATTCACAGTCTCTGGGTTGTCCACAGTTTTCGACCATGATCCACAAGTTTTTCGGGTTCGCTGCACCGTGAATCCCGTCGGCGTCCGCGGCTGTTTGCGGACGCGAGTGCTCAACTGACGGGAGGGGCTGGAGCGTGGCCGAAAACATTCTGATTGTCACCGAGGACGAGGAACTCCTCGATGACCTACTGCGACTGTGCGCAGCCGCCGGAACGGAGCCCGAGGTCGCGCACGGAGGCCCGGAGAGCCGGACGGGATGGGCGTCCTGGAGCGGAGCCGCCTCATGGGAGCGGGCGCCCTTGGTGCTGGTCGGCGACGACTGCGCCGGCGCTTCTGGCTTCGGCGACGCCCCCGACCCCGGGCACGGCACGCCGAGTGCGGGTGGAGCGGTGCCACGGCGGCCAGGAGTGCTGCTGGTGGGGCGGGACTGGGACGACCCCGGCGTATGGGAGCGGGGAGTCCGCGTCGGCGCCGAGAGCGTGGTCCTGCTGCCGGACGCGGAGAGCTGGCTGACCGGCCGTATCGCTGACGCGCTGGAGGGAGTCGGGCAGGCGGCGCTGACCGTCGGGGTCGTCGGCGGCCGGGGCGGAGCGGGCGCCTCCACCCTGGCTTGTGCTCTGGCGGTCACCGCGGCTCGCGCCGGAGAACAGACCATGCTCATCGACGCCGACCCGCTCGGTGGGGGCTTGGACATCCTGCTGGGCGCTGAGCGGACGCAGGGACTGCGATGGCCGGACTTCGCGGAGTCCCGGGGCCGGGTCGGTGGCGCGGCCCTCGCCGAGTCCCTGCCGCGCTCCCATGACCTGAGCCTGCTCAGCTGGGACCGGGGCGAGCGCGCGCTGGTTCCCGCCGACGCGATGAAGTCGGTGCTCTCAGCCGCGCGGCGGCGCGGCGGCGTGGTCGTCGTCGACCTTCCCCGGCAGGTGGACGAAACCGTCGCCGAAGCACTGGTCCAGCTCGACCTCGGGCTGGCCGTTGTCCCAGCCGAGCTGCGTTCCGTCGCCGCCGCGCACCGGGTGGCCGCCCGTATGCAACTGGTGGTCCGCGATCTGCGGGCAGTGGTGCGGGCTCCCGGCGGACCGCGCGGCGCCCACGGATACGGCTCGGGACTGGACGACACGGAGGTCGCCCGACTGCTCGGGCTGCCGTTGGCCGGGGAGCTGCCCTGGGAGCGCGGCCTGCTGGAGGACATCGACCGGGGCAGGCCACCCGGCTTCGCGAAAGACGGCGCGCTGGCCCGCTTCTGCGGCCGGTTCTGGGAGCGCGCGCTCAGCGGGGGAGGGGTGGCAGCGTGAGCGGGCCGGACAAGAGCTTGCGGGGCGCCGTGGCGGTGCCAGGGGCCGCCCCGCCTGCGGACACCACCGGAACGGGCGCCCGGCTGCTGGACTCGGTACGGCGCAGCCTCGCCGAAGCCGGGGCCGAACCGACCCCCGCCCGGGTGGCGGCCGCGCTGCGGGCCCAGGGACGGCTGATGGGGGACAGCGCAGTGCTGGGCGTCGTGGAGGCCCTTCGCTCCGAACTGGTCGGCGCCGGCCCGCTGGAACCCCTGCTGGCGGACCCGGAGGTCACCGACGTACTGGTGACCGCACCCGACCAGATCTGGGTCGACAGGGGCCGAGGGCTGGAGCTCACCCGGGTGCGTTTCCCCGACGCGGCCGCGGTCCGCCGCCTCGCACAGCGGCTGGCGACCTCGGCGGGGCGCCGACTCGACGACGCCCGCCCCTGGGTCGACGCCCGGCTTCCGGACGGCACCCGGCTGCACGCGGTGCTGCCTCCCGTAGCCGTGGGGTCCACCTGCCTGTCGCTGCGGGTGGTGCGCCCCCGGGCGTTCGATCTCGACGAGCTCGTCGCGGCCGGGACGGTGCCACCGGGCGGGGAGCGGCTGCTGCGAGCAGTGCTGGACGCACGCCTCTCGTTCGTCGTCAGCGGCGGCACCGGCTGCGGCAAGACGACGCTGCTCTCCACGCTGCTGGGATTGGTCGCCCCGGACGAACGCATCGTCCTCGCCGAGGACTCGGCGGAACTGCGCCCCGACCACCCCCACGTGGTGCGGCTGGAGGCACGCCCGGCCAACCAGGAAGGCGTGGGCCGTGTGGAACTGCGCGATCTGGTGCGGCAGGCGTTGCGCATGCGGCCCGACCGGCTGGTCGTCGGCGAGGTGAGGGGCCCCGAAGTCACAGATTTGCTGGCCGCCCTGAATACGGGCCACGAGGGCGGTTGCGGCACCGTGCACGCGAACGCCGCGGCCGATGTCCCGGCGCGGCTGGAGGCACTCGGTACGACGGCGGGGCTCGACAGGGCGGCACTGCACAGCCAGTTGGCGGCTGCGCTGGACGTGATCGTGCACCTGGTACGTGGCCGCGACGGCAGGCGCCGGATCGCCCAGATTCACGTGCTGGAACGGGACGCCGCCGGGCTGGTGACGACGGTACCGGCCGCCGTGTGGCGCGGGCCGGACGGGCGTCGGCCCGGGGCCGGAGCCGCTGGAAGCGGATTCGTCCGCGAACGGGGCTGGCGGCGGCTGGAAGAGCTGTGCATGCGGCGCTGCCCCGAGGGCGGGGACGCCGCGGAGGGGCTGCCCGGGAGCGGCGGTTCTCCCGGTGGCCTCAATGGGCGGTCGCCCGTGGTGGCCGGTGGTCCGGTCGGGGCGGCGGCAGGGCCCTGGACCGGGACTGTGGAGGGAGTCCGATGACAGTGGCGACCGGTTCCGGAGTGGCCGGGACGGAGTCCGCGGTGGCATACGCCGCGTATGCCGCGGTGCTGTGCGCCGGGGCGGCGGCCTGGTTGATGACGGGGCGGCATGAAGGAACGCGCCGAGCCAGGCTGTTGCTCGCCGGTGGGGGAGAGGTGGCGGCCCGCCGGTCGGCCTTCGAACCGCCCGGCTGGTGGCAGGGCGCCACTGCTGCGGCGCGGGGACGGCTGGGTGGCGGACGGCTGGCTGAGTGGGCGGGGCGCGAGTGGTGGTGCCTGGCCGTAGGGCTCCTCGTGGCGCTGCTGGGCCGGTCCTGGATCCCGCTGCTGGCCGGGCTTGCCGCGGTTCCTCTGCTGCGCGGCTGGCTGCGGCGGCGTGCTGCGGACCGGGCGGCCCGGGAACGGGAGACCGCCGTGGCCGGGCTGTGCGCGGCGGTGGCGGGCGAACTGCGGGCGGGCAGGCAGCCGGACGGCGCACTGCTGGCCGTCGACCGGGCTGTGGTGCGGAGCTTCGGGGACTCGGGAGCTGCGCTGCTCGCAGCGGCCCGATTCGGTGGTGATGTGCCCGGAGCGCTGCGCCAGGCGGCGCTGCTGCCTGGCGCCGAGGGGCTTGCCGGGGCCGCGGCCTGCTGGCAGGTGGCGGTCGAGGGCGGAGCCGGACTGGCCGAGGGCCTGGAAAAGGTGGCCGGAGCGGTGCGTGCCCAAGGAGAGCAGCGCGAGGACTTGCGGGCACAACTGGCGGGCCCTCGCTCCACCGCCTTGGTGCTCGCCGTGCTGCCGGTCTTCGGGCTGGCCATGGGCGCCGCCATGGAGGCCGATCCACTGTGGATTCTCCTGCACACCCCCGTCGGCTTCCTCTGCCTGGCGGTCGGGCTGCTGCTGGAGTGGGCGGGGCTGTTCTGGGTCGCCCGCATCGTGCGCTCGGCGGAGGGCACGGAGCGGCCCGGGAGGACGCCGGATGCCGGGTCGGCGGAGCGCGGGACGGGGCCCACGGATCACGGGGCGGCGCCGACGGGGAGCCGGTCGAGGTGAGCGCCGGGTGGGCGGATGTTGTCCCCAGGGTGTGGATGTGGACTCCGGCGGCCGTGGCGGTGCTGGCGGCCGTCTGGTGCGTGGCGGGGGTCGCGGAGGTGGCCCGGCGAGAGGGGGCCGTGCGGCGGCGAGCTCGCCTCGTGTGCGGAGCCGCTGTCTGCGGAGCCGCAGAGGGAGGGACACCGGGAGGGGTGTGGGCCGGAGCGCCGCCGGGCCGTTGGACGGCGGCCAAGCGGAAGTGGGAGGGAGTGCTGCGGACGAGACGCGTACGGGAGGGCGCGGGGGTGGCCGGTGCCGGGGTGCTGGGCGTGCTGCTGATCGGCGGTCCGGTGGGGTGGCTGGTGGGCGGCGGGGCTGCTTGGGGCACCTGGCGGTGGCTGCGGCGGCAGCCCGGCGCGGAGGACGCCCGGACGGTGGCGGAGCGGGCCGCCGAAGCGCAACTTCCGCTCGCTGCCGAACTGATGGCGGCCTGCCTGGCGGCGGGCGCCGGGCCTGAGCGTGCGGCGGAGGCTGTCGGAGGCTCGCTGGGCGGGCCGTTGGGAGGGCGACTGACCAGGGCCGCGACGGAGCTGCGGCTGGGGGCCGAACCGGCGTTGGTGTGGGGGCGGTTCGCGGAGCGGCCGTGGGGGGTGGAGTTCGCCCGGTGCATGGAGCGGGCCGGGACCGCCGGGGTGCCTGCGGTGGAGTCCGTGACCCGGCTGGCGGCCGGACTGCGCGGCAGCCGGGCCCGGGTCGCCGCAAGCCGCGCGAGACGGGCGGCGGTGCTGGTCACCGGGCCGCTGGGGCTGTGCTTCCTGCCCGCGTTCCTGGCGGTCGGAGTCGTCCCCGTGCTGCTGGGGCTCGCGCGGTCGATGTGGTGAGGGCCGGGACAGGAATTCGGGCCGGAATGGCGAGTCGGCCGGATGAAGAGCTGGCCGGATGAAGAGCCGGCCGGAAGAAGAACTGTGCGAAGTAAGGGGAGACATGGCGGTGCTGGTGAGGATGCGGCGGTTGTGGGAGAGGGCGCGGGCAGCTCGGAGGCTCAGCGGGGACAGGGGGATGAGTACGGCCGAGTACGCGATGGGCACGCTCGCGGCGGTCGCCTTGGCCGCAGTGCTCTACAAGGTCGTCAACAGTGGTCCGGTGGGAGCCGAGTTGCAGGGGCTGGTCGAACGGGCGCTCCGTGCACCGTTCTGAGCGGACCGAGGGCACGGGCACGGAGGTGCGTGGGGGCGCGGTCGTGGGCTCGGGCGGCGGACGGCTGCGGCGCGGTGACCCGAGTGCGGGCTATGTGACTGCCGAGGCCGCCGTCGTGATCCCGGCTCTGGTGTTGCTGGTGGCGGGCCTGTTGTGGGGGCTGATGGCTTCGGTGGCCCGGATCCAGTGCGTCGACGCCGCCCGCGCCGGGGCGCGCGCTGCGGCCCGTGGTGAACCCGGAAACGCGGTCGCGCAGGCCGTGCGGTCCGCGGCGCCGCCCGGGGCCCGGGTTGAGATGACGAGGGAGGGCGAGCTGGTGAGAGTCGCGGTACGGGCGAGGACGGTCGGTCCCGGTCCGCTGGCCGTGCAGCTGCGGTCGGAGGCGGTCGCGCTGGACGAGAAGAGGGCAGGTGGCGGTGAGACTCCGTAGCGACCGGGGATCGGCGTCGGTGTGGGCGGCGCTGAGCGTGGTGGCGCTGTGCGGAGTGTTCGCGGCGGTACTCGGGTTCGGCCAGGCCGTCTACGTACGCCATCGGGCGGGCGCCGTCGCCGACCTGGCCGCCCTCGCGGCAGCCGACCGCGCGCTGGAGGGCCCGGCCCGAGCCTGCGCGGTGGCCCGCCGGGTGGCCCGGGTGCAGGACGCGCGGCTGTCCCGGTGTGCGGTCCGCGGAGAGGTCGCGGACCTGGACGCGGGGGTGCGCTGGGGCCCTTACACAGCGCGGGTACGGGCCCGCGCGGGCCCGGCCGACGGGCTCCCCGACGGTCCGTCCGACAGCCCACTCGGCCCGGCCGACGGCCCGCAGGACAGTCCCGCCGATGGCCCGGCTGAGAAGACGCCCGACAAGACGACGGAACAGGACGACGGAGAAATCCCTGAGATGACGACAGAGAAGACGCCCTGAGAAGAAGACCGAGGAGGCGGTCGGGGGAGTGGCTGAGGGGGCGGCCGGCGGGACGGACGGTGGAAGGAGGCCCGGAGAGGGGCATCCCAGAAGAACGGCGCGCCTGGGGGACGGGCGTCAGCTGGCGGAGCGGAGGAGTTCGGTGAGGAGGCGGATGGCGCCGCGCTTGTGGAGCGGGTCATTGGCGTTGCCGCACTTGGGCGACTGGATGCAGGAGGGGCAGCCCGCCTCGCATTCGCAGGCGGCGATGGCGTCGCGGGTGGCGGTGAGCCAGGCACGGGCAGTGTGGAATGCCCGCTCGGCGAAGCCGGCCCCGCCCGGCTGGCCGTCGTAGACGAAGACGGTGGGAAGGAGGGTGTCGGGGTGCAGGGCGATGGAGACGCCGCCGATGTCCCAGCGGTCGCAGGTGGCGAACAACGGCAGCATGCCGATCGCGGCGTGTTCCGCGGCGTGCAGCGAGCCCGCGAGGATCTCCGGGTTGATGCGGGCGGCATCGAGCTGGTCCTCGGTGACGGTCCACCACACGGCGCGGGTGCGCAGAGTGCGGGGAGGGAGGTCCAGCTTGGTCTCACCGAGGACCTCGCCGGTGATCAGGCGGCGGCGCAGATAGGAGACGACCTGGTTGGTGACCTCGACGGAGCCGAAGCACAGCCGCGCCTCGCCCCAGGGGACCTCGGCCTCGGTCTCCAGTACGGCGAGAGAGGTGGTGTCGCGGGCCATCGTCGTCCACGGCGGGCTGGATTCCTCGACCAGCGCGGCAGAGTCCTCCAGATCGAGCTGTCGCACCACATAGGTGCGCCCCTGGTGCAGATGGACGGCGCCCTCGTGGACGGTGGTGTGTGCGGCGCCGGCGTCGACGGTGCCCAGCAGCCGGCCCGTGCCCGCCTCCACCACCTGCACCGGCTTTCCGCCGCTGCCGCGGATGTCGGTCAGATCGGCGGCCCGCTCCTTGCGGGTCCAGTGCCAGCCGGAGCTGCGGCGGCGGAGCAGCTTGCGCTGTTCGAGCTTGCTCAACAGTTGCGGGCTCTCGGGACCGAAGAGGGCGAAGTCGGCCTCGGTGAGCGGGATCTCGGCTGCGGCTGCGCACAGGTGAGGGGCCAGGACGTAGGGGTTGTGCGGGTCCAGGACGGTGGACTCGACGGGAGTGCGGAAGATGGAGTCGGGGTGGTGGACGAGATAGGTGTCCAGCGGTTCGTCCCGGGCGATCATGATGGCCAGCGCGCCCTGACCGGCTCGGCCGGCGCGGCCGGCCTGCTGCCAGAGGGAGGCGCGGGTGCCGGGATAGCCGGTGATGAGGACGGCATCCAGCCCTGAGATGTCGATGCCGAGTTCCAGCGCGTTCGTGGCGGCGAGCCCCAGCAGCTCACCGGTGTGCAGGGCTCGCTCGAGGGCGCGCCGCTCCTCGGGCAGATAGCCGCCGCGATAAGCCGCGATCCGCGACGACAGTCCACCCCGCCGCCCAGCACCAGCCCCCGGCCCGCTCCCGCCATCCCCCCACCACGCGGCGCCCTCGCCCCGCGTCGGGGCATCGGCGGCCTGCCCCACGAGGCCGCCCCTCTCGCCCCTCTCGGGCCCCGCGGGCTCCTCGGCCGTCCCCGTAGGCGTGCCGTGGGCTTCGCCCGGGTGGCGGGGGGCGGGGATGGGGGCGGAGACGGAGGAGAGGCGGTCCTGGGCGATGAGGGAGATCAGTTCGGCGCCGCGGCGGGAGCGGACGAAGGCGACGGTGCGTACGCCCTGGACTGCGAGGTCGGTGAGGAGCTCGGCGGCCTCGGCGGTGGCCGTGCGGCGCACCGGGGCACCGCGTTCGCCCTCCAGTTCGGTCAGCGGCGGCTCCCACAGCGCGAAGACGGTCTCGCCGCGCGGGGAGGTGTCCTCGGTGATCTCGACGGGGCGTACGCCGGTGAGCCGGGCAGCGCCCTCGCCGGGCGCGGCGGCGGTGGCGGAGGCCAGCAGGAAGACGGGTTCGGAGCCGTAGCGCGCACACACCCGGCGCAGTCGGCGCAGGACCTGGGCGACGTGCGAGCCGAAGACGCCACGGTAGGTGTGGCACTCGTCGATGACGACGTAGCGCAGCGCGCGCAGGAAGGAGGACCACCGGGTGTGGCCGGGCAGCAGGCCGCGGTGCAGCATGTCCGGGTTGGTGAGCACGTAGTTGGCGTACAGCCGCACCCATTCGCGTTCTTCCATCGGGGTGTCCCCGTCGAAGACAGCGGCTCGCACCGCCGTGCCCAGCGGCGCTGCCAGGTCGGCCACGGCACGCCGCTGGTCGGCGGCGAGCGCCTTGGTGGGGGACAGGTACAGCGCGGTGGCGCCGCGGCCGTTCGGGGCCTCCGAGCCGTCCAGCAGGGTGCCGAGGACGGGGACGAGATAGGAGAGCGACTTGCCGGAGGCGGTGCCTGTGGCGATGATCACCGAGTCACCGTCGAGGGCGTGTGCTGCGGCCCGGGCCTGATGCTCCCAGGGACGGTCGATGCCCGCGTGACGTACGGCATCGATCACTTCCGGCCGGATCCGGTCGGGCCATTGCGCATGGCGACCGTTTCGCGGGGGCAAGTGCTCCGTATGGGTGACACGCCCGGCGCGGTCCGCCCCCCTGGTGAGACGAGCGAGCACATCGCGAGGGTCGCCACGGGAGGCCGAACCGTGGGGCTCGACTCGCGGGCGTACGCTCGCGGACCGGGTGTGCTGTTCGTTGGCCATCGGTACCGAGTGTGTCACTGGCGAGGCGGACAATGGTCGTAAGGCGTCGTCCTCGCCTGCTGGTAAGTGATTGAATGCCTCTGCGGCTGCCGATCCGTCCCCTGCCTTTGGGGGTACCTCCCTCCGTCAGGGCAGGGGGAGGGAGAACCGAGGGGGCTGACCGCTCGATAGCAAGGTGCTGGAGGATCCGTGGACCTGTCCCTGTCGACCCGTACCGTCGGCGATCGCACGATCGTCGAGGTCGGTGGCGAGATTGATGTATACACCGCGCCCAAGCTGCGCGAGCAACTGGTCGAGCTCGTGAACGACGGCAGTTACCACCTCGTCGTGGACATGGAGGGTGTCGACTTCCTCGACTCCACCGGACTCGGCGTGCTTGTCGGCGGGCTCAAGCGGGTGCGTGCCCACGAGGGCTCGCTGCGCCTGGTCTGCAATCAGGAGCGCATTCTCAAGATCTTCCGGATCACCGGTCTGACGAAGGTGTTCCCGATCCACTCCTCGGTCGACGAGGCCGTAGCGGCCACTGACTGATGTGGCGGGCCGTCGGACCGCCCCGCCTGGGGCGGCCCGGCGGCTTACCGGTTGACTGGTGCGCGGTCGCTGGGGTCCGGCTCTCCGAGTCCCCGGCGGACCCCGCAGACACTCAGGGAAGACCGAGGGGGATGGCATGGCCACCGTTGAGCTGCTCTTCAGCGCACTGCCGGAGCACGTCCGTACGGCGCGGCTGGTGGCCGCCGCCGTGGCGCGGCGGGCCGGGGTCGACGAAGCCGTGCTCGACGAGGTGCGGCTGGCTGTCGGCGAGGCGTGCACGCGTGCCGTCGGGCTGCACATGAGCCACGGCCTCAGCAGCCCGGTGCGGGTGTCGCTCATCGAGGACGAGAAGAAGTTCTCGATCGAGGTGGGGGACGAAGCGCCGCACCGGCGTTTCTCGCTGCCCGGCGGCACTCTCGGCACCGGCGCCTCCGCGGCGCCTCAGGCCGGCGCCAAGGCCAACGAGAACGGAAACGGCCCCGGCGGGGGCGGCCTCGTGGAGGCCGAGGGCGCGCTGCTGCCCGGAGCGCGCGACGAGATCCCCGAGCCGGTCCCCGAGGAGGACGAGGGCGACGGCGAGATGGGACTCGCGGTCATCAGCGGGCTGGTGGACGACGTCGAGGTGACGACCGACGAGCACGGCGGCGTGATCCGGATGAGCTGGCCCACCACGGAGCCCGTCCTCCCCTGAACCGGAGCTTCTTCAGCTGAACCGGAGCTTCCTCATGCGCTGAGGCCGCCTGTGCGCGGTCGTCCGGCTCACCGACGTACGGGGCGGTGTCGACGTATGGGGCGGCGACGACGTACGGACCACCGGTGTCGACGTATGAGGCGGTTGTCGACGTACGGGGGCGGCGATACAGGCCGACGGCACAGACTGGCGATTCGGCCGAAGCAGCTTTCCGCGCACTCAGGACCGTGCCTCAGCCCTGCGCCCTTCCGCCCCGCGCCCTCAGCCCTGCGCCCTTCCGCCCCGCGCCCTCAGCCCTGCGCCCTTCCGCCCCGCGCCCTCAGCCCTGCGCCCTTCCGCCCCGCGCCCTCAGCCCTG
>NZ_JBQQBT010000035.1:0-51912 GCF_052245835.1 Streptomyces sp. 8N114 | reverse complement strand
TTTTTTCGGGGGGGTGGTTCTGGGTGCCATGGGGGCACCCGGACCCGCGCCGTTGTGCGCCGCACCTCTCTACACTGGACTGCGTGGCTACCACCGACTGGCAGAGCGACCTTCGGGCGCGCGGATACCGGCTCACTCCGCAGCGCCAGCTCGTGCTGGAGGCCGTGGACAAGCTGGAGCACTCCACGCCCGACGACATCCTCGCCGAGGTCCGCCGCACGGCCGGCAGCGTCAACATCTCGACGGTCTACCGCACGCTGGAGCTCCTGGAGGAGCTGGGACTGGTCTCCCATGCGCACCTCGGGCACGGCGCGCCCACCTACCATCTGGCCGACCGGCACCACCACATGCACCTGGTCTGCCGGGACTGCACCGATGTGATCGAGGCCGAGCTGTCCGTCGCCGAGCCCTTCACAGCGGCCCTGCGGAAGCGCTTCGGCTTCGAGACGGACATGAAGCACTTCGCGATCTTCGGCCAGTGCGCGAAGTGCATCGCGAAAGCCGGCGACGACGGCGACAGCGACGGTGACAACGACGCTGCGGCCGATGCGGGCGGCAAGCCGGAGAGCCGCTCCTAGCCCGTCGTGGCCGTCGTGGCCCGTCGTAGGCTGGGCGTATGTCCTCCAGCAGTTCGAGCAACAGCGCCGCCGCTCCCGCCCCCAGCCCCCTGCTGGCCCTCCCCGGCGCGGTAGCGGCCGAAGCCCCCGACGAGGGCGTCGCGGCCCACTACGGCGACCTGTTCAAGGAACAGCGCGCCCTCGCCGACGGCACCGGTTTCGTGGACCTCTCGCACCGCGGTGTGGTCACCGTCTCCGGTGAGGACCGGCTCCCCTGGCTGCATCTGCTGCTCACCCAGCACGTGGAGCAGCTCCCGGCAGGCCAGGCCACCGAGGCGCTGATCCTCTCCGCCAACGGGCACATCGAACAGGCGCTTCAGCTCGTGGACGACGGGACGACGGTGTGGATGCACACCGAACCCGGCAAGCAGGGCGAGCTGATCGCCTACCTGGAGAGCATGCGGTTCTTCTACCGCGTCGAGATCGCCGACCGGACACCGGACGTCGCCGTCGTCCATCTGCCGGCAGGCTCCATCGCCGATGTGCCGGGCAGCGTCCTGGCCGTACGGGAGACCTCGTACGGGCGCGATCTGTTCCTGCCGCGCGGCGAGCTGGCGGACTTTGCCGCAGCGCACGGGCCGGCCGTCGGGGTGCTGGCCTACGAGGCGCTGCGGGTCGAGGAGCGGCGGCCGCGCCTCGGGATGGAGACCGACCACCGGACCATCCCGCACGAGGTGGGCTGGATCGGCTCGGCCGTACACCTGGAGAAGGGGTGCTACCGCGGGCAGGAGACCGTGGCCCGTGTCCACAACCTGGGGAAGCCGCCGCGACGGCTGGTCTTTCTGCACCTCGACGGGAGCGAGGTGCGGCTGCCGGTGCACGGCGACGCGGTGCGGCTCGCCGCCGACGGCCTGGAGGGGCGGCAGCTCGGGTTCGTCACCACCTCCGCGCGCCACCACGAGCTGGGACCGATCGCGCTGGCGCTGGTGAAGCGGAACGTCGATCCTGCCGCGGCGCTGATCGTCGGGCCCGACGCCACCGCCGCGGCACAGGAAATTGTCGTCACCCCCTGAGCCGGTGACGTCTCCTGCTAAGGGGCCCTCATACGTCCAGCAGCACCGTGAAGGGGCCGTCGTTCGTCAAGGACACCTTCATCGCGGCGCCGAAGACGCCGGTGGCGACGGTGGCGCCCAGCGCCCGTAGCTGGGCGACCACCTCGTCGACCAAGGGTTCGGCGACATCGCCGGGCGCCGCCCCGTTCCACGTGGGCCGCCGCCCCTTGCGCGCGTCACCGTAGAGAGTGAACTGACTGATCACCAGCAGCGGCGCTCCGATGTCCGAACACGACTTCTCCTCATGCAGGATGCGCACGGACCACAGCTTCCGTGCGAGCTGTGCCGCCTTCTCCTTCGTGTCGTCGTGCGTGACTCCGACCAGCACGCACAGGCCCTCGCCGACTATCTGACCAACGGTTTTACCGTCCACGGTGACGCTCGCGCCGTCCACTCTCTGCACCACTGCTCGCATGCCGCCATGATGCCGTGCCGCCGTCCGGCGGGTCGGGCAGCCGCCGCCCCGGGGTGAGGAGCGCTGCGAGCAAGGGCACAGAATGGCACGATGCGCACACGCGGTGCGTTCAGCAGGTACCGCGCAATGGGGATGAGGGGACACAAGCCCATGAGCACTACCGGAGCGGGCCGGTCCCGGACGCCGCGACAGTCCGGGGCCCTGGAGGCGCTGCGTGAGCCGGAGCAGCCGGAGCTGCACACGCTCTGCCTGCACGAGCTGCGAGCCCTGCGAGGCTCGGCACAACAGGACGAGGCGGATCTGAGCTATGTGCGCAGACTGCTCCAGGGGCGTATCGACATCCTCCGCGCCGAGCTGGCCCGACGCAGCTCCGCGGGCTCACCGCTGCTGGATCTGCTGCCGCAGATCCTCGCCGACGGCCCGCCCAGCCACCGCTCCTCGGCCCGGCATGTGACGCTCGCCGCACCGCGCAGCGAGGAGTACCGCGCCCTGGCCGAGGAGATGCTGGCCGAGGTGGAGCTGAGCGACCTTCAGGCCCGTACGGACGGTGAGCTGCACGACGCGATGGCCCGGCTCGTCCGCTACGAGCAACAGGTCTCGCGCCGCCGCCAGTCGCTCCAACGCACCGCCGACGAGTGCAGTACGGAGATCGCCCGACGGTATCGGGAGGGCGAGGCGCAGGTGGACGACCTGCTGCCGTAGCCGGGACCGTGCGGGAGGGGTGTCCCTTCTGCGGTACCGGGGGTCCGGTTACCGTGAAGGGTCGCACAACCGACTGCCCCGCATGCCGCCGTACGGCGTACACCATTTGGAAGGTCCCGAGATGCCCGAGATATCCCCCGTGCTCGCCGAGGTCGTCAGGTCCGGCTTCACCGAGGGACGGCACCGGGGCTCGCTGGTGGTGCTGGCAGCCGACGGGAGCGTCACGTTCGCGCTGGGCGACCCGGAGGCGCCGGTCTTCCCCCGCTCCGTGAACAAGCCGTTCCAGGCCGCCGCCGTGCTGAGCTCCGGACTGGAGCTGTCCGGTGAGCGGCTGGCGCTGGCCGCGGCGAGCCACTCCGGGGAGGGGTTCCAGCTCGACCTGGTCCGTACGATGCTCGCCGAGCAGGGGCTGGCCGAGTCGGATCTGCAGTGCCCCGCCTCCCTCCCGCTGGACGAGGAGGAGGCCGAGGCGTTCCTGGCGGCCGGCTCAGCGCGTACGCCGCTGGCCATGGACTGCTCCGGCAAGCACGCCGCGATGCTCGCCGCCTGCCGGACCAACGGCTGGCCGGTGGACAGCTATCTGGACCCGGACCACCCGCTGCAGAAGCTGGTCCGCGAAACGCTGGAGGAGGCCACCGGCGACCCGGTGGCGCACACCGGTGTGGACGGCTGCGGCGCCCCGCTGATGGCCGTCTCGCTGACCGGGCTGGCGCGCGGCTTCCGTGCGTTGGCGCTGGCCTCCGCGCAGACGCCTCAGGGACGGGTCGCCGAGGCGATGCGCACCCACCCCGAATACGTGGGCGGCACCCGGCGGCACGACACCTGGCTGATGCGGGAACTGCCCGGCGCCGTCAGCAAGATGGGCGCCGAGGCCGTACAGGGCTTCGCGCTGCCGGACGGCCGCGCTCTCGCCCTCAAGGTGGAGGACGGCGCGGCCCGGGCGCTGGGCCCCGTGCTGGCGCGGGCACTCTCCCTCCATCTGGGAGTGAGCTCGTCGGTGCTGGAGCGGATCGCGACGGCTCCGATACTGGGCGGCGGCGTGCGGGTCGGCGAGGTCCGCGCGGCGTTCTGAGGGCGGTCCGCGCGGCTGCCGGACGGTGGAAATCCGGGTGCGGCTCCGGGGGCGCGTGCCTAGCGTGAACGCATGGCGAACCCTGTCGAGCGCATGGCGAACCCCGTCGAGATCCGTACCCTGACCAGTTCCGACGAGTTTCCGGAGTGGCTCCGCGCCGTCTCCACCGGTTTCTTCCGCGGCCCCACCGTCGGTGAAAAAGAGGTCGCGGCCCGCGCGCTGGGCACGGAACTCGACCGTATCCAGGGCGCCTACGACGGCGGACGGTGCGTGGGCACGTTCCGCACACTGCGGCAGTCGTTGACCGTCCCGGGAGGCGCGGTGCTGCCCGCCTGCGCGGTCTCCGGTGTCACCGTCTCGCCCACGCACCGGCGGCGCGGGCTGCTGAGCAGGATGATGGCGAACGCGCTGGGCGCGGCCAAGGAGCGCGGCGAGGTGTGCGCGAGCCTGATCGCGGCCGAGTACCCGATCTACGGGCGGTACGGCTTCGGCCCCGCGACCTGGACCACCGAGTGGGAGGTCCTCATCGCCCGTACGGGCCTGGACCGGCGCTACGCGGGCCCGGCCGACCTGGGGGACGGCGGACGGGTGGATCTGGTGGACGCCGCCGAGTTCCGGGCGCAGATGCCGGCCGTCCACGAGCGGTTCCGTACCGGGGCGCAGCGGCAGGGCGCCATCGACCGCGACGGGAAGTGGTGGCGGACCGCGACCGGCGACCTGCGCTTCCCGGACGACGGCTTCACCCCCGCCTTCCACGCCGTCTACCGCGACGCCGACGGGCAGCCGCAGGGCGGGGTGACCTACACCTCCGACGACGTATGGCAGGCAAAGCAGCCCGAGCAGACCGTGACGGTTCGGGACCTGTTCGCCACGACGGCCGCAGGCGAGGCGGCGCTGTGGAGGTTCGTCCTGGCGATGGACTGGGTGCTCCGGGTACGGACAGGCTGTCGCGCCCCGGACGACGTACTGCCGCTGCTGCTGCCGGACCCGCGTGCCGCGCGCACCGTCACACACGCCGACTGGCTGTGGATCCGGCCGCTGGACGTGCCCCGCATGCTGGCGGCCCGCAGCTACGCGGTCGAGGGCTCGCTGGTGCTGGAGGTGCGGGACAAGGACGGCTACGCGGGCGGGCGCTTCAAGCTGGAGGCGGCCGGGCCGGAGGGCGGGGCCCAGTGCGCGGCCACCCGGGAGGACCCGGAGCTGTCGCTGGACGTCGCCGAGTTGGGCGCCCTCTTCCTGGGCGACGAGTCGGCCGTGCGGCTGGCGGCACTGGGACGGCTTGCCGAGCACCGGGAGGGGGCGGCGGAGCGGGCGGAGGTGCTGTTCCGTACGGCCAGGCGGCCGTGGTGCCAGGACGTGTTCTAGGAGACAGGCCCCCGGAGTTCGGGGGAGTGCCGTCGTCAAGCCGCCTTCCCCATTGGCGTGGGTTGATGGGAGGGGAAGGCGGCATGACAGCGGCCCCCGGTCGGGGCGAGCGCCCGTGCGCTCAGGGCGCCCCGTGCGGTCAGGGATGGAGCAGCAGGGTGGCGAGCACGAGGGCTCCCGCGGTGCTGCATCCGGTGTGCCGGGCCTTGAGGCCGATGCTCAGCAGCAGGAAGCCCACGAGGCCCAGGACCCCGTAGCGCACCTGGACGAGCTGTTCGAAGGCGACGACGGCGATGGCTACGGCGAGCGCGAAGAGTGGCATGGCGGTCCCTCCTTCTCAGGCACGAGAGGAACGGCTGTGCTGGGAGTGCGGGTTCGCCCATGGGACGTCGGACGGGCGGATGGCTCAAGGCCGACCAGAAGCGGGATGGCACTGTGCAACTGTGGAACCGTTGGACTGGTTGGCGAGGTTGTCTGCCAGGTAGGAAAGTTGGCGACCAACTCGCTTACTACATTCCCACTTGTCCACCATCTGAAAACGTATGGCAGACAACTAACGCCGAGTGACCGGAAGTTGTATGGTCATCGCGTGACCAGGAAGCCGACCTCCGCAAGCGGCCACCGCCCGCGCGATGTGGTCGCCGACACTCTCCGTGAACGGATCCGGACCGGAGAGCTCCGGCCCGGCACCCGCCTTCCCACCCAACGGGAGCTGGAAGCCGAGTTCTCCGTAGGCCGCAGCGCCGTACGGGAGGCCCTGGCCGCCCTCACCCAGGAGGGCCTGCTGGAGAACGTGGGCCGAGGAGCCTCACCGACCGTAGCCGAGCCCACGCATCACGCGGACGCCCCGCGCAGTGCCGGAGTGGAGCTGACGGACCGCCTCCACGAGGCATTTCAGGCCGAGGATGTGACCATCGACGCGTTCTCCCTTACCACCGAGACCCTCAACAACGCCCTGGCCTGGCCCATCCGCCAGGTCATGGACCGGCAGCTCACCCCCCGCTCGGTCACCGCGCGCGTGCTCATCCCCAGCCTCGAGGCCCGGCTGGCCCTCCCCCGCCTCATAGACGACCCCGAGAACCCCAAGCCCCGCGAACGGCTGCACCAGATACAGACCACCTACGTCAACGCCCTCAGCAACTCCCTGGGCTCGCTCTCCCAGTTCAACACCGAGGTGACGCTGACCGTCCGCGCCGTTCCGCTCACCCCCACCCACAAGCTCTACCTGCTCAACGGCGACGAGGCCCTCATCGGCTACTACCAGGTCGTCAAGAACGAGGAGGCCGCCTTCGAAGGCGAACAACTGGCCCTCTACGACGTACTCGGCCTCACGGCCAAGCTCTTCCGCTCCAACCGGGGGCCGGAGGCACGGGACGAGCAGGAGGTCAGCTTCGTGGAGGAGTCGCAGGAGTTCTTCGACTCCCTGTGGACCACCATCGCCGCTCCCTTCCGCTGACAGACGATGGCTGCTCCCTTCGGTGACCTTCGGTGACCTTCGGTGACAGACCATGGCCGCTTCCTTCGGGTGACAGACCTTCGGGTGACGGGCGAGGGAGCCGCGAGATGGGGAAAAGAAGAGCCCGGTAAAGTTCCGGCACCCCGGTGATCCCCGTGGCCCGGCCCCATCGCCCCTGAGGACAGCGCCGATGACCTCACCCGCCCTGCAACAGGCCGAAGCGATCGGCGCCGTGGACGGACCGCTGGCGGGCTACCACCGCGAGTGGTACGTCGTCCGGCCACAGGGCGAACTGACCCGGCTGGGACGGGTCAAGATCGGTGAACCCCGGGCGGGGGCCCTGTGGTTCGACCGGCGGTACTTCGCCTCCGAGGACGAACTGCTGCTGGAGCTCGCCCGGCTCGGCGTACCGCGCGTGCCGCCCGTCCACCGGGTCCGCTCGACCGGGACCGTCTTCCACGGGTTCATCGAGGGCCGGACCCTCGCGGCGCTCTCCCCGGGGGGTCATCCCGTGGAGCCCGCCCAGCTGCGGCAGATCATGGAACGGTTCGCCTCGCTGTGCCGGCTGCGGCCCGGCGACGTACGTGCCTGTCCGCTGGGCTCTGACGACGGTGACAGCAGCGACAGCTCCGGCTTCTTGCGCGGGCTGCTGGAATTCACCCGCGAGCGCGCCTACCACGCACGCCTGCCGCGCTTCGGCCCGCTCTTCCAGCGGCTCGGTGTGCCGCGCGACGCGCTGGGACCCCGCTCCAGGCTGGCGACCGAGGCCGCGCGACAGACCGACCGGCCAGTATGTCTACTGCACGGGGATCTGCACCGGGCCAACTTCATCGTCGACCCGGCAGGCGCGCTGTGGACCATCGACTGGGAGCTGGCCTCGTTCGGCGACCCGCTGTACGACCTGGCCACACATCTGTACCTGATGGACTACCCGGCCCGGCAGCGCACCGAAGTCGTCGAGGGGTGGCGGCGGACCGTCACCCCGCTGCTGCCCGGAGCCGACGCCGGGCTGGCGGAGGATCTGCCGCGCTACCTCGACTACAAGCGGGCCCAGTCCGTCTTCACCGACGTGGTCCGGCAGGCCGTCGTGGTCGCCGACGCCGTGGGCTCACCTGCCTTCGCCGACCTGCTGGGGCAGGTGGCCAAGCTCGTGCACGACGTACTCGTACGGGGCGCCGAGCCCCTTGAGCTGGCCGACGTGCCGAGCCCGGGCGCCGTCGAGCTGGCGTACGCCGAGTTCTGCACGGGGTCGAACGGACCGCTGCCCGCGCGCGGGTGAGCCTGCAACAATCGCTGCCCGACGTGCGACCCACGACGGGGCGACGGGGGACAGAGGATGGTGGCGGCAGTGGAGCATGCGATCAGCTCGGCGCGGTGCGTGATATTCGACTTCGACGGCCCGCTGTGCCACCTCTTCGCCCGGCGCACCGCCGCCTCGGTCGCGCGGCGGCTGCGCGAGACGTACGCCGACCGGCCCGACAGCTCCGCCGGAACATGGCCCGAGACCACCGACCCGCTGCGGCTGCTGACCGCCGCTTTCGACGACGTGACGCTGCTACCGCAGGAGCGCGTGCGAGAGATGGAGCGGTCCTTGTCGAGCGAGGAGGTCGCGGCGGCGAAGGTGGCCTTCCCCACCGGGTACGCGGACACCCTCGTACGCACACTGTGCGCTACGGGCCGCACGGTGGCCGTCGCCACCGACAACTCCGCCGAAGCAGTGGAGCATTACCTCGCCGGCCGCTCCCTGCTGGAAGCCTTCGGAGGGCGCGTGTGCGGCCGGGTCAGCGACGGCACCGCGCCGCTCCGGCTGAAGCCCGACCCGGACTGCGTACTGCGCGCCCTGGAGTCGACGGGTGCCGACGCCGCCGAGTCGCTGATGCTCGGGGACTCCGCACGCGATGTCGCCGCCGCGCGGGCCGCCGGGGTCGGCTTCGTGGGCTACGCCCGTAACGAGCGCAAGGAGCGGGAGCTGCGGGAAGCCGGCGCCGAGTGGGTCGTCCCCTCCCTCCGCGATGTACTCCTGACGGTCGACCCGCTGGCCCATGCGTGAGGGGGGCTGGGGCGAAACCCTTCGTGGCCCGCGATGATCCGTACGCTGGCCCCATGAGCGACGCACCCACCCCCGCGAGCGACGAGCCCGCCCACGACCCCGAGGTCCTCGAACTGGCGCAGAAGGTCTTCGACCTGGCGCGGCACGGCGACACCGACACCGTCGCCGCCTACGTCAAGGCGGGCGTCCCCGCGAACCTGAGCAACGACAAGGGCGACACCCTCCTGATGCTGGCCGCCTACCACGGCCACCCGGAGACGGTCCGCGCCCTCCTCGCCCAGGGTGCCGACCCGAACCGCACCAACGACCGGGGGCAGTCCCCGATCGCCGGTGCGGTCTTCAAGGGTGAGGACGAGGTGGTGCGGGTCCTCGTCGAGGCAGGCGCCGACCCGCACGCCGGGACGCCGTCCGCCGTGGAGACGGCCCGCATGTTCGAGAAGCGGGAACTGCTGGACCTCTTCGGCGAGCAGTAGGCCCGCGCGGGCGGCTTGCTCCCCGTGCGCCGCCCGCAGGCGCTCAGTGGTGCCCGCCGCCGTGTCCGCCCCCGGGGCCGTGGTCGAACTTCAGTACCTCGCCCGGCATGACGGCGAACGGTCGCATCATGCCCATGTCCTCGTGTTCCAGCAGATGGCAGTGGTACATGAAGCGGCCGTGTGCGCCGTCGAAGCGACCGAGAACGTTGACCATCTGGCCCGCAGGCACCTGGAAAACGTCCTTCCAGCCGGCCTCGTTCGGCGCGACCGGCACGGAAGCGCCCGGCGCGAAGGTGACCGGTCGGCCCTCGCTCGTACCTCCGAGTGCTCGGTCGAAGCCCGAGACGTCGAAGCCGTCGCGGGAGAGGATCTGGAAGTCCGCCAGATGGATGTGCATGGGATGGGTGGGACCGCCGAGGTTGAGGAAGCTCCACTGCTCGTAGTCGTCGTGCGCCACCTTGAAGCCCAGCGTGTCGTCGAATGTCCGGGCGATCCGCCGGTACGTCCGCAGCTTGCCGTCCCTCCCCCGCACCTGGATGACGCCGTCCGCCCGCGGGACCGCGCGGTGGCCGACCTCCTCGGTGATGTCGGCCATCTCCCAGATCTCCGGGTGCCCGCCGCCGCCCACGGTTCCGGGCGGGGTGAGCACGACGAGGCGGTGGTGGTGCGGAATGTCATGGGTGAGCTTCTGGAACGAGGCGGAGAGCGTCGCAGGCAGCACGAACGGGTCCTCGACCGGCTCGGCGCCCACCCGGAACTCCATGACGTGTGGATACGGGATGTTCCGCGCCGGGTCGGGCACGCCGAAGCCGGTCGCACCCACGTTGACCAGGCGCAGCTTCCTGCCCCGTAGCGCACGGAAGTCGACCAGCAGATCGAACCGTTCGGCCGGCGCGGCCGACAGCACCCGGCGCCGCGCGGGGTCGGGATCATCGGTGAAGCCGAGATCCACCGGGCGCGGCAGCAGACCGCCGTCGCTGCCGATCTGCTTGACCGTGCCGTCGGGCACCGGAACGCCCTCCTCGTCCACGAACGCGAGCTCGTAGGTGCGCGCGTTGGACGCGTTCAGCAGCCGGAAGCGGTACCAGCGCGGCTCCACCTCCATGTACGGCCAGATGGTGCCGTTGACCGTGGTGTACGGGCCGGTGAACGGGAGGGTGACGTCCTTGCCCGTCTCCGGGTTCGGGCCGAGGCTGAGCACCTTGTGCAGGAGGCGGCCGTTGAGCGGGCCCTCGTCGCCCGCACCGCCTGTGCCCTCCGCCTCGTCCCGGTCGAGGTTGCGGTCGGCCAGGATCAGCGGCAGCTCGTACGGCGCACGGGGCAGCCGCAGCGCGTCCTCCTCCGCGTCGCGGATCAGATACGTGCCGACCAGTCCGGCGTAGACGTTCCACCGGGTGATGTTCATCCCGTGGTCGTGGTACCACCACTGGGTCGCCGGGTGGTCGTTCGGATACTCGCAAAGCTGCGCGTCCCCGTGGCCGACCGCGTTCTCCGCCCAGCCGTCGTTGCCGCCGCCGGTGACCGCGCCGTGCAGATGGGTCACGATCCAGCCGGGCAGCGCCGCCACATCCGGGTCCGGCTTGACCCCGTCCCGGCCCGGGTGGTTGCTGTTGGGATCGGTCGGCTCGCCGCGCGGGACGGCGACGGCTGTGACGGGGAACGGCCCGGTCAGCCGGTTCGTCCACGCCACCCGGATGCGCCGGCCGCGCCGTACCTCGAACGTGGGCCCGGGGAAGTGACCGTTGTACGCCCACACCCGGGTGGGCGGCAGCTCGGAGTGCAGCCGCGTCCAGGTCTCGGTCAGCTCGATCTCGACCTGGCTGCCGCGCGGGTCGCTCGTCGGCTCGGGGCGCAGGGTGGGCGGTACGCGGAGCGGGTCGATGTAGGGCGTCAGCTCCCCGGGCGTGGGTGCGGGTGCGGACGTGGGTGCGGGCGCTGAGGTGGGTGCGGGGGCGGGCGTGTATGCGGGTACGGGTGCGGGTGTTGCCTCCCCGTTCCCGTTGCCGTTTCCGTTGCCACGCCCGTCCGCGTCCCGTACGTGCTCGATCTTCTCGATGGAATCGATGGAGTCGATGGAGTCGATGGAGTCGATGGAGTCGGTCACCGTGTTGTCCCCCCGTTGGGCTGTTGCTACGGGGGGCGGGACGTGACGTGACCGCGCCTGGGTTGCCGTATCGCGGATTGAGCGGTCGATCCACGCCGACTGTCGAACAGGTGGGGGAGGCTTGTCGTAGCCGTCGGACGCATTCCCGTCTGGTCGCGCAACCCGGACGCGCGGGCTCAGCCTCCTACGGGCCGGGCTTGCGGGCCTCGATGAGGAAGCGTGCCGAGTGCGCGACGAACGGGCCCTCCGTCTCGATCCGGTCGTGCAACTCCCGCATCCGGTCGCGGTACCGCTCCACGGTGAAGTCCGGGACCATCCACACGACCTTGCGCAGGAAGTAGACGACCGCGCCGATGTCGAAGAACTCCATCCGGAGCCGCTCGGACCGCAGGTCCACCACCTCCAGCCCCGCCCCCTCGGCCGCCGCCCGCTCGTCCTCGGGCCGCCGATGCCGCCGGGCCTCAGGTTGAGGGCCGAGGAAGTACTCCACCAGCTCGAACACCGACGCCGGACCCACATGCTGGGCGAGACAACTGCCGCCCGGCTCCAGCACCCGGGCGATCTCCGACCACCAGGCCCGCACCGGGTGACGGCTGACCACCAGGTCGAACGCGCCGTCGCCGAACGGCAGTGGCGGTTCGTCCGGGTCGGCGACGACCACCACCCCGCGCGGCCGCAGCAGCGCGGTCGCCTTGGCGACGTTCGGCGGCCATGACTCGGTGGCGGCCATGGTGGGCGGCAGCTTCTCCGCCTCCGCGAGCACCTCGCCGCCGCCGGTCTGGATGTCCAGCGCCGCGGAGGCCGCGCCGAGCCGGGCACTCATCAGCCGCTGGTACCCCCACGAGGGGCGCTCCTCCGTCGCCCGCCCCTCCAGCCAGGAGAAGTCCCAACCCTCCACGGACACGGCAGCGGCCTCCGCCACCAAGTCATCGAACGATCGCGCCATACCCCCATCGTCACGCCCCCGCACCGCCCGGACCAACCGGTTTGTCCCGCGCAGCCACAACCCAGCCGCAGCCTGCGGACGTCGGGCAGGGGCACCCCCTCGCCAGCCGAAGGCTCACTCAGCGTGCAGCCAGAAGCCGGACCGCGTCAGCCACAGCTCCAGCAACTCCGCGTCGCCGAAAACCTCGACGGCTCCCTCCGCGCGCGGCGGACGCCCGTAGGTCCGCAGCAGCAGGTCGGTGAGAGGGCCGCGCAGCGCGACGGCGGCCTTCTCGTGTCCGTGACGCCATACGGGGGTCTCCCCGCTCAGATCGACCAGCCACTCACCCCGCGCCGAGTCGCCCGCTCCGCCCGAGACATCCGTCGCATGCAGATGCACCGTGCGGCCGGGGCCCAGCAGCGGGGGTCCGCCGGGTGGGGTGTCCGTCGCCTCCGGCAGCACCCCGTACTCCATCCACTCGTCCAGCGCGTCCAGCGCCACCTCCTCCGCCACCTCGTACCGGGCGCCTCCGCCGACCGCGAACGCCACATCTGCTCTGTGCACCACCGTCTCGTGCGTCATCCGGCGGGCCCAGAACGCCGATGTGGCATAGGGCTCCGGCGCCGGCGACCACACCTTGGCGTCGGGCCCCGCCTCGCGCAGTGTGCGCGCCAGCCGCTCGGCGCCGTCGATGAGCCACTCGCCGAGTTCGGCGACGGCCCGGCCGTCCGTTGCTGTCTCGTCCGGCTGCTCCGGGGTTGCGTTGACCTCCTCGTCGGAGACAGGCTCCTGCGCGCGGGTCCGCACGGTCAGCTCCGCCCACCGGTGTGCCGCGCCCAAGTGCCGCACCAGCTGTCCGAGGGTCCAGCCGGGGCAGGTGATCGCGGGGACCCGGAGGTCGGCGCCCACCAAGTGCTCTCTCAACTTCGCGGCCTGAGCCGGGATTTCCGCGCAGAACTGCTCGTGTATCAAGCTGGTCATGACGTCACCATACTGAGCCGGACCACCTCTCCCAGCTCCAGCGCGACATAGAGGTCGCCGTCCGGGCCGACGGTGAGGCCGTGCGGCTCCGAGCCCGGGGTGGGCAGCGGGTGCTCCACGATGTGGCCGGACGGGGCGCGGGCTGCCACGCGGTTGGCCGCCCACTCGGTGACCCAGCAGGTGCCGTCCGGGCCGACGGTCACCGCGTGCGGCCTGGACTCGCGGTCGGGCAGCGGGAATTCGTCGATGCTGCCGTCCGTACCGATCCGGCCCAGCTGACCGGCACCGATCTCCACGAACCACAGCTCCCGCGTACCGCAGGCGATTCCCACCGGTGCGGCACCCTTGGTGGGCAGCTCGTACAGGGTGACGCTGCCGTCGAGCGCGATACGGGCGATCGCGTCCGCCTGGTTGAGCGTGCACCACAGCGCACCGTCCGGCCCTGCCACCAGTGCGGAGGGAAAGCACCCGCTGGCCGGGAGGGGGAACTCGGTGACCTCTCCATGGGTGGTGATGCGGCCGATGCGGTGGGCGCTCGTCTCCGTGAACCAGAGCGCGCCGTCCCCGCCCACCGCGATGCCGTACGGGGCGCACTCCGGTGTCGGCAGCGGGAAGGACTCGGCCTGCCCGTCCACCGTGATCCGGCCGATGCGGTGGTCCTTGGTGCGGGTGAACCACAGGGCGCCGTCGGGGCCCGGCGTGATCACTGTCGGACCGCAGTCGGCGGCGCCGAGCGGGAACGTCGTCGCCCGGCCCTCCGGGGTGACGCGGGCGACGGCGCCCGTACCCACGAGCGTGACCCACAGCGCCCCGTCGGGACCGGTGACGACGTCGTAGGGAGCCGCTTCGGAACCGAAGACCGCCGTGGTGGTCACGGCCACCGCCGGCGCGGGTTCGGCAACCGGCCCCTCGGGAGCGGCAGGTGGGGTGGGGCTCTGGCGGTCGGGATTCACAAGTAGCTCCTCTCCTCGGCCGTCCCCTCGGGGAGCGACGCGGTCGGTTCTTCCAGGGCGAGCTGCGCGCCTCGCCAGCGCTGCCGCAATCTGCGGTCGTGGCTGACGACGACCAGCGCGCCGTCGTAGGCGTCCAGCGCCGCTTCCAACTCCTCGACCAGCGCTGGTGAGAGGTGATTGGTCGGCTCGTCCAGCAGCAGGACGTCGACCGGTTCGGTCACCAGCCGGGCCAGGGCCAGGCGTTGCCGCTGGCCCGTGGAGAGCCGGGCGGCGGGCACTGCCGGCCGCTCGACGTCGAACAGGCCCAGCGTGAGCAGCCGTCGGGCGTGCTCCTCCAACGATCCGGGACGGCCCTGGGCGTACGCCTCCAACAGCGTCTGCCCGGTGTCGGCGGGGAGCTCCGGGTCCTGGGGGAGGTAGCCGATGCGGCCCCTGCGGGAGACGCGACCGGTGTCGGGCGCCAGCTCTCCGGCCAGGACGCTCAGCAGGGTGCTCTTGCCGGCCCCGTTGGGCCCCGTCACCAGCAGCCGTTCACCGGCGGCGAGGGTCAGACCCGTAGGGGCCAATCTGCCTCGGACACCGGCCTCCTCGGCGTCCAGCACCGTGCCGCGCAGTCCGGCGCCGCGCAGGGCCTGGGCGGTGAAGCGCAGTGGTACCGGCGGGGGTGGCACGGGGTCCGCCAGCAGTCGGCGCAGCCGCTCCTCGGCGTTGCGGACCCGGCTGGCGAGGGACTGCTGGACGCGCCCGGCGGCCCGGTCGTACGCCATCTTGTTGCCGTCCTTCATCGCCCGGCCTGGGGCCACTCGGCGGGCTGTGGTGGCCGCGGTCTCGCGCAGCCGTTCCGTCTCGGCCCGCCAGCGCTCGTGCGCTTCCGCCCAGCGCCGCCGGGCGGCGGCCTTCTCGGCGAGATAGCCCGCGTATCCGTTGCCGTAGCGGACGACTTGGCGGCGGTCGGCGTCGACTTCCAGCAGCGTCGTCGCGACGCGCTCGAGGAAGGTGCGGTCGTGGGAGACGGCGATCGTGGTGCCGCGCCGGGCCCGCAGATGCTCCTCCAGCCAGCGCAGCGCGGCGTCGTCCAGATGGTTCGTCGGCTCGTCGAGCAACAGCACCTCGGGGCCGGCAGCGAGCAGGGCGGCCAGCCGGAGCCGTACCCGTTCGCCGCCGGAGAGGCCACCCACCGTGCGGGCGCGGGGCAGCAGGCCCAGTCCGAGCCCGTGCAGGGCGCGTTCGACGCGGGCCTCGGCCTCGTAGCCCCCGCGCAGCTCGAAGACGGTCAGCAGCTCCCCGTACTGCCCGAGAGCCGATTCGTCGCCCTTCGACATCGCCGCTTCCAGCGTGCGCAGGCGCTGTTCCATGGCGCGCAGCTCGCTCATCGCGCGGTCGACGACCTGCTGCACGGTCAGCTCCGGGGGCAGCACCTCTTCCTGGGCGAGGTAGCCGACGCCGCCCTCGGCATGCAGGACGATCTCTCCCCCGTCCGGCTTCTCCTCCCCCGCGAACAGGCGGAGCAGGGTCGTCTTGCCGGAACCGTTCTCTCCGACGATCCCCGCGCGCTCACCCGCCGAGAGCGCGCAGCTCACCCCGTCCAGGACAGTCCGGCCGTCGTACGACTTCGTGACGGCCGAGGCCGTGATCTGAGTAGGCATCCGTGCTCTCCAAAGCGATCAAGGGTGAGACGTCCAGGGGGGACAGGACCGGGTGAACGCTCTGGTTGAGCATCGGCAACTCCTCTTCCGTGTCGCCGCATGTGTGATGCGCGACGGATACGACCGGGCACGCGACCGGCGAGACTTTACAGCGACGCCTGTCGCGTTAAGATAGTGACACGTCGTCCCCACCACGGCAAGTGGGAATCCCGAGCGGGGCGAGCGAGGACGGGAACGAGCAGGGCGGCGAGGACGAGCAGGACGGCAAGGACGGGAAGCGAGATGGTCGTGACGTGACAGCGGGACTGACAGCGGGAAAGCCCGGAGAAGGCAACGACAACGCGGCCGACGAGGCCGCCGCCGACGCTGCGGAGCCGCCGACCCCCGGCTCGCGGCGGCCCGGCGGGCGTACGGCGCGCGTCCGCGAGAAGGTGCTGGGAGCCGTCGGCCCGCTGCTGGTGGAGCAGGGGTTCGACGGCCTGACCGTCGACGCCGTCGCCGCGCGCTCGGGCGTGCACCGCGCGACGGTCTACCGCCGCTGGCGCGATGTGGGCGGACTGCTCGCCGACGTGCTCGACGCGGCGGGGGACGACGGCTGGCGCCCGGCCGACACCGGCTCTCTGGAGGGTGACCTGCGGGCGCTGAACGAGGAGGTGCAGGAGGCGCTGACGGAGGAGCCGTCAGTCGCACTGGCCCTGATCGCCGCCTCCTTCCGCTCGGAGGAGGCGGCGCGGGCGCTGAGACGGTTCTGGGAGGAGCGGTACGCACGCTGCGAGGTGGTGGTGGACCGCGCGGTGGCGCGCGGGGAGCTGAGTCCGCCGGTCGACGCGCGGAAGCTGGTGGTGAGTTCGACGGCCCCCGTCTATCACCAGCGGGTGCTGCTGCACGCCGAACCGGACCCGGAGCTGCCGGCGGAGGCGGCCCACGCGGCTGCGCTCGCCGCGCGGGCCGGGGCGTTCGCCGGCGCCTCCGCGGGAGGTCACGCCAGTTCGTAGATCCGTCCCGTATGGCTGCCTTCGACGGAGCGGACGTACGCCTGGGCGACGTCCGCAAGGTCCACTGGCAGGACGCCGGGGAAGAAGTCGCCGTAGTCCGGGACGCTTTCGGTGAAGATCGTGGGGCTGACGGCGTTGACGCGCTGCGGAGCGATCTCGACGGCCGCGGCGCGTACGAAGGCTTCCACGGCGCCGTTGGCCATCGAGGCGGCGCTGCCTGCGGGGATGGGCTCGCGGGTCAGCACACCGGTGATCAGTGTGAACGAGCCTCGTTCGGCGATCCGCGGGATGCCCTGCCGGACCAGTTCGAGCTGGCTGAGCACCTTGCCGTGGAAGGCTGCGGTGTAGTCGGCGGCCGACATCTGGACCACCGGCTTGTACGGCACATCGCCGGCCGCGCTGACGACGGCGTCCAGCGGCCCGCCCGCCGCGCGCGCCGCCGCATCCGCCGCTTCGTACAGGCCGGTGACCTGTTCGGGGTCGGCGATGTCGTAGCGCAGGTCGCCGCCGGTGCGGCCGACGGTGAGCAGCTTGTGGCCGCGCTCGGCCAGCGCGGAACGCACGGCGGCGCCGAGCCTGCCCGTCGCGCCGATCAGAAGAATGTTCATGCCGAGGACGCTAGGTCCCGTTCTCAGCGCAGTAAAATGCCGATTGTGCAGGACTTATGCTCGGTGATTATGAATGTGGAGCTGCGTCATCTGCGGGCGCTGGCCGCCATCGGCGACGAGGGCACCATCACGGGCGCTGCCCACGCCCTGCACATCAGCCAGCCCGCGCTCTCCCGCACCCTCGACCAGTTGGAGGCCAGGCTGGGGACCCGGCTCGTCGAGCGGACCACCCGTCGGCTGGAGCTGACCGAGCCGGGACGGCGGCTGTGGGAGCGCGCGCACCGGATGCTGCGGGAGCTGGACGACGCGCTGGCGGAGGTCGTGACGGGCCCGCGCCCGCTGCGGATCGGCTTCCCCTGGGGAGCGCTCGGCCGCCACACCGTGCCGCTCCTGCGCTCATGGCGTACGGAACACCCGGGCACGCCCCTGGGTGTGCGCCGGTGCGACGACCCGGAGGCCGAGCTGCGGCGGGGCGAGATCGATGCGGCCTTCCTGCGGACGCGCCCCGCACCCGGCGCGGGGCTGCAAGCGCTCGCCCTCTACCAGGAGTCCCGGGTCGCGGCCGTCCCCGACGGTGATCCGCTCGCCGAGCGCGGCACGGTGCGGCTGGCCGATCTGGCGCCGCGTCCGGTCGCGATCTGCGCCACCGCCGCCACCACCAGCGCCGAACTGTGGCCCGAGGAGGCACGGCCCGACACCTTCGAGGTGGCCAACGTGGACGAATGGCTCACCACCATCGCCACGGGGGACTCCGTCGGGGTGACCGCCGAGAGCACCCTCCACAGCTATCCGCACCCCGGCGTTCGCTATCTCCCGCTCGCCGACGCGGACCCGATCACCGTCAGCCTGGTGTGGCCGCACACCCCGACCCACCCGGCCACCCGCGCCCTCTGCGACCACGCCGCCCGGCTGCTGCGCGGGGGCGCCCCGCGCGGGCAGTCCGGACAGCGCGGGCCGCGCGAACCGCGGCGGCCTTGACCACGGGATGAGCAGCCTTCGGTGATGCGGGTCAGCCAACAGCAGCGCCGGCAGCCACCACGTCGGCGACGGCCAGCAACTGCGCGTCGGCGTATGCCGTGTCCTGGTTGCTCTCCAGTACGCGTCCGGTGTCGGAGTGGGCGGCATAGCGGATGTTCAGGGGGACGTCGGGGGCTTTGGAGGTATGAGATATGGGGTCCACGTCCTTCCGTGACAGGTGGTCGACGAGGAGGGTGGCCAGGTCCCGGCGCGCCGCGAGTTCCGCCTCGGTCTCCGCCCAGTACGCCCGCACTTCCCGCGCGGCAGCCGAGCCCGCCGCGGCGGAGTCCGCCGCCGCGGAGCCCGTTGCCGTCGCATCCGCTGCCGCCGCTGCCTCCGCGTCCCCTGTCGTCGCCAGGTCGCATACGAGTTCCGCTCGGCAGCCGGCCGGCCGCCGAGCGGGGTGCCGCAGCACCGGATGTGCCGTCCCTCGCGGGCCTTGGCCGTCCGGCCCGTCCCGTCCGGCCCGTCCCTGCAGTACGCGCCGCATCCGGGCGGCCGGTCAGTGCCGCCCAAGCACCTCCGCGACCCGCATGAAACCGTCCGCCCCGTGCCCCAGTCCGATGGTGCGGCGGGCCCAGCCCTCGACGGCGCGCATGACTGCCGCGTCGATGCCGTGCTCCTCGGAGGTGTGCACGATGTGCGCCATGGAAGAGGCCCCCGAGGTGAGCGGGTTCCCCTCCCCCGAGAACGTGCCGTTGTCCATGTCGCTCGCCAACTCCTCGAAGAGCGGCGGAAGGATCGCGCCGATCCCCTTGGCGAACGGCGCCAGCTCCCGCGCGCTGATGCCCTCCGCGCGGGCGACCGCGAGGGCGTGCGCGTAGCCCGCCATCGCGGTCCAGAAGATGTCGAGCAGGGCGATGTCGTGGGCCGCCGCGCGACTGATCTCCGTACCGAGGTGGGTGTGGGTGCCGCCCAGCGCCTCCAGTACGGGCAGGTGCTGCTCGTACAGCTCGCGCGGTCCGCTGTGCAGGAAGACGGCGTCGGGGGTGCCGATGGTGGTGGTCGGCGTCATGATCGCGCCGTCCAGGTAGTGGATGCCGTGCCGGTCCGCCCAGTCGCCCGTGTCCCGGGCACGGCCTGGGGTGTCGGCGGTCAGATTCACGACCGTACGGCCCTTGAGCGCGTCGGTGACGGCATCGCGCCGCAGCACGGCGTCGGCCGCGTCGTAGTTGACCACGCAGACGACGGTCAGCTGGGCCGCCGCGACCGCCTCCTCGGCCGACGCCGCGCTCGATGCGCCCCGTTCGACCAGCTCCTTGTCCTTGCCGGGGGTCCGGTTCCAGACGGTGGTCCGTACCCCCGCGTCCAGGAACGCACCGGCCAGTGCCTGCCCCATCGGCCCCAGCCCGAGCACCGTGACGGCGGACCGGCCGTCGGAAGACGGACGGCCGGTGGATTGTTCGTCGGATGGGGACGTGGAGGAAGAGGCGGAGGAAGACGTGGACGAAGACATGGCTCAACTCCCTTGTAAATAGGATGAATAGCAGCAAGAAGTAACTGTTGATGACAAAGGGGGCGACGATGACGCGCAGCCGTGCTCAGGACCCGAACGTGTGCGGGGTGACCGCCGCGATCTCCGTGATCGACGGCAAGTGGAAGACCGCCCTGCTCTGGCAGTTGGAGTCAGGCCCACGCCGCCCCGGTGAGCTCCGCAGAAACCTGCCGGGGCTCACCGAGAAGGTGCTGACTCAGGCACTCCGCGAGATGGAGACGGACGGCCTCGTGCACCGCGAGGTGTACGACGTGCTGCCGTTGAAGACCGAGTACTCGCTGACCCCGTTCGGCCGCGACCTCGCCGAGGCGCTCGGGCCGCTGTCCGACTGGGGCCACCGCCGACTGGAGATGCTCACCAGGGCGCTGGAGCCGCAGACGCCGGTCTCCTGACATCGAGCCACCCGAAGCCCCTCTCGCCGGTTGTCCGTCGTTCATACCGGCCGGTCGGTCGCCCGACCGGCCACCACCAGACTCGCCCGGCCGCCTGCCGCTGCCAAGTACCCACAAAAAAGTGGCTGCCGCCCAAAGCGGCACGCTGTGAAGCCGAGGGCGAGGGGGCGCAGGCAGCTTGACCTTCACGCCGGCATCTCGTTGTCCACCGGCGTTCGGAACTCGGCGTTCAATCCGGGCATCGCCGCGGCCGTCCGGCTGAAAAGCCCGGCCGTGGTGGTCCGGCTCATTCACTCGCTGCCGGTATCAGGGAAATATTCCAGTAATCGGCGTAACGGCCACCGCGGCGCAGAAGTTCGTCGTGGCTGCCCTCCTCCACGATCCGGCCGCCGTCCAGAAAGGCGATGCGATCGGCGCGTTGGACGGTTCGCAGCCGATGCGCGACCATCACCACCGTCCGGCCCGCCATCAGGCGTTCGATGCCCTCGTGGACCGCCGCCTCGTTCACCGGGTCCAGCGCGGAGGTCACCTCGTCCAACAGCACGACGGGCGCATTCTTCAGCAGCGCCCGCGCGATCGAGACACGCTGGCGCTCACCGCCCGACAGCAGTGCGCCGCCCTCGCCGACATGCATCGCCCACCCGCCGGGCAGCCGCTCG
The DNA here is from genome assembly GCF_052245835.1 of Streptomyces sp. 8N114. Classification (NCBI taxonomy): domain Bacteria; kingdom Bacillati; phylum Actinomycetota; class Actinomycetes; order Kitasatosporales; family Streptomycetaceae; genus Streptomyces; species Streptomyces sp. 8N114. The sequence continues at coordinate 30,935 of NZ_JBQQBT010000035.1, read as the reverse complement.
ATCACCTCGTCCAACCGCGCCACGGTCGCTGCCGCCCGCACCTCGGCTTCGTCGGCATCGGGGCGCCCGAGACGCACGTTTTCCTCGATCGTGCCATCGAAGAGATGGACATCCTGGAAGACGATGGAGATATGCGCCATCAGCTCCTCGGTGTTGATGGCGCGTACGTCCACGCCTCCGACGCGCACCGCGCCCGCGTCCACGTCGTAGAACCGTGCGAGCAGCTGCAGCAGTGTGCTCTTGCCCGCGCCCGACGGGCCGACAACGGCAAGCCGCCGTCCCTCAGGCACGGACAACGACACGTTGTCGATCACCGTACGGTCGCCATGCTGGAAGGAGACGGACTCGAACTCCAGGTCATGGCTTGTCGGCTGGACGGGTTCGGGAGCTTCCGGCAGCGGTTCGGTGCGCAATACCGTGTCGAGTCTCGCCAGCACGGAACGTGCGCCGCGGAGTTTGCCACCGATATCCGACAGCGAAAGCAGCGGATCCGCACAGCGGGCGGCCAGCACCAGAATCGTCAAAGTCTCTGCCACCCCGATATTCCCGCCGAGCGCGAGGTAGGCACCCAGGACCAGCAGCGCGGTGAACATCGCCTGCACCGTGACCGTCAAGCCCAGTACGCCGGGCAGCGCCGACAGCGTGGAACGGCGGGACGCGCGCTGGACCTCCCGCAACGAGTCGTCGAGCAACCGGAAACGTTCGACGGTCCGGCCGCCGGCTCGCAGTACCGGCTGGGCCTGGAGATATTCGATGACCCGCCCGGTGGCCTCATGGTCGCGTTCTTGGCGCTCCGCGTCGTCGGCAGCCATCGAGCGTCCCGTCCAGATCTGGATCGCCGCCACGGCCGGTACGGCAGCCAACGCGGCCAGCCCCATGTGCCAGTTGAAGGCAAGCATCACGGCAACGATCGTCAGCGGCGTCACACAGGCGGAGATGAACGGTGCCAGCAGATGCGCGATCACGCTCATCGCCTGCAGGACGCCGCGACTGGCCAGGACGGACACCTCCCCGACGCGGCCGGCCCCGTACCAGCCGATGGGCAAGCGGGCCAGATGATCGCCGAGACGGTGGTACGTACCACGCAACAGCGCGGCCCCGACGCGGAAACCGGACAGATCGCTGATGTAGCGGAGCGCCGCGTAACCCGCGACCGCGGATCCGAACGCGAGCAGCCAGGGCCAGGCATCCGAGGGCGTGCCCCCGAACAGCGCCCGCAGTACGGGAACCAGCAGTGCGTAGGACAGCCCCTCGGCCATCGCGGTCGTCGTCATCAGGGCCACGGTGCGGCGCATCGGCCGGGCGTACTCGCGCCCCAGCACGCGCAGCAGGGTTTGAATCATCGCGGCTGGTCTCCTTGCAGCACGCCGGCGTGGGGCTTCACAAAGATGTGATCACTGAGTTCGTGCGGGAACGTCGCCTGCTCGTCGCCGGTCACGCGCACGCCGCCCTCGGTGGCCATGACCGTGACCTTGTGAGCGGGTCGCATCCCGACGCGTTTCAGGCGCAGCAGGACCGAGGGATGGTTCTGGAGTTGTTCGCTGATCCGGACGACCATCACCGTGCTCTCTGCGGCGGTGGCCGCATCCGTCATGGTGAGGACGGGCTCAAAGACGGCGTCGCTCTCGTCCCGAGTGGGAATGGGGCTGCCGTGCGGACAAGTGGCGGGGTGGCCGAGGATCTCCGTCAACCGGGTCTCCACCGCGTCGGACATGACGTGCTGCCATCGGGATGCCTCGACATGAACGTCCTCCCATTGAAGACCGATCACGTCCGCCAGAAGGCACTCGGCCAGGCGGTGTTTCCGCATCACCCGCACGGCCCGCCGACGGCCCGGCCCCGTCATCACCAGCCGCCGGTCGTCGGCCACCCGCACCAGGCCATCGCGCTGCATCCGGGCCACCGTCTGTGAGACGGTCGGCCCGCTCTGCTGAAGTCTCTCGGCGATCCGCGCCCGAAGTGGGACGACGCCCTCTTCCTCCAGCTCGAACATGGTGCGGAGATACATCTCTCTCGGATCGACCAAGCCATGCGTTCTCACGGTCGTTCTTCCTTCCTCGCACGCTTCTTCGCACCCCCGCCTGTCGGCATCGCCCGGACCTCTTCGGCCGACCGGTCGGTATCGATCTCCTCGGTGCTCACCGATTCGGTGCTCACCGACCGGTGGGATTGCCAGAACGCGGCGAACTTTCCGTTCTGTTTCAGCAGCTCGGCGGGGCTGCCGCGCTCGACGATCGACCCGTTCTCCAGCATCACGACGGTGTCGGCGTCGGCGACCGTCTCAAGGCGATGGGCGATGACCAGAACGGTCCGCTCGCCCTCCGGCGTCACCAGGGCCCGGCGTACTGCCTGTTCGGTCTGCGGGTCGGCGAAGGCGGTCGCCTCGTCGAGCACCAGAACGGGCGCGGCGGTGAGCAGTGCGCGTGCGATCGAGATCCGCTGTGCCTCGCCGCCCGACAGTCCGGCGTCCTCACCGATCACCGACTCGTATCCGCGCGGCAGTTCGCAAATTCGGTCATGAATGTTTGCCAGCCGGGCGGCGCAAACCACGTCGTCGAGGTCGGCATGCGGTACGGCCAGCGCAATGTTGTCCGCGATCGAAGCGCGCAGCAGGCGAACGTCCTGGAAGACGAAGGAGACCTTCCGGTAGAGCTCCCGGCTGCCGAGTTCGCGCAGATCGACACCGCCCAGGGAGACCGAACCGTGGGTCGGGTCGAAGAATCGCGGCAACAGCTGAACGAGCGTCGACTTTCCGCTGCCCGACGGCCCGACGATCGCGGTGACCGTCCCCGGTTCGAGCACCAGGTCGATCCCTCGCAGCACCTCGCGGTCGGCTTCGTATCCGAACCGGACGTCACGCAGTTCCACGCGGTGCCCCTGTGGTGCGACAGGGTGCGCGGGCTCCGGCAGCGACTGCACCGCCAGTACGTCCCGGATCCGGCCGACCGCACGCCGGGCGGCCTGCATGTCGTCGAAGCCGTGGCCGAGGGCTGCCACCGGAGCGGTCAGGCCCAGCCCGAGCAGCAGGAAGGGCAGCAGGTCGGCCGGGGGCATGTCCTCGCTCGTGATCAGAGCCGCGCCGCCGATCAGCACGACCAGCAGCACGAATGGCGGCGACAGCACCATCTGCATCCCCGCGGCGATCCCGGAGACACCGCGCACCCACCGGTAGAAGGTGTCGACGAAATTGTCTGCGGCCGTGCGGAATTCACGATGGGCGCGCCCGGATCCGCCGAACGCCTTGACCACCGAGATGCCCTGCACGAATTCGACGACGGAGTTGGAGATCCGCCCCATGCCCTCGTCGAATTCCCTCTGCTCGCGCTGCCGGGCCGGGGTCATCATCAACGGGACCAGCGCGATTGCCAGCACCACCGGTATCAGCGTGATCAGGGTGAGCCGCCAGTCGACGGTGAACAAATAGATCAGCGACACCAGTGGCACCACGAATGCGGAGACGAGTTCGCCGGGGGTGTGGGCGATGAACGGGTGCACCGCACTGACGTCCTCCCCCACCACCTTTGCCAGCTCACCGGTCCGGCGCCGGGAGAACCAGCCGATCGGTACGCGCCCCAGCCGCGCGGCCAGCGCTCGGCGAAGAGACAACTGCACCTGGCTGTCGAGAATGTGCCCGATACCGGACGAAGCGGCCGTGAACAGCAGCCGTACGAGCAAGCCGGCCGCCCCCGCGATCACCACGGTCCGGACATGGCCGTGATCGGCCGGCCCGGACGACAACAGCGCACGGCCCAACTCGACGACCGCCAGCAGCGGCGCCAGGCCCGCGACAGCGCCGATGACCTGCAGGACGACAACGGCCGCGAAACCCCAGAAATACGGACGCAGCAGCCGTGCCATGCTCTGTCGCGGCGCGGAATCGGCATCCGGTGGTGGTGTGGACTCTTCCCTCGCCCGGGAAAGGCCGGTGGCGGTCATCGCTCTCCCGTCTTCGTCGATTTCGTCATGAACAGGCCCTCGGGGTCGAGCCGGTGTCCCCTGGCCCGGCGTCATCTGCCCGTGTGCGGCGCGTGCGCTGCGGCGAAGGCCAGCAGCAGTCCGGCGGTCCGGGGCGGTTCCTCGAGCAGGGGTGAGTGCCCGACGCCGGGGAGCATTTCGACCGTCGCGCCGGGGACGATGCGGTAGTCGGCCGCGGAGGAGGATCGCCACCGTCGGTCCTGGCCCCCGAAGATGACCAGCAGCGGCTTGCCGAGAGTGGCCAGTCGATCGGGCAGTGGGCGCTGCTGGAGATAGCGGCGGGCCGCATGGGATGCCGCCGTGAACGCGCGGTAGGTCATTCCGCGTACGTCGTCGACGATCGCCTGCGGGATGTCGATGTCACGGGTGACGGCGGTGGCCGCCGCCCTGCGGATCATCGAGTCGGTGCGCAGCCCCCACAGCAGTTGGCCGATGACGGGCAGGGAGATGAGCCGGTCGACGGGCCCTTGCGGAATGTACGCGTCGAGACGGGGCCCGGAGTTGATGAGGGCGAGCGCGGTCACCAGGTCCGGCCGTCGCTCGGTGAGCGCGGTGGCGACCGAGCCGCCGGTGGAGTGGCCGACCACGACGGCGTGCCGGACACCAAGCCGGTCCAGTGCCTCGCCGACCCGGCGTCCCTGTTCGGCGATCCGGTAGCCGGCGCCGCCGGCCGGCTTGGCCGACCGGCCGTGCCCGAGCAGATCGATCCGGATCACTCGATGGCTCTTGGCCAGCATCGGGACCAGCAGGTCCCAACTCCTGCCCGACGCGGCGAACCCGTGGATCAGGACGAGTGCCGGGGCGTCGGCCGGGCCGTCCTGTACGACGTGGATCCCCCCGTCGTCACCGCACAGGGTCGGGTTCCCCGTGTCCGGCGCTTCCTTGGGTCCTGGACCGGGAAGAGTCCGCAGTTTCTTGGCCATGGGGCCCACCCTGACCGGCCCGGCCGGGGCGTGTATTGGACGAATGTCAGGGGCTGCCCGCGTCTCACACCGCTCCGCCGGGGAGGCGAGGCTCGTAGCATGAGGTCATGCGGTCCGCCGGGTACAAGCGTGCTGTATTCGATGTCGTGCCACCGTCGCGGCCCAGCCGGTTGACGGGCGTCAGCATGGCCGGGTTCCAGCATCACGGTCCCGAGCCGATCGAGATGCGGGCGATCCCGCATCCGTCCGTAACCCTGGCTCTCGTCCCCGGGCCCGGCACGCTCCTTGTCGACGACGCGACCGGCAGCCGACGGGGAAGCCTCCTCGCCGGGCTGGCGTTCAGCGATATGCAGGTGCATGGCCGGGACGTCGAAGCCGTGCAGGTACGCCTGTCCCCGATCGTCGCGTACGCCGTGCTGGGCGTCTCCCCCGCAGACCTGGCGGGCGCCGTAGTGGCGCTCGACGATGTGTGGGGCCGGGAGGCCGCTCGGGTCCAGGAGCAATTGAGCCGGGCCCGCTCCTGGCAGGACCGGTTCACGCTGACGGACGAGCTGCTCGCCCGCCGATGCGAGGCGGGACGATCCGTGCACCCCGAACTGGCCTGGGCGTGGGACCGGATCGTCCTCAGCTGTGGCCGGATCCGGGTCGAGTCCCTGGCGGCCGAGATCGGCTGGAGCCGCCAGCGCCTGTGGTCCCGGTTCCGGTCGCACATCGGCCTCACCCCCCGTAGTGCGGCGAAGCTGGTCCGCTTCCACCATGCGGTCCACCGGCTGGCCGGAGGCCAGAGCCCAGCCCGCGCCGCAGCCGAATCCGGCTACTACGACCAGTCCCACCTCCACCGGCACGTCCAGGACTTCGCCGGAGTCACGCCGGCCACCGTTGCCGACGAGCCCTTTCTGGCGGTGGACGACATCGCATGGCCCGGCCACGCCCCACCCGTCACGAACCCCGCCCGCCGGTAGAGCCCCGTGCCTTGGCGGCACCGCAGGCTCCGCCGGCCGGTGGGCTCGGTCTTCACCACTACCGAGCGGCACACTTGCAAGCAGCTTGCTTGCAATAGTTAGCAATCGGGTGCACTCTTGAGGCATGGCCTCGCTCAATGTCGGGAACCTCGGCGAGTTCCTGCGGGAACAACGGCGGACCGCGAAGCTGTCGTTGCGGCAGCTCGCGGAGGCCGCCGGCGTCTCGAACCCGTATCTGAGCCAGATCGAGCGCGGCCTGCGCAAGCCGAGCGCGGAGATTCTGCAACAGCTGGCCAAAGCGCTGCGGATCTCGGCGGAGACGCTCTATGTGCAGGCCGGGATTCTCGACGAGCGGGACCGGCAGGACCTGCTGCAGGTCCCCGCCGCGATCCTCGCGGACTCCTCGATCAACGAGCAGCAGAAGCAGGCGCTGCTCCAGATCTACGAGTCGTTCCGCAAGGAGAACGCACAGCAGCGGGCGACCGCCCATGACGCGGCGGACCCGTCCGCCGAGGGGCCTCGGCAGCCGGAGTAAGCACAACAAGCGGAGCAAGGACACCAAAGGGCCGCGACGGTGCGGGCCACCGGCACCGGGCGTCGCACACCGCGCGACGGACGGCCCTGTCAGGCGAGTTGAGCCACGAAAGGCGTACCCTCATGCCCATCGCGAACGACCTGCGCAAGACCCTCACCGACCCGACGCCCCTCTACTTCGCGGCGGGCGTCGTCGACAAGATCCGCGAAGAGGCGCCGCAGGCCCTCGCGGCGGTCCGGGAGACGGACCCCAAGGAGGTCCAGGCGAAGCTCACCCAGCAGGCCAAGGAGACCCAGGCCAAGGTGACCGAGACCCTCAGCGGACTGGACACCGACCTCAAGAAGCTCCGTGAGCAGGCCCAGCACCTCGCGCTGCAGAGTGTGGGCGTCGCGGCGGAGTACGCGATCAAGGCCCGGGAGACCTACGAGGAGCTGTCGGTGCGCGGCCGCGTGGCGGTCAAGAACTGGCGCGGCGAGGGCGACGACGAGACCCCCGAGGTGATCGTCGAGCGCGAGCCCGTCCAGTCGGTGAAGATCGCCGAGCCGCCGGTCGAGGAGACCTCCGACGCCGACACCGGCGCGGACCGCAAGGCCGCCGGCAGCGGCACGGCCGGCAAGAGCGCCACCACCGGCAAGACCGCGGGCAGCACCAAGAGCACCAGCGGTAACGGCACCAAGGCCACCACCGCCAAGAAGACGGGCACCAGCACCCGTAAGACGACCGGCAGCACCACGCCCTCCGCCCGGAAGTCGGCTCCCAAGACCGAGTCCTGAGCCGCATGGGACGGCGGGGGAAGAGCACGGAACGGGCCGGGCACCCATCGCGGTCCCGGCTCGTTCCGTGAGTGCGGGCCCTGATTGTTCCGTAAACACTGGGGTACGGTTGCGACAAAAGCCCCTGCAGGACCGAGTCGCCCCACCCACGGACCGAGACCAACCAGGAGTGTGAGCACCATGCTGTTCGAGGGCTTCCAGCTCACCGTCATGACGTTGATCAGCGTCGTGCTGCTCGCCCTGGCGGTCTTCACCTTCGTGGACGCCGCACTGCGGCGGGAGGACGCCTACCGCGCGGCCGACAAGCAGAACAAGCCGTTCTGGCTGATCATCCTGGGCCTTACGGCCGTGGTGAACGTGTTGCAGGTCCCGTTCTTCCTGCTGCAGCTCATCGGCCTGGTCGCCACCATTGTGTACATCGTCGATGTCCGCCCGGCGCTCAAGCAGGTCATGGGCAACTCCCGGGGCCGGCGTTGGGGCCAGCGCCGCGGAGGGAGCAGCAGCGACGGTCCGTACGGGCCGTTCAACGGCCGGTGACCGCTGCGCAGCCGTCGAGTGCGGAGCCGGGTGCTTGCCGGTTCACCGGCCGCGCTCCAGGCCGCGGTCCAGCAGCAGGACCGCCACGTCGTCGGTCAGCTCGCCTCCGTTGAGGCGGCGTACCTCGTCCATCGTCGCGTCCAGCAGTCCCTGACCCCGTGCGCCCTGGGCCAGCCGCCGGGCCACGATGTCGAGCATCCCCTGCTGGCCGAGCCGCTCCCGGCCCGGCGCCCGGCCCTCTGAGGCGCCCGCCTCCGCACGCCCCGCCTCGGTGCGTGACTCCGTACGCGCCTCGTCCACCCGGCCCTCGTCCACCCGGCCCTCGATGAGCCCGTCCGTGTACATCATCAGGCTCCAGGAGTGCCCCAGCGTGACCTGGCGGCGCGGCCAGCGCGCCTGCGGCAGCAGGCCGAGCGCGGGACCGCTCCCGTCCTCCGGCAGCAGCCGGGGCACCGGCGCCGCGCCTGCCGCGTGCCCCGCGAACAGCGGCGAGGGGTGCCCGGCCAGATAGACCGCGGCACTGCCGCCGTCGGCGGCGATGTCCACGGTGCACAGCGTCGCGAAGATCTCCTCGCTGGCCCGCTCGTTCTCCAGCACCTTCTGCAACGTACTCAGCAGCACGTCGCCGCAGAGCCCGGCGAAGGTCAGGGCGCGCCAGGCGATCCGCAGCTCGACGCCGAGCGCCGCCTCGTCCGGGCCGTGACCGCACACGTCGCCGATCATGGCGTGAACGACGCCGTCCGGGGTGCGGACGGTGTCGTAGAAGTCGCCGCCCAGCAGCGCACGGGAGCGGCCGGGGCGGTAGCGCGCGGCGAACCGCAGATCGCTGCCCTCCAGCAGCGGCCGGGGCAGCAGCCCGCGCTCCAGCCGGGCATTCTCCTGGGCCCGCAGCCGGGTCTCGGTGAGCTGGCGCTGAGCCAGGTCGGCCCGTTTTCGCTCCACGGCGTAGCGGATGGCGCGCATCAGCAGCCTGCCGTCCAGCTCGTCGCGGAAGAGGTAGTCCTGGGCGCCGACCCGTACGGCCTCGGCGGCCCGCTCCGCGTCACTGCCGTCCGTGAGCGCCAGTACGGCGTGCCGCGGGGCCATCCGCAGGACGCGGCGGAGGATCTGCAACTCGTCGGGCTCCGGAGCCGGGCCGGAACCGGCCCCGGCAGGGGAGCCGGACTCGGTCACGGCACCGGTAGCCGCGCCGGCACCGCCCGCAATTCCCGCACCACCGCCGACGCCCGCAACGGTGCCGGCGCCGGGCGCACCACCGAGGACAACAGCGCCCCCAGCGCCTGTGACGCCACCAGCGGCACCGATACCGGGACCCGCGCTGCCGGGGACGCCGCCGATGCCGGGGATGGCGCCGCCCGGCGCGGCCTCCGGGAGCTCGGCAGGGAGCCCCTCGACCGGCGCCTCCTCGGAATCCCCGCGCGCCTCACAGTGCAGCGCGAGGTCCAGCAGGATGCAGTGGACATCGTCCGTGAGCAGCCGTGCGGCCTCGGTGAGGTTGCGGGCCGTACGGACCCGCACGGGCCTGCCGTACGCGTCGAGCATGCGGGGCACACTCAGCGCTCCGGCTGGATCGTCCTCGATGACCAGCAGGGTCAGGCTGCTGCCGGGTGTCGGCGCGGCCTGCCGGGCCGGCGCGCCGGCGGGCTGTGCCGCCGCCCCGGCCAGGGGCGCGCTTACGGGCATGCTGAAAACCTCTCCCTCCCCCGAGGGCAGTGGTGCGCGCGTCGAGCGGCGGCACCGTGGCTGAGCCCGGAACACGCGCGGTGGTCGGGCGCTCGTCATCCCGGGCTATCGGACAGGACCTTAGCGCCCTCGTACAGATGGACGGAATGGCTGACGATAATCCGCCACTGTCATATGCCCACATCAGAACGGGAGTTCACGCCGCGATACAGCCGTTTTCGCCGACCCCGCATGACCAAGCTCACGCGCGGAAAAACGTAAAGCGCACACGCCGGAAGAAATCCACCCGGAATTCCCTTGTGCGCGTCGTTACACCGGAACGTATGCGTTATTTGTCCGGGCGTACGACACCAAGGATCGGCATGGTGCCCGCGCCCTCGACGGTGATCTGCCGTCCGGTGCGCGGTGCGTGCAGCAGCGCTCCGTCACCGATGTAGATCCCCACGTGACTGGCGTCCTTCTTGTAAATGATCAGGTCACCGGGGCGCATTTTCTCGACCGGCACATGCGGCAGCTGCTTCCACTGCTCCTGCGAGGTGCGCGGAATGTGCTCGCCCGCCGCCTCCCAGGCACGCATCGTAAGCCCCGAGCAGTCGAAGGTGTCGGGGCCCTCGGCGCCCCACACATAGTCCTTGCCGAGCTGTTTGGTGGCCCATTCGATGGCCCGCCGGCCGGCCGGGGACGCCTTGCCCTTGAGGCCCTTCAGCACCCCGGATTCCAGCCACTTGGCCTGCCGCGCCTTCGCCGCCTCGTCCTCCAGCTGTCGCAGCCGCTCCCGCTCCTCCTTCTTCAGGCCGGACTCGATCTTCTTGGCCTGCTTCAGCTGCGCGGTGATCTTCTTCTTCGCGGCGGCCTTCTTCTTCCGGGTCTTCTCCAGCTTCTTCCACTCGTCCGTGGCGTCCTTGGCATACCGCTGAAGCGTGCTGCGGGTCTTGGTGAGGGTGCCGATGAAGCCACGGGTGGCGTGCTGTCCCTTGCGGGCGAGGGAGACGCCGTGCAGGAACTTCTCCGGGTCCTCGCCGAGCATCAGCTTGGCCTCGTCCGGCATGCCACCGCCGCGGTACTGCGCACGGGCCATGGCGCCTGCCGTTTTGTTGAGTTCGTCCAACTTGCCCTGGGTCTTGTCGATGCGCTTGGCGAGCTTGACGATGTGCTTCTGCTGCTTCTTGGCGGCGTCCTCGGCGGCGTTGTAGGCGTCTGTCGCCGAACCGGCCTTGTCGTGCAGCCGCTCGATCTGCCGACGGACCTGTTCGAGGCCCGGCTTGTCGGCTCCGGCCTCGGTGCCGACCGGGTCCGGCTTCCCGGGCTCGGCGTATGCGGTGCCGAGCGCGGGCCCCGCGAGCAGCGAGATGGTGCAGGCCAGCACGAGCGTGCCGGACCGACCGGACGGGAGGGTCGAGCTGGTCTGCAGCCGTCTCACCCCGGGCCACCCCCTGGTTATGGTCAACTTTGGCCGACGCAGCGGATGGTGCCATGCCCGTCCCGAAGACAACAGAGGGATGTACTGACGAGTATCGACGGCGCCCGTCCTGGAGGCACTCGCCGCGAGGGAGCACCGGGCTGTCCGCCGAGGTTCACTCGGCGTTCACTCAGCTCCGTCGGCCGCTTCACTTGATCTGGCTAATTTCGGCCGTATCAAGCGCGCGGCACCCCCCGAGACAGGGACTGCGCCCCGTAGCCAGAGAACCCGACGGCCGGCCGGTCGTCGCTCCCGGGCCCAGGAAGGAACTGAACGAAAGTGAAGCTTCAGCGCACGCTCCGGCTCCGCACCGCAGCTGTCGGCGCTCTCACGGTCTGTGGCGCCCTGGCCCTGAGCGCCTGCGGCTCGGACGACAACTCCGGCGGTTCCGGCGGCGACACGACGAAGGCCGCCAGCAAGATCAAGTGTGATGGCGAGGGCAAGCTCCTCGCCTCCGGGTCCACGGCCCAGAAGAACGCCATGGACATCTGGACGCAGACCTACCAGTCGGCCTGCAGCAGCACGCAGCTCAACTACAAGCCCACCGGCTCGGGCGCGGGCATCCAGGAGTTCCTCCAGGGCAAGACGGCCTTCGCGGGCTCCGACTCGGCGCTCAAGCCGGAAGAGGTCGCCCAGTCCAAGAAGGTCTGCAAGAGCGGCCAGGGCATCAACCTGCCGATGGTCGGCGGTCCGATCGCCGTCACGTACAACCTCGGCGGCGTCGACGACCTGGTGCTGGACGCCGACACGCTGGGCAAGATCTTCGACTCGAAGATCACCAAGTGGAACGACCCCGCGATCAAGAAGCTCAACCCGGACGCGAAGCTCCCGGGTAAGAAGATCCAGACGTTCCACCGCTCCGACGAGTCGGGCACCACGGACAACTTCACCAAGTACCTCAACACCGCCGCGCCCTCCTCCTGGAAGCACGAGCCGGAGAAGGCCTGGGCCGGCAAGGGTGGCCAGGGCGCCGACGGCTCGTCCGGCATCGCCACGAACGTCAAGCAGAACGACGGCTCCATCGGCTACGTCGAGCTCTCCTACGCCACCGGCAACGACCTGAACACGGTCAAGCTGGACACCGGCGCCAAGGCGCCGGTCGAGGCCACCACGGACAACGCCTCCAAGGCGATCGCGGACGCCAAGGTCGTCGGCCAGGGCAAGGACCTCGCCCTGGACCTGAACTACAAGACCAAGGCCGAGGGTGCCTACCCGATCACCCTGGTGACATACGAGATCGTCTGCGACAAGGGCAACAAGAAGGAGTCGCTGGACGCGACGAAGTCCTTCCTGAAGTACACCGCCAGCGAGGACGGCCAGAAGGCCCTCAAGGAGAAGGGCTACGCCCCGATCCCCGATGAGGTCATCTCCAAGGTCCGCACCACGATCGACGGCCTGAGCTAACCGGGCTGCCGCGGAAGCGGCACCTCCCTCGCCGCCGCGGCGGCGAGAACCACGACGGGGTGGGGTGGGGGCACCCCCGGCCGAAGGCTGGGGGAGGTGCCAAGCGCACCCCCCGCCCACTCCCTCCATGCAAAGGCGCCCCAAGTCTCACTGATTGGGAGCCGCAAAAGAGTTCCGGTGCACCGCCAATGGGCCGCCCGCGCACCAACGCCGAGCGCGCAGCGACCCGCACCGTCAGACCGGAGAAACCATGGCTACCGAAAACCCTCCCGCGACAGCGGGCCCCGCGGCACCGCAGCCCGCGAAGGGCGCCACGCGCAAGGGTGACCGAATATTCCTCGGGCTCTCCCGAGGCTCGGGGATCACCCTCCTGGTGATCATGGCGGCGATCGCCGTCTTCCTCACCTGGCGAGCGGCGCTCGCCATCAACGCCGACGAAGTCAACTTCCTCACCAGCTTCGAGTGGGACGCCAACGCGACCCCGCCCCGCTTCGGCATCGCGGTCCTCGCCTTCGGCACCGTCGCCAGCTCGATCATCGCGATGCTCCTCGCGGTCCCGATCGCCGTCGGCATCGCGCTGTTCATCTCGCACTACGCGCCGCGCAAGCTGGCGACCCCGCTCGGCTACGTCATCGACCTGCTGGCGGCCGTCCCCTCGATCGTCTACGGCCTGTGGGGCGCGCTCTTCCTCGTCCCGCAGCTGACCGGCCTCTACGAGTGGCTGGATCAGTACCTCGGCTGGACGGGGATCTTCACCTACGAGGGCGGCGCGGCCCGCTCGCTGTTCACGGTCGGCATCCTGCTCGCGATCATGATTCTGCCGATCGTCACCAACGTCTCCCGTGAGGTCTTCCGGCAGTCGCCGAAGATGCAGGAGGAGGCGGCCCTCGCACTGGGTGCCACCCGGTGGGAGGTCATCCGCATGTCGGTGCTGCCCTTCGGCCGCTCCGGCGTCATCAGCGCCTCCATGCTGGGCCTCGGCCGCGCGCTGGGCGAGACGATGGCCGTCGCCACGGTCCTCTCCCCCAGCTTCCTGATCAAGGCCAGCCTGCTGGAGCCGGGCGGCGGCACGTTCGCGCAGAACATCGCCGCGGGCTTCAAGGAGGCCGGATCCATGGGCCGCGACGCGCTGATCGCCTCCGGCCTGGTCCTCTTCGTCATCACCCTGCTGGTCAACGGTGCGGCCCGACTGATCATCGCGCGCCGCAAGGAGTACTCGGGAGCGAACGCATGAGCCAGACAGCTGTGGCCGACGCCCCCGTCGAGGGCGCGGCGCTGCCGCTGCCCAAGCTGCGCCAGCCGCGACTTCCGCGCTGGGCCCCGGTCGGCCTGGCCGCCCTGGCAGCCGCGCTCGGTATCGGTATCGGCCTGGTGGCCGGGCTGGAGAGCCGTGTCCAGTGGGGCCTGATCGCCGCCTTGCTCTACCTCGTCCTGACCGCGGGCATCGCCGGCGCCGTCGAGGGTGGCAGGCAGGCCAAGGACCGGCTGGCGACCAGCGTGATCTGGGTCTGCTTCCTGCTGGCCGTCGTTCCGCTGGCCTCCCTGCTGTGGGAGACGGTCGCGCGGGGGGTGAAGGTCCTCGACGGCTACTTCCTGACGCACTCCATGAGCGGAGTGATCACCATGGAGCCGGGCGGCGGTATCTACCACGCGCTGATCGGCACCCTGGAGCAGGTCGGCCTGGCCACGCTGATCGCGGCGCCCATCGGGCTGCTGACGGCGATCTACCTGGTCGAGTACGGCAAGGGCCGGCTGGCCAAGGCCATCACCTTCTTCGTTGACGTCATGACCGGCATCCCCTCGATCGTCGCCGGCCTGTTCATCCTCTCGTTCTGGATCATCATTCTCGGCTTCGGCTACTCCGGGTTCGCGGGCGCGATGGCACTGGCGATCCTGATGATGCCGATCGTCGTGCGCTCGACGGAAGAGATGCTCAAGCTCGTTCCCAACGAGCTGCGTGAGGCGTCGCTGGCGCTGGGTGTGCCGAAGTGGAAGACGATCCTCAAGGTCGTTCTGCCGACCGCGGTCGGCGGTATCACCACCGGCATCATGCTCGCCGTCGCGCGCATCGCCGGTGAGTCGGCCCCGATCCTGCTGCTGGTCTTCGGCTCGGCCGAGATCAACAACAACCCCTTCGAAGGCGCGCAGTCCTCGCTCCCGTACTACATCTACGAGCAGTGGGCCCTCGGCAACGAGCCGTCCTACGACCGCGCCTGGGCAGCCGCCCTCGTGCTGATCGCCTTCGTCATGATCCTCAACCTGGTCGCCCGCGGCATCGCCCGCTGGAAGGCCCCCAAGCACTAAGACGGTGATTCCCATGGCCAAGCGCATCGACGTCAGCGGCCTCTCCGCCTACTACGGCAACTTCCGCGCCATCGACGACATATCCATGACCGTCGAGCCCCGCTCCGTGACCGCCTTCATCGGCCCCTCCGGCTGCGGCAAGTCCACCTTCCTGCGCACCCTCAACCGCATGCACGAGGTGACGCCCGGCGGGCGCGTGGACGGCAAGGTGCTGCTGGACGACGAGGACCTGTACGGCACCGGGGTCGACCCCGTCTCCGTACGCCGCACCATCGGCATGGTCTTCCAGCGCCCCAACCCCTTCCCGACCATGTCGATCTACGACAACGTCGCGGCGGGGCTGCGGCTGAACGGCGAGACGAAGAAGAAGGACCTCGACGAGATCGTCGAACGCTCCCTCAAGGGCGCCAACCTGTGGAACGAGGTCAAGGACCGGCTGAACCGGCCCGGCTCCGGCCTCTCCGGCGGCCAGCAGCAGCGGCTGTGCATCGCCCGGGCCATCGCGGTCGAGCCGCAGGTGCTGCTGATGGACGAGCCCTGCTCGGCGCTCGACCCGATATCCACCCTCGCGATCGAGGACCTGATCGGTGAGCTGAAGTCGCGCTTCACCATCGTGATCGTGACGCACAACATGCAGCAGGCGGCGCGGGTTTCCGACCGGACCGCCTTCTTCAACCTCGCCGAGGTGGGCGCTCCCGGCAAGCTCATCGAGATCGACGACACCGAGCGCATCTTCTCCAACCCGTCGGTCCAGGCCACCGAGGACTACATCTCCGGCCGCTTCGGCTAAGCCCTCGGGCCGGGCCGGCCCTTGACCGCCCGCGGTGCTGCATGGCGGTGCCACCGCGGGCATCTTTTTGCCCCCTCCCTGCTGCTCCGGGGAGGGGGTGCTCCTTGCCGACTCCCGCGGGCTGCGGGTGCTCCCCCAAGCTCTTCGAGCAGGGAGGTACCCCCATGGCTTGCCGCGCAGTTCCCCGCGCCCCTGACGGGGCAGGGCCTCAGCCGAAGACCAGCTTGATGGCCCCATAAGTGAGCGCCGCCGCAACAGCCGCGGCCGGCATGGTGATGAACCAGCCCAGAACGATGTTCTTGGCGACGCCCCAGCGCACCGCGCTGACCCGCTTGGTCGCCCCCACGCCCATGATCGCGGAGGTGATGACATGGGTGGTCGAGATGGGGGCGTGGAACATGAAGGACGCGGAGTACATCACGGACGCCGCGGTGGTCTCCGCCGCGAACCCCTGCGGCGGGTCCAGTTCGATGATGCGCCGCCCCAGGGTGCGCATGATGCGCCAGCCACCCGCGTACGTACCCAGCGAGAGCATGGCCGCGCTGGCGACCTTGACCCAGATGGGGATCTCGTTGTGCTGCTGCACATCGGCGATGGTGAGCGCCATGACGACGACACCCATGGTCTTCTGCGCGTCCTGGAGACCGTGGCCGAGCGCCATCCCGGCCGCCGAGACGGTCTGGGCTATCCGGAAACCCCGCTTGGCGCGGTGCGGATTCGACCTACGGAAGATCCACATGATGACGCACATCACCAGGTAGCCGAACAGCAGCCCGACCAGTGGCGAGAGGAACATCGGCACGACGATCTTCTCGAACACGCCCCACCAGTGGACGGCGATACCACCGGCCAGCGCCGCGCCCACCATGCCGCCGAACAGGGCGTGGCTGGAGGACGAGGGCAGCCCGAAGTACCAGGTGATGAGGTTCCAGACGATGGCCCCGACCAGGGCGGCGAACAGAATGGCCATGCCGCTGTCGCCGTGCGGGGTCTCGATCAGCCCCTCGCTCACAGTCTTGGCGACCCCGCTGCCGAGGAAGGCACCCGCGAGGTTCATCACCGCGGCCATGGCCAAGGCTGCACGCGGGGTCAGCGCCCGGGTGGAGACCGACGTCGCGATGGCGTTCGCGGAGTCGTGGAAGCCGTTCGTATACGTGAAGAAGAGCGCGACACCGACGGTCACGATCAGCGCGAAGGTGTCCACGGAGCGTCAGGACTCCTTGACCGTGATGGTCTCGACGGTGTTGGCCACATGCTCGAACGCGTCGGCGGCCTCCTCAAGCACGTCCACGACCTGCTTGAGCTTCATGACCTCGATGGCGTCGTACTTGCCGTTGAACAGATGGGCCAGCAGCTTGCGATGGATCTGGTCGGCCTGGTTCTCCAGCCGGTTGACCTCGATCCAGTACTCGGTGAGGTTGTCCATGGTCCGCAGGTTCGGCATGGCCTCGGCGGTCAGCTCGGCGGCCCGCGACAGCACCTCGATCTGCTGCTCGACCCCCTTGGGGAGCTCCTCGATCTGGTAGAGGACGACGAGGTCGACGGCCTCCTCCATGAAGTCCATGATGTCGTCGAGGGAGGACGCCAGGTTGTAGATGTCCTCGCGGTCGAACGGCGTGATGAAGGAGGAGTTGAGCTGGTGGAAGATCGCGTGCGTCGCGTCATCTCCCGCGTGCTCCGCCGCGCGCATCCGTTCGGAGATCTCGGTCCGCGCGGAGGAATCAGCCCCGAGCAGTTCCATGAGGAGCTTGGAGCCGGTCACGATGTTGTCCGCGGAGGCCGCGAACATGTCGTAGAAGCTCGTCTCCCTGGGGGTCAGACGAAAGCGCACTGGGGGTCCTCGGGGTGCATCGGCGACGGTCTCGTTGATGCTAGGCGCATCATCCGGCCACTGCGAACCGGCGTCCCCAGTGTCACCCATGGAGACTCGCCTACTGAAGCGGGCTCCGAGAAGTCCGGTATCATATACCCTACAGGGGTATCGAGAACCCGTCATTACGGCCTCGACAGCCCCCCACCACCACCTGGGAGGACCGCATGACGTCGCCGCAGACCACACCGGACGCGCCTCAGACCGTGGCCGAAGCCACTTCGGAGGGCTGCTCGGCACACGCGGCCACCGGCCTGCACGGTTACACCAAGAACAAGGACGCTCACGTCAAGCGACTGCGCCGGATCGAGGGCCAGATCCGCGGCCTCCAGCGGATGGTGGACGAGGACGTCTACTGCATCGACATACTCACCCAGGTCTCCGCCTCCACCAAGGCCCTGCAGTCCTTCGCGCTCCAGCTCCTCGAGGAGCACCTGCGGCACTGCGTGGCGCATGCCGCGCTGGACGGCGGCGCCGAGATGGACGCCAAGGTCGAGGAAGCCACCGCCGCCATCGCCCGCCTGCTGCGCACCTGACCCGCCGAGGTTCTCCCCTCAGCCCGCAGGGGGCCTCAACACGCGGACGACCGTGGAAGGTCGTCCAGCTCGTCCGCCGCGCGCCGCAGCACCTCGTCGATACGGGCCACACTCAGCGGCCCCTCGGCGGCGGACGCGGCGATCATCAGCTCGCCGCACAGCTCGATCTCGGCGAGAGCGACGTGGTCCTGCATCAGCGAACGCCGTCGGCAGCGGCTCCCACGGCCGTCGCCCCTGTCGTCACGCTTCGTTACGGGCACACGTATCACCTCCCGTGCTGCACGGATCCACCGGGCGGAGCGCCGCGGCCAGGCCGGGGCCCAGCCTCCCAGCCTAGGGAGACCGCCGCCCGGGCGCATGGCACTTCCGAATCATTTACCGGCCCGGCACGGCTGCGGCTCCGCCCCGCTCCGCCGCCGTGCGGCTCCCGTGCGACCGCTGCCCGGCCGGCGTACGACTGCCCTTACGGACGCTGTACGGATTCCGCGCGGGCGCTACGGTGCGGCGATCTTCCCGGTCCAGATGTCGCCGGGGCCCGGCATCGTGATCCGCACCCGGGTACCGAACGCATGCAGCGCCGTCGTCGAGGAGACCGCGTAGTCCGCGTCCGGCGGGCTGTCCGGGTCGGCGGCGAAGGTGAAGCGGTGCTGGACCTTCCGTAGCCGCCCCTGCTCGTCGAGGTAGGCGTCGAAGGGCACCGTACGGCCGGAGAACCCTTTCTCCGCGGCCTTCAACTGACGTCGCGCCAGCGGCGGGGCCCCCGCAGCCGCGCGCTCGATGTCCACCACGCCGCTGTAGCGCCACACCCGGACCCCGCCCAGCTCGGTGACGCCCTCGTAATCCACCTCGCGGGCCCCGCGGAGCAGTTGGGCGGCGGTAACCGGATCGGTTGCCCCGCCCGTCACCAGGTTCCCGTCCGGCAGCCCCGTGGTGTCGACCCGTACCCACTTGTCGTCCGGCACGCCCGCGCGGTTCCGCATGTAGAGCGCACCCGGGGTGACCAGCTCGCGCACCAGCCTGCGCTCCCCTGGCGGCGCCCCGTCGGCGCCGGGCGGCAGCGTGACCCGCAACCGGCCGGTGCGGCGGGCCAGATCGAAGGCGCCACGGCCCTCGATGGTGACCCGGGTGTGGCCGCTGACCATCTCCATGGCCGTCCGCACCCGCGCCGTCCCGGCCCGGGCCAGCTCCTCCGCCGCCGCCCGTACGGCAGCCCGGCCGGGGCGGGAGGGTCCGGCGACGGTGGGAGGCCCGGCGGTCGCCACGGCGCCCTCCCCCGAGCAGCCGGCCACCGACAGCAGCACGGTGCCGAACGCCACCGCCATGAGCGGGAACGGCACCGTGCCGCCTCGGTACTGCCGCCGCGCCGCCATTTCCTGCCGACCCCTCGCTCCCGGTCGCCGCCTCCCCCGCCTTCGCACGGGAGGTGCCCCCAGGTCCGAGGGCCGGTCCGGATCCGACGGTTCAACGAGGCCCCTGGGAACGCCGTCACGGCCCGAGTACGGTGGTCACGTGCGAGAGCGAGCTCCCGAACACCAGCCGGACCCGGCGCATCCGACCCTCCCGGCGGCCCAGACGGCCCCGCACGGGACGTCGTTGAACGAACGGGGCTCCTTCTGCTCCGCGTCGTGCAGCTGCGGCTGGCGCGGCCCCGCACGCCGAGCCCGCGACCGCGCCCGCGAGGACGCCCGCATCCACCAGCAAGGGCACGGCGACCGCACGACAGCGCCCCCACCGGACGGAGCGGCAGGGGCGCTGTAGTTCGTTCGTTCTTTCCGGCTGCAGTTCTTTCCGTGCTGCGGGGCTTCCGGTTCAGCAGCTCAGCGTTCAGGCCGCCAGGTCGCGGTCTCCCGCGGGGCGCGGCTCCCCCTCGCCGGGCCGGCCGACAGCCCGGCGGCGGCCCGCAGCGGCAGCGCCCACGGCGGCGGCAGCGGCGCCCGCCCACAGCAGCGTCTCCAGCCGTGCGTTCCCGGCCATGCCCCGCACCAGCGGCGTCAGCGCCCACATGGCGACGGGGGCCAGCAGCAGCGCAACGGCGGTGCCCAGCGCGAGTCCGCCGATGACGTCGGTGGGGTAGTGCACCCCCATGTAGACGCGGCAGAAGCCCTCCAGGAGAGCCAGCGCGATCGCGACGAGGCCGGGCTTGCGCTGGACCATGAAGATGCCGACAGCGATGGCCATGGTGAGCGTGGCGTGGTCGCTGACGAAGGAGAAGTCCGTCTTGCCCTGGACGAGGACCTCCACGCCCTTGTGCTCCACAAAGGGCCGCGGTCGCTCCACGAAGCCGCGGATGGGAATGTTCACGGCCAGCGCGATCAGCGCCGCCAGCGGGGCCCAGAGCAGCGCGGCGAAGCCGCTCAGCGCCTCGTCCCGGCTCTCGCGCTTACGCGTCACACCCCACCAGGCCCACACAGTCAGTAGGACGAGCCCGACCGCAATGCCGTACTCCCCGATGTACTCCATGATCCGGTCGGCCCAGGTGGGCGCGTCCTTGGCCAGCCCGTTGATCTCGTAGAGCAGTTCGACATCAGGGTTGTCCCAGAGTGCCATCGCGGTGCGGCCCCTCACTTCGGCTGTGTGCTCATCGCTGGATCTGCGCTGACGACCCCCCGTGGTCGCGGTGCGGAAGTCCCGTTCCGTGGAGAAAACGCGCTGCGGCAGGTGGAGCGTTCCGTTCTTACCGAACGATCACCAGGACGTTACCCAAGGGTGACCCATAGGCGCAGCTCAGGGCCTATGCCTCACGGATTGTTGACGTAATCCCTGCGCTGCGCGCACAAACAGTGCCCCTGGGCTACGTACCCACCGGAGCTGCCTGTCCAGGTGTACCCCGAGCCGTATCCACCGGTCACTTGGCGCTCGGCCGGGTCGCCCCGAAGTAGTCCGGGCTGTCGATCGGGTCGTAGCGGATCTTCGCTCCCGTGTAGGGAGCATTGATCATTTTGCCACCGCCGACGTAGATGCCCACATGGTGGATGGAACGGGAGTTGTTCAGGTCGTGGGCGAAGAAGACCAGATCGCCGGGGAGCAGTTCGCTCCGCTTGGGATGCGGTCCGGTGTTGTACTGGTCGTTGGCCACCCGGGGCAGCTCGACGCCGACCTTCGCGAACGCCGCCTTCGTCAGGCCCGAGCAGTCGAACCGGCCGCCCTGCTCCGGCGTACCGTTGCCGCCCCACAGATACGGGGTGCCCAGCTTGCTCTGCGCGAAGGCAATGGCACCGGCGCCCTGCTTGGTGGGGCTGAGCCGGCCGGTGGGCGCGGCGAAGCTCTGCTCCATCTTGCGGATGGTGGACACGTAGTTCTTGGTCTCGTTGTAGGGCGGCACCCCGCGGTACTTGATGACGGCGTACGGACCCGCGTTGTACGCGGCGAGCATGTTGTTCGAGGCGTCGCCGGGCACGTCCTTGACGTTGGCGGCCAGCTTGCAGTCGTAGCTCGCGGCGGACGGAATGGCGTCCTCCGGGTCGTGCACGTTCTTCTTGCCGTCGCCGTTGGCGTCCATGCCGTGGGTCGCCCAGGTGCCGGGGATGAACTGCGCTATGCCCTGCGCCTTCGCAGGGCTCTGCGCCTTGGGGTTCCAGCCGCTCTCCTGGTTGAGCTGCGCGGCCAGCAGCGCGGGGTTGAGCGCCTTGCACAGGTTGCCCCACTTCTGGACGAGCCCCGCGTAGGCTGCCGGCACGGAGCCCTTGGCCAGCCCGACAGCGCCGCCCACCGCGCCCGTCAGGTTGGCGGAGGCCACATAGGTGCCCACCACGAGCAGCGTGACGAACAGGGACAGCGTCCCCACTCCGCCACCGATCGCCAGCAGCCACACTCTTCTACGGCGCACTCCCCAACCCTCCCCCACAGGACACCAGTTCGTTGACGCCGACCACGCGCTCACATCATTCCAGGCCGACTCCCCGAGCGGAACGGCGGACAACGGGCGCGGAGGTGAACGAGATCATCCGCCGCGACCCGGACCAGGCTCACCAGGGGCGCACAGAGGTACGATCGAACGACCGATGCCCCGTCAGTGGCCGTCCCATGCGCCGCTGCCGAGCACCCCTGTCAGTCCAGGACGTCCGACAGCCCCGCCACGTTCCCGAATCGGCCACGAATCGGGGCCACTTCGGGCAACTCGACGCGCCCCGATGTCACCGGACCATGGCACAATCCGTCAGAGACGAACCTTGAAACTAGGCGGTGAGTTCACCATGTTCCTGGCGGCTGACAAAGGCGATATCACCACCATCATCGGCGGGATCGCGCCGGACTGGGGCCCGTTCGGCTCCCTCGGGCAAGAGGCCCGGATAATGATCGAGGTCATCATGGCCGTGGCCATCCTGCTCTGCCTCGGCATCGCCATCTGGGGCGCGGCCAAACAGCGGATCGGCGCGACGGCCCTCCGCGACACCTTCAGCGCCGAGCAGGGGAAAGGTTTGATCGTCGCCGGATTGACCGGCGTGTTCATCATCGGCTCGCTCGGCACCCTGTTCACCATCGTCTACGGCATGGCGGTCTAGCGCCGGCCACGGCAGGGCGTTCCAAGGACCGCTCCGTCGACGCGACAGACGACACAGAGGCGCGCCCGGCGCCCGCCCGCGCCTGCACGCTAGGAGCTCCATGAACATCGTGAACCCTGCCCTCGAGGACTATCTGCTGGCCCACTGCACGCCGGCCGACGAGGTCCTCCGCGACCTGGTCGAGGAGACCCACCAGCGCGTGCCGGACCATCCCACCATGCAGATCACGCACGACGAGGGCGAGTTCCTCACGATGCTGGTGCGGCTGACGGGTGCCAGGACTGCCGTCGAGGTCGGCGTGTTCACCGGCTACTCCTCGATCTGCATCGCCCGCGGTCTGCCCGCGGACGGACGGCTGATCGCCTGCGACGTCTCGGAGGAGTGGACGTCCATCGCCCGCCGCTACTGGGAACGCGCCGGCCTCACCGACCGCATCGAGCTGCACCTCGCACCGGCCGTCGAGACGCTGCACGCGCTGCCGCAGGAGCAGTTCGTCGACTTCGCGTTCATCGACGCGGACAAGACCGGCTATCCGGCGTACTACGAGGCACTGGTCCCCCGGCTGCGCCCCGGCGGGCTGATCGTGCTGGACAACGTGCTGCGTGCCGGGCGGGTCGTCGATCCGGCCGCGCAGGACGAGGCGGACGTCGCCATCCGCCGGATCAACGACACCATCACCGCGGACGAGCGTATGGAATCCGTCATGCTGCCCCTCCGGGACGGTGTCACGCTGGCCCGCAAACGCGCGTAAGCGGACCTGAGACGGCGCGGAGGGCGGCACGGGCCTCGGCATGGCCGCCCTCCTCGAACGCGAGACCGAGGACCCGGCCGAACCGGCCGAACCGGCCGAACCGGCCGAACCGGCCGAACCGGCCGAACCGGCCGAACCGGCCACTGGACGCTACGGGTGAGTCCCGCACTTCTCGTTCCCCGGTCTCACCGAACTTCCCCAGGGCCAACGGTGGTGACGCACGGCGGCGATGCCCTGCCGCCTCCCACCGCACCCGGGCGCGTCCAGCCTCCACTCACACCTTGGCCTGACCGAACGGATCGACCTCGGTCAGCAGCTTGTCGATCCGCGCCTTGTCCACCCGGTTCGTCACCTCCGACACCTCCTGCCGGTCCCGTACGCACTTGGCCAGCGTGAACGCGGAGGAGACCACGAAGACGAGCCCGAGCCCGAGGTATCCGCGCTCCCACGGGCCGACCGGCAGCCGCACGATCCCGACGAGCAGCGCGAGCAGCGACACCCCGAAAGCAATCGCCGACTGCACGAAGAACGCCGCGGTGGTGGGTCTTTGCACGGAAGGAGTCACATCAGTCATACCCGGCAGCCTGCCGCCCGCTGGCGCCCCGCACATGGGTACGCATACTCAAACCCGTCCACAACCCGCCCCCGGCCCGCCCACGGCCCCGCCGAGCACCGGGGGCGCACCGGTGCGCGGCCGACCCCCTCACCGCGCGCGTAATCGCCCGCAGAGCGGCAAGAACACAGACGGCGCACCGTCGCGGTGTTCGAAATGCTGCCGTTCACCTGGCTTGCACACGGCACATGCGCGGTGTGACCCCGCTACCGTCATCTGAGGAGACAATGCAGTGACGGCAGTTGAGCGACAGAGGTCGAGGGGGCCAGGCCGGCATGAACATCGGCGGCGGCGACGAGTACGAAGCGCGTACTCGCACCAGCGAAGGCGTGCCCGGCGCCCGTGAAGGCGCACGGGCAACGACTCGAACACGCCTACCGGGCAGCGAGGGCGGCGGCAACCGCCCGCCCACCCGCCCCGGACGGAGCCTGGTGACAGTCGTCGCCGTGGTCGTCCTGCTCATCGCGGCCATCGCCTTCGCCAACCGCGGAGGCGGCGGGGAGGACGGCGGCGGCGACAACGCCTCCTCCGACGGCAAGGGCGGCACCGCTCCCCAGGCCCAACCCACCGCCCCCTCCGGTGAAAAACCCGTGAAGAACTCCCCCGACACCCTCGCCTCCGGCTTCCCCCACACCGAGAAGGGGGCACAGAGCGCCGCGGCGAACTACATCGTCGCCCTGAGCGGCGAGGGCATGTTCACAGAGGCTTCCCGCGAGAAGATCGTCGATTCCGTCTATGCCCCGAACATCACTGATGAACGGAAGGCCGACCTCGACAAGGACTACGGCGACTCCAAGTTCCTCAAGAAGGTTGGTTTGAACGAAGACGGCAAGGCCCCGAAGGACTCGACGTTCGTCGCCCGTACGACCCCGGTCGGCGCCAAGGTGATCGATTACAGCGCGAAGAAGGCCAAGGTTGCGGTCTGGTACTCCTCCCTCTTCGGTCTGGCCGGGGAGGATTCCAAGCGCCCCGTCATCGAGAGTTGGTACACCGTCACTTTCGGAATGTCGTGGGTGGACGGTGACTGGAAGGTCACGGACTTCAAGCAAAAGGATGGGCCCACACCGATCGGGAAGGACCAAAGAGCGTCGTCGGCTGACGAGATGGCCGACGCAGTTAAGGGGTTCGGAGGGTTCACTTATGCCCGGTAATCGGCGCCGCGCGTTCACCGTCGGGGCTTTCCTGGCCGGCGTGCAGTCCACCGCCGTGCTGCTCGCCACCCGGGCGGCAGCGGAGCCGGACGACGACTGCCTGGGCCCCGCCAACGAGTACTGCGAGGACGGTGGTGACGGGGGCGGCGGCTCCCCCTCCAACCCCGCCAATGACCCCACCGCCGCCACCGACCCCCTCGGTTCCGTCGCCAAGTCGTGTGCCGAGGCGGCGAGCTGGACGGTGCACAAGCTGGGGAAGCTGGTGGATTCGACGACGAAGGTCGACTTCACCAATACGGAGTTCCTGCGGCAGTACGCTGTGGTGTTCGCCGCGTCGACGATTCTGACGCTCACGCTGTGGCTGCTGGCGGTGGCCAAGCGGGCTGTGCGCGGGGTGCCGTTCACCGAGGCGATCACGGAGGCGATCGGCTTCCTCTGGCTGACGGTGCTGGCGTCGGCCTTCACACCGCTGATCCTCTACACGGTGGTCTCGGCGACCGATTCGGTCACCGATATCCTCGCCTCGGGCACGTCCGAAAAGACCGACGCCTTCTTCGGCACGTTCTCCGAGGCGCTCAAGAAGGGCGACGACATCGGCGGCGGCCCGATCATGCTGATCGTCGTCTCGCTCGTGTCGATCATCGCGGCAGGCGTGCTGTATCTCGAACTGGTGGTACGCGCAGCGCTGCTGTACGTCGGCGCCCTGCTCGGCACCGCCGTCTACGCGGGGCTGGTCGACAAGAATATGTGGGGACATGTCCGCCGCTGGGCGGGCATCATGATCGCTGTGATCCTCGTCAAGCCCGTGATCGTCATCGTGCTCGGTCTCGCGGGCGCGCTTGCGGGCGAGGACGGGCCCGACTCGGTCTCGGCGATCGTGTCCGGGCTGGCCATCATCCTGCTGGCGATCTTCGCCAGCGCGATGATCTACCGCTTCGTACCCGGCTTCGGCGACGACATCGCCGCCCACCGCAACGCGGTCCGCACCTCCGCCCGTGGCGCCGCCGCAGTGGTGTCCTCGCCCGCCGCACTCGTCCGCCAGGGCATCAACACCCACGGCGGCCGGGGAGGCGGCCAGAACGCCACTGCGGCCAGTGCCTCCTCCACCGGCGGCGGCAACTCCGGTTCCACCGTGACCGGCGGTGTGGCCGCCCACAGCTCCCGTGCGGGCGGCGCCGAGGAGGCACCGCCACCCCGGCAGCAGGCCCCCGCGCCCGCCGCCACCACCCCGCACTCGGCCCGCCCGCCCCGGCACAACCCCTCGGGCACGGGCCGCTCCCAACCCAGTCAGCCCCGCAGTTCGGGAGGTGACCGCGGATGACGACCCCGTCCCACACGGCAGGGTCCTCGCTGGGCGCGCCACGCCGTACGTACATGATCGGCAAGGCCCGGCCCAACGCCATCGTCGGAAAGAACCGCGAGACGGGCGAGATCGGCCTGATCGTCGTCGGTGCCTTTCTCGGCATGATGAGCGGCCTGCTCATCCCCGTCCTCTCGTTCCGTATCCCCGCCCTGATCGGCTTCCCGGTGCTCGCGCTGGCGGCTGTCTACGTGCCGTACAAGGGCCGTACGTTCTACAGGTGGTTCGAGATCAACCGCTCCTACAAGCGGCTGCTGCGCCGCGGTACGACGTATCGTTCCGACGCCGTCGAGGCCGGCACCATGCTCGATGGCCGTGAGGTGGAGATCGGCCCGCCGCCCGGCGTGGGCCGCATAAACTGGCTGTCGGCACCGTTCGGGCCCGACGAGATCGCCGTGCTGCTGCACGCGGACCGCCGCACCGTGACCGCCGCCATCGAGATCGAGGGCCCGGGCGTCGGCCTGCGCGACAGCGAGGACCAGGAGGCCCTCGTCGAGCGCTTCGGCACGCTCCTGAAGCATGTGGCGAACGGCGACGGCTATGTGACGCGGCTGCAGATGCTGGCCCGTACGCTGCCCGCCGACCCGGACGCGCACGCCAAGGACGTCACCCAGCGCGGCAACGAGCGGGCCGCCGGATGGCTGCGCTCCTCCTACGAGCAGCTGCTGTCGATGGTCTCCACCTCCAGCGAGCAGCACCGCGCCTACCTGATCGCCTGCATGCCCTACGGCCGCGAACTGGCCACCGAGGGCGCCACCATCGCCAAGGCAGCGCGGAGCACCGCGGGCCGCAAGCTGACCAGGGATGAAGGGCTGGCCATAGTGATGGCCCGCGAGCTGACGGACATCTGCGCCCGGCTCACCGAGGCCGACATCCGGGTGCGGCAGCCGCTCGGGCAGGCCCGGCTGGCCTCGCTCGTCCACTCGATGTACGACCCGGACCACCCCATCGACCACATCCAGGCCATGTCCAAGCGCAACGCCTGGCCGGCCGAGCTGGACGCGGTCGAGCCGACGTACCTCCAGGCCAAGACCCGTGAATCGACCACCCGCGAACCCTGGTGCCACGCCACGGCATGGGTCAAGGAGTGGCCGATGACCCCTGTCGGGGTCAACTTCCTGGCGCCACTGCTGGTGCACACCCCGGATGTGATCCGTACGGTCGCCGTGGTGATGGACCTGGAGCCGACCGAGCTGGCCATCGAGCGGATGCTGACGGAGAAGACGAACGACGAGGCGGAGGCCAGCCGTTCGGCGAAGATGAACCGCACCGTCGACCCGCGCGACATCGCCGCGCACGGCCGCGTCGACCAGCGCGGCGAGGACCTGGCGTCGGGCGCGGCGGGCGTCAACCTCGTCGGCTACATCACCGTTTCCTCCCGCTCGCCGGAAGCGCTGGCCCGCGACAAGCGCACGATCCGCGCCTCGGCGGGCAAGAGCTACCTCAAGCTGGAGTGGTGCGACAGGGAACACCACCGCGCCTTCGTCAACACCCTCCCCTTCGCCACCGGTATCCGGCGCTGAGGAGCCCTCCATGACCCCCACCCGCTCCGACGCCCGACCGCTCCACCCCCGCACCGCCGCTCCAGGCCGGAGGTAGCCAGCATGGCCGCGCTCGATCCCCTGTCCGCCATCACCGAAGCGTTCACCAGCTTCCTGTTCGGCAAGACGGAGACGACCCGCCTGCCCGTCCGTACGTCCACGGGCCAGGCGCAGGCCGTCTACCTGCCGACGGCCGCGCCTGGGCTGGGCGACTCCGGCGTCATCATCGGCCGCGAGGTCTACAGCGGAAAGGGCTACATCTACGACCCCTTCCAGCTCTACGGACAGCAGCTGCCGGCCCCGCACTGGCTGGTGCTGGGCGAGTCCGGGAACGGCAAGTCGGCGCTGGAGAAGACGTACGTACTGCGCCAGCTGCGCTTCCGGGACCGCCAGGTGGTGGTCCTGGACGCGCAGGGCGAGGACGGCGTCGGCGAGTGGAACCTGATCGCCGAGGAGATGGGCATAACCCCGATCCGCCTCGACCCCACCGCGGCGCTCGACCAGGGCATCCGGCTCAACCCGCTGGACCCGGCCATCACCACCACCGGCCAGCTGGCGCTGCTGCGCACCATCATCGAGGTCGCGATGGGCCACGGCCTCGACGAACGCTCCGGCTTCGCCCTCAAGGTCGCGCACTCCTACGTCAACTCCACCATCACCGACCGACAGCCGCAGCTCACCGACATCGTCGAGCAGCTCCGCCACCCCAAGCCGGAGTCGGCGGAGGCGATGAACGTCGCCCTGGACGACGTACGCGACTGGGGCCTGGACGTCGCCCTCGTCCTCGACCGGCTGGTCGACGGTGACCTGCGCGGCATGTTCGACGGCCCGACGACGGTCGGCATCGACCTGGACGCGCCGCTGATCGTCTTCGACCTCTCCCACATCGACCGGAACTCCATCGCCATGCCGATCCTGATGGCGATGGTCGGAGTCTGGCTGGAGCACACCTGGATCCGCCCCGACCGGCGCAAGCGGATCTTCCTGGTCGAAGAGGCGTGGCACATCATCAACAGCCCCTTCGTCGCCCAGCTCTTCCAGCGCCTGCTGAAGTTCGGCCGCCGCCTCGGCCTCTCCTTCGTCGCCGTCGTCCACCATCTCTCCGACGTGGTCGACGGAGCAGCGGCCCGCGAAGCCGCCGCGATCCTCAAGATGGCCTCCACCAGGACGATTTACGCCCAGAAGGCCGACGAGGCTCGCGCCACCGGTAAGGTCCTGGGCCTGCCACGCTGGGCCGTGGAGATCATCCCCACCCTGTCGCCCGGCATCGCCGTCTGGGACGTCAACGGCAATGTGCAGGTCGTCAAGCACCTGGTCACCGAGGCCGAACGGCCATTGGTCTTCACCGACCGCGCCATGACGGAGAGCGCCGCGGAAGCCGAGGCCGCGGAAGCCGAGGCGGCCGCCTCCTTCGAGGCCGCGCTGGAGGCCGACCTGGAGGCGGAGACCGAGGCACGCGCCATGGCCATGGAACGCACCCCGTCCGGACCGGCCGCCCCCGGCTCAGGCGTCGCCTGACGGAAACCAGAGGGCATCCCCACCCGTCGCAGCCGCGGCGGGGATCTTGCCGCAACCCACCGGCCCCGCTTGAATACCGGTACCGATGTCATACGACGACCGAGAGCGTCACCGCCGCCAGGGATATCACCCGGGCCACTACCCCCACCATGAACCGCACCGGATGCGCCGCGCCGCCGGTGGGGGCGGCGGAGGCATCCCCGACGGCCTCCTGGTGGCCGTCCTCGCCTTCCTGCTGGGCCTCACCATCTTCGTCTGGACGGCCACCGGGCTCGCGGGCCTCTTCTCCCACGGCGCCTGGCCGGACGGCGTCACCTTCGCCAGGACCCCGCTCGCCGTACGGGAACTGGTCACCGAGCCGCACGACATCCCCGGCGCCTGGCCCACCACCCCGCGCAGCCAACTCTCCGGCTACGGCCTGTTCTGGGGCATCTTCATCAGCCAGCTGTTGGTGCTGATGGTGCTCACGGTCTTCGTCATGGGCACCATCGCCCGCGCACGAGCCGTACGAAAGGCCAGGCGCATCCGGCAGGACCACGCGGGGGACCCCCCGGAGCACAAAGGCGCGGCGCCCACGGAGGCCGCCCGGGAGCCCGGTGCCGCCCCGCTCCCCTCGCAGCCGCCCGCGCCGGCTCCAGCCCTCCAAGAGCAACCCGTACCGCCCCACGAGCCCTCCGCACCAACGCCACAGCCGCCCTCAACCGCCCCACCGAGCCCGCTGGCGCCAACCCTCCTCGGCGCAGCAGCGACCACCGGAGCCGCTTCCCCCGTCGACGGCCAGGACGCGACCGGCAACGGCTCGGTCAGCACCGGCACGGTCGGCAGCGCGACAGGCGGCCCGCCGGCTGACGACGATCCCGTGACCCAGATCCTGGAAGCTCCCGGCGCCGCACTCGTCAACTCGGCCACGCCCGCTCTGTGGACCGCCACCAAGACGGCCCGCGCCAAGCTCGGCCCTGTCCACCTCTTCGACCCGACACACGCCTGCGACACCCCCGACCGCCTCCGCTGGTCACCGCACCACGGCTGCGCCGACCGCGCCACCGCCGCGGCCCGCGCCACGGCCCTGCTGGCCCCCCTGCGCTCCCCGCGCCCCATCGACGCGACGACGCACACGACGGCCGAGACCGTCCTACGCTGCTGGCTGCACGCCGCAGCCCTGGAAAAGCGCCCATTCCGCGAAGTCCACCGCTGGGCCCTCGCAACGGGACAGACAGCGGACGCCGTACGCATCCTGCGGACCCACCCCAAGGCCGCCTCCGGCACCGCCGGCGAGCTGGAGTCCGCCCTCGCTGGGCACCCCCAACTCCGCGCCGACGCCGTCGCCCTGATCCGCCGGGCCCTGGCACCGCTGGGCCAGCTGCACGTCCGTAACGCATGCTCCGCGGAGCGAGCCGATCGCCTCGCGTTGGAATCCTTCATCGCCGAAGCGGGCACCCTCTACGTAGTGGGCGAGGACCCGGACGTACTTCCGATCCTCAACGCGCTCACCCAGAGCGTGGTCGAGCACGGCCGCCGCATGGCCGCACGGTCATCTGACGGCCGGCTCGACCCACCACTGACGACGATCCTCCAGCTGCCGCTGCAGCCGTAACCGGCCATGCCGGAACTCGGGCCTGGGCATGGAAAAGCCCCGTTGGCGTCAGCCAACGGGGCTTATTCACACAATGAGTTCGGCGGTGTCCTACTCTCCCACACGCTCCCGCATGCAGTACCATCGGCGCTGTAAGGCTTAGCTTCCGGGTTCG
>NZ_JBQQBT010000034.1:0-53353 GCF_052245835.1 Streptomyces sp. 8N114 | reverse complement strand
CCTCGAAGACATGGCCGAGGTGGGAGCCGCAGCGGGCGCAGCGGACCTCGGTGCGGACCATGCCCATGGAGCGGTCGGTCAGCAGCTCGACCGCGTCCGAGTCGGCCGGGTCGTAGAAGCTGGGCCAGCCATCGTTGATGGCTGGTGTTCCCGCCGCACCCACCACAGGTTCTTGTCGAACCGCGCATACGCCAGCCCGAACACCTCACCCGGCTCCACCCCGCCCCGCACCGCCCGCCGCGCCACACCCCACCACCGCCGCTGCGCCCCGACCACATCTGGCAGACCCCGCAGGTCCAGATACTCCAACTCCTGCTCGGCGTCCGCGTCCAACAGCCACCGCCCATGCGCCACGCACACCCGCTCCCGCCGCTGCGCGTACCGCACCACCCGGTCCGCCCGCACGCCGCGCAGTGCACAGCCGGCACCCGATCGCCACGGGCCCCACCACCGCACCCCCGACCCGCCACAGCCCCCGCCCTCGGCCGTCCTCTGCCCCGTCGAGCTTGGGATCCTCCCACCCCCAGGACGGCAGCGCCCACGCCAACGCTTCCTCTCTGGCCCTGGACAGTCCCGCCAGCGCGCGCCGGCCCGCCGCGTCCAGCGTCACCTCCGCATCCGCCGGCAGCCCGCCACCCTCGTGCCGGGGCCGGTGACCGCGCCACTGCAAACAGGACAGCAGCGTCTTCGCCTCCAGCCTGTACCGATCCGCGATCCGGCAAAGAAACGACAACGTCGTCTCCCCGCTTACAGGAGACAGACGGAACACCCCAGGAACCATCTCTCCAGCCTCCCGGAAGCCGCAGCACCAGAAGACGAAAACTTCCCCTCCCGGGATCTGTCGTCGGGGAGTGGTAAGCTGGCCAACTTTGCTCGGACAGCATGGTCGGTAGGGAGAGATGAAGGTTGCTGACGTTGGGTGCCGGACTGCAATGCCAACTGCTCGGGCCAATTTCAGTGGTTCGGCGTGAAGGTTTTCAGTGATGTTTGTGGCTGCGCTGCCTCGCGTGGTGACGGTTGCCAGTTGGAATGTTCTGCACCGGGTGCATGCCGAGAACTGGGACGAGGATGTCCTTGTGCGCTGCCCGGATGAGTCCGAGCGGATCGCCGCGGTGACAGCGCTGCTGGAGGGCCGCAGCGAGCAGGTCATCGCTCTTCAGGAGGTCAGCGGTGACCAGTTGGCCGCCCTCCGCGGTGCGCTGCCTGGCCGGACGGTCCACGCGTTGAGGTATCCGCGCGTCCCGGCACAGCGCCGGAGCACATGCTCGCTGCGAGAGCCCGGGGAGTATCTCGTACTTCTGGTCGGCGGACCGAACTGCCAGATCGCTGCCGAGTCCTTCGAGAATGACCCGGGCAAGGGCGCACTCGCAATCGAGACCGACGGAATGCTGATCGTCGCCACGCATGTGAGCGGCAATCAGCGCCGCACGCGCCAGCTGGCACGCCTGGCCGAGCTGGCCACCACATCGACGGAATGCCCGGCGGTACTCCTCGGCGACTTCAACGCCGATCGTGCCACCGTGGCATCGGCTCTGGGACCGGGCTTCACCGTCGTGGATCTCCCGCCGGACGCCCTGCCGACACGGCCACACACATCAAGCTCGGCATCGCAGTGGATCGACCATGTGGTCGTGCGCGGCGCTGGTGTCAGCAGCGCCGCAGTCGAGAGCGTAGGCGGCCTCTCAGACCACAACCTGATCCACGCGAGCCTCACCGTGTGATCCCCACTGCCTTGCTGCGTCGGCCTGGCCGGGACGGCGTGGGATCGCATCTGTCGTTACTGGTGCCGCAAGGAGCGGTGGTAAATAGTATGACTCAATGAGTCAACTGCCTGATGGAATAGAGAGAACCACAATGTAGGAAGCTCTCTGATGGTCCCAGTCAGGGTCGAGGACGACGACGCGGTAGAAGTGGTTGTACCAGCCAGCGTCTATGTTGATCTCCCGAGCCCACAGCTCGCCCTCCTCCGCTACCTTCTGTGCGGTCAGGCACGGCGGCGCTACGGTACGCGCCCAATACAGGTCCTCGGAGTCGTAAGTCTCGACTCTTCCATCTGGCAGACGTCGTGCATGCAGGGTGTTGTAGATGACGTTCCAACCGGCTGGGACCCGCAGTGGGAGCAGTTCCTCCTCCTCTGAAACAGCCGTGGCCAGCGGGGAATTGAGCGGAAGCCGGAAGATCGGTTTCATGGGCGGCAAGGTAGTCGCGGGATGCCCCCAGCGCGAGTGCATTCCCCTCGTGCGCGCCCATGCTGATGCCCGCCTCCGGCGGTTGTCACGCCCGATCGCCGCGCACGATGAAGTCTTCGATGTCGCAGAGAATGACCAGTCACCTGCCCCGGAAGGTCACCGCGAGGCCCTGCCCTGCCGACATTCCAGTACAAAGTGCTGTGCCGACACGGTCGTCGGTTCGATTTTGTCGAGGTCGGGCGTTCACGAGTAGGCATGGCCTGCAGTCTTTCGGGGCACTGAAGATCGTTTCCCGATCGGGAGGTGATCGTTCCCCAGTAGGCGCGACTCGTTCGGTCTCCGGGATTGGTAGGCGTCCTTGATTGTGTGGGGGTTCAGCTGCTCCTTGTCGAAGAACGGGATGGACATCACGGCATGTAGTCGCGTCCATCCCGTGGAGCGAAGGCTTTGAGGGCGTCGGCGTCGGTAGCGCGGGCGAGCAGGAAATAGTCGGCCCACTCGGCGATGTCGGGGTAAGAGCAGTCTCGGGTGACCTGGAGGGTGGCAGCCTCGATGTCGAAGTCTGTGGTTCGAAGTTCGACACCCGGGCCCAAGATGGCCCAGTGCGCCCCGGCTCTTCCGTAGGGCATACCGACACTGCCGGGGTTGATCACGAGTCGGCCGTGGGCCAGGCGGACGAACGGCATGTGAGTGTGACCGCAGACCACGGTGCGGATGTCGGCATCAAGTCCGCTGAAGACTTCCTTCCAACGTTCGAGGCGGGAGTCGACCAGGACGACCTCTTCATCGTCTCGTGGGGTGGCATGGCAGAAGAGCACCGTTCCCAGCCCGCGCACGGGCAAGGAGAGCGATCGCGGCAGGGAGGCGAGAAGGCTCAGATGGTCCTCGCGGAACTGCTCAGCGGCCCAGGGGGCGATCGGATCAGGGAGAGTGTCCCGTTGTCCTCGGCGATACTCAAGGAGTTCGCGGTCGGCGTTTCCGCTGATCCAGGCCACACGTTCACCGAGGCTGGTCAGCAGGTCGAGAACCTGGCACGGCTGCGGGCCGGCGGTGATGTCCCCGGTGAGAACGATGCGATCGGCCGTGCTCACCTCAGGTTCTGCGAGCACAGACTCCAAGGCTGGCAGGACTCCGTGGATGTCGGACAGGACGGCTACTCGGTTCAGCATGGCCACCACTGTGGGAGGACAGCAGCCAAGAACCAGGCTGGTTCGCTTGGCGCGTAGCTGTTCAGCCGGGTGGACTGGCCGCTCCCCCATATTGGTTCCACCCGAGCTGATAACGCTTCAGTCGGCGATCCCACAGGCACAAGGCACGTGCCCACAAGCTGACGCGTGGGGTCCGTCGTCCCGCGACCTGCCCAGGTCGATTCCGTTTGTGGCTCATCAACACCATAAGCGATTGATCATTTGCGCTGTAAGTGCTGCTCATCTGCCGGTAGTTGTCGCTTCCGATCCATGATGAACAGGCCCTGCGATCTTGTGCTGTGGGCTCATAGCCTTGGGGCCGCCCTGGGGCTGGTTGGAGCCGAGGGTGCGTTCGTGTGGGTTTGTGGAGGGGCGATGGGACCGGTTCTCGATCGGCTCAGGGAGCGGGAGAGCGCTATCCATGGCGACCTTGCCCGGCTGCACGACGAACTCGAGATGACCCGCAAGAAGATCGCAGACACCGAGGAACAGCTCCGCAGGATCCAGGTTACGCGGGAGACGCTGATGGAACTGGGCGGGGACGAAGTCGGCTTCGAGGAAGCGACGGTGGACGAGCCGACCGACAGCGACGCTGCTGCCCCGGCTGCTTCTTCCGAAGCCGGAACTGGGCAGGTCAGGG
The DNA here is from genome assembly GCF_052245835.1 of Streptomyces sp. 8N114. Classification (NCBI taxonomy): domain Bacteria; kingdom Bacillati; phylum Actinomycetota; class Actinomycetes; order Kitasatosporales; family Streptomycetaceae; genus Streptomyces; species Streptomyces sp. 8N114. The sequence continues at coordinate 49,337 of NZ_JBQQBT010000034.1, read as the reverse complement.
GAACGGGTGCGGCCGATGGCCGAGCAGCTTCGGGACGGACCTTGGAGCGCGCTAAGGGCCCATTCGACTTGCAGGAGGGGCGTCAGCGGATCTTGTCAGTGCTGGCGACCTGCGGGCCGGCGATGAAGGCCCGCGAGGTCGCGGAGGCCATCGGCGAGGATGTCTCAACCCCTGCTCGCGTGGAGACGACCCGGGCCGGATGAAGACGATCGTCAGTCAGGGGCATCTCGTCGAAGATGCCTCTTCTCGCTTTTCTGTGGCCCCGGTGGTCATGCCGGACGGCAAGGAGGAAGACAAACAAGACTGATCACGAACTCCTCCGTCACCTCGTAGGGGTCTGACGGAGGAAAGGGGCGGCACCGCCGAGGGCCTAGCAACTCTTCGGTGGGTAGAGGCCGCGCAGATAGCGGCAGAACTCCAGGGACCTCGTACGGTCTTCTTCGGCTTGGTGTGGCCGTAGAGCTTTTTCCGGGCCAGGTCGTAGGCGGCGAACAGGTGGTGGCCCCCCGTGCGGACAGGTGTAGGCCGCCCGTCGGCGCGGCCTCGGTTCCCGGCCGGTGTCCGTGTGCCGTCCGCCGTGCTCGGCCCACTGCCGCGCGGGATGGGGCTGGAGGTTGAGTCGAGACCCGCATCGCCGACGCCGGTTCACGCATCGCTAAGTGACTGTGAACTCCACGCTAACGACTGCCGTGTGCTGCCACGGAATGCTGAAGGGGCAAGCAAGCAAGCGAGCAACTTGAGCGCGAGCAAGCAGCCTCAGCTGAAGTCGCACCAAGTTGCACCACACGATGGGGGAAACAGAAATGACAGCACGGCGACTCGCGACCATCCTGGGGGCCCCGTTGGCGGCCGCCGCTCTCCTGGTCGCTCTCCCGAATTCGGCGTCCGCCGCCGACCCGGACCACTCGATGCAGACCGATGACGGGGACCCGGGCGGGAAGGTCACGCTCATCGAACGCGGGGACGTGGTGACGGTCACCGACCAGGAGGAGGACGGGTGGGCGGTCCGAGCCTTCGTCTACAACCCTGACGGTTCGCTGCGCTACAAGGTGAATGCAGCAGGCAGCGGGGATCACAACACGAAGCAGGCCAGCGACGGTGGCGTGTACAACCTGAAGGAGAACACCACCTACGGCTTCAAGGTCTGCCTGGTCAGGCCGGGTGACATCGCCTACTGCGACTCGGACTCCTGGCGCAACAACCAGAACTCCTCCGACATGGTTCCCTGACCGGCCTGAGGGGGTGTTACTCCGGGGCGGGCGGCCGATCGCGGCCGTCAGCCCCGGAGTTCGGATGACTGTCCCGGCCCTGAGCGGTGGGCCGGGCGCTACACGAGAGTTGACTTCGCATGCCGGCGGTAGTCCTTCGGCGGGACGCCGTAGGCAGTGCGGAAGGCCCGGGTGAAGTCAGCGGCGCGGGAGAAGCCCCACCGGGCGGCGATGGAGTAAATGGGGACGGTGCGGTGAGCCGGGTCGGTGAGGTCGCTCCGGGCGCGTTCGAGGCGCTGGCGGCGGATCCAGGACGCGACCGTGTCGTCTTCCTGCTGGAAGAGCCGGTGCAGGTAGCTGGTGGAAATGTGGTGTGCGGCGGCGATCGAGCGGGGCGTGAGGTCTGGGTCGGCCAAGTGCTGCAGGATGAAGGCACGGATACGCAGGACCAGCGTCCGCCGGCGGGTTTCCGGGGTGGGCAAGTCCTTGGCGGGCGGCTGGTGGGCGAACAGCGCGGACACCAGGTCCAGCAGGACGGACGCCAGTTGAGGGCCGTTGGCCTGTCGAAGCACGTCGGCCTCCCCGGTCAGGTGGGTGAGGAACTGCGTCAGTAAAGCGCCGGCTCCGCTGTGCCCTGGCAGCTGCCGCCCCAGCACCTCGTCGGCCCCGTTCCCAGCCGGTTTCAGGAAGGCCTTGGGGATCTCGATGCCCAGTGGAATGGCCGGCTGCCGGCTGTCCACGGTCTCGCAGTCGCAGGGCAACCGGTCCGCCACAGGCACGTCGTCAGTCCGGAAGACACTCTTGATCATCGACCTCTCCTCAGCGGTCTCAGGGTCTGAAGGCGGAAGGCGTGGAGAGCGGGGGATGCTCTTACGGCTGAGCTTCGCTGGGGAGCTCTTATGGCGTGAGCTTCGCGATCGGGACGCGGGCGAACGAGATCTCCTCGTACGGAGTGTTCTCTCCTCCCTCGTACAGCAGCCCGATGTGCTCGTCGGAGAGCTTGACCATGTCGGAGTACGCGCTGCGGGCGGGCCAGATGGTGTGTGCTTCCCGCCAGGTCTTTCCCTCGTCCGTACTCCGCCAGATCGCCATGGCGCCCCGGCCTTCGCTCGACGTTTCCTTGGCCGACGAGAACAGAATGAGGTCGCTGTCGTCCCCCTTGTCGGTGGCGAACACCCGCTGCACGGTGCCTTGCACGACAGCGGTTTGCAGCTGCTTTTCGAACCTCAGCGGGCCGTCGTACGATGCGCCGCCGTCGGAGCTGAGGACGTAGGCCCGGTGGCTGGGGGCATCGCGGCCCTGGTGGCGGATGCTCTGGTACAGGGTGCCGTCGGTGAGCTCGATCAGCTGGGACTCGTTGCCGTTCACGCCCTCGCCGCCGTGGTCCGCGTCGGTGGCACCGAGCTGCCATGTGCGCCCGCCATCGTCGCTGTAGGCGAGGTGCACGCCGTGATACTTCGCTTCACGGCCGCTGTCGCCTGAGCCGGCCGGTGGAGCGATGGTGTGGTTGCCGGGCGCGACGATCCGGCCCGCGTGCTTGCCTCGGGTGAGCTGGATCGCATGCCCTGGCCCGAACACGAAGTGCCGCCACGTCCGCGGCTTCACCTGGCCTGTGATCTCGACCGGATCGCTCCAGCTCCTGCCCTCGTCCGTACTGTGCAGGACGAACGGCCGACGGCTCTCCTCCCACGTCGCGCGTCCGGTGGTGATGTCCTCGGCCGTCACATGGCCGGCCGTACGGATGGCAAGCAACACGATGTCGCCGCTCTTCTGATCGACGACCGGCACCCCGGGGCCGATCTTGTTCTTCCCGGCGTTCCAGATCACCTTCAGCTTTCCCCAGGTCCGGCCGCCGTCGGTGGATCGGCGCAGCACGAGGTTCATGTTGCCGTCGTCATCGGCGTCACCGATCCGGCCCTCGGCGAAGGCGAGCAGGTCGCCGGAGTCACGTGCGCGCACGAGGGCGGGAATCCGGAAAGTGTGAAAGTGCCCTTCGCCCCGGGCGAAGACCGTGCTGCCAGTGACGGCCGACGCCGTGCCACCCCTCGGACCGGTTGTGGCCCCGGCCATCGCGGCGGGTATTCCTGGCAGGGCGAGCATGCCTGCTCCGGCAGCCAGCACGGATCGACGACTGATACGGGAGTAACCGTCCATTTCTTCTCCTCAAGCAGTACGGCCATTACGAAGGGGCGCCGGCACGGCTTTCGGTCGTCGGCCGTGCCGGTGACTCAACTCTCAAGGCGGCGGGAGTTGTCCGTAAGACCAGGTCAGGGGCGTGGACAACGGGGGTGGACAAGCCAACGGACCAGGCCATGGACAGGGACACGGACAACGCCAGGACAACGGGCCGGTGCCGCGGTTGACGCCGCTCCGGTTCGTAGCGGCCGCCGAAGTATCCGCTTGTAGGGCTGATGAGGAGCCGCGTAGCGTGACATCGAACTCGTCTTGGCTGGGGGGAAGGAGACGGGGTGGGCACGGGGCGTCGGGAGAGTCCACTGGACCCGGCTGCGGGGCCGGTGGAGCGATTTGCTTCTGAGCTGCGCAAGCTGCGCCAGGAGGCGGGTGGCCTCACCTACCGGGAGATGGCGCGGAAGACTTCCTATGCGACGGCGACTTTGGCTCAGGCAGCGGCGGGCGCGAAACTGCCCTCGCTTCCCGTCACCTTGGCCTACGTCGCCGCATGCGGCGGGGACGGCCAGGCGTGGGAGCAGCGCTGGCATGACATTGCAGCGGCACAACGGGCGCAGCCGCCCGCCGACGACGGTGCCGTGCCGCCGTATCCAGGGCTGCGGCGTTTCCAGCCGGAGGACCAGGAACGGTTTTTCGGGCGCGATCAACTGACCGCCGATCTCACGGCCTTGACTCACATCCATCGCCTCGTAGCGGTCGTCGGCGCCTCCGGAAGCGGGAAGTCCTCCCTGCTGAGAGCCGGGCTGATCCCCGCTCTGCGAGACGGCGCCGCAACCCGGACCCCACCAGCCGCCATCCGGATCTTCACTCCGGGCCCGCACCCCGTCCGTACGTATGCCCGGCAGCTGGTGGCGGCGGAGCCGGACGGCGACACGGTGGTCATCGTCGACCAGTTCGAGGAAGTCTTCACGCTGTGCCGCGACGCGGCTGAGCGGGCTGAGTTCATCGGTCTGCTGCTGGCCGCGCGTCGCCCCGCATCCCGGTTGCGCTTAGTCATCGGTGTGCGCGCTGACTTCTTCGGCCGCTGCGCCGGCCACCGGGAGCTCGCCGATGCGCTGCGGGAAGCCACCGTGCTGGTCGGGCCGATGACACCGGCGGAGCTGCGGGAGGCGATCGTCAAACCCGCCGCGGCCCATGGGCTCGTTGTCGAGCGTGCCCTCACCGCTCGGATCGTCGACGAGGTCGCGGACGAGCCCGGCGGTCTGCCACTGATGTCCCATGCTCTGCTGGAGACCTGGCGCCGCCGCAAGGGCGGGAAACTGGACATCGCGGGGTACGAGGCCGCGGGCGGTGTGCGGGGCGCGATCGCCCACACGGCCGAGGAGATCTACCAGGAACTTCCGCCGCATCAGGCCGCGTACGCTCGCCGGATCCTCCTGCAACTTGTCACTCCTGGTGAAGGTACCGAGGACACCCGGCGGCCGGTGAACCGCACGGAACTGGAGGAACTCGGGGAACTGAATGAACGGGGCGAACGGGATGCCGGTGCGGACGGGGACGTCACCACCGTGCTCGAACGCCTCGTCCGCGCACGGCTGATCACCCTCGACGACGCTGCCCCTGGGCCTGGCAGCCCGGCAGGTACCCCGACCGCAGCCGCCCCGGCTGCCCCGACCGCCCCCACCGTCGACGTAGCTCATGAAGCGCTGATCACCTCATGGCCTCGGCTGCGCGGCTGGATCGACGAGGACCGCGAACACCTCGTGATCCACCGGCGCCTGACCGATGCCACCGCGGAGTGGGAAGCGCTGGAGCGTGATCCCGGCGCCCTGTACCGGGGCACCCGGCTGGCCACCGCCGAGGAGCACTTCGTCGCGGCCCGGCGCCAGGACGAGCTCACCCAGCGGGAGGCCGCGTTCCTCACCGCCGGCATCACCGCGCGAAACGAGGAGCAGCGGGCCGACGCACGTCGCGGTCGCCGACTGCGCTATCTGGCGACGGGCCTCGCCGTGCTCCTGGTCATGGTGACGGGCATCGGCGTGGTCGCCCTACGCAAGAGCCGCCAGGCGACGGCGGCCCAGCAGGAGGCCATCTCCCGCCAACTGGCAGTGCAGGCGACGGAACTGGCCGACTCCCGACCGGACACGGCCATGCTGCTCAGCGTGGAGGCGTACCGCGCCGCGCCGACACCTGAGGCGCGCGGCGCCCTTCTGACCATGTCCACGCACCAGTCCTACCGCACCAAGATCGGCCCGCACACAAAGCGGATCTCCGGGATCGCCTTCGGCCCCGACGGCACCCTGGCCACCGTGAGCCGGGACAAGACGGTGCGGCTGTGGGACCCCACCCGCCGCACTCGGCTGGCCACACTCACCGGTCCCGACGCGCCGCTGCGGGCCGTGACGTTCAGCGCGGACGGGCAGTGGCTGGCCACTGGCGGGGACGATGGGGATGTGGTGCTCTGGGATGTCGCGGAGCGCAAGAGGACCGCGACTCTGTCCGGTCACACCGAGGCGGTGCGGAGCGTCGCGTTCAGCCGGGGCGGTCGGCTGGCGGCCAGTGGGGCCGCCGACGGCACCGTGCGGCTGTGGGATATCAGCCGGGGGAAGCGGGGGAAAGCGCGGGACACGCTCCCGGGCTCCGACGGTGCGGTGAACTCGGTGGCCATCAGCCCGGACGGCCGTACGGTGTCGGGGGTCGGCGACGACGGCAAGGTGCGGCTGTGGTCGGTGGCCACCGGCAAGCGGCTCGACACGATGCGGGGGCATACAGGACCCGTCCACACTGTCGCGTTCAGCCCAGACGGTCGCACGCTCGCCACAGCCGGACACGATCGGACCGTTCGGCTCTGGGACGTGCGGAGCCGGGAGAGGAAAGCCGTTCTGACCGGCCACACCAGGATGGTCAGGACCCTGGAGTTCAGCCCGGACGGCGGCACCCTGGCCACTGCCGGGCACGACAGGACGGCCGTGCTGTGGGACGTGAAGCGCCGGGTACGCAAGGTCACCCTCACTGGCCACTCCAGCAACGTCTACGGGGTCGCCTTTGACCCGCGCGGCACTCTGCTGGCCTCACACAGCGAGGGAAGGGTCGTCCTGTGGGACGTGACGCGCATCCCGTTGACCGGTCACAGCGACCGGGTGAACGATGTGGCGTTCAGCCGCGACGGCCGGTCGATCGCGACGGCCGGCGACGACGGGACCATTGCGGTGTGGGACGCCCGGCGCCGTATCCGCAAAGCCGAGCTCGCCGAGGGAAACGGGGATGGAAGCGGGCCCGTGAACGCTGTGGCGTTCAGCCCCGACGGCCGAACGGTCGCTGCGGCGACCGGCGCCCCCCAGGAGCGGCCCGGGGCCCAGGACAACACGCTCACGCTGTGGAATCCCGAAGACCGCTCCGCTCCCACCCGCCTCACCGGCCACACCGACCGGGTCATGGATGTCGCCTACAGCCCCGACGGCCGCATGGTCGCAACCGCGGGACAGGACGGGAAGATCGTGCTGTGGGACGCCGAGCGCCATACCCGGCTCGCCACCCTCGAGAGCGGAGCCGACCGGGCCGCCTCCGTGACCTTCAGCCCCGACGGCCGTCTCCTGGCTACAACGCACCCTGGCAAAGCCCTGATATGGGACGCGGCCAAACGCACCCGGGTGGCCACCCTCCGCGGGCACTCGGAGCCGTTGACCGATGCGGCGTTCAGCCCTGACGGCCGCAGCCTGGCAACCTCCAGCCGCGATCAGCGGGTGATCCTGTGGGATGTGGCCGAGCACACCCGCAAGGCCACCCTCGTCCAGAACACCGGCCCCGCACTGGCCGTGGCGTTCGGCCCCGACGGCCGCACTCTCGCGACCGCCAGCGCCAACAACGCTGTCGCGCTGTGGAGCGTGGACCGGCGTGAGATCCTGGCCACGTTGAGCGGCCACACCGAAGTCGTCAGCGCGCTCGCCTTCAGCCCGGACAGCCGCACCCTCGCTACCGCCAGCGACGACCACACAGCCCAACTCTGGAACACCGACCCGCAACGCACCGCCACCCAACTGTGCGCCAGGCTCGACCGCAACCTCTCCCGCGCGGAATGGCGACGCTTCCTCCCCGGACTTCCGTACCACCGAACGTGCGGCACACGCTGATCTCATCGGGGGTCCTCTTCCGGGCGCAGCTCGAACTCCTACGGAAAGGCGGGTTGATGTTCGGTGTTTGGTTTTCAGTGGTTCGGCGTGAAGTGTTCAGTGAACCTCTTTCATCCTGTGCTGTGGGGGTGAAATGGGCTGGTCGGGTGGGGTGACGTGGCGAAGCCTCTCGTCGTTGGTGTGGTGATCTCACGCAGCACGCCATCGGCCGGGGGGTTTCGTGGTTCCGTGTCTTTCCATGATCGACGCCCCGTGCGAGCTGGTTGAGCACGTGTCGTGGCTCGTCTACGCCCGGAGGCATGAACTTCGCTCGCCTTGGCGGAGGTTGGGGTGCTTCGAGCAAGCCCTGCTGGTGCTGGTCCACCTGCGGAAGAACGAGACCCTCGCACAGCTGGCGGCGGGCTTCGGCGTGTCAGAAGCGACAGCCTGGCGCTACGTCGGCGAGACCGTGGAGGTACTGGCCGCGTGGGCACCGGGCCTGCAGGAAGCCCTCGTCGGTCTGGGCGAAGGCGACTTCGTCATCGTCGACGGGACGCTGATCCCCACCGACCGGATCGCGGGTCGATGAGCCGTACTACTCGCAAGAACACAAGACGCACGGCATGAACGTCCAGGTCATCACGCGTCCGGACGGCAAGTCCCTGTGGTTTTCGCGGGCAACGCCGGGACGCATCCATGACCTGACCGCAGCCCGCGCTCACGGCATCGTCCAGGCCTGTCTCACCCGCCAGATCCTCGTCCTGGCCGATCGCGCCTGCCAAGGCGCCGGCGCCACTGTCCGCACCCCCTACTACGGCCACCGCGAACTCCCGGAGCACTACAGAGCACTACCAGCAGTACAACCGCGACCACGCCCGTCTCTGCGCTCCAGGAGAACGCGCCTTCGCCCGCCTCAAGTCCTGGCGACTGCTACGACAAGCCCGATGCTCGACCAATCGCATCGGCAGAATGGTCGCAGCAGTCCACACCCCCCTCACCTGCGAATACGCAGGATGAAAGAGGTTCACTGGCCTGATTGTGAAAGAAAGGACCCCGCCACTCCTTATGGTGAGGAAATGGCGGGGCCCTCTTTCGTATTCCAAAGACGGGTGGGAGCAGTGCCACCTCGCCGGCATGCGTACCGCAGCCGCAGGTGTCCTGTGCCACCGAGGATTGAGCGTGTGTCATCGAAATCTGAGTGGCCTGTGTCACTCGTGGTCGCCGAGGGGCGGTCACGAGTACCCCGGGTCGATGACCAGATCGCATCGGGAAGCGGCGGCGCTCTGTCGCATCGCCAGGTGCCGGAGTGCCAAGGGGCTCATTCAGCCCACATCCCGAGCCGCTCGGCAAGGAAGGCGATGATCTCGTTCCGGGCCTGCGTGGTGGGGTGACCGTCCTGGTCGACGAGGTGTGCCGTGACGACGCTGTGGGCGCAACCGACGACGTCACGGAAGAAGGGCGGAGGGTTCGTGTTCGCCGTCTCGGCTTTGAGTACGCGGCCGTCGAATGCGTCCCCGAGCAGCGCTCGGTAAGCCGCGAACCGCTGATCAGTGCACCACCTGTCGTTGTCGAAGCGGTAGGCGAGAACCTTCAATCCCTCTCGCGCTACGCGTTCGGCCACGGCAGCAGCGTCTTCGTCGCTGATCTCCAGACCGCCGGGATCGTCCAGCGGAAGCGACGGATGGTTGACCACTGGTGCGATGACGGCCGGTTCGAGCGCCATGGTCAAGGCGAAGTTGCCGGTAAAGCACAGACCGACGGCGCCGACGCCAGGCCCGCCACGCTCGGCGTGCGCCAGGCGGGCGAGGCCGCGCAGCCATGTGACGACGGGGCTGGTGCCGCCACCGGCGAAGGCTCGGAACTCGGCGCTGACGCAGGCGCGTCGAACGACGGTCTCGCGTGCCTCGGCGAGCGGATAGGCACCGTCGACGCCGATAAGAGAGGGCAGGTACACGGAGAAGCCGGCATCACGCACCCACCGCGCGAACCGCGCGACGTCGGGGCTGATACCCGGCATCTCGGGCATAAGGATGACTGCCGGTCCTGACCCGGCAACGTACACGGTCTTGTCGACGTCATCTACGCGGACGGCTCTGCGTGAGAAGTCGTCCAAGGGGTCGCTCTGTCCTCGCATGATTGTCATGACCGAGATGATGACGGGCGGCCGCCCTTCTGAGGAGCGGCGGCATCGCCACGTACCACGGTAATATCGCCACCCGTTCGAAGGTGCCGGAGGGGGCCGCATGAGTCCGCTGCGCGTTGGTGTGCTGGCGTACCCCGGCTGCTTCGCGTCGGAGGTATTCGGCGTCCCTGACCTCCTGGCAATGGCAACTCACGTCGCCGCGGCGCAAGGGTCGGTTCAGCCGGCCTACGAGGCGTCGGTCATCTCGCCCCGGCGTCGTGTGATCGCGGCCGGCGGCTCGGTCCTCGACGTCTCGGCGGTTCGCCCGGTGGACGTCCTGATCGTGCCGGGATTCGAGCTTTCGCCCACGCTCGATCTCGACGCGACACTCGCAAACCTGGGACCGGAAGCAGCGTCGATTCGATCGCAGGCCGCCTCGGGGACCGCTGTCGTATCGATCTGCGTGGGCGCCTTCCTGGTCGCTGAAGCCGGTCTGCTCGACGGGCGCCAAGCGACCACGTCCTGGTTGTTCGCGGATCGGTTCGCCCGCCGGTACACCGACGTGCGCCTCCGCCCGGAGAGCTTGGTCGTGACCGACCGGGGGGTGACGACCACAGCGGCCTTCAGTGCCATGTACGACTTCGCCCTGCAGTTCATCCGCGAGCACGACGGCCCCCGCGTCGCCCGTAGCACCGCGCGTATCGCGCTTGTTGATGATGCGCGTTCCACGCAGGCTCCCTATGTCGACCCGGGGCTCATACCCACTGTGGGCAGGGACTTCTCGCTCAGCGTCAAGCGGTGGCTCGACCAGAACCTCAGTGCTCGCTATGACCTGCCCACCCTCGCCCAGGAGTTCCACGTAAGCACGAGAACCATGCTCCGCCGCTTCGGCGACGAAGCCGGCGAGACGCCCCTCGCGTACCTGCAGACGGTCCGGGTGCGTCGAGCCAGACACCTGCTGGAGACGACCGACAGGACCGTCGCGAGCATCGCCGCCGACGTCGGGTACGGCGACCCTGGGGCATTCAGCGACATCTTTGCCAGACATACGGGCCAGCGGCCGAGGGAGTACCGCGCGATATTCCATCGGCGCTGCGACCACCACGGGTCAACCCGACGAACGGAGACTTGAGACCCGCCCGCGACGGCAACAGGCCCCCTCGAAGGCGGGCCATAGCGCAGGCCTCCAGCGAGCCCACAACCCCCACCCCTGGCACACCAGCACCCTGGCTGGTCAAACTTCCCTACGTTCTTCTGCGGGACCGGGCGAGCCCTTCGCATGGTTGGCCCGCCCAGGGGCGTCGGGTGTGGCTTTCAAACTTCTGCCGCTTGTGGCTTCCATCGATTGGCCGTCCGACGCCCACGACGACTCGGCTGCCATTTAGGAATTGCGAATGATCGCTCCGTAGGGAATCGACAGCGAGGTCGTCCGTTGGGAGGCATCAGCAGCTCACCGCACGGAGGCACCGCATGGCCGAGATTTGGGCCGGCATCGATGCAGGCAAGACCCCTCACCACTGCGTCGCGATCGATGAGAGCGGCTGCCGGCTGCTGTCGCGACGCGTCGCCAACGACGAGCCCGAACTGCTCGGACTCCTCGCCGATGTCCTCGCCTTGGGCGACTGCGTGACGTGGGGCATTGACCTGGCCGACGGCGGAGCCGGCCTGGCCATCGCGATCCTCTTCAACCACGACCAGCCGGTGCACTACGTCTCCGGACGGGCCATCCACCGCGCCTCCGAGTGCTACCGCGGTGAGGGCAAGACGGACGCCAAGGACGTCACGGTCATCGCCGACCAGGTCCGAATCCGCCGGATCTGCACCCCTTACGCGTCGGCGACGAGACCGCCACAGACCTCAAGATCCTCACCGGTCGCCGCATGGATCTGGTCGCCGACCGCACCCCCACCGTTCAGCCGGCTCCGGGCTCAGCTCACCGGCATCTTCCCTGGCTTGGAACGTGCGCTGGACTTCGCAAACACCGGTCCGCTCACCCTGCTGACCGGCTACCCACCCCGGCCGCCCTTCGCCGACTCGGTGCCAAACGGCTGGAGACCTGGCTGCGTAACCGCAAGGTTCGAGGCGTCGACCAGCTCGCCGAACGCCAGCACACCAGTCTGCCTGGAGAGAAGCTGACAGCCCAGTTGGTGCACACCCTGGCGAGGGAGGTGATGGCCTCGACCAGCAGGTCGCCGAGCTCGACAAGCTCATCGAGGCTCGGTTTCGCGACCACCACACCTTCGAAGTGATCACCAGCATGCCTGGCCTTGGCGTCCTCCTCGGCGCCGAGTTCCTGGCGGCCACCGGCGGCGACATGAGCATCTTCGGCACCCCGGACCGGCTCGCGGGCTTCGGCGGCGTCGCGCCAGTCCCGCGCGACTCCGGCAAGATCAGCGGCAATCTGCGGCGCCCGCAGCGATACAACCGCCGCCTCCAGCGGGTCTTCTACATCGAGGGGGTGACAGACAGCCAGGCCACTGAGTCGAGCACGGGGGCGACGTCAACGTCCAGAGAGGCACATCCCCATCGGTGGCTTCGTACAAGGCAAGGAATGAACCTGCTCGACGTCCCGGTGAGGGTGAGGTGGCGCAGCTGGCGCGCACCGCTACGACGCCGCCTGACCGTCACAACCTGAGTTCAGCCATTCGCCCCTCTCGCGCCGTGAAGCTGGATTAGCGTAATGGGACTTGAACACTCTGGGGTGGGGGTCCCGAATGTCGGTAGGTCCTGAGGCAACAGTCGTCGCCAAAGCAGCCAGCAGCATGTTGCAGAAAGTCTCGAACAGCGCCAATGGCACACCGGCATGGCCGAACATGCATGAAGCCCTGATGGAGCTGCATGAAATCCTGCACGAATGGTGCCAGGCCGCGAACAACACCAGCGAAGCCCTTCAGCGCCTCGAAACCCACCACCTCACAAGCCGAGCCACACGTCTCATCTCTGGCCCGAACAACGCCGGCACACCAGTCCGTGTACCGCTTCTCAAGATCCCCTTGAAGCCCGGATACGTCGAAGCGGCGCGGCGCGATATCGAGGGGATCATGCGCTCGTCGGCTCCTCTGACACAGCGCTGGAGCTCCGCGAAGCGCCGGCAGGCGGCCCGCCGAACGCTGCTTGGCCTCATGCGCCTCTACTGCGCCGATCTGCTTGAAGAGTTCGAGAACGCGGTGGACGCCCGGGCCTCCTGGATGCTGAGCCATCGAGAGGAAATCAACAAAGCCCTTCAGGAAGGTATTCTCCTTCCCCACCTGGGCTGCCTCATTCGGGAATCAGCTGATACAGCCGCCCAACTCGAAAGTGCCCGGGAACGCCTGAACCGATTGATCCGGGAGCACTACCCCATGGGTTCAACAAACGGGCAGCAAACCTGACGGGGCCACCGGTCCGGAGCTCGCGCTAAGCCGCTCACCCGTCAATGTGGCTGGGCACTTGATTCAGCCAACCGGACCAGCAGAACCCCTGCCCGACGAACTCGCCGCACTGCAGAAGAAGATCACCACCATGCTCAGCCCGGAACCCCCGGCGACGGCCAGCGAGTACTTCACCGACCTCCAGATGGTCAGCGGACTCGTCCTGATCACCTGGCCGAAGGCCCGCCCCACCGCCCCCGGGCGTCGACACCCGCTCGCACCGATCAGGTGCTGGCCGCCCGGCAGGACCCCTCGTATTCGATCCATGTCAGCGCGCCGCCCCAAGACCCCTGGAGCCCGCGCAAGCATCCTCCTCGCCGCCGACACCATGCTGTCGGCCGCCGACCTGCGAACCGCACTGGCTCCACTCGCACCGGTCGAGAACCGCACCCGCAGCGGCATCGACCCGAAGTGTCACCGCAGCTGGGACACCGCGTTCCGCCGCTATCAGGACGACTATTCCCAGAGATTCCAGAACGCCGCTGAATACCTGGTCTCCACCCACCACCGACGTGGCAGGGGCGGAAGCCGACTGCCCCCAGCTCGGCCTCAACTACGGCCCTCAACACGTTCCGGCGTTCCTCCCCCTGGAGTGGGCCGAACGCCACCTCGGCGCCTTCACCGCCGCCTTCAGCATGTCGGTCCTGCGTCGCACAACCGCCGCCTTCCTTGTCCGACGAGCCCTCGGAAGGCCCATCGTCGATGCCGCCGAGTTCCTCGGACTCCGCCTCGCCGGACATGGCCTGGGCCACCCCCATCACCCGGTGGGCCCGCCGACAGGGCACCCCGGAAGCATGCGAACGAGCCCTGGATGCGATCGCCGCAGAGCTCGCCTCCTCACCGCTGATCGACTACCGGCACCGGCGCACCCTTCTCGCCGACTGGGCACTGCCACCAGACGCATGGCACCAGATCGCCGACCAACTGAAACGCCGGCCCAGCCCCCGGTACGTCTCCGACGACCGCGCACGCCTCGCCGCCACCGCCTACATCTGGACCCAAGTCACCCACGGCGAGACCAATTCGCCCCACAACCGGCTGAAGCCCCGAAACGCCCCCGAGCTCAACGCGGCATGGAGCCAAGACCGTTCACCATCGGCCACTGGCTCAGGCAGCACAAACAGCCCTACTACCAGCAGATGAAACCGCTCCTCGACGCCTACGTCACCCAGCTCACCCGAGCCGTCGACGCCGCCCGCTCCACTCGCCAACTCGCGCGCTCACTCGCCAACTGGAGGGTTGTGACCGCGCTTCCGTGACGGCTACGGCTGGAGGAGTATGCGGGCTCTGAGCAGGGTGAAGGAGGCTCGGCCGTACATCTGGCGCTTGATCGTCTTGATTCTGTTCACGTGGCCCTCGACGGTGCCGGAGCTGTAGGACAGGGTGAGACCAGCGGTGACGACCGGGAGGTCCTGGCGGACGGAGCTGGCGAAGACGCCGATGGCCTCGGGCCGCTCAGTTCAGCTTTCTGGATCCAGTCTCGGAGAAGGTGGCCTTGACGGTGACGGACCAGGGTCGTGAACTCCCGTGCGAGGTCGCAGGCGGCGGCGATCTCCCGACAGGCGTTCCGTACGGTTTCCAGTTGTGCGGTATCCGAGGGGCGGAGTGTCTCCTGCGGGCGCATGATCCATGCGGTGATGGTGCGAGGGCTGGGCGTCGCCGCTTGGGTGGGGATGGCTGAGCCCTTCTTGATGGTGCTCACGTAGCGGTTCACGACGTGGTAGCCGCCGGTGCAGCCGAGCGCAAGCAACTCGCGGTAGAGCTGCATGGAACTCGTACAGCCGGCCTTGAAGCGGTGCTGCACGTAGTCGGCGAACGGGTCGAGTACACCTGCGCCCCGGTCGCGTGCCGAGGCGAGGAGGTCGTCAAGGCCACTGTGCCGGTAGCGCCGTACCGTCTTGCGGTCCAGTTGCAGGCGGCGGCCATGGCGCTGAGGGACAGCCCCGGTGGCGGCCAATTCGTTGACGTCTCTGTGGCGTTGGCGCACGCGATCCAGGAGGGGAGTCGCTGGGGCGGCCGACGGCGGTCCTGCTTCCGTGGTGGCGTGTCGGCGCAGGCATGCGCGGTGTCGGCGGCACGTCTTCTCTACGGCCGTCGAGAGGTTTTGGAGAAGGTGCCCGCGATCGGCGACTTCCAGAACGTCGGGGGCCGCCTGTCTGATGGCCTTGGCGAAGGCCATCAGGCGGTCACGGCACACGATCTCGGCGCCAGGGTGCTCCTGGAGCCAAGCGGCAACCGAGCAGGTCTCGCGGTCAGGCAGGACGTCTACGGGCCTGGAGCTCTCGACGTCGACGAGGACCGTGCCGTAGGTCCGCCCTTTACGGAACGCGAACTCGTCGATGCCCAGTATCCGCGGTGCCTGGGCCGGCACGGGCGGGGCGACCAGCTGACTCAGCAGAGCAGTCCGTCGGCCCGGGAGCCGCAGCTTCGCGCACAGACGCTGGCACCCGGACGCCCACCGAGTTCCATCGCCACCGCCCTCATCGCCGACCGTGCCGCCGGTGAAGAACGGCGACTTGATTCGGTCAGGCCCGCCACCTGCTCCACGAATGTCCGGCGTGGGCACTGGATCTGATCACAGAAGAACCGACGCACGTGCAGACGGACGATCAACCCCCGCCCGCCGACGGGTACTTCGGATATTTGACGCCAATATCGGCTGCGAACCCGCGTGGCGGGATGCGTGCACCGCGGACAGCTGCCCGGCGGCCCGCATCCGGCCGCGTCGACCACCAAGTTGCCATCGACTGTCGTGAGCTGACGCGCCATGAGGTTCGGGCCCGGCAGAAGGAGGTCCTCAAGCCTCCACTCGCATGACGGAGGGATTCCCTGGTGGAACGGTCCTGCAGTCCGGGCACCACCGGACCAGGCTCTGGCCGGGCCATCCCTCGGCACTGTCCTGGCCCGTCGGCGTGGCGGTTGTCAGTCGACGGAGGCCATGAAGTTCAGCATCCTGCGGTTGATCTCCTCCGCGTGGTCGATCTGCGGCCCGTGGCCCGTGCTGGAGATGATCTCGGCTCGGGCACCGGGGACCAGGCGCGGCACACGCTCCGCCTGCCGCTGCGGGTGCACGAGGAGGCTTCGCTTGCCGAGCACCAGATAGAGCGGAGTCCGGATGGTGGACAGCTCCTCCTCGGACAGGGGAAGCGGCGCCGGGCGGCGTATGCGGTAGGCGCGAACCGCCGTTCTGATCATCGCGCGCAGTTCCGGCACGACGAGGACCGGCTGTTCGAGCCAGGCGGCCAGTCGCGGGCGGAGCGCCTTGGGGGCGAAGGTCGCGAAGAGGCTGGCGAAGATCCAGACGAAGAAGCGCAGCCCCACCTTCTCCAGGCCGCCGGGGTCGAGCAAGGTGACCGAGGCCAGGCGACCGGGCCTGCGGTGCGCCTGGTTCAGGGCAAGCCAGCCACCGTAGGAGGAGCCGACGAGGTGTACGCGGTCGAGTCCGAGGCCGGCGAGTGCCTCATCCAGCCACTGCGCCGCATGTTCGGGCTGGTGGATGGGTTCGTGCTGCACGCTGCGGCCGGGATCGCCCAGGGTGTCGATCGCGTAGACCGGGCGGTCTGCGCTGAGGGCGGGGGTGTTCGGGTACCACATGGCGGAGCAGGAGCCCGCCCCGTGCACCAGGACGACGGGGGTGCGGGATCGGGCGGCCTCGTTCGCGGGGCCGTAGCGGTAGACGTGCGTGGAGCCGAAGGACGTCTCCACGTCCTCTTCCGCGAGCGCGGGCGCCCCCAGTGCGTAGACCGCATCGCAGGCCGTGAAGTAGCGCTCCCGCCAGGAATCGCTCACATAACGGCCGACATCGGCCTGGGTTCGGGCAGCGGTCTCCGGCATGGCCACCTCCGGCGTCTCGGTTTTGTGATACGAACGTACCACGGAGTTGGTACAGCTGTATCATCAAAAGGGTCCATGGGGAGCCGTAACAGGAACGACGAGCGGAGAACCGGCCGATGCCCAAGCGCGTAGACCACGCAGAACGGCGCACCGAGATCGCCAAGGCCCTCGTCCGGGTCGCCGGCCGACGCGGGCTGCATGCCGTCGGGATGCGCGATGTGGCAGCGGAGGCGGGCGTATCACTGCGACTGGTGCAGTACTACTTCCAGAACAAGGAAAAGTTGCTGCTCTTCGGGCTCGAGCTGCTGGCGGAAAGATTCGGGGAGCGGGTCTCCGCCCGTGTACGGGCCACCGGGGACAGTCCAGGTCCGCGCGCGAAGGTCGAGGCGCTGCTGATGGCGGCGCTGCCGACCGACGACGAAAGCCGCACCTTCCACCACCTCTACACGTCATACGCAGTTCTGGCCGTGAACGACCCGGCACTCGCAGCTCAGCCCTTCATCAAGAACCCCGATGCCGCCGAAGATGCCCTGACCGAACTCCTCCGGCAAGCGCAAGAAGCGGCATTGCTTGAGCCCGGTGTGGACGCACGGTTGGAGGCAGCCGGCCTGCTTGCCATGTCCGCGGGACTCGGCACCAGCATCCTCGTCGGCCAGCGTAGCCCGGAGTCCGCGACCACAGTCCTGGACCACCACCTGAACCGGATCTTCCGCACCGGTGATGCGGTCTCGACATGAGCGACCGGAGCCCAGCAGCCGTGGAGCTGCAGACCGCCCGGCTGTTGCTGAGACGCCCAACCGCAGCCGATGTCGACGCGATTTTCACCGTCCACCACGATCCTGAGACCTGTACCCACAACCCGTCCGATGCACTCGCCCGGTTCGAGGAAGCAGAGGCGCTCTACCAGTGTTGGGACGACCAGTGGCAGCATTACGGATACGGGTACTGGGTTGTCCGGCACCACGGCTCCGCTCAGCAACTCGGATTCTGCGGAATCAAGCCCATGGAACTGCACGGGGCCCCGGTCCTGAACCTCTTCTACCGTTTCGTCACCTCAGCCTGGGGCCAGGGCTTCGCCGGTGAAGCCGCAGCCGCAGTTGCCACCTGGGCATCCCGTCACCTGCCCGACCTCCCGCTGATCGCCCGCGTTCGACCAGCCAACGTTGCTTCCCAGCGCGTGGCGATACGCGCCGGGCTCAGCCGAGCACAGCATCTCGACACCCAGGGATACGACGGCTTCGACTGGATCTACATGGCCCAACCGGCGAACAAGGCCACAAACGGACGCGATCACACACCAGGACTCCGAGATCCAAACGAGGCGCCCTAGTTGATGGGCGGCCGCATACCCCTGTCGAGCCGATCTCATTGCCAAGGCGAAGCCATCACGGAAGCGCGGTCACAACCAACCAGCGCGCTCAGTCACACGTGTCCGCTGGCCTGTCCGGTTTCACGGGTGGTTGCGGGTTGCCCTGCCGCCGCGCCGTACCGCCGCAAGCCAGTGCCTATGGGCAACCGGGTCCGGCGCGCTGACACCTCCCCCTGGAATGGGGAAGGTTGATCTCCTGTTGGCGGCCGGGGCCAGGCGCCGGAGCACGGGGGTTTGGAATTGCGCCCTCTGCCCTGTCCGCCCAGCTTCCCTTGTATCTGCCCCTGTCCCGCCCCTGTCTCCCGGACAGGGCGCTGACAGGGCGGGGACAGGGCGGCGGAGGGTCGTGGGACAGATCTGGCCAGGGGCCGTACCAGGTGTCACATCACTGCCTGTGAGGCTGCGGGGATCGGCCCAGCTCGGCCCGCGTGGTAGGCAGCGGCGCGCAGCCCGACATCTCTCCGGAACGCGCATGACGGGGATGGGTGCGGGGGTGCGCGTGATGTCGAGCTCGGGGGGCCCGGCCGCCCCCCGGCCCGGGATGGCGCGGTGACGCGGCGGAGGGCCCAGACCACGCGTCTGGCTGCGCGCCGGCCGGGACCGCGCTGCCGTGTGGGCCGGGCGCTGGCCTCGCCCCGCAGACGCGTAGGTGACGCGGATCAGCCAGCCGATGACGCGTAGGCGACGTGTACGCCCTGCCTCCGGGGCACCGTGCAGGGCACACAGCAGGGGCCCGCACTCTTGTGCGCGGGCAAGCGTCGCCGCAGGTCGCAGCGCGTGGTGAGCGGCGATCGGGAGCCCGACTACCCCTTCCGGACACACCTGGGGCAAGTGGGGGCGTGGTGTGGGTGTTCGTCGGGGTCGGGAGGGCGCCCGCCCGCCGCCCTGGCGGGCGGCGGGCCCGCGGGCTCAGACGAGGGCGAGCTCGTCTCGCCAGCGGGGTGCGAGGACGGCGCGCAGGCCCTCGACGGCGGCCAGGCCCATGCGGCGGGTGGAGTCGTCCCACACCCAGTCCGGCGCGTCCTCGGGCGGTGTGTGGTCGTGCCGCAGGACGCGCCAGCGCGCGGCCACGGGGTCGTCCTCGGCGTCGAGCTGATGGCCGGCCGCCTCCAGGCGCTCCTCCCACCGCGCCGCCAGCTTCCGAGCGTTGCCGCCGTACTGGCCCTCCCACACCAGCGGGGCAACCTGCTCCCGCCGCACCTCACCAGCGGGGCAACCGGTCTCCGCCGCCACTGTGTAGAGCGCCACTGCGAGCGCGGCGAGGCCGTCGGCCAGGACCTCGGCATCCCCGCCGCTCCCACGGAGCTCCCGGTCACCAACGAGCGGGGCTGTGAGCGCGAGGGCTCTCTCCTACGCGGCCCGCCACGTCACGGAGGAAGGGCCGGCGGCGTCCTCGTCGGCCCACTGCTGGAGCTGTTCGCGAAGCTGCATGCCGCCCATCCTCCCGCCCTGTCCCGCCCCAGGACACCCCAGGCCGCACGGTCGTGTCAGTGGCGGGTGGGAGGCTGGCCGATATGAGCGAGCCGAGCCGGCGGGTCTACGGCAGCGACCACGACGACCCCCACCCCTACGCCCGCCCCGGCCACCCGTGCCTCGGCGCGCAGGACCTGGGCGCGGTCTTCGACCTCGGCCGCGCGACTACTGCAGCCCGTGGTGCACGGCACGAGCCCACACACTCCGCAAGAAGGGCTGGCTCCCACCTCGCCCCCAGCTCTCCTCCCATCACCGTGCACGGCAGTCCGCTCGCCGCGGGTGGAGGCCGCCCCGTAGTGGTGAACCAGGCGGGATTCCGCACCCCGAGCGCTGCGACTGCGATAGATGGAGGAGGTGGCAGGAACAAGTGATCCGTTGCTGACAGAGGCGATGTGGCGGGCGGCCGACCTGAAACGCGCCTACCTCGCCCGAAACCGCGCGCGGGTCGCGGCATGCCTCACCGGTGTGGACCCCGGCCGGCTGGAGTGCACCCTGGCCTGGCTGGTCCTGGACCATGACGCGCTCTTCGGCGACTTGGGGGAGCCGTCCATGGCGGTGCGTCAACTGGACGCGGTGGCGGCCCTGGCCCCGCTGGAGGCCGAGTGGCGACGACGACAGCCATTCACCGGGTCGCCGCGAAGGAGGCGACACTCCTCCAGGCCGTCGAGGATCTGACCCTGGTGGACCGCATCCACGCCATCGCGGTCTGCACCGTGGTCATGCTGCTGGAAGCCCTCGGCCGCGCCCAGGCACTCCAGTGGCTCGATAAGGAGACAGCGGGGTACGAGCGACGGGGCCACCCCAGGCCCTACACGACCACCTGACCGCACCCCAACGCGGGGAGCGGTTGGAGGCCATCGACCTGGACTGGTCCCCGTCCTGGCAGCGTCACTGGGCGAAAGCCCGCCGGCTCATCTCCCACGGCGCCACCCTCGCCGAGCTCCAGCCCGGTGTCAGCCTCGGCGGCGACGACATCGGCTTCCTGGCTGGCCGAACAGCCCGCCGCCTGGGACACCCTCACCCACGGCCAGCGACAGCGCCTCACCGCGCTGGGCATCCAGCCCACCACTCCGGCGGCGCTGACCGCCCCGGCCGTGCCCGCCGGGGCAACACGGTGGGAAATCAGCCTCGCCGCGGCCCGTCAATTCAAAGCCCGGGAAGGACACCTGCGCGTCCCAAGGGGCCACACCGAAACCGTCACCGACGCCGACGGAGGTGAACACCACATCAGGCTGGGCGTGTTCCGCAGCAACACCCGCACCCGCCATCCGGTCACGTGTGCTGCGGCGTCGTTTCCACTTCGGTCTCGCGGTGGCCGCTGTTCCCGGGTCGGTGTGGCGGTACGCCGAGATACAGCATCGCGGCTGCTGCCACCGCTGCCGGCAGTGCCAGCAGCCACTTGCTGAACAGCAGGACCAGCAGCGTGAAGGCCACCGCGATGACTGCCAGCCACCACAGCGGCCGCCGACGCGGCAGGAGGGCGACGGCCGCGGCCATTCCCGCGGCGGTGACCGTGGCCAGGAACGCCGAGGTGACCTGCATCAACAGGTCGAGTTCGGTTCCTGCCACCGCGACCACCATGAGCAAGGCGCCGGTGAGTACGGCCTGTACCAGGAGGCTGCGCCGAGTCGCCTGGCCGGAGCCGATGCCCTTGGCCAGCCAGCCGGGCATCGCACCGTCCCGTCCCAGGGCGGCGCCGAGCCGGGCTGCGCCGGCGATGAAGGTGTTGACGGCGCCGAAGGTCAGGCACCACGGCGGCTGCCGCGGTCATGGCCTGGGCGCCCGGGCCCGCGCCCTGCTCGATCAGCAGCATCAAAGGAACGCTGGACCGGTCGGAGGTCTCGCCGAGCACCCCGACAGTCACCGTGGCCAGCGCCAGGTAGAGGGTCCCGACGACGGCCAGGGTGGTGATCGTGGCGATCCGCAGGTGTCGCTGTGGGCGTGCGAACTCGGCCGAGAGGTGGGGTGCTTGGGGCCGCCGCGGGTGAAGCGCCGCAGCACCTGCTCGGCCTCGGCCGTCCCCAGCCGGAGCGTGGTGGCGTACTTGACCATCTGGTCGTACTGCTGCTCGATCAGGTCCCAGCGGATCGACCGGGTCAGCGAGCTGCCGAGCGCCGGCCAGCCGGGCGGGACGTCGTCGGGGCGGTACAGGCGGATGCTGCCGGGGCAGCTTTCAGACGCTATTGCGGAACAAGTCCTCATTCGGGTCTTTGTTCAACTTCCCCGGTAGCTGTGTCGATCAAGGCACACCATCGGCCTCGGACCGCAACAGCAGACTGCCGACTTCCAGTGCTGCAACAGGGCGACGTTCGCCCTGTTGACCACGGCTTGTAGCCGCTGATCGTTCGCGTGCCGGTTTTGCCAGATGATGTAGCGGCGGATCATGCTGCCCTGATTCTGTGGCTGGTGTGGTCGGTTCCGTCGAGGGTGAAGTAGCGCAGGGCGGTGAGCTGGGCCTCGATGCGGTTGAGCCAGGAGCTGTTGGTCGGGGTTGTAGGCGATCTCGACGTTGTTCGCCGCCGCCCTCGCTACCCGCAGGCAGGGCTTCGTGGTCAGGTGCGGGGAGTAGTTGTCACAGACGATCACGATGCGTACGTTCGCCGGGTGCAACGAGCGCAGGCAGCGGCAGAACTCCAGGAACTTCGATCTGTTCTGGGTCTTCTTGATGTGCCCGTAGAGCTCGATCTTCCGGCGACTCGACTCCATCTGACCCGGAGCACATCAGTCTTGACCAGTGGCCGGTCGGCCGGACCTGATCGCTGGGATCTGCGCGGCCGGATGACGGTCGGCCAGTTGGTCGCCGAGAGAGCTGCGGCGGTACAGGACCCGCCGTCCGTGGCGTGCCCGGGTGACCAGGCCCGTGGCGTACAGCACGCGAAGGTGTTGGGACACGGCACTCGGGGTCACCCTGAGGCGCCGGGCGATCTCCGTTGTTGCCAGCGGCTCCTCAAGGAGGCGGAGCAGTCCGGCTCTGGGCGTACCGAGAAGCGAGGCGAGAGCGGTCCCGTCAGCGGCCGGTGCCGGGGCCCACAGCGTCGCCACCGCGCGGCTGGGGTATGCCAGCACCGGGGGTTCGTCCGGGCTGATGGGGGGCGCTGGCTTGGTGGCGAACACGGACGGGATCAGCAACAGCCCCCGGCCGGAGGCCGTGACGAGGTAGTTGCCGATCACCTTGTCGATGTGCAGCACTCCGTCATGCCACCGCAGGTTCGGGTGCATGTCGGTGAAGAGCAGGCGGGCGCCTCCTACGGCCAACTGCCCCGCGCGATAGGTCATGTCGGCTTCCAGCACGAGCTGCAGCTGCGGCCATGTCGGTCTGATGGCGAGTTCCCAGTACTGCTGCAGGAGTCCGCAGATGGTGTCGACGAGTCCGGCGACAGCCGCGTCAGTGTCATGGGCATCGGCATCGGCGAAAGCTGCGGCGGCGTGGTGCAAAGCTTCGGGAAGCGGGTCGGGTGCATATACGGCCTCGAGTTCGCGGCGGACCACGTGAGGGGAGGTCCGGCGGACGGCGGCCAGTTCGTCTTCAAAGGACGGGGCGAAGTTCGTGGGCCGTGGGGTCAGGAAGTCGGGAACGGTGTGGCGCCTTCCGACCAGGGACATCAGCGGGCCGGTGTCGAGCGCGCCGAGCTTGGGGAGAACGGCCCTGCGCCACGGCAGGTGCAACGCGGACAGGCCCGGATCACGGAGCACCCGCAGACTGAGCACGGTCTCCTGCAGGGGTGAGACGGCGAACCTGGTGTCGGCTAGATCCTCGACACCCAGCGCGAAGCCAATCATTAAGCCGCAGGCTACATCGATTGGCAGGGCATCGTCGCTGCTGTGGACTCCACCGCATGACACAGGAAACCCGTGGCGAACGCGCGACGGCCGGTGCCCGACCGGCCCTACCGTCCGGCATGCAGGCCCAACTTGATGCGTCCTCGTACATGGGCGTGCCGACGTTCGGCCGGCGGCCTTACCTCACCGAGCCGGAGCAACTCGACGAGTGGCGGCCCGACGTCGCCGTGATCGGCGCACCGTGGGACGACAGCACGACCAACCGTCCCGGTGCTCGTTTCGGGCCCCGGGCACTGCGCGCCAACGCCTACGATGCGGGCAGCTACCACCTCGACCTGGAGATCGAGATCTTCGACCACCTCAACGTGGTCGACTACGGTGACGCGCTTGTCCTGCCCGGCATGTGGGAGCTCTCGCGAGACGCCATCCGCCAGCGCATATCCGAAGTGGTGAGCCGCGGAATCATCCCCGTGGTGATCGGGGGCGACCACTCGGTGACGTGGCCGAGCGGGATGGCGGTCGGCGCGCATCACGGTCACGGCCGGATCGGGGTGATCCATTTCGACGCGCACGCCGACACGGCTGACGTTCTGCGCGGCAACCTCGCCAGTCACGGCACACCGATGAGGCGACTGATCGAGTCGGGGGCCATCGCCGGAAGTGACTTCATCCAGGTCGGGCTCCGGGGCTATTGGCCACCGGCCGACGTTCAGAAGTGGATGCGCGAGCAGGGCATGCGCCATCACACGATGCAGGAGATCTGGGAGCGCGGTATCAAGGCGGTCATGGACGATGTCATCGCCGAGGCGATCGACGGCACGGATGGCATCTACATCTCGATCGACATCGACGTGCTCGACCCCGGGTTCGCCCCGGGGACAGGGACACCTGAGCCTGGGGGGTTCGCTCCGGCCGATCTGCTCAGAGCCGTCCGCCGGATCGCCCTGGAGACCAACGTGGTGGCACTCGACGTCACCGAGGTCTCCCCTCCGTACGACCACGCCGACCTGACCGTCAACAACGCCCACCGGCTGATCTGGGAGACGCTCGCTGGCCTGGCCTTCAACAAGCATGCCAAGGCGCGGTTGACGTCATGACCTCAAAGAATGCGCCGCAAGGCATGCGCAGCCGGCCTCACTGGCGATGCCCGGCACGGTCACCAAACGCCTACTCAACCCGCTGATCCGCACGTACTGCCTGGCGAGACATCGCGACGAGCAGTAGACGCATCAGGCCCTCGCGGCACGCGCGCTCTCCCCCGCTTCGCGGGGTGGGGTCCCCCTGGGGGCACCGCCCGGCGAAGCTAGGGGGAGGAGCCAGTGGGACCCCCAAGACGCACCGACCGCCGCTCCATTACGGGCAAATCTTGTGCTGCAACAGGGCGACGTTCGCCCTGTTGACCACGGCTTGTAGCCGCTGATCGTTCGCGTGCCGGTTTGCCAGATGATGTAGCGGCGGATCATGCATCAGACTCCAACGTGCATCCCGGACTGCTCAACGGCGCGCGCCAACTGCTCGCGTGTCTCGTCTGAGTGTCCAAGCAGCACGTCGACTGAGGCCCCCGCCTCGGCCGCCTCGGGCTTGGAAGCCTGTACGGGAAGGTCAGAGGATGCTGGGCTCTCGCCGTAGTGCTGGTGCCCACCTTGAATCTGCTGACGCAGACGGTGGCCAAGTGGCGCCAGTACGGCATGCGCGGCCCCGCGGTCGCTGTCTGTTCCCTGGACCGCGACCCCGACGTGCGCGCCTACCTCGCCGACGAGCTCGGGGTGCGGTGCACCACGAACCCGCTCCGGCTGGCACTGTGGGCGGGCAGCGGGCCCGTCACGGTGTTCGCGACGTACGCCTCCCTGGTCGGCAACCCCGGCCGCCGCAGCGCCGACGAGGACGAGGAAGACGCGGAGGTCGCCGAGGAGCGGGCGGTGGCCGGTGTCCTGGAGCGGGCGCTGGCCGGGGCGTTCGGGCAGCAGCTGGAGGGGTTCGGCCTGGCCGTCGTGGACGAGGCTCACCGCACCGCCGGTCTGGCGACCAAGCCGTGGGCGGTCATTCACGACAATGCCCGCATCCCGGCCGACCGCCGCTTGTATATGACCGCCACGCCCCGCATCTATGAAGGGGACGCCACCGGTGGCGAGGTGCTGGTGGCCTCGATGGACGATGAAGCTCTCTACGGCAAGCCCGCCTTCACCTACCCCCTGGGGCAGGCCATCGAGGAGGGCGTGCTGGCCTCCTTCGAGATCGACATCCTGGAGATCCGCGACCCCGCACCGGCCGGCACCGATGCGAGCCTGGAGGAGCGCCGCGGACTGCGGCTGGGCGCGATCCGCGCCGCGGCCCTCGCCCACGTGGAGACGGCCGGTGTCGTCAGCCTGCTGTCCTTCCACTCCCGTACCCAGGAGGCCCTCTCCTTCGCCCGTGGCCTGCCGGATGCGGCTGATGAGCTGCGTGCGGCGGGCCGGTTTCCGGGTGAGGTGTGGGGGGAGTGGCTGTGTGGCCTTCACCCGGCTTCCCACCAGCGCGCCACGCTTGACCAGTTCGCCAACGGGGTGGATGCCGAGGGCCGTAAGACGGAGTTCCGCATCCTGTCCTCCTGCCGCCTGCTGGGGGAGGGCACCGACATCACGGGCCGCTGCGGGCTGGACGGCGTGCTGTTCGCCGACGTGCGCAGCAGCCCCGTCGACATCGTGCAGGCCGTCGGCCGCGCCCTGCGGCAAAAGCCCCACGAGGGCAAGACCGCCCGCCTGGTCGTGCCCGTGCTCCTGGCCGCCGAGTACGAGGGCCGTGACATGGCCGCTGTGGCCGCGTTCGAGCCGCTGGTGACCGTCCTGCGTGCGCTGCGCGCCTTCGACCCGCGCATCATCGAGCACCTGGCGCTGCGCCCCGCAGGCCGCAGCGGCGCGCCTGAAGACACTCTCGCTGCCGACCCCGCCGGGGACCCCCGGCAGCAGGCCGAAACACCCGCTGAGGCAGTCGAGGGCGCCGAGCCGGCCGACGACCAGGAGGAGACCGACAGCCACGGCGAGGCGGCCGAGCTGGCGCTGCTGCACTTCTCCCGCCGCGGCCGGGAGGCCGGGGAGATCGCACGGCTGGTGCGCACCCGCGTCCTGCGCCCGGAATCCACCGCCGGGCTCACCGGCCTGGAAGCCGTCCGCACCTACACCGCCGCCCACGGACACGCCAACATCCCCTACACCGCCACCGTCGACCTCGGTGACCACGCGACCGCCTACCCGGCCGGCCAGTGGGCGGCCGAGCAGCGCCGCGCCTGGCGCCACGGCGATCTGGCCGACTGGCGCACCGAGCTGCTGGCCGCGGAAGGGTTTCGTCTTCGATCCCCGCGACCAGGCGTTCACCGAGTTTTAGGACGTGTGCGCGCTCTACTTCGCCGAGTACCACACCCTCGCTGCGCCCCGGGATGCTGTCATTGCGGGCGTGGCGGTGGGGGAGCGGCTGCACCAGGCCCGCAAGCCTGGTGGGCTGGGTAAGAAGTCCGCGCGGGCTGAGGCCCGGCGGGAGCGGCTGGAGGCCATCGACCCGGACTGGAACCCCGCCTGGTCGCTGTCCTGGCAGCGGCACACTACGCGAAAGCCCGCTGGCTCCTGTCCCAGGGCGCCACCCTCGCGGAGCTCCAGCCCGGCGTCAGCCTCGGCGGCGACGACGTCGGCACCTGGCTCGCCGAACAACCAGCAGTCTGGAACACCTTGGAAGAGGGCCAGCAGCAGCGCCTCACTGAGCTCGGGGTCCGGCCGGCCGCCACGGCGGCACTCACCGCCCCGACCATGCCCGCCGGGGCAACACGATGGGAAATCAACCTTGCCGCCGCCCGCCAATTCAAAACCCGAGAGGGACACCTACGCGTTCCACGGGACCACATCGAAACCGTCACCGACAACGGCGGGCGCGAACGTCCGATTCGTCTGGGCGTTTTTCGGAGTAACGCCCGTACCCGTCACAAGAAACAGAAACTCACCCCCGATCAGTCTCGCGAAGCCCATGAATTGGGCCTACTGGTCTGATCTCAGCCAACTGACCGAGCATTTCCGCACGGTCGATATGCTGTTAGGGCACGTCCGGCGGACTAAAGGCTTGCAACACTGCCAGGCGATGCGCCCCATAAGCTCATGCGAGACGTCGCGCATGGCGGGGTACGGCCCACCGGGCCCCTCGGGTCGTCGGCGTGCTGAATGGAATCACCACGCCGACGACGAGGGGCCCTGTCTCGTCACCACCCGCTGACCAGCCCATTTCACCCTTCGGCACAGGATGAAAGAGATTCGCTGTCAGGCCCTTGATGGACAGCACTGTCCGCTGCCGGGGAACGGCTTCGCTGTCGGCGTCATCGTCGGCACAGGGTTGGCGACTTGTCCTGGGGATCATGCTGCTGATGTTGGGCGCTCTACTTTTTTGTCGGGCGCATGTAGGTGCGGGAGACCTGTGTTCCTGGGCGGGTCACGGTGAATTCCATGATTTCTCCGCCGCCCTGCGCGCGGTAGATGCGGTACCTGTCCTGACGGAACCAGTCACCGACGGCAATATCCTGGTCCGTGGGGCCCACCTGGTAGCTGTCGCTTACCGCCTTGCTGTAGGACTGGGACCACTTCTTGCTGGTCTTCACGCTCAGTCCCTTCTCGATCGTGGTGCTGACGCTTGCGCTGAGTCCCTTGATGCCGAAACCTGCTTCAGCGGTGACGCTGACATTCAGCGTCCGGTCCACCTCCGAGGCGGCCTCTGCTGTGGTGCCCTCGGTGGTGGACCAGGAATGCGTCTGAGTGACCTTGGCAGGGTGCACCTTCCATCCGACCCTGTTCCAGCTGGACCAGCGGCGAATAATGTAGTAAGGGCTATGTTCCCCCTGCCACTGCACGGCGTGCCCGTGATCGTTGGCGATGAAGAAATAGGGTACGGCGACCTCGCCTGCAATCTGCCAGGGGGTGTTTTCGGGCGGGACAGAGTAGTCGGTCAGCTCGGGAGCTGCGAGCCGCGGAGCCTCCACCCGGCCCAGTTTCGCCACCTCGGGGAAGCCACCGGGCTGCTCGTCGAAGTAGAAGGTGGTCGCCTCCTTGCGCTCGTCCACGAACACAATGTCTTGGCCGTCCGACTGGGCGTATTGCGCACTCCCGCGATTCCATAGAATGCAGCCGCCATTTGACTCTTCAATGCGCCAGATGCAGCCGTCCCTGTTGTCGTCCGGGATGTCGCTGACAGAGACGTCCGTGACCCCTCCGCCGTCGGTCCACAGGATGTGACCGGGGAGAGAATTGGGAGTTCTGTCATCGCCAATCTTGGTCACGGAGGCGAGGAGAAGAGAAGAGTCAGACTCATCGGCCCAATGGATGACATACTTACCGGCATCTTCACCGGGATCATCCTCCGAGCGTTCGTCCATGTAGTTTCCGCACCAGTATGCCGAGTACCCTTCTTCGGGCTGCATCCTGAGTGTGTAGACGTTACCTATCTTCGGCAGTGCCATGAACACCTCCGCGTGCTGAGCTACTTCCGCAGGCCGCTTCCCTCTGTCACGGCGAGTCGACTCGTGCGTGACTGCCCGAGGGAGCCGAGGAAATTCCCAGAATCGCAGGCGTCACCCAAACGAGTGATCGAAATCAAGCCGCTGAAGCCGTCTACCGCGACTGCGCAACACCATCTGACCTGTCCGTGCGCCCACGTCACCACGTGCTGGAGCATCAGGCGGGCAGTGGTCTCCCGGCAGCGAGTGGACGACGCCCACCGGGTTGAGCACCGAGGTGGGCACGTGTGCCCGTGGAGTTGATGGAGTCAACGAGCATCGTCCGGGCGGTCGGCGGTCGGCGGTCGGCGGTCGGCGGTCGGCGGTCGGCGGTGGGCGGTGGGCGGTCAGTCGTGGAAGTCGGGCCGCCGCAGCTTGACGACTTAGGAAGGTGAGGTGTCTTCCGACTGTTCAAGCAGACGCTGGGCTGGGCCCGTCCCCGGTTACGGGACCCCGAGGCTGCTGACCGATGGACCTGGCTGATCATCGCCGCCTACACCCAGCTACGGCTCGCCCGCCCGATCACCCACGACCTGCGACACCCGTGGGAGAAGCCGGCCGCACCACACCGGCTCACACCCGCCCGGGTCCGGCGGACGTTTCGGAACCTCCGCCAGCACCTGCCCTGCCCCGCCAGAGCACCGAAACCCCACCGACCCGGCCCCGGACGACCACCAGGCACCCCAAACAGACACCGGGCACCCCGCTACGACGTGGGCAAAACCGTCCGCCGCGAGAAGACCCTTATCGCCCTACAACGGTTGAAAAGTTAAAGAACAAGCTTAGCGTTCATCTCGGCAGGCGTCGTCGAGGACGCCTGCGATCTGATCCAGTACATGCAGTGGTGGGGTGAAGGGCACACGCAGGTAGCGGGTGAGGGTGGCGTCGGCCGCGAAGCGTGGGCCCGCCACGAGTGCGACCCCGTGCCTGCCGGCCCGCTCGACGACGGTGTCGGCGAGGGTGGTGGTCAGTCGCAGCCACAGGGTGAGTCCGCCGGGTGGGAGAGCGAAGTGCCAACGGCTGTCTTCGGCGAGCAGGTTGCCGAGGTGGTCGCGCTGTTGCCGCAACTCCTTCCGGCGTCGCCCGAGCACCGGTTCCAGGTCCCGGAGCAGTTCAACGGCGACGAGCTGCTGCATCGGGGGCGCGGACAATGGTCCGGACAGTGGGTGGTCTTGCAGCGTCCGGATGAGCGAGGCACGGGCCCGGATCCAGCCGATGCGCAGACCGCCCCAGATGGACTTGCTGGTCGATCCGATCAGCAGCGCGCCGGGGATGCGGGGTATGGGGTCCGGCTGGTCGCGCAAGTCGAGGTCGCGCAGGGTCTCGTCCACCACGAGGGTGACCTGGTGCTGGGCGGCGAGTTCGGTCACGGTCCGGCGGGTGTGCGGGGGCATGAGCGCTCCGGTCGGGTTGTGGAAGTCGGGCACCAGGTAGGCGAGGTGGCCGCGCGCGGCGGCGAAGGCGTCGCGCAGTTGGTCCAGGTCCCAGCCGTCGGTGGTGACTCGGCAGCCCACCAGCCTCGTTCCGGCATGGCGCAGGGCCTGAAGCGCGTCGAAGTACGTGGGGGTCTCCACCACCGCCACGCGAGGCCTGAAGTGTGTGGCGAGGAGGGTCAGTGCGGCTCGCGCCCCGCTGGTGATGAGGATCTGCTCGGGCCGTGTCGCGGTGCCTTCGCGGCTGTACTGTGCGGCGATCGCCGCGCGCAGCTCCGGGATGCCCGGGCCCGGTTCGCCGTGCTCGGCCAGCAACGGCCCTGCCCGTTCGGTGGCTCGCCGGGTTGCCTCCAGGTAGAGCTCCTGTGGCGCGGCGGGAACGGCCCGGCGCAGGTCGATCAGGGAGCCGACCTCCCCGGTCGCCGAGAGGGGAGCGATCCGTTCCGCGGCGGCGGCGGGGAGTTGCACCGTGCTGGCGCTGCCGTGCCGGGTGCGGACCCATCCGGCATTACGCAGCCGGTCCAGGGCAGCTGTCACCGTGCCACGGCTCACTCCGAGAGCGGCGGCGAGGCGGCGCTCGGCGGGCAACTCGCTGCCAGCGCGTATACGGCCGTCGAGCAGTGCTTCCCGTACCGCGCGGGCCAGCGCCGCGCTGAGTGGCGCCTTGGTGTTCCGCCAGGGCCCCAGGGCCTGTACCAGGAAGTCGTCCCTCATGCGCACTGGTCCAGTTTTCCATGATTGGATCAGGCACCGGACCCGCGAGGCTGCCTACGGTCGTGGTCGGCCGACAAAACGAACGGAGACATGCCATGCATCCACGACTCGCCGAGGACCGCGACGGGCTGCCACACCTGCTGGACGCTGTCCAGCAACACGCGTCGCACTTGCTCGGGCAGGTCGCCGAGCGGGACGTCGTCCCCGCTGCGCCGATACCGGAGCCGGATGCCCTGCCCGCCCAGGGGGCGGGAACGCGGGCAGCCCTGGAGGAGTTCGCCGCCCGCTGGGAGCCGGCGTTCTCGGCGAGCGCTGGACCGCGCTATCTCGGATTCGTCACCGGCGGGGCGACGCCGGCCGCGCTGGCCGGCGACTGGATGACCGCGACCTGGGACCAGAACGCCTTCTCGTCCCTGGACGGGGCAGGACAGCACCTGGAGCGCCAGACGATCGCCTGGCTGCGGAGTCTGTTCAGTCTGTCCGACCGGCACCACGGAACCTTCGTCAGCGGCGCCACCATGTCCAACACTGTCGGCCTCGCCGTCGCCCGCGAATGGCTCGGAGAACAGCGGGGCGTCTCACCCGCGGAGTCCGGAGCGGGTGTACTCGGGCCGGTACGTGTGCTGTCGGGAGCCGCGCACTCGAGCGTGCCCAAGGCTCTGTCGGTACTCGGCCTGGGACGCCGGGCCCTGACCCCTGTGCGGTCCCTGCCCGGGCGAGAAGCCATCGACGTATCGGCGCTGGAACAGGCGCTTCGCGAGGGCGAGGCCGACGGCGCGTGCATCGTGGTCGCCAACGCCGGTACCGTCAACACCGCCGACTTCGACGACCTGCGCGCCATCGCCGCGTTGCGCGAGCGCTACGCCTTCTGGCTGCACGTGGACGCCGCCTTCGGCGCCTTCGCCGCGCTGTCACCCGATCACGCGCACTGGGTCGACGGCCTCGACCTGGCCGACTCGATCTGCGTCGACCTGCACAAGTGGCTGAACGTCCCCTACGACAGCGCCGTGCAGTTCACTCGCCGGCCCGACCTGCAAACGAGCGTCTTCCAGAACGCGGCGGCCTACCTGGGCCCGCTCGGCGACACCCCCGACATGGCCCACCTCACCCCGGAGAACTCCCGCCGCCTGCGCGCCCTTGCCGCCTGGTTCACCCTGCGGGCCTACGGGCGGGACGGCCATCGTGAAATCACCGAGCGGTGCACCACATGTGCACGGGCCCTCGGTGACGCCATCGACAGCACCCCCAGCCTGCGCCTCCTGGCGCCGGTCCGCCTGAACGTCGTCTGCTTCACCCTCGCCGACAACCCCACCGCCCAACGGCTCACCGCGCTGACCGGGCAACTCGCCGACGAGGTCTTCCTCACCCCCACCGTTCTCGACGGCGTGCCCGCACTGCGCGCCGCCTTCAGCAACTGGCAGACCACCGAAACCGACACTCGCCGGATAGCCGCGGCGCTGCAAGCCGCGGTACACAAGTTGTGAAAGGCCTCACGGAAACAACCGCGGCCACCCGGCTCCTCGCCTTGCGGCATCACCCCGGCCTCAGCGTCGTGATTCGGTTGCTGGATCTGCGGACAACGGCTGGCCTTGTCGCTGACGCCGAACTGCAGCACGCCGCTGTCGAGCCGGAGCGTCACGGTGATCTCGGTGCCGTGGCTGTGCTTGATGGCGTTGGTGACCAGCTCACAGGCCGTCGTGCGCGTCCACGCGCTTGAAGCGCCGCGATCCCTGGCTGTTTCGTGAAGGTGTTTCAGGAATCCAGCCATTTGCGGCCACTCATGAAGGTATGAAACCCACAGCACGATCAGCGAGCATCGCCGCGCTTTACAGGCGGACACCTATGAACACCTGCTGGAGCGGGCCGCGGGGAGACGGCGCCCAGCGGTGTGGTCTCCACCCCTGGTGGGAGTTCGGGTTTCGACCGTGGGCGGATGACTGGGGGATCACCACACCGGACGCTCCGGGTATGACTTCACGAACATTTGTTGGGGACCCGGTGGCCATCAGGGTCGAAGGGCTGACCAAGCGTTATGGCCGTAGAACGGCAGTCGACGACCTGTCGTTCACGGTCGGGTCGGGAAGAGTGACGGGGTTCTTCGGCCCGAATGGGTGTCGCCGGTCGGTGAGTCTGCGTAGAGAGCGGTCCTGTGAGCTGGGGTTTCGCGGGTTGGCTGGGTGATCTGCCGGTCCGGGGTAGGGGGTCAAGTCCGGTACAGGGACTGGCTGTTGCTGCGTTCAGCGGGGGTGATTGTGGCGATGGCCTGGGCTTTCGTGCGTGCTGTGCAGTTTGGTTGGGTGAGCATGGCCTGTCTGCACAGTTGTACTGGCAGACCGTAAGACAGCCGGGGCTTTACACGCCCGTTCCCAGGGGGCAGCCCCGCTCCCGGGCTGTGTACTCAAAGTCGGCGCGTCAGCGCTGTTACCGGCGTGAACGCCCGTGTGTGGGGGAGTGGCGGGTACGGGGTCGGTAGTGTTCTTCGGCGAAATGGTCGAGCTGGATGGCCTCGAGGGATGCGCGGGTGATGCGTTCGCTGCCGTCGCAGATCGCGTCGATCGCGGCTTGCCGGATCAGCCGGGCCAGGCTGCCGATTTTCCCGCCGGTCCGCTCGTGAAGATATGAGGCCAGGCGGGGCAGGCTGCCCGCCTTGTGATGGTCGAGGTCGAGTGCCTGTTCCATCAACGTGATCAGCTCTTTGAACGGCTCCTGCTGTCCGAGACGGGCAGGGAAGGAACCGAAGTCGATCAGGCTGGCCCGTCCGGCGAGTTGAGCACCCCGCACCCCGCTGAACAACTCGCTGCGTGCCACGTCGATCCCCGCGTACACGAACGTCGCCCCGATACGTTCGGTGAGGTCTTTGAGCAGGTCGGCGGTCTCGGCCCCGGTGGCGGTGTATGGGTTGAGGCGGTGGATCTCGTCGATCAGCACCAGCCGCACACCTACTTGGGCGTAGGTGGCACACACTGCCGCAGTGATCTGGGCTTGGGTCATCCGGGCTGTGATGGGATGCCGAGATAGCGGGCGAACTCGGCGGCGAGAGTTTTCGCGCTGGCGGCGGGTGGTACCAGGACGTAGGCGACCGGCACGGCGGCGGTGTGGCCGATGCCGGGGTGGCTGCGTGCGGTGTGGGCGAGGTGGCAGACCCGGCCGACCTCGAGGAGCGCGGTGGTCTTGCCGGTGGTGGCGGGGCCGGTGACGATCAGGCTGGGTCGTGCGGTGACCCGCTGGTGCTGTCCGAGGATCATCAACGTGCGCACGTTGCGGGCCAGGGTGTCGACGGGCCGGGGTGCGGATGGTGACGAACGCCGAGTGGTAGGCCAGACGTTCGTCCACGCTGCGCCGTGGTGCACCCGCCGCCGGTGGCGCCGGTGGGGGAGTGGTGGCGAACGCTTCGAATCCCTGCCAGGTAGTGATCGCCGACGGCTCTGCGGACAGCGGGACGGCTTCGAGTTCACTCACCATCGCTGTGCCTCCTGGTAGGCGTCCCACAACGCGAACCCACCGTCGGGCCGCGTGTCGCGCGGCGGCGCATCCTCGCTGTCGCCTTGGGCGGTCAGGTCGTCGAGGCTGTCTGCCTTTTCCCACTCGACGTCTTCGACGGCGACGTCCTCCACCTCGGCACCGCCGTACTGTCCCGGCAGCGCACCCACCGGGACACCCAACGGACCACCAGCAGCACTCCCTGTGCCCTCGTCCCTGTCGTGGGCGGGCGCCGCAGCCCTGCCGGTTTTGCGCCCCTTGCAGGCCTGCACCGCCTGCTGCTCGGGTACACCCGCCGAGAGTGCACCAACGCTCCCCCCGTTCCGGGCCGACAGGACCCCAGGGCGTGCTCGGCGCAGGACCTGATCGAGGACCTCGGCGAGGTCGGCCTTGCGCTGCTGGCGGCCCGCCCCGCTGTTCCACGATCGTTTTCACGCGCCGCCATGACTGTTCACCGAAGGGCTCATGCACGTGGTCGCGGTCGTTGGGATCGCTGCGATGACATCCACGTCACCCTCCTGCGCTTGGCCGTCTGCATCATCCTGTACAGGCGTGTGTGCGCACTGACATGAGGAGTTCTTATCCGGCTGTTTCCCTTACGGCCTGCTGCAGTGCTTTGGTGTCCGGTGACGTTGTCTGGAGATGGGCGACCGCGGTTGCCGCGTCCGGCCAGATATCGAACCGGCCCCAGTGGAGCGGCCAGGCGAAGCGCCGGTCGATGATCCAGGCGAGATGTGCTTCGATGTCGGCGCGGCGCTCGGGTGGCGCGATGGCCGTGTCCGGTTCGATGGGCAGGCACCAGGTGTGCTCGTCGAGTGTGAGGATTCTGCCGTCGAATTCGTCGTAGACGTAGTCTGGGTGGATCGGCAGCTCAGCTTCCGCTTTTCGCAGAAACGTATAGTCGCCCACGATTTCGTCGCTGTCGGCCCGCAGGAACCGCAGCACTTTCTCGCCTGCCGCGACGATCACGTTGTCAGCGCCCCACAGCACGCCTTGCGTATCGATCGGGGCGGCCAATGTGCGCAGTCGCCTGGGCTCGCCGTCGCCCAGTGACCAGATCTCGATGTCTCCCGCTGCTGTGAGGACGGCTCCCTGGTCTCCGGACGGCGCCCATGCCCATACCGTGAAGTCCTTGTTCTCCCGGGCAAGCTTTGCTTCCGCAGGGGTGATGGCCAGCCGGTGGATGAGTCGCCCGTCGTCGTAGACCGCCACGCCGGGCTCGGCCGCCTTCTCGCTCAGCACGGCGGCGAGTCGGGCGGTGTCACCGCGCATGCCCCAGTGCAGCGACAGGTTCCAGCGTGACCCGGCGGTCGGTGTGGGGTCGGTGGCCGGGCGGCCGGTGTCCGCGTCACGGAAGTGCAGCAGCCGTTTATGGATATGAGCGAGGTAGCGTCCGTCCGGGCTCCACTCGGCAAGCCAGTCGACCCTGTGGGAGAGCCAGAGCGGGGCGCCCGTGGGGACATCGACGACGAAAGCTTCGGAGCGGTTGGCGACGTACAGCCGGTTTCCGTCGGGGGACCAGAGGGGCGAGCGGTCGACCTCCAGATTCTCCCCGCAGGGTTCCCGGATGTCCGCTGGCACGGGTCCCTTGGCCAGGATGTGCTCGTGCGGCATCTCGGCCTCCGCGGCCAGCCAGAACAGGACGCCGTGCTCCAGCGGGGCCAGGCAGCCCTCCACACCGCCCCCCTCCTTGTTGCCCGTGGCGATGTAGGCGCTGCGCCCGTCGGGATGCAGTGCCCAGGCCGGCGGGCGGGGATTACCGTCGGTCACCTGGGCCTCCGCGCGTGGCTCGGAAGACTCGCCGAACGGGTCCCACACGCCGATCGCGTTGGTGCGGAAGGCCATGCCCAGGTGCAGGCCGTCGGCCGACCACTGCATGGTGCGCGCCTCGCCGTCCCAGCCGACGCCGCCGTCGATCCACTTCAGGACGTTGACGCACCGCCCGGTCGCGACCTCCCAGACCTGCGCGGTGCCGCTGTCGCCTTCGCCCCAGTCGCCGGTGGCCAGATGGCTGCCGGAAGGGCTGAGCGCCAGCGCTGTGATCTTCGACCGGTGCCCGTACGGGCGGCTCAGCATCGTGCCCCGCACGCGGATCATGTTCGTGGCCAATCGGTGCGCCGGGGTGACGCCGTGCTCGCCTTCGAGCTCCATAAGCCGGGCCCGCAGCGGAGGGAGGTCGCGGGCCGGCACAAACGCTGCCCAGTCGGCGTCCCTCAGCACCTCTTCCAGTTCCGCCGGGCCGGCCGCAGGGAGCGCTGCCGAGTCGACGAAACAGCCCGGTGGCTCAGCGGTCCGGCTCACCGGCTCCTCAAGTTCCGCGAGCGCCGCGAGGAGCACCGCCTCGTCGTACCTCGGTATGCCCAGGACGTACGCCTTGTTGCCCTTGTCGCGTGAAGTCTCACGCCCTACGAAGATCGCAGCTGTCGAGGGCGTGAGCTCGTCCGTCACGTGCACGCCCGCGGCCTCCAGACGTTGCTCGGCCTCGCCTGGCCCGAGGGCGTCGAAACTACCGGAGAGCGCGATATCACGGCCTTTTAGATTCATGGGACGGAGACTACTGACCGGCACCGACATCACCGTGATTCCCATTCGGGGACGGGCTAACTCCGGGCGCGCCGCGATCGCGTCCAGCTTGCGCTGGATAGCGTCCTCGGCGCGTCGTTCGGAGTTCTTCAGCAGGGCCAGCATGAGCAGGTTGACGGAAGTCAGTACGTCACCCGCGAAGACCAGCCAGGGCACTGGCAGATGCACCATGTGGACGATGACCATCCCGGTGATCAGGAATAGGCAGATCAGGAAGAAGAGCGGCGAACTGGTCAGGTTCGAGGCGGCTTCCGCGAAGCGGGCGAACCGGTCGCGGCGCTCACCGCCCCGATGCGAGGGGTGCTGGAGAGTCATGCACTCCGTGTTCCCCGACAGCCGGGGAGTCCTGTCCATTGCTGCTGTCCGCCGCCGGCCGAGGCCAGCAGCCGTGGTGCCTTCGCGGCTCATCGAGAAGCGCTGCTCTCAGCAGGGTGTGCCGGATGATAGACCTACCGTTGACAACCGGGCCATCGCCTTGTCCGGGTTCTCCAGCGAGGAACAGTCCCAGCGGTGCAAACGCGTCCCGCCTCGGCCCTTGGCATAGGTGGCACCAGCCGCCTGCTGCGCCTTCCAGCGGGCCACATCCTGGCGCAGACGCGCCTCAGCACGGTCAGCATCGGCACACGGCTGGCACCGGCCGGCATGTACCGGCACGAGCACTCGCCGCACTGCTGACACGGCACACAGGGGTGGCGCCGCTCTTCCGGCAGCGGCTGCGGGTACACGGTGGTGGCAGGCGGCCGGCCAAGGTGCTCGCCCAGGTCAACGAGTCCGGCCTGGGCGAGCTCCTGGAGGAAGGGCTCCATCGCGTCACTGTCGGGCAACCCGACCAGCGCCGGGACCTCTTCGGGAGGCACCTCGTAGTCGGCTGCGGCCAGCAGGACGATATGCAGCAGCCAGCCGTCGCGCTCAAGGCGGGGTCGAGCAGCACGTCGCAATGCACTGTGACCCACGGGACGGGACGAGAACGGACGCGCAAGGTGCCCACGTCCTCAGGGGGTCGAGCTGAGGTCTTCCTCAGGACGGAGAGCCGTCAGCGAATCGTCGAGGGCATTGACCAGGGCGGAGAACTCCTGGTCCCCAAGGCCGGCCTGGATGGTCGCAATGTGGACAGCCCGGCCGCCTCATGCGGGTGGCGGCCGGGGATGGTGCGCAGAGCACGGGTTGCCGTTTCCGTCGTCGGGTGCGTGCGCTTACGTGCGCGGGCGGTGTCTGCCTTACGCCGCGCTCTGCGCAGCGAGCAGCTCGAACAGGCTGGAGAAGCCCTGGTCGCCGTGGCCGTCCGCGATGCGGCGGTCCATCAGCCTCTTGACCTCCCGCATCCGCACGGCTTCCACGCCTACGGATTCGCGGTGGCCGATCAGGTCGTCCATCAGCGCCGCCTGGACGTCGAGCGAGCCGAGGTCCGGGCCGTACTCCCCGGCCTCGACCGCTTGGGCCATCGAGGTCAGCAACGCCGGGAACACTGTCAGAGAGTCGCCGAACCGCCGGGTGAACCCGGCCAGGTCGGCGCCCTCTTCGCGGAGCAGGCGCAGGGTGTGCAGGTAGCCGATGAGCAGTTCGTAGGAGGTGGCGACCTGGGCCATGAACTCGACGGCGGCGGCGCCGGGTTCCTCGCCGTGGTAGGTGACGGTGCCCAACTCGCGGAGAGTCGTCTCGTGGGCGGCGAAGGCAGTGTCGGAGCCGCTGAACGGGAAGAGGATGTTCGGGGTGCCCACGTAGGGCGGGTCTCCCATGATCTTGCCGTCGAGGTATCCGGCGGCGCCGTGTTCGCGTGCCCAGCGCTCGTTGGCCCGGGCCTGGTCGGGTGAGCCGCTGGTGAGGTTGACCAGCGTGCGGCCGGTGATCGCGGTGTCGACGGAGGCCAGCACCTGCTCGACTGCCGCGCTGTCGAGCAGGGCGATCACCACGAGGGGGCTTGCCGCGACGGCCTCGGTGGCGGTCGGGGCCGTCGCGGCTCCGGCATCGGCCAGGGGCGCGGCTTTGGCGGCGGTGCGGTTCCAGACGGTGGTGGGGTGGCCGTGGTCCAGGAACGTCCTGGCGATCGCCGAGCCCATGGCGCCGAGGCCGAGCACGGTGACCGGGCCCGCTTCGGCGGCCGGACGGGTGGTGGTGTCCGTTGCTGTGGTCATGGGGGTCCTCCTGGATCAGAGCGAAGAAGCAGACGAAGAGGCTGTCGGGGCGGGGCGGGGCGGGGCGGCGGAAGAACTCGGCGCGCTCCTGTTCGGCTCGCCGAGGTCGGCGAGTGCGCTCACGCCGAAGTGGCCTTCACGGGACGCGCCGGGGGTGAAGAGCATGAGCATGGAGGCGGGCTCGCCGGACCCGTTGCGGAAGGGGGCGCATCCCGCTCACCGGCCCGGGGGGCGGGTTGTGTGCGGGTGGGCCGGTCAGGCGGTGGGGGTGAGTCCGCGCAGCAGGGCGGCGGCGGTTTCGACGGCGCGGCGGGCCTGGAATTCGACGGCGGCGAGGTTCGCCTCGGCGACGTTGTCGGGGTCGTTGTCGGAGATGCTGCTGGCGCCGTAGGGGTTGCCGTTGGCCGCGTCGAACTGGATCGGGTCGGCGAAGCCGGGCGGGACGATGATCGAACCCCAGTGGTAGAAGGTGTTGTTGAGGGCCAGCAGGGTGCTCTCCTGGCCGCCGTGGCAGGTCGAGGTGGAGGTGAACGAGGAGACGACCTTGTTCACGAGCTTGCCCTGGGCCCACAGGCCGCCGGTGGTGTCGATGAACTGCTTCAACTGCGCTGCGGGCAGGCCGAACCGGGTCGGGGTGCCGAAGAGGATGGCGTCGGCCCACTCGACGTCGGCCGGGGTCGCCTCCGGGACGTCGGCGGTGGCGGCGATGTGCGCCGCCCAGGCCGGGTTGCTCGCGATGGCCTCGGCGGGCGCCAGTTCGGCGACCTTCAGCAGCCGGACCTCGGCGGCGCCCGCCTTCTCGGCGGCCTGCGCGGCGGCCCGAGCCATGGTGTGGACGTTGCCGGTGGAGGAGTAGTAGATGACGGCCACGGTGGTCATGGGAGTGGCTCTCCTTGCAAGTGGGAAGTGGCGGTTGGCGGTTGGTGCCGGGACCGGGGGATGACTGACGTAGCGTCAGACGAAGAAGCTGTCGTGGCGGCGGAAGAAGTCGGCGCGTTCCTCTTCGCTGAGGCCGTCGAGTTGGGTGACGCCCTCGAAGTAGTCCTCGCGGGGTGCGCCGGGCGCGAAGAGCATGAGCATGGAGGCGGGTTCGCCGGACTCGTTGCGGAAGGCGTGCAGCCCGCCGACGGGCACGTAGAGGTAGTCGCCGGGGGTGGCGGTGATCCAGCGGCGGCCGTCGTAGAGCCGCATGGTGCCGGAGAGGATGAAGAACGACTCGGACATCGCCTTGTGGAAGTGCGTGCTGGGCCCGCCGAAGTCCGGGCCCATGTCCACCCGGTACAGGCCGTACTCGCCGCCGGTGGAGACGGTGGTGGACAGGTAGTGGTACGCGGTGCCCTGCGAGACGTTCGGGCCGTCGGTGGCGGCCGGCTGCGACACGAAGTCGGGCGGGGCGGTGGCGGGCCGGAAGCTGGCGTTGATCTCGCCGTGCTCACCGAAGTAGCGGGGATCGGGATAGGACATGAGGACTCCTTGGGCGCAGGAGGGGGCGTAGGGGGAACCGGGTCAGTCGTCGAGGAAGTCGTGGGTGAGCTTGACGAGGCCGGAGGGGTCGGCGAACCAGTCCATGTGCCCCTCGCCCGGGACCTCCACCAGCCGGCTGCCGGCGATCGCCGCGTGGAGCTGCCGGGAGCCCTCGACGGGGATCATGGCGTCGCCGCCGAAGCCGACGACCAGCGTGGGCGCGGTGATCGAGGGGAGCAGGGGCCTGATGTCGATGCGCCCGGCGAGGTCGATCTGGCGGACGATGCCGGCCGGCGGCCACGGGTCGGCCAGCGACTGGGCCAGCCCGTCGTGGCCGAACCGGTCCAGGGTGGCGGCGCTGAAGCCGGTCAGGGCCGAGAACCGCTTCAGCAGGTCGCGGTCGGTCTCCAGCAGCTTGCGCCAGGTCTCGAAGTAGAAGCGGTCGCGCGGTCCGCCGGAGTGCGTCCAGCCGCCGACGAGGACAAGCCGGCGGACCAGGCTGGGGTGGGCGGCGGCGACCGCGGCGGCGGCGACCGCGCCGAGGGAGAAGCCCAGCAGGTCCACGGGGCCGTCGGTGGCGTCCCGGACCGCGGCCGTGACCTGGTCGGCGATCAGGTCGACGGTCAGCTCGCCGACGTCGTCGTCCGTCAGCCCGCTGCCGCTGAGGTTGGGCCGGACGACGGTACGGGTGTCGCTGAAGTGGTCCACGACGTTGGCGAAGACCTTCTCGGCGTCGCCGCCGACGCCGTGGACCAGGGCGAGGCCGGGCGCCTGACGCTCGCCCTCGCCGTCGATCTCGTAGTGGACCCGGGTGGTGCGGGCAGAGGTGAACGGCATGGCCGCCTCCTTGCATGAGGAGCGATTAAGTGAGTGCTAAGCTAAACGCCACTTGCGCGAGTGTCAATTAAATGAGCGCTCACCTATCTAAGTCAGGAGGTACCCCGTGGCGGACGCGGTGGAGTCAGTACTGCAGCAGTGGCGCCAGGAGTGCCCGGACCTCGACTTCACGCCGATCGGCGTGGTCGGGCGGATCATGCGACTGTCCCGGCTGTGGGACAAGGAGATCAAGGACTTCCTCGCCGAACACGGCCTCGAACCGGGCGAGTTCGACATCTTGTCCACGCTGCGCCGCTCCGGGGAGCCCTACGAGCTGACCGCGAAGACCTTCCTCAAGTCCTCGCTTGTCACCACCGGGGCGATCACCCTGCGGGTCGATCGCATGGCCGCCAAGGACCTGGTCACCCGCGTCCCCGACGCCCACGACCGGCGCTCCGTCAAGATCCGCCTCACCCCGAACGGCCTGGAGGTGATCGACCGGGTGCTCCCCCTCCACCTGGCCAACGAGGCCCGCCTCCTGGACGGCCTCGACGCCGAGGACCGCCGGCGCCTCGCCGCCACGCTCGCCGCGGTGCTGGAGTCCTACGGCGACACCGCCGGCGACACCGCCCGCTGACGCCGGGACAGCGGCACCGGGACAGCCGGGACAATGGCGCGTATGCCCGAACCGAGAACCGCCGCCCCCCGGCGGCGGCCACCGAACTCCCGCCCGCGCTCGCGTCCTTCTACGCCGTGGCGGCCGAACTCCTGCCGCCCGACATCGAGCACGGCTCCTTCCTCCACCCGGCAGAACACGTGCGCGGCGTGGCGATGAAGTCAGGCACGGTGCTCGCGGGCCGGAACCCGGCGTTGGTCTCTCCATGCTCACCGAAGGAGCGGGGATCGGGATAGGACACGGAGATTCCTTATCGGAACGCGGAGCGCCGACCGGGCCGGCACAAAACAGCCTCTCAGCCCCCAGCGGGCACCGCCGCGCAGGGTACCCCGCCCGTCGCCGTGGACACTGGCCACAAGGCTGAGGTTACCCGCGACCGGAACATCCACGTACCACGAACCGGGTACCTCGTCGGCGTTCCTGGTGACCTCTTCCATGGTCACACCGTCAACGAGAACCCTGATGGTCACGGTGGAACCGGGCGGTACCTCGGCGAAGTCGACAGCGACCCGTCCACCGGGGAACGGAACGCCCCCGGGCGTCGGAGGGTTGGAGTAGCAGGTGTTCTGGTCCTTGCAGTCGAAGGAGACACTGAGCCTTTTCCAACCTCAGTTTGAGCAGGTGAGGTGGAGGGTGAGAACCGCTTGAACGAGGCTGGTGATGCGGGTGGTCGAGCATCGCAGCTTGCGGAGGAGTCGCCAGGTCTTGAGGGTGGCGATGGCGGGTTCGACGAGGGCTCGGATCTTGGCGTGCGAGCGGTTGACGGCCTGCTGACCGCCGGACAGGTGCTCCCTGGGGCCTCGGTACGGCACGCTGACAGCCGAGCCGGCGCCCTGGTAGCCCTTGTCGGCCCAGCAGTTGACCTCCGCCGTGGCCAGTGCGTCCAGGATGCCGTGCTCGCGTGCGGCACGCATGTCGTGAACGGCGCCCGGCAGAGCTGGCGAGACCCACAGTAGGCGTCCGGCCGGGTCGGCCAGGACCTGGACGTTCATGCCGTGCTTCTTGCATTTGCCCGAGTAGAACGGTCGGTCGGCGGCGATCCGGTCGATCGGCAGGAGCGTGCCGTCGAGCAGGACGAACGCCTTCCTCGATGCGTCGCGGACGGCTTGTTCGAGCGTGGGTGCCAGGGCTGCCAGCAGGTCGACGGCTTCGGTGATGTACCGGTAAGCCGTGGTCGTGCCGATGCCGAACCCTGCCGCGAGCTGGGCGTAGGGATGCCCGTTGCGCAGGTGGGCGAGGGTGAGGAGTGCCTGTCGGCCGGCGCTCAGCCGTCGCCATCGGCTCCCGATCTCCCGGCGGCGGTCACGGATGCGGGCGGTCAGGACGCGAAGGTGCGAGCTGGACAGGTCAAGTCCAGAAGGGTAAACAAGCACGTGAAGCCTCTGGCCGGCACGGGTGATCTAGGTCGTGAACCCGTCTACCAGGGCCTTCACTCCACTGTCACGCCAACTGCCGTGCCACCAAGGCGGGTTGGGAACGTCACTGACACCGAGCACCAGACCGTGGACACCGCCCCGCGACCAGGCCCTCGCGATGATCATCGAACGCTCCGGCCCGTTCGCCGACGCCCCACATGGACGACCTGGCGGTGAAACCCGGCCGCCCCGCGGATGCTGCTTCCGGCGATGGGCGCGGATGCCGCGTGTTCCCACCAGATCACTTAAACCGAACGAATGACCCGAAAACCAGACTGTTTCGGGCCAAGAGGGTAGCAGTCGTCCTTTGTCGTTCTGAAGTTCGGCTGACATAGATGACCATGGCCACCACAATGTGTTCCAGGCGTGGCAGCTGGCACATCGGGGGCGGCGCTGTGGTGGTCAAGCTGTCGTACGCATGGGGAGTAGCGATCAGGAGGATCTTCGCTGACGACGAACTTGTGTCATCAGACTGGCAGAGGGTTCACGGGAGTCCGGATTTCCGAGGTGCACGGAGCCTCTGGAAACCTCCTGCTGTGGCACAGAGTTGGTCGGCAACACCTTGTACTCACGACTACGGCCGTGCGATGGAGGCGCAATGCCAGGGTGGTTTCGAAAGGCGTCTGCCGCGATCTGCAGCACCGTACTTCAGCGTCTCGCGCGAGCCGTAAGGGATCCTGGCGGCTTTATTATATTCTGCCTACTTTACAGTGAGGGGGTCGCGCGGTATG
The DNA here is from genome assembly GCF_052245835.1 of Streptomyces sp. 8N114. Lineage (NCBI taxonomy): Bacteria > Bacillati > Actinomycetota > Actinomycetes > Kitasatosporales > Streptomycetaceae > Streptomyces > Streptomyces sp. 8N114. Next base: position 4,955 of record NZ_JBQQBT010000034.1, on the reverse strand, counting down.
TAAGCGATGGCAGCTGGATGGAAAGATCTCCCCGGTACCTTTTGTTTTCGATGCTCGTCATCGTCGCCATCCTTCAGCTCATCTCTTTTCACGAGACGGCCTATAAAGTTGGTCGTTTTAGGCGCGCGATTGCGGCGAAACGTTACGAATCTCCCTCTGAGCTACCCGAGGATTTTGTCCTTTACCTCCGCACTTTCGGGACGGACGTCAGAGCCTCGAAGTTCCAGTACGCGGAGATTGATATGCGCCATTCAATTGACGCATTTACGGAGGAGGAGTTCCTGTGTTTGGTACTGAAACGCGCATACGGCGAAGTCGTTGCGCTCGGAAGACCGGGAGAAAGGCTTGCGCATCCGGGTGCAGCACGTCATTACGCCGCAGATGAGGAATGGAGGCATGCGGTCAGAACCTTTGCTTCCAGAGCCTCCCTGATCGTAATTCAGCTACACGAGGGAGATCACACGAAATGGGAGTTGCGCCACCTCGCCAGCAACGTCCCACTTGAACGCATAGTCCTCCTCGTCGCAGTTCACGCATATCCGCGTGAGTTTATCGAGGAAGTCATTGCATACTTTCCCGATTCCTGCAACTTGAGGCAAGCTTACAATGCCCACGTCCTGGCGTTACGTCAAGATATTGAGCGGCTTAAACTTGGGCAAAAGAAGCCATTTCTACCGACCGAGTACTATTCCGTAATCTGCTTCGACGGGTCCGGGCGCGCGCAGCAGGCCTCCGTCAACTGGGGCGAAGGGAATTTCCTGACGCAGGAGTTGATTGAAGCCCTGGCGCTACAGAAGCTCTTCGGGCTGAAGAGGCTCCCACTGCACGGCACAATGGTCAGCGGATTGGGTGGACTGGAGTGCTGCCGCCTTGGCTTGTATAAAGAGCACTCGCGCCTAAATTGCAGATTGACCAGTCAGGCGTGCATGAAGAGAAGAGAAGAAGAGGCGCAGGGGTGGCCCGTGAGTAGCTACCTGGAAGGCTTGTCTTGCTGCCCACTATGTCTGAAGGAAAGAAGATTGATGTCCAGTGCGCAAGATTTGAGCTGACGGTGCTATTGAGTCACATTGTCGATCCCAGCAGTTCCTGCTGGCGAGCCTTCAGTTGATCGAAAGATGTCCGGACGTAGTGAACAAATTCATCACCCGGGTGCGGGATAAGGGCACGCCTCGCTAGTCTTTCCGGCTCGGAAGAAATTTCGACCTCCAGTGACAGGACGTGTGCGCAAAAATCACGAAGAGGTTGTGGGAATTCTGACTCGATGACCAAGTCGGCGTGATCAATTATAAGATCGCGGAGCTTTCGATTCGTGGGCATGAGTGCCTGGTTCCTCCAGAGGGTCCATTCGTCTGAACCTGCGCTCGCCGCGCGTTGGTCGCGTGGAGGAAGGAAAGTTGCACGCAGCGCTTCCCAAATCTGCTCGTTTGTCTGCACAAGGGTGTTCATGGGGCCATACAGCTCACGCAGTTGGCTGTTGACACGGGCGAGCCGAGCTTCTCGTCTCTCCTGGCGGATCTGGGCTCGTTGACCGAGCAAGAAGGCAAGCACAGCGACGACGATGCTCGCGCTGGCGGAGATGATTGCGGCTGTCATACCGCAAGTCTGTCGCGTCACTGCCCGGTCGAAAGCAGTTTTTGACCTTTGGCCAGCTCAGGCTGAGGATGGAAAGGGCTCAGTGTCCCATGCGGCGGGCGGCGCAGGCTTCGAGTTCGGCGGAGTGCGCGTGCAGCGACGCGGCGAGGGCGCAACCGGCGAGTAGGGCGGACAGGGTGATGACGGGTACCCGTGCCACGGCGCCGCCGAAGCGCGGTGAGCCGAGCATCCAGTCGGCGCACCACCAGAGGGCCCCGGGCTGACCGTGCTGCGTGGGCCCGCTGTGCAGCAGCTGCTCCTGCTGCGCGGGCAGGGCCGGCTCTCACGGGGGCATGTGCGGCTGGCGGGGGAGTGTCTGGGAGTCTCGGAGCGGACGGTGTGGCGCTGGCTCGCACAGGCCGAAGCCGACCCGGACGCGGCGGCCCGTCCGGGCCTCAGAACGGGAGACCGGTTCGAGGTCACGCCCGAGGTACGGGTGCTGCTGGCGTACTGGAAGGGAAACGCCTCTGCAGTGCACCGGCAACTGACCGCCCGCGCCCGGGAAGCAGCAGGAGAGCCTGCCCCCACCGTTCCGGGAGGGGCACCAGCCCAGGCGGTACCGGTGCTGGATCCGGTGCCGTCGCTCTCGACGTTCCTGCGCGCGGTGCGCCGTGACCTGACTGCCGGGGAACGCGCCGCTCTGGCCCGCAGCCCGGAGGCGGCCCGCGCCCATGACGTCTTCGGCAAGCGGCCCCGGCTGTGGCGCAACCACACCTGGGAGGCCGACCACGTCCAGGCGCCGCTCCTGGTGGATGCCGGCGGGGAGCTGGTGCGCCCGTGGGTGACCTGGTTCATCGATGTCGCGACCAAGACCATCACCGGCACCGCTGTCACACCGGGTCAGCCGTCCCGTGCCTCGATCCTGGCCGCGTTGCGCGCCGCGATCCTGCGCACCGGCCCGTACGGCCCGGCCGGAGGCATCCCCGAAGCGGTGCGCATCGACAGAGGCAAGGACTTCCTCTCAAGGACGGTCCTGGGCGTATTCGGCACCCTCGGCGCCAGGGTCGATGACCTGCCCGCCTACAGCCCGCACCTGAAAGGCACGGTGGAAAACCTCAACCGCTCGGCCGACCGCATGCTCTTCGCCGCCCTGCCCGGTCACACCACCACCGCCGCACCCCGGCACCGAAAGAAGAAGCCCGCCAACCCCGATGACCCCCCGCCCCTGGCCTTCACCGAGTTCACCGCCGAGGTCCTGGCCTGGACGACGTGGTGGAACACCACCCACCGTCCTGACGGCCTGACCGGCCACACCCCTATCGAGGCATGGCAGAGCGACCCCACCCCCCTCTCCGACCTCCCCGAAACCGCTCTGTGGGGCCTGATGCTGGAAGACGACGGCCGAACCCGGAAACTGACCAGCCACGGAGTGCGCTGGAAGGGCCGTGACTACATCGGCGCATGGATGGCCGGCCAAGCCGGACGCAGCGTCCGCATCCGCTACATGCCCCACCACGACCACGAGATCGAAATCTTCGACCCCGCCGGCAACCACCTCGGCTCCGCCCACCTCGCCGACGCCGCCACCCCCGAACAACTCGACGCACTACGGCGCACCCGCACAGCCAGGGCCCGCCGACTGCGCGAGGAGACCAAGAAAGCTCAAGCCCTGCGCCGGCAACGCTTCGCCCCCGCCACCACCCCCACACCACCACAGCGCCTGGGCACCGTGACAGCAGCCGAAGCCGACCAAGAACTCGAAATCACAGCCCACAGCGACATGAACGCCCTCGCCCTCCCCGACCTCATCCCGCCCGCACCACCACCCAAAGACTGGAACACCCCACCCAGCCTGCACCGCACACACAAAGCCCAACCCGGCGGGGAGGAGGAGTGATGACCAGCCAGCTGCCCCCACGGGAGACCGACCACTACACGCAGCTCCCCGACGCCGCGGTCGTGACAACCCGCGCCCTGCTGGCCGCCAGGGAGAACATCGCCGACACAATCGAGGCCAGAGCCATGATGTGCCTCCACGGCCCGGCCGGCGTCGGCAAGACCCTCGCTGCCAACGTCTGCCTGCGCGAACTCCAAGCAGCCCAGGGCGAGGAAGTCTGCCGGATCACCTTCCGCGCCCGTCCCACCGCCCGCGCGGTACGGCACGAACTCTTCGCCGCGCTCGGCCTGCCAGGCGAACCCCCGCGTCATCCATCCGAGTTCGACCGGCTCCTTCTGGACTCTCTCGCCTCGCAGCCGCGTACGCTCGTCGTCGACGAAGCACAATGGCTCAACCGAGAGACCTTCGAGTACTTCCGGTTCGCCTGGGACAATCCCTACACGCAGATCGCGATCCTTTTCGCCGGAGGCGAGGGCGCGCACAGCGTGCTGCGAAAGGAACCGATGCTCTCCTCCCGCATTTTCATCTGGCAGCACCTCAAAAAGCTCACGATGGCGGAAGTCCAACAGGTCATCCCGCTGTACCACCCCGTCTGGAGCAGGACCGATCCCGAGGACATCGCCTACGCCGATCGCCACGCAGCGCACGGCAACTTCCGCAACTGGGCCCGACTCACAGCCCACACCCTCACAGCCCTCCAACGGACCGGGCGGGCCAGACCTGACCAGGAATTACTTCGCTGGGCCTTCAGCAGACTCGGCTGACCCCGGCACAACCTTGCGCGAAAGATGCGTGCAAGGGGCGCCAGGAGCAGTTGACTGGAATGGCGTTCCGTGGCTTGGCCACGCCCCTATAAGGGCCGGTTCGGTCCCGGGTGCCGTGCTCAACTACGTCCCGGACCCTCTTGTATGGGACTGTGAATGCCACTGCCCATAGAATTCCGGGCCCTTCGGAACGCCTGATACTAAAATTCTGGTGGGAATGCTTCACCGAAAGGGCGAATGCTGAACCTCACGAAGGGCGCCGCCGGTAATTCCGTTGCTCATCACAGTGAAACAAGCGGTCTTTTGACGGGGCGTCCAAACTACCCAGGCAAGTTTTACTCGACTGCGTGGGCAGTGTCCCCGTCCCCAATACCGACCCTCGGGTGCATACTTGATTCGGCATCAGGGCAGCTTCATGGAAAGCCGCATGAGACTGCGGGGGAGTGTTTCCAGAGACCAAAACCAACCCCGGTATGCATACTCAGGAAACCGAGCGGGCAACCCCTACCCCTCCTTGTAGCCCGCCAATGAGTGGCCCCGGAGGGGACACTCATTTACCTCAGCCCCAAGCTAACCCGCAGACCGGAACAGGCGAATCCACAGACGATCAGGCCCGGTTGGCCCCGGCCGGAGGCCGGGGCCTCGACCCCGGAGGGGTCGGCTGGACCCCGGAGGGGGCCAGCCCTACGCCGCGTAGCGGCGTCGCGTCGTGTCTGCGAAGC